>JACKCJ010000009.1 GCA_020634075.1 Dehalococcoidia bacterium | reverse complement strand
TACCTCCCGTCTGTTAAGACTGAAGGTATATGCGATCCATGCATCCCCTGTCACAGGCCTGAGGGCTACTCCGCCGCTGTCGTCCCAGCGTCCTCCGCCTCGTCCCCGTCACCCTCGGCCTGGTCCACGCGTGCGACCGAGGCGACGTGGTCGCCGTCGTCGACGTTCATGACCTGGACGCCCTGCGTGGAGCGGCCCTGGCGCGAGATGGTGCCGGCGGCGGTGCGCATGACGATGCCGTGCTGGCTCACGAGGATGAGCTCGTGGTCCGGGTTCACGGCGCGGGCGACGGCCAGCGGGCCGCTCTTCGCGGTGACGTTGAACGTCTTCACGCCCATGCCGCCGCGGCCCTTCGACGGGTACTCCTCGATCGGGGTGCGCTTGCCGGCGCCGTTCTCCGAGACCACGAGGAGGTCCTCGCCGTCGACGTCGATCGCGAGCGCGATGACGCGGGCGTCGTCCTTCAGCTTGATGCCGCGGACGCCGCCGCTGCTGCGTGACGCGACGCGGAGGCTGCCGACGTTGAAGCGCATCGCCTGGCCGTCGCTCGTCACGATGACGGCGTCGTTGCCCTCGGCGGCCGGGCGCGCCTCGATGAGGCGGTCGCCGTCGTCGAGACGCATCGCGATCAGGCCGGGGCGGCGCACCGACTCGAACTCGGCGAGCGGGGTGCGCTTCACGGTGCCCTGCTCGGTGCAGAGGATCATCGAGTCACGCTTGAAGTCCGTGATCGCCACGATCGCGGTCACGCGGTCCTCGGACTCCATCGAGACGAGGTTCGGCACGGGGATGCCGCGCGCCTGGCGGGAGGCCTCGGGCACCTCGTACGCCTTGAGCGAGAACACCTTGCCGCTGTCCGTGAACAGCAGGAGCGAGGAGTGCGTGTCCGCGACGATGAGGTGGCGGATGGCGTCCTCTTCGCGGACGGTCTGGCCGGTGATGCCTCGGCCGCCGCGTCGCTGCAGGCGGTAGGCGTCCAGCGGGACGCGCTTCATGTAGCCGCGGTCGCTGAGGGTGACGACGACGTTCGCGTGCGCGACGAGGTCTTCCTCGGCGATGTCGTCCACGGCGGAGTCGAAGACCTGGGTGCGGCGCTCGTCGCCGTACTTCTCCTTCAGGTCCGCGCCGTCCTCCTTGATGAGGGCGTCGATCTTCTCGGGGTGCTCGAGGAGGTCCACCAGGTACTCGATGAACTTCTGGAGTTCCTCGTACTCGGCCTGGATCTTGCCGGCCTCCAACTGCGCGAGGCGGCGCAGCTGCATGTCCAGCACCGCCTGCGCCTGGCGCTCGGAGAGGTCGAACGGCGCGGCCTGCAGCGCGGTCTTGGCGGCGTCGGCCGACTCGGACGCGCGGATGGTGGCGATCACCTGGTCGAGGAGGTCGAGCGCCTTGAGCAGGCCCTCGAGGATGTGGGCGCGCTCGCGCGCCTTCTCGAGGTCGAACTCGGACCGGCGACGGATGACCTCGCGGCGGTGGTCGATGAAGACGCGCAGGGACTCCGTGAGGGAGAGCGTGCGCGGCTGGTTGTCGACGAGCGCGAGCATGTTCACGGGGAACGTGGTGCGCAGCGCCGAGTGCTTGAAGAGCTGGTTCTGGACGGAGGCGACCGTCGCGTTCCTCGCGAGCTCGATGACGATGCGCATGCCGTGGCGGTCGGACTCGTCGCGGAGGTCGGAGATGCCCTCGATGCGCTTGTTGCGGACCATGTCCGCGATGCGCTCGATCAGGTTGGCCTTGTTGACCTGGTACGGGAGCTCCGTGACCACGATCTGGGAGCGGCCGTTCTTGGACTCCTCGGTGGTGAGGCGCGCCTGCATCGTCACGCGGCCGCGGCCGGTGCGGTACGCCTGCAGGATCTCCGCGCGGTTGAAGATCATCGCGGCGGTGGGGAAGTCGGGGCCCTTGATGAGCCCGCGGTCGAACAGCTCGTCGACGGTCACGTCGGGGTCGTCGATGAGCGCGTTGATGCAGTCGACCAGCTCGCCGAGGTTGTGGGGCGGGATGTTCGTCGCCATGCCGACGGCGATGCCGGCGGCGCCGTTCAGGAGCAGGTTCGGGAGGCGGGCGGGCAGCACGGTGGGCTGCTCGATGGTGTCGTCGTAGTTCGGGGTGAAGTCGACGGTGTTGCGGTCGATGTCGGCGAGGAGCTCGACGGCGATCGGGGCGAGGCGGCATTCCGTGTACCGCATCGCGGCCGGCGGGTCGCCGTCGATGGAGCCGAAGTTGCCCTGGCTGGCGACGAGCGGGTAGCGCATCGAGAACGGCTGGGCCATGCGCACGAGCGCGTCGTAGATCGCGGAGTCGCCGTGCGGGTGGTACTTGCCCATCACGTCGCCGACGACGCGCCCGCACTTCTTGAAGCCGGAGCCGGGGTTGAGGCCCATCTCCTGCATCCCGAAGAGGATGCGGCGCTGCACGGGCTTCAGGCCGTCGCGCGCGTCCGGGAGCGCCCTCGAGACGATGACGGACATCGCGTAGTCGAGGTAGGAGGCGCGCATCTCGTCTTCGACGCGGCGTGCGGTCTCCCGGGGCGGCGGCGGGGTGGTTTCGTTGACCATGGGTCCGACCTTCTCGCGGCTATAGCTCGCGCATGACGGCCTCGGTGGGCACGTCTGCGAAACGGCTCAGCCGTGGTTGGGGAGTGCCCCTAGTTTAGCGGCTTCCGGGCCTCTGGGCCTAGCGAAACACTCTCGCTCGCACGGGCGGACGAGGAGGTGGGCGGCCGCTCGAGGGAGCCGAATGCGCCCTCGGTCGTCTGGTCGAGCGCCGGGTCGAGGACGAGGTCCGCGATGCCGAAGCGCCTGAGCGCCGAGGCGACGTCGGGCCGGACGTCCGTGAGGATCGTGTCGCCGCCCGAGCGGTGCCGATGCTCGATCACTGCCTCCAGGGTGATGAGGCCGGACGAGTCGATGTGGCGGATGTCGCGCATGCGCAGGATGAGCGGCCGCGGGTCGTGCCTCGGGAGGGTCGCCTCGAATGCCGCGGCGCTGTGGAACGAGATGATGCCCTGCGCGTTGAAGAACAGCGCCTCCGGGTGCTGGCGAGCGAGCGCCACGATGTCGCTCGGAACGCCCTCGGCGTCGCGGTCGTCCGGGAGGATCTCGGCGGCCACGGGGATGCGGACGAGTTCGCGCATGAGGAGGAACAGCGAGGTCACGACGCCGAGCGCGATCGCGAACGTGAGGTCCAACGCGACGGTGACGAGGATCGTGCCGACGAGGACCAGCAGCTCCAGCCGTGGCGCGGTGCGGATGAGCTTCGCGAGCTCGGGCACGTCCGCGATCCCCCACGCGACGACCACGAGGATCCCCGCCAGCGCGGCGAGGGGGATGTCGCCCGCCAGCGGCGCGAGCGCCAGGACCAGCACCAGCACCGTGAGCGCGTGCACGACTCCGGAGAGCCGCGAGGTTGCGCCGCTGCGGATGCCGGCCGCGGTGCGGGCGATCGCCGCCGTGGCAGGGATGCCGCCAAGGACCGGCGCGACCAGGTTCGCGAGTCCCTGCCCGATGAGTTCGCGGTCGGGATCGTGTCGGTGTCCGTCGCCGGCCATTCCGTCCGCAACCACTGCGGAGAGCAGCGACTCCACAGCGCCGAGGACAGCGATCGCGGCGGCCTGTGGGAGCAGGTCGATCGCCCTCCCGAGGTCGAAGAAGGCGAGCGTGGGAGTCGGCAGGGATCGGGGCAGATCGCCGTAACGCTGGGCGACCGTGACGGCGTCGAGGTCGAGCAGGCGGGCAGCGGCCGTCGCCCCGACGACCACGAGGAGCGCGCCCGGGATGCGGCGTGGCCGCGCCTGGTAGACGCCGAGGAACGCGATCGATGCGATCCCGATCGCGAGCGATGCCGGCTCGACGGTGCCGAGGTGCCGCACGGTGTCCGCGATGCGCTCGTGGAAGTGTTCGAGCCGAGGATCGGTCCCGCTGAGGCCGAGCAGGTTGTTGAGCTGGCCGGCGGCGATCGATGCGGCGATGCCGGCGGTGAACCCCACGATCACGAGCTGCGGCATGTAGCGCACGGCGCGCCCGAAGCGGAGCAGCCCCATCGCAACGAGGATCAACCCCGCGAGCATCCCGGCCAACGCCAGCGCTTCGATGCCCTCGGTGACCGCGAGGTGCAGGAGCAGCGGGACGAGGGCGGCCGTGGGGCCCGTGATGTTGAATCGCGATCCACCGAAGACCGCGGCAACCCCGCCGGCGAATACAGCCGTGTACAGCCCGGCAATGGGTGGCACGCCCGCGGCGACCGCGAGCGCGATCGAGAGTGGGAAGGCAATCAGGCCGACGACGATGCCTGAGGCGACGTTCTGCGGAATCTCCCGCAGGGGAAGGATCGATGCCATTCGGCCGACCACGGGGAACCTGGTTTCACCCGACGCCGGCCGGAGGTCCCAAATTTTGGAACATGAACGGGTCACCGTAAGGGTGACTTGCGCGGCATTCCGGACAAGGGCCGAACGTCCCCGGTCCGGTCCCGTCACATCCGTAAGAAGCGTCACGAGGTGGGAAGGTCTCGCGCGTAGCTTCCGTCGCCTCAGAGGGTCGATGACGACGGAGGTGACGCGAATGCGCCTGGACGAACTGACGGAACGACGGCTGGACCGGCGAAGTGTGCTGCGCACGTTCGCGATCGGCGGGGCGGGGGTCGCGGCCGCGGCCATCCTCGGCTGCTCCAGCGACGACGACGGCGAAGACGACGCCATGATGGAAGAGTCCATGACCGCGACGCCGACCGAGGAGGCGATGGCGGAGGGCTCGATGACGCCCACCGGCACGGCGATGTCGGACGACGGCATGATGGAGGTCCACGACCACGACGTGGGCGAGGCGAAGGACTTCAAGCTCGTCCACGGCTGGCACCGCGGCGACGACGTGACCTACTACGACTTCGGGATGAACTCGACGGTGAATCCACCGGCCGTCGTGCCGGCCCCGATCTGGGCGTTCATCCACGGCATGGACGCCGACGGCAACCCGATGTTCGTCGAGGGCCAGCACAACATCGTCGACGTCGCTCCCGGCGACGATGGCTACTCGGACCTGTGGCTCGTGAACCTCGTGGTGGTGCCCGAGGACTACGAGCCCGACTCGATCACGTCGGCGGCCGACCTGCAGGCGATGAGCTACGAGACGATGCAGCCGGGCATCATGGTGAACTGCCCGATCGTCCCCGCCGGCTCCACCCTGGAGTCGGGCGTGGAGCTCACGCAGGGCTGGTACAAGGGCGCACGTGTCTACTACCCGGACTTCGGCATGAACCCGGCGGTGGCGATCCCGATCTGGGTGTTCGCGACCGGGATGGACGCGAACGGCGACCCGGTCTTCGTGGACGGCCAGCACAACATCATCGACGCGATCCCGGGCGACGAGGGCTACTCGGACTTCTGGCACGTCCGCCTGGTGATGGTGGACGAGTCGTACGAGGCGAACTCGATCACCTCGGCGCAGGCGGTCGCGGACGGGGGCTTCGAGGTGGTGCAGACGCCGCTCGTGGTGAACTGCCCGGTGGTGCCGCGAGCCTGACCAGCGAGGGCGCGTCCAACGACGAAAGCGTCAGTTCTGGGCAACCTCGGGCGCTGCTGAATCCAATAACATCCGAGGTAGAGGGCTCTTCCCTCTGTCCAACTCGAGGGCCGTCCCGCTCGTCTCAGGCGAAGCGGGGCGGCCTTCGAGCTATCTGCGCGCGACGCAGCTCGGGAGCTGCTAGGGCTGGAGCACCACGGGGATCTGGTTGAGGACGGGCGGGAAGCCCGCGCCGTCCGACGGGTCTTCGCCGCCGACGAACAGGTGCCCGATCTGCGCCTCGCTCACCGAGTAGTCCACGGTGAACTCGAACGGCGCCGGCCCATCCACCCCGCCGCCCATCGTGTTCGACTGCGCGATGACGTTGCCCTCACGGTCCTCGAGTCGCCACGGCACGTTCGACTCGAATGTGCGCGAGCAGCCCTCGACGGTGGCGCCGCTCTCGAGGACATCACCCGAGCCGACGTTCGTGACGAACGTGAACGAGGCATCCGCCGCCTCGGGGGCGAGGTCGGAGCAGGCGTCGCCGGCCATCGGTGTCTCGGTTGCGGTCTCGCTGGCGACGGCGGTCGCGACCGCGGTGCCCTCGGCCGACGCGCTGCCCTCGACGCTGACCGAGCCGTCCTTGTCGACGCTCACCGTCACCGTCGTCTCGATGGTGGGCGGCTCGGACATCGGTGCTTCCGTGTCGCGGCCGAGGTAGACCACGGTGACGCCGCCGGGGCCGGACTCGATGCCCAGCACCTGGATGCGGTCGCCGAGGCCCTGCGAGGCCACGAGTTCCGGCCCGTCCTTGGAGGCGAGGAACACGTACAGGTCGTAGAACGTGCCGGAGCCGCCGCCCGAGGAGCGCACGATCATGGCGCCGTCGTCGACGCCGTCGTCGTTGAAGTCGTCGACCACCGTGCTGTCGACGTTGAACTCCACCATCGACGCGGAGCCGGGGGCCGCCGGCTCGGAGTGTGTGCCGTCTTCGAGCGTCACCTCGCCGGCTGGCAGGAGGTCAGTCCGGATCGTGGCGTTGCGGAGCGTGGCGTCGGTGACGGGCTCGACGTTCGATGACTGCGTCGTCTCCGGTGACGCGCTCGGTTCCGCCGTGGCGTCGTCTTCACTCGTGCACGCGACGCCCAGCGCGAGGAGCGCCGTGGCCGAGCCGAGCATCAGGATTCGTCGAAGCATGAAGACCTCACAGCGTTGCGGGCGGTTCCCCTGGCGGCCGCCTGGTGAGTAGGACGCTGACCATCGTCGCGCGGTTCCGCGCTAGTGGGCTGCGCCACCTTGCCGGTTGTTGTCAGGAGTCGCCTCCAGCCCCGCGAGGTAGGCGGCAGGTAGTCCGAGCGCCCGGGCACCTCGGAGGATCGTGTCCTTGTACGCGGGGGACGGGAGGAAGCCCTCCGGGTCAGGCGTGACGACCTGGTACGACCGGCATGTAATGGCGTCCCCGGCGGGCGTCGTCACCGTGACTGTCATGCGCCGGTAGGCGGGTGGATCGCGGAATACGCCCTCCTGCTCATCGAGCGCGCGCGAGTCCGCGGCGTCGATCAGCCAGAGCGCGCCCCAGACCTCGGAGCCCGGCTCCTCGACCACGTCCCCGACACCGCCGAGCCACGAGCGCTTGGACTCGATGCTGTACGCGACGCGGTACCCCTCGAGGCGGGCGATCGAGACAAGGCGCGCCGAGGGGGCGTGCATGCGGACACGAGCTTCATCGAGGTTGGAGCCGTAGGCGAAGTAGAGGAATGGCCCGGCGGGGTCCTCCGGCGTCGGGTAGACGGCCTCGGTGTCAGGCATGCAGCGCCTCCGCGTGCTCGCGGCAGGCCGCGACGAAGCTTTCGAACAGGGCCGTCGAGGCGTCCTGGAACTCGGCGACACCGCTCATCTCGACGCGCTCCGGGTGCCACTGCACGCCGAGCGCCCACGGGTGTCCGGGCACCTCGATCGCCTCGATGACGCCGTCGGGGGCGATGCCCGTCGCCAGCACGTCCGGCCCGAGGCCCGACGCCAGGACGGCCTGGTGATGCCGCGAGTTCACGCGGATCTCGTCAGACCCGGTGATGGCGGCGAGCAGGGAGTTGCCCCGCACGGTGACCTCGTGCCAGCCGGACTCGATGCTGACCCCGTCCGCGCCACGGCGCGCCCGATGCGGCTCGCGCTCCTCGAGGTGCTGGAGGAGCGACCCGCCGCGCGTGACGTTCAGGAGCTGGAACCCGCGGCAGATGCAGAAGAGCGGAAGCCCCGACGCAAGGGCGTACTCGATGAGGATGCCCTCCACCGTGTCGCGATCGGGATCGACCGTCGGGACACGGTCCGTCCGCTGCTGTCCGTAGCGCGCGGGGTCGATGTCGACGCCGGCGGTCACGAGGATGCCGTCGTGCGGCGGGAGGTCGTCGACACCCGTGAACGTGCCGCAGTCGAGGGCCACCGGTTCGCCGCCCGCCCGCTGGACGCAGCGCGCGTAGTCCTCCCAGTCCTCGCCCACGACCTCCTCGGCGCGAGTGATCAGGACGATGGGCCGGGATTCTTCGGGTACGTCGGCAGGCATGGGGGGATCGTAGCGTCGCCGGGGGCGCGTACAGTCGAGACGAGTGGGAACCGGGGTGTCGGCACGAGCGTTCATGTGTTGAGGAGACCGTGATGAAGCGACGTGGCTGGAACACCCTCTCGTCAGGGCAGAAGCGCGGGATCGGGCTGGGAGGCCTGATCCAGGCGGGACTCCTGCTGTTCGCGCTGCGTGACTGGTTCCGCCGTCCCGCCGACCAGATCCGGGGGCGCAAGCTCTTCTGGCTGCCGGCGCTGTTCGTGAACTTCCTCGGTCCGATCGCCTACCTCACGGTGGGGCGACAGCGCTAACGTCGCACCGCTCGCCTCGCGCAGGAGGATCCGCGTGACCCGATCTACCCGCTGGCTGCTGGCTGTCATCGCCGTCGTCGCCGTCCTCGCGGTCGTCGCCGTCGCGATCGCCCTCACCACCGGCGAGGACGAGCTCGATCCCGGCACGCCCGAGGGCGCCGTGCAGGCGTACCTCCGCGCCGTAGCCGATCGCGATGCCGAGGCGGCCTACGCGTGGTTCTCCTCGGACCTGCAGGATCGCTGCCGCATCTCGAACGTCCGGGATGCACTGCAGTACGGCCCGGAGGACTTCCGCGCCCAGCTCAACGAGGTCGTGCCGCGCGACGGCACCGTCGACGTGTTCGTCGAGATCACGCAGCGCTACCAGGGTGACCTGCTGGGCAACAGCTCGTCGTTCAGCCAGGTGTTCTCGCTGACCGAAGAGGATGGCGCCTGGCGCTTCGTCGATGCCTCGTGGCCCGTGTACTGCCCGCCGGAGCCGGTGAAGTGACCGCCGACGTCCCGACGGACGAGGGGCAATCGCCGTGGTGATCTTCGGGCCGCTGCTCAGCCTCACCGTTCCGATCGCGGTGATCGTCGGCATCGTGCTGCTGATCCGCCGCGTGCGGGACGCCGACGAGCACGAGGATGACGAGGGGATCGGCACGGTCCGCCGCGTCTTCATCTACGGCCTCGCGCTGGTCTCCCTCATCTTCGCGGGGGTCGGCGTCTCGATGCTGCTCGGTGGTGTGCTGGAGGCGCTGGCAGGCGACCGCGTCATCGCGGACAGCGACGCCGACCTCGCGATCGCCCTCTCGTTCACCGTCGTGGGCGTACCGGCCTGGGTGATCTTCGCCGCGCTCGCGCAGCGTGCCGTGAACCAGCATCCGTCCGAGGGGCGCGCCCATCTGCGCTGGCTCTACCTCGGGCTCGCGCGCGGGATCGCGATCAGCGTCGCGCTCGGGCAGGGGGCGACGGCGCTCCCGGTGGTCTTCGGTACGGGCGAGTTCGACGGCGGCTCATGGGGCTGGGCGCTGACGTGGCTCGCGATCTGGGTGCTCCACGAACTCCTCGTGCGCAGCGCCCCGGCGACCACCTACGGCTCGAGGTTCTTCGACCGGCTCTACCGGTACTTCGCCGCCGTCGTCGGGCTCTTCATGTTCGGGATGGGGCTCATTGCCACGCTCACGATCCCGGCGCTCCGCGCGTACGACGCCATCGCGGCCGACCCACTGATGGTGCGGGGCGGCTGGCACGTTGGAGAAGCGATCTCCGTCGGGCTGCTCGGCGGCCTGGCATGGGCCTATCACTGGCTGGTCGGCGTGCGGCGCGACGCGCCCTCGACGCTGTGGGACACGTACGTGTTCCTGTTCGGTGTCCTCACCGGCGTTGCGGCCAGCGTCGGGGCCGCGGGCACGATCCTCTACATCGCCCTGCAGTGGCTCATCGGTGACCCCGGGGAGACGACGGCCGCCGCGCACTTCCGCGACACGATCCCCGCCGCCGGCTTCCTCCTCGTCGGCGCGGCCTCGTGGATGTACCACCGCCTCGTCCTCGACGAAGAGCGCGAGGCCCGAGGTGGCCTTCCGCGCTCCGAGCCGGAGCGCGTCTACCGCTACCTCGTCGCGGCGGCAGGACTCGTCACCCTCGCGGTCGGCCTCACCACGCTGTTCGCCCTCGTAGTGGACGTGCTGACGCCCGAGGGTGCCGGGACGTTCCGCGAGGCGGAGTGGTGGCGAAACGAACTGGTCACGGCGATCACGTTCCTCGTGGTCGGTGCGCCCCTGTGGGTGCGCTACTGGTTCGCGGCGCAGCGCGCGGCGGAAGCCGGCGGAGCCGCCGAGGTGGAGTCGCCCTCGCGGCGCGTCTTCCTGTTCGGCGTCTTCGGTGTGTCGATCCTCGTCGCGCTGGTGAACCTCGTGATCCTGCTCTACGAGTTCTTCGACTCGATCCTCTCGAGCAGCCTCACGGCGCAGACCCTGCAAGATGTCCGCTGGAGCATCGCGATGCTCCTCACGGCGGGCGCCATCTCCGTCTACTACTGGTTGGTCCTCCGGGAGCACCAGGAAGTCGCGGAACGCGCCGAGGCGGAGCGCCCGGTCTCCGTCCTGCGCGAGGTCATCCTCGTGGGCGTCGCCGATGACGACCGGCTCCGCCGGGGCCTCGAGGACGCGGGGGCCCGTGTCCGGACGTGGCGCCGCGCGGACCGCGATCCGGTCGCGGTGGCGGATGACCAGCTCGAGGCGCTGCTTGCGCGCATCGGGTCGACGTCACGCCCGCGCGTGATGCTCGTCGGCGGTTCCGGCGGCATCGAGGTGATCCCGTTCGAGCCGGAGTAGCGTCGCGCGCCCGACGGCGCGTCTGCCTTCGCGCAGCGCCTAGCGGCTCGCCATCCGCACCGCACCCACGCCCGCGACGATCGCCGCCGCCCAGAAGGCGAGCGCGCCGATGATCGTCGCGTTGTCGCGGTCGAAGATCTCGTAGCGCAGGTCCGTGGCGAGTTCCTGGAGCCCGACGAGCCCGATGACGCCGGCAAGGACGATCACGATCGTGTCGTAGCGCACCGGCCAGCCGTCCTGGTGCTGGATGTGGAAGCGGTACGCCGCGAAGACGGTCAGCGCTGAGAGCACGAACGGCAGGTGCCCGATGCCGTACTCGGCCATCAGCAGGTCAAAGACCAGCCACGTTGCCAGGACGCCTGCGGCCCCCAGCACCGCGAGCTTCTCCCCGATGCCGAGCGCCTGGACGGCGCGTCCGATCCCCTGCATGCCTCCGGCGTGAGCCTCGTTCGCCATGTCGCACCTCGCGATCCGCCGGCCCCCCTCGCCCGTGGGCGAGCGCGGCGATCGTACGAACCGCGCGGCACGGCGAGGGGAGGAGGCGTTGAGGGCGAGTGCCAGTCACCCGAGGCGACTTGAGCGGGTCGGTCAGGCCCTGCTGGAACTGCGCCCGGACAACAGGTTCCAGATCAGGATGATCAGGGCGACGGCGAGCAGGATGTGAATGAACCCGCCGGCGATGTTCAGCAGGAAGCCGACCAGCCAGACGGCGAGCACGACCAGAAGGATGAACCAGAGCAAGGCGACCATGAGCGGACCTCCCCAGGTGCACCTCGCAGTGCACCTTCTCGTGTGAGGTGAGTAGTCCGCGCAGGCTGACATCGGAGGCATGCGCGAAGCGTCGCGCTCCCGCTGAGTGACTGTCAGCCGCGTAACAGTTCCCCGCCGGATCGCCGCGATCCGGCGGGAGGAGAAAGGGAGCGAGTGCTCTGCCGCTAGGCCCGCGGCGCTTCCTCGAAGCGGGAGAGCCCAACGGCCAGCGCGCTCCGGGAGCCGAGCAGTCGCAGCCGGTCGCCGGCGAGGAGGCGCAACTGGCCGCGCGGCACGATCAGGTGCCCGTCGCGCTCCACGGCCGTGACCACTGCGTCGCGCGGCAGACCGAGCTCGGCGAGCGTGACGCCGTTCGCCCGGCTCGCCCGTTCCACGGCGATCTCCGTCGAGATGACCTCTTCGAGCTCCCCGCCATCGCCGGCCGGGCGCGAACGTGCCGCGCTCATCGCCAGGCGCTCGCGCCCGCGGAGGTAGGCGACCAGCACGTCGTTGCGGCGGAGGAGTCCGACGGGCACCAGGCGCCCACCGCGCTCCTCGACGACGGGGAGCTGGCGAGCCGAGTCCGCGCCCGTCTGGGCGAGCGCGTCCGCGACGAACTGGCCGGGCTGCGCCACGATCACGTCGCGCGTCGCGATGTCCCCGACGACCGAGGATTCCGACGCCACTTCGCTCGCGGCGGCGGCCTGGAGGTCATCGACGGTGACGATCCCGGCGAGGTCGTTGTCCTCGGTGACGACGAGGGCGGCGTGGTCGCCGTGCCGCGCGAGTTGCGTCGCCACCTCGCCGAGGGTCGCCGTCACCGGCACCGCGCGGAACTTGCGGCTCATCGTCTCCTCGACGGTCACGAAGCGGAGCGGGTCGTTGCTCGCTGCGCGGATGTTCTCGGGGCGTGTCGCCAGCTGGCTCACCTGCAGGTCGAGCAGCCGCGCGATGTCGCGCAGCGAGATCACGCCGACGACGCCGGCAGCGGCGCCATGAGCGCCGTCGCGCGAGACGACGAAGATCTCGTTGCGTGCGTTGTTGATCATCTGCTGCAGCGCGGTGTGCAGTGTGTCGCCGGGGTAGATCACCGGGCCGACCTCGGTCATGACGGACCCGACCGGCGCGCTGCTCTCGGCGTTGCCGTCGAGGTCGAGTGCCGCGAGCTCGCCGACGAGTCGCCCGTGGTCGACGACCGGGACGCGCTCGATCTGGGCCTCGCGGAGCTGCGTGGTTGCCTGCGCGATCGGCACCTCGGGCGCGAGCGGTGTCGCGGGGTGCATCGCCTGGCCGACGGTCAGCGTCTGGATCAGCGGCACGGTGTACTCGCCCCGGTGCGCGGGTGAGTCGCCCCGCGTCGGGACCTGGCTCTCGTAGATCGTGACGTTGCCGCTCACGAGGTAGGAGATCGACGTCGCGATCATCGCGGGAACGATCATCGTGAACTCGCCGGTCATCTCCGTGACCATCAGCATGACGGCGATCGGCGCCTTGGCGATGCCGCCGAAGAGCGCGCCCATCCCGACGACGACGAACGGCTCCGCCTCGGCAGGCATGCCGGGCACGTGGCCGTGGAGCATCCCCCACATCGCCCCGCCGAGCATGCCGCCGATGAAGAGGCCCGGCGCGAAGACGCCGCCGCTGCCGCCCGAGCCGATCGTGAGCGACGTCGCGATGATCTTCAGCGCGACCAGCGCCGCCATCGTCCCGACGGCCAGCTGCGCCGTGTTGTCCTCGATCGCGAACTGCAGCCAGCCGTAGCCCATCGAGAGGACCTCGGGGAACTGCATGGCCATGAGGCCCACGACGACACCCGCGATCGCGGGCTTCACGTGTGGCGGGACCGGCACCTTGTGGAACGCGTCGCGCGTCCCGTAGAAGGCGCGGACGTAGATGACGCCGACGATCCCGGCGAGGAGTCCGAGCGCCGCGTACCAGACCAGCGACGCGGGATCGTCGAACTGGAACCCGAGCGCCGTGCCGAAGACCGGCTCCCAGCCCGACCACGACGCGAAGATCGTGTAGCCAATGACCGACGCGATGAAGCCCGGCACGATCGCTTCGAGCTCGAAGTCGCGCAGGTAGAGGATCTCCGCGCTCAGGAGCGCGCCACCGAGGGGCGCCTTGAAGATCGCGCCGATGCCGGCGCCGACGCCGACGGCCACCGCGATCCGTCGGTCTTCCGGAGTGAGCTGGAACGCGTCACCCAACCAGGAGCCGAAGCCGGCGGCGATCTGCGCCGTCGGGCCCTCGCGGCCGGCCGAGCCGCCGCTGCCGATCGTGACCGCCGAGGCGATGAGCTTGATGGCGGGGATGCGCGAGCGGATGCGGCCGCCGCGCTGATGGAACGCCTCGATCGCCGCGTCCGTGCCGTGGCCTTCAGCCTCCGGCGCGAGCGTGAAGACGATGAGGCCGCTGATCAGTCCGCCGATCCCGACGACGATCGGGAGCAGCCATGGACGCGCCATGTCCGTGACCTCGGTGACGCCCTCGCCCCGCGGGCCCGGCGGGTCGTATCCGATGAGGTGGCCGAGGAAGAGGTTGGTGGCGACGTCGATCGCGACGAAGAAGAGGATGGCGCCCAGGCCGGCGACGACGCCGATCAGGATGCCGAGGAAGACCCACTTGCGGAGGTAGTTCCCGAGGAGCCAGTCGCGTGCTTGCTCGACCCTCTCGCCGAAGCCACCCGGCTGTGCAGGCTCGATCAGATCCGTAGACACCGCAGCGCTCCCACTCCTCGACCGCACCCGCGAGGCGGATGACCGTCGGCAGGAGCCGGCGCCCGGGCCGGTTCACTGTTCGGCGCGCAAGTGCGGTTGGTACAGGCCCATGCTCCGAGCCTTACCTGAAGGTGCGCTGAAGATTGCACCGACCCGTATCGGTGCCGGCCCGACTCGGGTCTTCAGCGAGCGCTCAGCAACGGCTCAGGCGACGCTCATCTGGCGGTCGGAGCGTGGAGGGTGTGAACTCCTTCCTTCCGCCCGAGGGTCCGCGATGGCGGGGCCGCGCCAACTCGGCGATTTCGCTGCGGGCGCTGGTGATGAGCGTGGTCTGGTACGGCGGCGCGTTCCTCGTCGGCCTGGCGCTGCTCGCGATGGCGGTCGCTGTGCGCGTGCCCGCGGCGGGATGGCTACGGGGGCACCCGGCCCTGGGCGACGGTGTCGCGCTGGTCGTCGGACTGCTGCTGTTCGAGGCCGGGTTCTCGCTCGACCGCTAGTGCTCGAGCCGTCGACTACTCGCGCAGGACGTACCCGGCGCCGCGCACGGTCTGGATGAGGCGAGGCTCACCGCAGGCCTCGAGCTTCTGGCGGAGCGAGTGCACGTAGACCTCGACGACGTTCGCGTTGCCGCCGAAGTCGTAGTCCCAGAGCTGCTCGAGGATCTGCTCCTTCGTCAGCACCTGCCCGGCGTGGTGCGCGAGGAGTTCGAGCAGGTCGAACTCGGTCGCGGTCAGCTTCACCGGTCGCGCCCCCCGCTGCACGGTGCGTCCTCGGACATCGATGGCGAGATCGGCGTAACGGACCACGTGCTGCGTCGGGTGGCCGTGCCGGCGCAGCAGCGAGCGGATGCGCGCCGCGAGGATGTCCAGCGAGAACGGCTTGCGGACGTAGTCATCGGCGCCGGCCGCGAACGCAGCCAGTTCGTCGTCGACGGCGTGGCGCGCGGTCAGCAGGAGGATCGCGAGGTCGGGATCGCGCTCGCGCAGGCGTCGACAGACGGAGATGCCGTCCAGCCCCTGCATCATGATGTCGAGGATCACCAGGTCTGGTAGCTCGGTGCGCGCGAGGCGGAGCGCCTCGTCACCGGAGGCTGCGGTGCGCACGTCGAAGCCCTCGTCGCTGAGCTCGTGCTCCAGCAGCGCCCTGATCGACGGGTCATCGTCGACCGCGAGTATCCGGCCTTCAACGGCGGTTGGCTTCATGGCCTCGACCGGAACGTACACCCGTCGTCCACCACGTCCCAGACCTCGAACCACGTGAAACCACGATCGGCGCGTGCCGCGCCGTTCGTCGAGGAGACGGAGGAGGAAAAGGTGGTCGGGGTGCCCAGATTTGAACTGGGGACCTCTTCGTCCCGAACGAAGCGCTCTGCCAAGCTGAGCTACACCCCGAGGCATCCGGGCGGCGTTCGCAGACTGCGAGCGGGCCGGGCCTCGGAGCGTAGCACCGGGATTCGGCACGATCGAGAGCGCTCGCACAGTTCGAGGTCGCTCCCTATCCTCGAACACTGGCGGGGAGAGAGGCTTGTGGCGGTGCCGCGTATCGCCCCGCGTTTGCTTGCGCTGCGCCGCCGTCGGAACCTCGCTGCGGGGCTCCTCGCGGTCTTCGCGCTCGCCGTGTTCGCGATCGATGGCGACCCCGCCGCCTCGCAGGCGCTGAGCCTCGGCGACGAGAACTCCTGGATCCGCATCCAGAACGTCGGCACGTCGCCGTCCGCCATCGACATCGACTTCTACAACAACAACGGCGCCCTCGTGACGACCGACACGTGTCCGAAGGCGGACGTGTGCGGCCCACTCGAGCCGGGATTCGGACGCTCCTTCTTCCAGCAGACGCTCCCGTCGCTGCCGGATGGCTACCGAGGCTCCGCGTTCATCTCCGCCGACCAGCCGTTCGTCGCGATGCTGGCCCGCGACGTGCTCCGGAGCGACGGCGAGTTCCAGATCTCGGGTGACGCGCTCCGGCTCGGTCCCGGCGCGTCCTCGCACGTCCTGCCGTGGGTCGTGAACTCGAACTTCTACTCCTCGCGGATCGTCGTGCAGAACACGAACCCGGACAGTCCGACGTGCGTCCAGATCGTCTACTACGACAAGGGCCAGACGCAGCCCACGCTCGTCGACCCGCAGACTCCCTCCCAGCAGTGCTCGGGCGGTGGCTACTACCTCGCCCCGAATGCCTCGTGGGTGCGTGACGAGACCTCGACGCCGCTCAAGCTCGGCTTCGACGGCAGTGCGCTCGTCACGACGCGCCCGGTGTCCGGCGGGCCGACGAGCGGCAACCTCCAGGTGATCGTCGACACGCGCGACCGCACCGCGGCGGGGCTCTCGACGTACCGCTCGTTCGCCGACGACGAGACGAGCCGGGTGGTCCTCCTGCCGCTGGTGGACCGGAACCACTCGGAGGGGCAGTCCTCCTTCAGCACGCGGTTCCGGATCATGAGCGCGAACCCGGCGATCGCGAACGACGTCACCCTGCTCTTCTCCGGGGTCACCGACGGCGGCGAGGAGTTCGAGGTCGAGCACACGGTGACCGTGTTCGGGAACCGGACGTGTGACCAGCGGTCGAGCGGGAGCACGGCCTGCCTGCCGGACGGGGTGTCGCTCCCCGACAAGTTCTCGGGCACCGTCCGCATGCAGTCGGTCGAGCCGGTCGCCGTCGTCGCCCAGCGCGTCTCGAACGATGGCTCGCTCGCGGACTACCGAGGGTTCACCGCCGAGGAGGCGTCCACGCAGGTGGTGCTGCCGGTGGTGAACAAGAACTACGGCCCGTTCGGCGGGAACAAGGGCTGGAACTCATGGTTCCGCGTCCTGACCTTCGACGGCTCGACGGCGCGGGTCTACGTCATCTACTACTCGAAGCAGTTCCCGGACGGCCTGTTTCCACCGGCACCCCAGACGGTGATCGGCGCGCAGACGTTCCGCCAGTGGGAGAACCGATCGCTGCCGGATGGCTGGGTAGGGAGCGCCGTCGTCGTGTCGGATCGCCCGGTGGTGGTGGTCGCCAACCTCGAGAGTGACGTCTTCGATGGTGACCCAGTGATGCTCTACAACGGTGTCTCGCTGGAATAGCGGCGGCCGAGGTGACCCCTCGCGCCGCCCATCGCCGGTCCGGTCGTCTTACCGACGCCCCCAGGGGGGCTCGACGCGCCCATCGTCGCCGATCACCGTCGCGCAGGTGCTTGAGCGCTACGCCGATGGGCCTCAGACCGGTGTGTTCACGGATGGCTCCTGCTCCGGCAATCCCGGTCCCGGTGGGTGGGGCGTGGTCTACGTCATGGACGGACGCATCCTCGCGTCCGACCACGGCGAGGATCCCGCGACCACGAACAACCGCATGGAGTTCACGGCGATGATCCACGGGCTGGAGATGCTCGGCCCGGCGGAGGAGATGGACGTCTACACAGACTCGCAGCTCGTCGTGAATACGCTGACCCAGTGGGCTGCCGGCTGGAAGCGGAACGGCTGGAAGCGCCGCGACGGCGAGGTGAAGAACCTCGACCTCGTCCGGCTCGCGTACGAGCTCTTCCTCGAACGCCCGAACGTGCGCATCCGCTGGATCAAGGCCCACGACGGCTCGCTGTGGAACGAATACGCGGACGCTCTGTCGACGGCGTACCTTCGTTCCGAGGTCTGACTTCTCCGATCCTTTACCTGTCATCGAGTGCACGGACTCTCGGGCTCGTGTACGGTCTCCGATGTGGGCGGGGTTCTTCGACGGCTGTTGCCGCTGATTGCGGTTGTCTTCGGACTCGGTATCGGGCTGGTCACGCTCGATGTCGCGGAAGCCGCTACCCCGAAACTCATCCAGTTCACCGCGCCGAAGCCAACGCAGGGCAGCCCCCTCGCGATTTCGTGGCGCTTGAGGGACATCCAGGGCTCCGAGACCTGGGTCGCGTGGGACACGCGGTCCAGCAGCGCCGGAACGCCTCGTAACCAGAGCCGTCACTTCACGGGTAAGAAGGCGATTGAGACCTTCACGGACACCGTCCAGGTGCCCGCGGATGCGACCACGCTCTACTTCACCGTGACGGTCCGGGTGAATGGCTCGACGCTCCAGTTCAGCGAGCGCCGCTTCACCGTCATCAAGCGCATCGCCGCTGCGACGAGCGTTGAAGAGGCCGAGAACGCGATGGCTCTCGTCCGGGTATCGGATGAGTACGGACCGTACGGTTCCGGCTCGGCCTTCATCGTCGACCGGGACATCCTGCTCACGAACCAGCACGTGATCGACGGAGCCACCTCGATCACCGTCGTCTTCGCAGACGGCACCGAGTCCAAGGGCACCGTGATCGGCTTCGATGTCCGTCGCGATGTCGCCGCGATCCGCGCGACCACGCCGGCGAGCGCGAGGCGGCTCGAGTGGAACAACAGCAAGCGCGAGGCGATTCGCACCGACGTCTGGGCCTGGGGTTACCCGGGCAGCACGGTCGCGGCCTTCGGCGAGAACGTCCGGCCGACGCTCACGAACGGGATCATCTCCCAGTACCAGACCTCGGATGGCGTCACCTATATCCAGACGACGGCGGACGTTCACCCTGGAAACAGCGGTGGCCCGCTCCTTACCGAGAGCGGTCGTGTGGTCGGAATCATCACCGCGAACCTGCTCGGAAGCTCGGGCCTGAGCCAGAGCGGATTGAATCTCGCCCTGAGCCTCGCTGACCACACTGAAGAGGTCGCGGCCGTCATCGGGGGCGTGAAGGACACGGGCGAGCGGTTTGCGCCGGCCGGCGCCACGCTCACCGGGATGCACTTCATGGCTGCCGTTCAGACGAATGACGGCATCGGGTGTACCGACGAGGGCGGGACGGCGAGCGGCGCGGTCGGGATGGTCGGGCTCTGCCTGCAGGCGAACTTCCCGTCCACGCTCGAGGGCATCACCGTGAACATGGTGTGGCGACAGGACGGCGTCGTCGTCTGCGACCGCACCTCCGTGATCCCCCGGGAGGTCATCGACGGGGATCTCTTCTTCGCGTGCCGGCCGCCGGTCATGAAGTCCGCCACCTACTCCCTGACGGTGATCAGTGGCACGCGGACCATCGGCTCGCACACGGAGACCGTCACGCTCGCGACCGGCGCCACCGCCGACGTGGCCAACTACGTCGTCGAGGTGGACGCGCTGTGGCTCGATGCGGACGACCAGATCAGCGACTACCTGCTGCAATGGACCTTCGCGGCGAACTACATCGACCCGCCCTCGCAGCTGCTGAACGGGTACGCGATGGGCGCCGGGGACGCGGCTCGGGCGATGCTGACCGCGCTCCAGGGGTACAACTCGCACCCCGCGCTCACGCAGCCGGAGCTGGGCGTGTTGCACTCCACCGGGCTCCAGTACTGGAACGCGAAGGTGAACCTGTACAGCCTGCTCTCGCAGTACTCGCTGGGCCAGGTGTCATGGAGCGTCGTGGATGCGCAGCTCACCGTGGTCGGCAATGCGTACGAGTCCTACGACTCCCACTACTGCTCGGTGATCACCACGTACCTGAAGTGGCGCTGCTAGCGCGCAGCGACGGCTCCCAGCGCTAGCATGCGGCCATGCACGCACTGCTCGTCCTCTGGGATCTGACCGACTCACCCGCGACGTTCGAGGAACTCCGCGACTACCTCGTCGAGCGATCGATCGCGCGCTTCGAGCAGATGCCCGGGCTCCGTCAGAAGACGTGGATCTCAAGCCCCGAGTCACGGCGCTGGGGCGCCCTCTACCTCTTCGAGACGCGCGACCAGGCGCAGGCGGTCATCGACCATCTGCCGCAGAGCCCCGTCGTCGAGATCACTGGCACGCTGCCGACGCACGAGTTGTTCGACGTGGAGGCGGTCGCCGAAGGACAGCACTCCGGGGTGGATCTGCTGACGGTCGGCCTCGCGCGCCGCGCGATGGCGGCGGACTAGCGCTCCGCGCAGGCCGCCGAAGCGCTACTCGGCGAGGACCTTCTCGATCGCGTCGGAAAGCTCGTTGACGTCGGTGACGCCCTCGAGCTTCGAGCGCACGATTCCCTCGCGGTCGATCACGAAGATGAACGGCTCCTGGCGGATCCCCCACTCGGCGATCGTGGGGACCGGCTCGAGGACGCCCTCACCGCGTGCCTTCGCGAGGTCGTAGGGCTCGATGTGGATGAACTCCACGCGGTCGCCGTACTTCTCCCACGCCGGCTGCACGACGGCGTCCATCACCGGGCCGCAGAAGCGCGTCTGGCAGAACGTCGGCGTCACGAACGCCACGACGATCGGGTTCCCGGTCTTGAGGGCGTCCGCCACCGTCTCGTCCAGCATGTCCTCGTTCGGGTTCGTCATGCTGCTGATCGCCGACGCGCTGTCGACGTCCGCGAGGGTGAGCTGCGTGGATGCCGGCGCCGGCTGACCAATGCCGATCTCGGGCGTCTCCTGGAGTACCCAGAACTTCATGCGCGGGTGGTAGGTCTTGCCCTGGTACTCGATGTCGAGCACGACGCCCCAGTAGCCGGCTGCATCGAACGACGGCGTCGAGGAGTAGACGGTGGTGAGGTCCGAGTCGGCCGCGGGGGTGCCGTCACTGACCACGCCGCGCAGGTCGAGCACGCGCTTCACGACGTCCAGCGTGGCGACCTCCTCGGAGGTCTTCGGCTCCGCCTCGGGATCCTCGGCGAGGCGGTAGTAGTGCGCCTCGAGGGTTGCGTCTGAGACGAGCGTGCCCGTCTCGCGGTCGATCAGCGCGAAGAGCATGCGGCTGTCGCCCACGCCGACGCTCGTCGGGAGGATCGAGGGGACGAACGGGGCACCATCCGTCGAGTCCTGGATGCTGCGCGCGTCCCACGTCAGCTCGTCGCTTCCACCGCTCGAGCAGGCGAGGAGGGCGACGCCTCCCACACCGAGGATCGCGAGGGTGACGAACTGGCGCAGCAATCGACGGGTCACGTGGGCCTCCGGGGTCGGTGGGGGAACTACAGGATCGACTCCCGCAGCCCAGCGGACAACTCTGCCTAGTGATCAGTGCGTGAAATGACGGCCGCCGCTTCCGCAAGGCGAGCTTCGGGCACCTTCGCGCGGCGGTTCAGGAACAGCATCCCGAGGATCACCAGCGCCATGCCGGGGACCAGGGCTGCGCCGGGCACCTCGGAAAGGACGAGCCAGCCCCAGAACTGCGCAGTCACGGGCGCGAGGTACGTCACGAACGAGGCCTGCGTCGCTTCCACGTTCGAGACGAGCCAGTAGTAGAGCGGGATGGCGGTCCCCTGGGCGAGCAGGGCGGCTGCGCCCGCCGCGAGCAGGGTGTCGCGCTGGAGCGACGGGAAGTCGGGCACCTCGCTCGCGCCGATGACGAGCGGCGTCACCATCAGGAACGCGATCCAGTTCTGCGCGCCGGCGAGGAACCACGGGCTGGTGCCGAGCAGGAACTTCCGCAGGTACACGGCGCCGGCGGCATAGGAGAACGCCGCGAGGATGATCGCGAACTGCCCCTGGGTGCTGCCCGCGCGAAGGTCGAGCGCGTCCGGTCCGATGATCAGCGCGATCCCCACGAAGCCGAGCGAGACGCCGATCGTCTTGTTCGTCGTCAGGCGCTCGGCGGGGAGGAACGCCGTCGAGAGGATCGCCACCCAGAACGGCATCGCGCCGTTGAGCACGGCGGCGAGGTTCGAGGGGATCTGCCCCGTGCCCCAGGAGATGAGCACGTACGGGATCGCCGTACCGAGCGCCGCGACGACGACCGCGTGGCCCCAGTAGCGCAGCTCCCTCGGCGCACGCACCCGCAGGGCGACGAGCACGCCGGTGATGACGATGCCACCGCCGCCGAGCCGCACCCAGACGATCGCGAGCGGCGACAGCTCCTCGGACATCACCTTGATGAGCATGAAGGAGGCGCCCCAGATCGAGGCGACGGTGAGGAGGACGGCGAAGTGGATCGGGCGCATGGCCGAACCCCGCTACTCCCGGCCGCGTGCGCCGGGAAGAAGGGACGGACGATACGCCTCCTGCGCGTGAATGCGAGGGGAGGCCAGGGCATGTCCGGAACTGTCCGGCGGCCGACGTCGCCCACCTCGAGGTTGGCGCGGAGTGAAACCCCTCTCCCAACCTCTTCCGCCTGCCGGGAGGCGTTCCGGAGTCGGGATGAGTCCGCCGAGGGCGGTTCGGGGTGGCAGGGGGTTGGCCGGAGTGGTAGCGTTGCCCTCCCGGGGTCACGAACGCCCGTTCGCGCAGTGGCCTATACGAATTCGCGGTTTAACTCAGCTCCGGCGGTCCGATGTTCGCCCACCTCCACACGCACACGGAGTACTCGCTCCTCGACGGCCTGTCGAAGATCGACCCGCTGCTGGAGCGCGCGAAGTCCCTGGGCCAGGAAGCGCTCGCGATCACGGACCATGGCGCCCTCTACGGAGCCATCGAGTTCTACCAGTCGGCCAAGAAGCACGGGATCAAGCCGATCATCGGCATGGAGGGGTACGTCGCGCCCGACTCGCGGTTCGAGAAGGACCCGAAGAAGCGCTTCCCCCACCACCTGACCCTGCTCGCCGAGAACGAGACCGGCTACCGCAACCTCCTCAAGCTCTCCTCCGCCGCCCACCTCGAGGGCTTCTACTACCGCCCGAGGATGGACAAGGAGCTCCTGGAGGCGCACTCCGAGGGGCTGATCGTCCTCTCAGGCTGCCCGTCCGGCGAGTTCATGTCCGCCCTCCGCGAGGATGACGAGCAGAAGGCGATGGAGGTCGCGGGCTGGTTCCGCGATGTCTTCAAGGACCGCTACTACCTCGAGGTGATGGAGCACGGGATCGCGGAGTTCACGCCGCTGATGCCGCGCGTGTTCGACGTCGCCCGCAAGATGGGCCTGCCGACCGTCGTCACCAACGACTCGCACTACACCGGCCCGGACGACGTCCGCGCGCACGAGGTGCTGCTCTGCATCGGCTCGAACAGCACGATCCACGACGAGAACCGCTTCAAGCTCGACGGCCACACGTTCTACCTCCGTTCGGAGGAGGAGATGCGGTCGCTGTTCCCGGACCACCCGGAGGCGGCCGACAATACGGCGGCGATCGCGGAGCGGGTGAACATCGACATTCAGTTCGGGCGCACCCAGCTCCCGAACCCCGGGATCCCGGACGGCAAGACCGCGCGCCAGTGGCTCCGCGAGCAGTGCGAGGAAGGCCTCTACCGCCGCTACCCGGACGTGACCGACATGCACCGCGACCGGCTCAACTACGAGCTGGACGTCGTCGCTCAGACCGGGTTCGACGAGTACATGCTGATCGTCCAGGACATCGCGAAGTTCGCGAAGTCGGCGGGCATCCGCATGGGCGTCCGGGGCTCGGCCGCGTCCTCGATCATCCTGTACACGCTCGACGTGACGGACATCGAACCGCTCTCGTACGGGCTGGTGTTCGAGCGGTTCCTCAACCCCGAGCGCATCTCGATGCCTGACGTCGACTTCGACTTCGCGGACGAGCGCCGCGGCGAGATCATCCAGTACACCGTCGAGAAGTATGGCCGCGACCGCGTCGCGCAGATCTGCACCTTCGGGACGCTGGGGGCGAAGGCCGCCCTTCGCGACTCCGGTCGCGCGCTGGGCATGGACTTCGGCGCCGCGGACCGCGTCGCGCGGATGGTGCCGGATGCCCTGCACATCACCCTCGCCGACGCGCTCAAGCAGTCGCCCGAGCTGCAGGCCGCGTACGAGGCAGAGCCCGCCGTCCGCGAACTCGTCGACACGGCCCAGGCCCTCGAGGGCGTCGCTCGGCACTCGTCGACGCACGCTGCCGGCGTCGTCATCTCCTCGGAACCGCTGACGAACGTCGTGCCGCTGCAGCGCGCGACGAGCAAGGACGCGGACGAGGAGACCTCGGTTCCGACGACGCAGTACCCGATGGGCGACATCGAGAAGATCGGCCTGCTGAAGGTCGACTACCTCGGCCTGACGAACCTCACGATCCTCGAGAAGGCGCTCAACCTGATCGAGGAACGTCGCGGTGAGCGGCTGAACCTGCTCGATATCCCGGACGGCGATCCCGCCACGGCGGACATCCTCGGGAACGGCGACACGTTCGGCGTGTTCCAGATGGAGTCGGCGGGCATGCGCCGGTACGTCATGGAGCTGAAGCCGCAGAACATCCGCGAGCTCTCCGCCATGGTCGCCCTCTTCCGGCCCGGCCCGCTCGAGCAGATCCCGAAGTACATCGATGTGAAGCACGGGCGCGCCGAGGCGTTCTACCCGCACGAGAAGCTCCGCCCGATCCTCGAAGAGACCTACGGCGTCATCACCTACCAGGAGCAGGTGCTCCACATCGCGCGCGCCTTCGCCGGCTACTCGCTGGGCCAGGCCGACGTGATGCGGAAGGCGATGGGCAAGAAGGTCGCCGCGATCATGGTCGAGGAGCGCGAGCGCTTCCTCGCCGGCGTGCGCGAGCAGGGCAACGACGAGCATCTCGGGAACCAGCTCTTCGACCTCATCGAGCCGTTCGCCGGGTACGCGTTCAACAAGGCGCACGCCGTCTGCTACGGCACGATCGCCTACCAGACCGCCTACCTGAAGGCGCACTACCCGGCCGAGTACATGACGGCCGTGCTGCAGGCCGCGAACGGCAACTCCGACCGCATCGCGCAGGCGATCGCGGAGTGCAACCGCCTCGGCATCGCCGTCCTCCAGCCCGACGTGAACCGCAGCGGCGTGAACTTCACCATCGAGGTAGGCCCGGACGGCGCCGAGGCGATCCGCTACGGCCTCGCGCAGATCAAGAACGTCGGCCTGGGCGGCGTCGAGGGTCTCATCGCGGAGCGCGAGTCGAGCGACTTCGAGTCGATCGAGGACTTCGCGCGCCGCATCAACCCGCACGACGTGAACAAGCGCGTGCTCGACGCGCTGGCGAAGGCCGGCGCCCTCGACAGCCTCGGTGACCGCGGCGCGATCGTCTCCGGCGTGGACCGCCTCGCGTCACTGGCGCAGCAGGAGCAGAAGCTCCGCGAGACCGGCCAGACGAGCATGTTCGACATGTTCGGCGACGAGGTGAACACGCCGCTCCCGGCGCTCGAGCTGGACTCCGTGCGGATCCCGCAGCCGCAGCTCCTCGCGTGGGAGAAGGAGTTGCTCGGGACGTACATCTCGGAGCACCCGTTCTCTCGTGCTGCGCGCACCCTCGGTCGCTACACGTCGCACCGCTGCGCCGAGGTGGGCGCGGACCTTGCCGGGCAGGACGCGATCCTCGCGGGCCTCGTCGTCGGGGTGCGGCCGCTGCAGACGAAGCAGGGCAAGACGTTCGCGGCCGTCACCGTCGAGGACCTCTCCGGGCAGGTCGAGGTCATGATCTGGTCGGACGCGTACGAGCGCTTCAAGGAGCAGGGCATCCTCGCCGAGGGCACGATCCTGCTGATGAAGACGAACGTGCGGATGCGCGGCGACCGCGTGTCGGCGGGCGTCCTCGAGGCGTGCGCCTACGACCAGGAAGCCGACCGGCTGGTGAACTTCGACCAGAACAAGTTCCAGGCGCGCTCCGCCTCGCGTGGCGGCTGGCAACAGCGCGCTGTCGCCGAGGCCCCCGCGCCGTACCGTCCGAACCCAACGCCGCCGTCGACTCCGCCCCCATCCGGGCCGGGTGGCCCCAACGGTGGTTCGAGGCAGACGGCGCCCGCGGCGCGCCCCTCGCACCTGTCGGTCGTCGCCCGCACGGACGACGAGGACGCACCGCCGCCGTCGCGCGTGCCGATCGAAGACACCGGCGACCACCGGCTCGTGGTCGAGATGGAAGAGACCACGGACGAGGCTGCGGACCTGCGCCGCGTGCGCCGGGTCTGCGCCGTGCTCGATGACTTCGCGGGAGACCTCCCCGTCGAGCTCAGGGTGAAGACGCGCGGCGGGCAGGTCGTCTCGCTCGCCCGTGGCGCTGTGAACGGGGCAGAACTCGAGCGAATCGTCGCCCGGCTGCGCCCGATCCTCGGCGTCCTCGGCGGCGCGCACGAGGCTGGTTCGACGGTCCAGGCCGGCCAGCTCGCCGCCGTCGGCGGCTAGCGCTTCTTCGTACGTTCGGTCTTCGCCTCTGCGGCTGCTTCTAGCTCGGCCAGCTTGGCCTTCGCGATCGTCCGCAGGAGCGCGACGCTCGGTGGCCGGTCGATCGGGAAGCGGAGCGTGCCGCCACCCCAGTCCTGGCCCTCCAGCGCATCGGCGACCGACGGCAGGACCGAGGTGCTCATGACGTACAGCCCGGAGTGGCTCTTGCTCGCCGCGTAGGCGAGGACGGGCTTGTCGGTCACGAAGGTCGGCATCTTGTACCACATGCGCTCGGTCGCCTTCGGGAGCACCTTGCGGATGCGCTCACGCAGCACCTCGAGGCCCGCGCGCTGCGCCTCCGGCAGGGAGGCGAGGTAGTCCTCCGGTGTCGCGAAGTCGGGCATCGCCATGTCGGTCTCCTTCGGCGCGGTTCGTCTGATGATTATCGCTCCGCGCGACATGGCGGAGCGATCGGCCGTTGCCGATGCAACAGGCGGCACGCGCTTTCGGTACACTCGGGTCACCCACCCTGACCCCGAGGTACACGCTCATGGCCCAGGCCGCCGAGTCAGCGGACTCCTTCGAGGCCCCATCCGCGGTTCAGCAACATCGCGAGGTCGACGCGATCCGCGCCGAGGTGGCGCGCGTGATCGTGGGGCAGCACGCGCTGGTGGACCGCCTGCTGATCGCGCTGCTGACCAACAACCACGCGCTGATCGAGGGTGTCCCGGGACTGGCGAAGACGCTCACCGTCTCGACGCTCGCGCGGGCCCTCCAGTGTTCGTTCGCGCGGATCCAGTTCACGCCTGACCTCCTCCCCGCGGACGTCACGGGCACGTTGATCTTCAGCCCGCAGGATGGGCAGTTCCACGTCCGCCGCGGCCCGGTGTTCGCGAACGTCGTACTGGCTGACGAGATCAACCGCGCGCCGGCGAAGGTCCAGTCGGCGCTGCTCGAGGCGATGCAGGAGCGCACGGTGTCGATCGGCGGGGAGACGCTGAACCTCCCGAGTCCCTTCCTCGTGCTCGCCACTCAGAACCCGATCGAGCAGGAGGGCACCTACCCCCTGCCGGAGGCGCAGCTCGACCGCTTCATGATGAAGATCGTCGTGCGTTACCCGGAGCGGGACGAGGAGCGCGCCATCCTCGCGCAGGCGCTCGATGGCGACGGGGACCAGCCGCGTGCCGTCATCTCGATCGGCGAGATCGAGCAGCTCCGCGAGGCGGTGAAACGCGTCGACCTGAACGAACGGCTGCGGGAGTACATCGTGCGGCTGGTCGAGGCGAGCCGTGAGCCGCAGCGCCATCGTCTCGATGACCTGTCGCCGTTCATCGAGTTCGGCGCGTCGCCTCGTGCCGCCGTGTTCCTCGCACGCGCCGCGCAGGCGTACGCGTTCATCGCCGGCCGTGACTACGTGACCCCCGAGGATGTGAAGGCCATCGCGCCGGATGTGCTGCGGCACCGCCTCGTGCTGACGTACGAGGCGGAGGCGCAGGGCATGAGCGCCGACCAGGTCGTGACGCGCCTCCTCGAGGGCGTCGGCATCCCCTAGGGCCGAGCCATGGCCTCCCCTGCTTCCCAGCCGACGATTCCGCCGGGCCTCATCACCCCCGGACTCATGAGCCGCGTGCGCGGCATCGAGATCCGCACGAGGAAGCTCGCGGCCTCCGGTGTCGCGGGGAACTATCGCTCCGTCTTCCGTGGCTCCGGCATCGAGTTCGCCGAGGCGCGCGAGTACGTGCCGGGCGACGATGTGCGTCGCATCGACTGGAACGTCACCGCGCGCATGGGGACGCCGTGGGTGAAGGAGTTCGTCGAGGAACGCGACCTCTCCGTCATCTCCGTCGTGGATCGCTCCCCTTCGATGCTGGCGGCGACCCCCGAGCGCGGGCGCCTTGGCGCGGCCGCCGAACTGGTCGCGCTGCTCGGCTTCTCCGCTGCGTACAACAACGACCGCACGGGGCTGCTCACATTCAGCGACGGCGTCGACGCCTACGTGGAACCGCGACGTGGCACCCGGCACGTGCTGCGACAGGTCCGCGACGTGCTCCTCGCGGACATCGCCCCGGGGCGCGGCACAGCGATGGCTCCCGCGCTCGACCACCTCGCCCGGGTGCTGCGGCGGCGGTCGGTGGTGTTCGTGATCTCAGACTTCTTCACGAGCGGCTACGCGCAGTCCCTCCAGACGCTCGCGCGTCGCCACGACGTGATCGCGTTGACGCTCATCGATCCGCTCGACCTCGAACTGCCGGATGTGGGGCTGCTGGATGTCCTCGACGCCGAGACCGGGCGGCGTCTCGTCGTCGACAGCGGTAGCCGGCGGGTGCGCGAGGCGTATCGCGAGGCCGCGGCGCAGCGCGCCGCCGCCCGCGACCTGCGGCTGAGCCGCGCCGGAGTGGACCGCATCGCGATCCACCTCGATGGCGACCCCGACAGCGATGTCGTCGAGCCGGTGGCGTCGTTCTTCCGCCGACGCGCACAGGTGTCCGCGTGACCGCCCGGCGTCTCGCCTTCGTGCTCAGCTTCGTGGCGGGCCTCGCCCTGGCCGGCATGCCGGCCGCGGCGTCGGCGCAGCAAGCGCCCGACGGCGTCACCGCGGTGGTGCGCTTCACGGAGAGCAACGCCACCATCGGCGATCGGGCCACGCTCGTCGTCCGCATCGAGCACCCCGACAGCATCGTCGTCACGGTGCCTCTGCCCGAGATCGCCGATGCCGAGGTCCTCAACGACGGCGAAACGATCACCTCGACGTTGCCCGACGGACGCCAGGCCACCGAGACGACGTTCCTCTACCAGCTCTTCAACCTCGGGCCGATCGAGTCGGGGCCGGTTCCGGTGCGCTGGATCCAGGAGGACGGCACCGGCGGCGAGTTCGCTGTGCCGGGTGCGCAGATCACCGTGCTCTCGGTGCGTCAGCCGGGCGACGAGGCGCTGCGGCCGCTGAAGCCGCCCCTCGCCATCGAGGGCGCGCCGCCGGCGTGGCTCCTGCCCGGCGCGATTCTCCTCGGGGCCCTGGTGCTCGTCGCATTGGCCGTGCTCGGCGTGCGCCGCCTGCGTCGAGGGGAGCCTGAGGCGGAGGAGCGTCCAGTCGATACCCCTGAGCAGTCCGCCCGTGAGCGGCTGGCCGCGGTCCAGCACGCCCGACTGCCCGAGGAGGCCGAGTTCCAGCGCTTCTACGGCACCATCGCAGCGGTCGTCCGCGAGTACCTCGCCGCGCGGTTCGGCTTCAACGCGACCGCGCTCACTTCGAGGGAGCTCGAGGCACGGATGACCTCGCACGGCGTCGACCGCTGGCAGGCGCGGCTCGTGAGCGGGCTCCTCGATCGCTGCGACCGCGCGGTCTACGCGCGGCAGTACCCCGATCCTGCGTCCGCCGACCACGACCTCACCGTCGCGTTCGAGATCGTCGAGCTGTCCCGTCCGCGGATCGACGGCGATGCCGTCGACGGCGCCACCGAGGATGAGCGGGTGGCCTCGTGAGCGGGGGAGCGGCGTGAACTGGTCCGCCGTCGAGTTCGCGACGCCGCTCGTCTTGCTGGCCGTGGTGCCAGCCGTCGGCATCCTCGCGTCGCTGTTCCTGCAGGAACGGCCCGCGGCGGTCGTCGCGGACGCCGGGCCGCTGGCCGCCGCGTCGGCCGCGACGCTCCGGACGCGGCTTCGCCGCCTCCCCGACGTGATCCGCGCGTTCGCGATCCTGCTGCTGATCCTCGCTGCCGCGCGTCCCCGCGAGGGCCTCGCCGTCACCTCGCTGCCCGAGGAAGGCATCGACATCGTCGCGGTCGTCGACGTGTCGAGCTCGATGTCGCAGTCCGCGAGCGCGGAGGAGACCCGGCTGCAGGCGGCCCGCCGCGTCCTCGACGACTTCGCCGGCACGCTCGAGGGCGACCGGCTCGGGCTCGTCGCCTTCCAGGCGCGTGCGCTCACGCTCTCGCCGCTGACGAATGACGTCGATGCGATCCAGCGACGCATCGACGGCCTCGGCCCCGGGCTGATCGAGGACGGCACCGCGATCGGCCTCGGGATCACCGAGGGCGTGTCGCTGCTCGAGGACTCGCAGGCCCGGAGTCGCGTGATCGTGCTCCTGACCGACGGGGAGAACAACGCCGGCGAGATCGAGCCGTTTGCCGCGGCGCGCGTCGCGCAGGCCCTCGGCGTGCGCGTCTACACGATCGGCTTCGCGGGCCCCGGTTCGCAGGACGTCGACGTCCCCGCGCTGCAGGAGATGGCGGACCTGACTGACGGTGCGTACTTCGACGCACGGACGCCCGAGGACCTCGAGGAGGCCTACGCCGAGATCGGTGCCCTCGAGCGTTCACGGATCGGCGAGCGCGAGTTCATCGCGTGGCGGGAGTACGGGCCGTGGCTGGCGTTTGTCGCGGCCGGGCTCGTGCTGGGAGAGCTGCTGCTGCGCTCCACGTGGCTGAGGAGGCACCCGTGAGCGGACTCCTCGCCGGCGCCGGCTTTGGGCAGCCGTGGCTCCTCGCCGGGTTGGTGATGCCGGTCCTGGCGCTCGTCGCGGTGATCTTCGCTGCGCGCCGGCGTCGGTTCGTCTCGCGACTGCTCGGCGGCGCGTCGGCGCTCCGAGGTGGCCAGGGTGAGCGTCTCCGTCTGTCGCTGGGTGTGCTCGCGGTCGCAGCCGTTGCGCTTGCAGTGCTCGCGGGTGCGCGTCCGCAGTGGGGCGAGGACGAGGAGGCGGTCCCGCAGCAGGGCATCGACGTGATCATCGCGCTCGACGTGTCCCGCTCGATGGAAGCGGAGGACGTCACGCCGAGCCGTGCTCGTGCCGCGGCGGCGGGTCTCGCGGAGATGCTCACGCACATGACCGGCAACCGCGTCGGGCTCGTCGTGTTCGCGGGGGATGCGTTCCCGCGCGCCCCGCTCACGGTCGACCTCCCGGTCGTCACGTCGCTGATCGCGCGCGCGCAGGCGGAGGCGCCCCTCGTCCGCCCGGGGACGAACTTCCGGGAGGCGCTCGCGGAGTCGTTCCGGCTGCTCGACGTGGAGGACGCGGCGCAGGCACAGGCCATCCTCCTCGTCTCCGATGGCGAGGACCTGAGCAGCGACTTCCAGGACGCCGTCGACTTCGCGGAGCGTCGAGGCATCCGCGTCTACACCGTCTTCGCCGGCACCTCGAATCCCACGGCGCTCCCGGAGGCGAGCGGCGGCACCGACGTGAGCGTCGCGCAGCCCGACGTGCTGCAGGCGATTGCCGAGCAGACGGGCGCCTCGTTCCGTACGAGCGAGCGCATCCCCGGGCTCGCCGTCGACTTCCGGCGGCTGCAGCAGACCCAGTTCGCCGAAGGCACGCGCAGCCAGCCGATCGACCGCTTCGCGTGGTTCGCCGGCGCCGCCGCGGCGCTGCTCCTGGTCGCGACGATGCTCGGCGAGGGTGCCGGGACGCGGCGGCCTCAGCTGCGGGGTGGGCTCGTCACGGCTGCGTTCGCCTCCCTCGTCGCACTGCTCCTCGTCGGCTGCGGGTCGGCGGCGTGGCAGCACGTCCGCGCCGGCAACGATGCCTACGAGGCGGATCGGTTCGAGGAGGCGCTCGACGAGTACCGGCAGGCCGGCAGCGCGCAGCCCGAGGACGCCGCGATCAACTACGACATCGCGATCGCGCTGCACAGCCTCAGCCGCCTGGATGAGGCGATCGCCTCTGCCGAGCAGGCGCGTGCAATCGCGCAGGAGTCAGGCGACGGCGAAGTCGCGAAGCTTGCCCTGTACACGCTCGGAAACACCTACTTCCGACAGTCCAACCTCGAGGGGGCGCGGGACGCCTACCGCGCGGCGCTCCGCATCGATCCGTCGGACCAGGACGCGAAGGCGAATCTCGAGCTGGTGATGCAGCTCCTCGCGCCGCCGGACGCTCCAGACGAGCCCCCTCCGCCGGGCTCGGGCGACACCGAACAGGGCGAGGATGGCGGCGGCGACCAGCCGCCCGGTGAAGGCGACGAGCCGGGCACGCCGGGCGCGGGCGAGCCGAGCGACGGTCAACCGGGCGAGTCGGGCGACCAGCCCGGCGGCGACGGCGACACCCAGCAGCCGGCCCAGCCCGGTACCGGTCCCGGCGAGGCGCAGGACTCCCCGGCCGGGTCGAGCCTCACGACGCTCGAGGAAGTCCAGAGCGCGCTGGAGCAGGCGCTGGGCGAGCTGGGGCCGGAAGTATCGCTGGAGGAAGCGCTTCGGATCCTCGAGCTGTCGCAGCGAGCGAACGAGCTGAACCCGCTACCGAGCGGTCCCAACGGCAGCACGCCGCCGCGCTAGCGGGCCGCCCTCGACGCGCCCGAGCCGGCGCACCCGCGTGAATATCCGACGCCAGAGGACACCGCGTACCGCGCGGTAGTGATCGTCCAGCGCGGTCGCTTCCTCGTCGGTCTCGGTCGCAGCCTCGGGGCCGCCGTAGCGCGAGCGCGTGTATGAGCGGGCGAGGGCGCGCAGGGCGTCGGGGTGTCCCACCCGCGTGGCGAGGTCGTCGGCTTCCTCGATGGGTGTGCGGTCCTCGGCGGGACGCAGGCCGGCGATCGTCGCGAGCAGTTGCACCTTCGCCCAGCGGCGTGCGGGGACATCGAGGTGGCGGAACATGCGGTTCCACAGCAGGCGTACCACGACGACGAGGACGAGGAGCACGGTGGCGGCGACGAGCGCCCAGCCGATCAGCTTCGCGACCAGGCCGACCCATGCGCTCTCCTCGGAGGCCGCGGTGTCGAAGTCGAGCTCGGCCGGGACGCCGTCGCTGGTGACCTCGGCGAACAGCTCGTCGTCGCTGAACGGCAGGTCATCGAACTCGCTCGCGGCCGCGGCGCGCGCCTCGCTGTCATCGCCGGGGCGCGCGAGGAGGTCACGGCTCGGCGTCGGGTTGAACTCCACCCAGCCGAGGCCCGGGAAGAACACCTCGGGCCACGTCCACGCCTGCTCCTCGGTGACGCTGTACGCCTTCGTCGCCGAGTTGTAGTCGGAGTCGTCGAGCGCGAATCCCACCGCCACGCGCGTCGGAACGCCGAGCTCGCGCAGCATCACGGCCATCGAGGACGCGAAGATGTCGAAGTACCCGGTCTTCGACTCGAAGAGGAAGTTCGCGACGGCGTCGCGCCCGGCGGGCGGCGTCGGGATGTCGTAGCTGAACGTGTAGTTCTGGCGCAGGTAGGTCTCGATGAGGCGCGCCGCCTCGTACGGGTTTGCCGCGTTGCCCGCGACCTCGCGGGCGAGGTCGCCCACCTCGGGTGGCACGTCCCTCGGGAGGTCGAGGTAGCGGTCGAGGATATCCGCCGGGTAGACCGTGCCGGCGGTGGCCAGCGTGTCCTCCGCCGCGGCCGAACGCGTCCCGACGGTGGAATAGGTGTCGCCCTCGGTCATGCCGGAGTCGGGGCGGAGCTGAAGCGGCCCGCCGACGTCGTCGACGATGAGGTTCGCGTCCTGGTCGCTGGCGATGGGGTCGCCGGCGCTCAGCAGGACGTTCCCGGGCGCCGACTCGTCCACCACGGTGATGTCCACCCGCACCGCGTCGCGGACCTGGGCGCGGCTCGAGGGCGTCCCGAGCTGCGCGGCCTCGACCGTCGTCCCGACGAGCGGCACCGCCGAGGCGCGCGAGACCCGCCAGCCCGCCCCCGTGTACTCGTCGTAGACCGCGCCGCGGAGGTTGAGCTCCTCGGGCGCGACGACCTCGTACAGGACGACCTCGTCGAGGCCGACGCGGCCCTGCAGGGGCAGCACCGCGTCCATCGAGTGCACGGGGATCGGCTTCTTCGAGCCGACGCCGATGAACAGCCGCCCGAGGACATCGACGCGGTCGGCGACCGGCGAGAAGGCGCGTCCCCACAGATCGGCGGCGGGCCCGAAGTTGTTCGCCGTCGGGATGAGCCACGCGGCGAGGATGAGACCCGACGCCACGATTGCGCCGACGAAGAGCACCTCCAGCGACATGCCCTCGCGCGGCGCGACGCCCTGGCTGCGCCACACCGAGGCAGACTGGAGGAACGTCAGCCGCGCGACGAGCAGGATCGCGGCGACGAGGAACACGACGAATGAGAAGGAGGGCTGCCCCGGGAGGTAGGAGATGTTGGTCAGCAGGACGAAGCCGCCGGGGATGAGCGCGACCCAAGGGTTCTTCCACCGCACGACGGCCCACGTCGAGATGAACCCCACGAGGAAGACCGCGGAGACGAGCATCACGACGAAGGGCAGCGGGTCGGCGGAGATCCCCTCGCCGATGAGCGCCTTGCCCCACTCCCACAGGCGGAGCCGCAGCTCGTACCAGCGACCGGACAGCCCGGCCGAGGTCGGCAGCGCGAGGATCATGGTGTGCATGACCATGCCGACGACGAGCGCGGCGCCGGCGACGGTGGCGATGGCTGCGGAAGCGAGACCGCCGAGGCGGCTATGTCCGACAGTCCACGCGAGGAGCAGACCGGCCAGCGCGGGGACCATGAGATTCGGCATCTCACGGACCCACTCCGAGGACTGGAGCGAGCCGACGACCGGAAGTTGCACGAACACGATCAGGGCGAACGTGATCCACGATTCCCACGAGCGCCAGGCGGACGCGCGCGTCTCGGGGGCCACCTCGTTCTGGGGGGTGCGGGCGAGCAGCTGGTCGAACGTTGGCGCCGAGGCCATCAGGCGCCTCCCCCGGTCCGCGCCGGCGCAAGGTCGGTATCGGCGCCGGCGCTGAGCACGCGCCCGAGGTCGTCGCGCCGCTTCACGGTCAGCGTGTGTACGCCGCCGGACGCGAGCGTCCCGTACACGTCGAGCGGGCTGGGCGCGTCGCCGAAGGTGTTCGCCTCGATGAGGATCGCGGCGACCTTCACCCCGCGCCCGGCGAGTGAGATCAGCGTGAGCGGCCACTCCTCCGAGGTCGACGGCGTGATCACGAGCACGGTCGTGTGGCGGCCGAAGCGTCGAGATTCCTCGAGGAGCAGGTTCGAAAGCGGCGCGTCACCGACGGCTCGCGCGAGGGCGAGGGACTCGAGCATCCGCGTGTAGTGGTTCTGACCGCGATCGGGTTCGTCGACCCGCAGGCGATCGCCGAAGGTGATCATCCCGACCGAGCGGTTCTGCTGGATGAAGTACCGGGCAACCGAGGCGGCGACCGAGACCGCCATCTCCTCGGTTGACTCTTCGCCCTCGCCGACATGCGCCGTCCGCTCGAGGTCCAGGACCAGCCAGATGTCGGACGCCGGGTCGAGCTCGAACTGCTTCACGATCGGCTGGCCCATGCGGGCGGTGGAGGGCCAGTGGATGCGGTTGTAGGAGTCGCCGGGGGCGTACTGGCGCAGGCCGGAGACGTTCGGCGTCACGTTGTGGGTGCGTCGGCGGATGCGCCCCTCGCCGGGGAGGTTGGCCGGGGGGACGTAGAAGTTCGGCAACTCCGGCGCCGAGGGGTAGACGAGGATCGACGCCGAGTCTCCGAACGTCCTCGTCACACGGAAGAACCCGAACGGGTCGCGTGCGGTCACCGTCACCGGGCCGACCTGGTAGACGCCACGCAGCCGCGTCCGCGTCCGGTACGACCACGACGCGCTGCCGCGCACCGGGAGCGTGAGGACACGCCGCGCGGCGTGCCCCGGGAGCGTCGAGGGGTCCTCGATCTCCAGCCACACCTTCGGGAGCAGGGAGCGTGAGCGGATCCACACGCGGCCCTCGATCGGGTGGCCCTGTGTGACCCGCTGGTCGGTGCGCTGCACCTCGACCTCGAGGCCCTTCGCCATCTCCCGCGTCCAGAACCACGCGAGCGGGATCGCGATGAGGATGACGTACGAGAGGCGGAACAGCAGCCAGAAGCCGGTGGCGAAGCCCACGATGATGCACAGCACGGCGACGAGCGCCGTCACCGTCACGTTCGTGTGACGTCGGAGCCGATCGAGGAGACGGTGCTCCTCGGGCATGGCCTACGCCCCGCCTCGCGCGCGCACGCCGGGGACGGCGACGCGCTGCAGGACCTCTTCCACGATCTGGAGGCTGTCGATGTCGCGGACGCGGGCGCTCGGGCTCACGATCACGCGGTGCCCCAGCACGGGGTAGGCGAGCACCTTCACGTCGTCCGGCTGGACGAAGTCGCGGCCGTCGAGCATGGCGAACGCCTGCGCCGCGCGCATGAGGCCGAGCGAACCGCGCGGCGACGCGCCGAGGTACGCCGCGTCGTGGTCACGCGTCGCGTTCGACAGGCTCACGATGTACTGCTTGATCAGCGGGTCGACGTAGATCTTGCCGACCTCGGCCTGCAGCTCGGTCACCTCGGCGGGGGTGATCACCTGCTCCAGCGTCTCGATTGGGTGGCGCTCCTGCTGCGCGTCCATGATCAGCACCTCGTCCGTGGGGGACGGGTAGCCGAGGTGGATGCGCATGAGGAAGCGGTCGAGCTGCGCCTCCGGCAGCGGGAACGTGCCTTCGTATTCGATCGGGTTCTGCGTCGCCATCACCATGTGCGGCTGCGGCAGCCGGTGCGTGATGCCATCAACCGTGACCTGGTGTTCCTCCATCGCCTCGAGGAGCGCGGACTGTGTCTTCGGCGTCGCGCGGTTCACCTCGTCGGCGAGGACGATCTCGGCCATGATCGGGCCCGGGCGGAAGCTGAACTCACCGGTGTTCTGCTGGTAGATCGAGACGCCGGTGACGTCGGTCGGGAGCAGGTCCGGGGTGAACTGGATGCGGGAGAAGCGGCACCCCGTGGAGACGGCGAGGGCGCGCGCCAGCATCGTCTTGCCCACGCCGGGGACATCCTCGATGAGCAGGTGACCGCGGCAGAGCAGCGTGACGAGGGCGATCCGCGCCTCGTTGTTCTTCCCGATGATCACGCGCTCGACGTTGGCGAGCACTCGTTCGGCGACGATTCGGGGGTCTTCCATGGAGCCTCCGGAGACTGACAGCCAGACCGCCCCCGTTGAGGGAGCCGTCTTTCCGTGGTTCGTGCCGAAGAGGTGGGAGACTGACCGGGGTTCCGCCGCACCCCTACTTCTCGCGGAGTATAGCAATTTCGGAAGGCGCCACCTGACGGTTTCGGAGCCTGCAAGCGGGGTCCGGACACTCCGGCATTCCTCCTCCGTACATCCCGCGTGTCCGCCTGACGCGCCTTCGGCACTCCCGTCGCGCTACCGCCACAGCTTCACGATGCGCCCGTCCGTACGGTGCCCGCGTGACTCAACCATCGCAGCCGCCTCCGCCCCCGCACGACGAGCCGCCGAGCCTCTGGACAGCCGCCGAGCCCTCGCGACGCTACTCGAGCCTGGGTGACGGAAATGGCGACGGGGGCGTCGAGCGCACGCTCGACGTGGCCGTCATCGGCGGGGGCATCGTTGGTCTGTCCGCGGCGCTGATGCTGCAGGATGCCGGGCTGGATGTTGCCGTCATCGAGGCCCGCCGCGTCGGACGGCAGGTGACGGGGCGTTCGACCGCGAAGGTGACGTCGCAGCACGCGCTGAAGTACGCGTCCTTGCGTTCGACCTATGGCGCCGAGGCCGCCCGGTTGTACGCGACGGCGAACCAGTCGGCAGTCGTCGCGATCCGCGAGCGCGCTGCGCGCCTGAACGCCGATGTCCACTTCGAGGCACAACCGGCCTACACCTACGCGACCGAGCGCGCGTCGCTCGACGACGTGCGGCAGGAGGTCGAGGCGGCGCGCGAGGCGGGCCTCCCGGCTCGGTTCGAGTCGCACCTCGACATCCCGTACGAGCACGTCGGCGCCGTCGCGTTCGACGAGCAGGCGCAGTTCGACCCGTACGCCTACCTCGAGGCACTCGCTGCGCGCGTCGCCGAGCGCGGAGCGATCTTCGAGGACACGGTTGCCGCGGATGTCGACCACGGCGACCCGTGTCGCGTGACCACGCACAGCGGCCACACCCTCCTCGCGCGCCACGTGATCGTCGCGACTCACCTGCCGTTCCTCGATCGCGGTCTCTACTTCGCACGGACGAAGCCCCGCACGCACGCGGTCCTCGCGGCGCGTGTGGACGGCCCACGGCTCGACGGCATGTACATCGCGGCGGACGCTCCGACCCGCTCGTTCCGTTCGTTCGAGGATGAGCGAGGCCGCTGGCTGGTCTTCCTCGGCGACTCGTTCACCCCCGGCTCGCGCGACACCGCCGCGCTCTTCGACGACCTGGAAGCCGAGGCGCGCGAGCGGTTCCCGATCACCGAGGTCCGCTACCGCTGGACGAACGAGGACTTCGACTCGGTGGACGGCCTGCCGCTCGTCGGGCCAGCGCTGCCAGGGCGCGACCGTGTCCTCGTGGCCACGGGCTTCAGCGCATGGGGGATCACCAACGGCCATGTCGCCGCGGAGATCCTCGTGTCGTCAATCCTCGGGCGGCCGAACCCCATCGGTGAGCTGTTCAGCACGACCCGATTCACGCCCCTGGCGTCGGCCCGAACGACGGCCGGTGAGGTCGTGGAAACCGCGAAGTCGCTGGCCGATCGCTACCTCCCCGGCGGCATCCTCGACCTCGACGCGATCGAGCCGGGGACAGCGTCCGTGGGTGAGCTGAACGGTGAGCGCGCGGCCGTCAGTCGTGACGAGGACGGCACGCTGCACGCGGTGTCCGCGATCTGCACGCATCTCGGCTGCGTCGTCGGCTGGAACGCCGAGATGCGGACGTGGGACTGTCCGTGCCACGGGTCCTCGTTCTCCCGTGAAGGCGACGTGCTGCACGGCCCGGCGGTGCACAACCTCTCCCACATCGACCTCGATCGCTGACTCGCTCGGCGCGGCACGACCGCTGCAAGGCCCACACCGGCACGGGCGGTAAGATGGGGCTCCCGACCACCAGCGCAGACGGGTCTGCATGGAGCACGCGCCGCGTCCTCGGATCTCCCGCCGGACCGTGCTGCGCCGCGCCCTCCGCGCCTCCGCAATGGCAGCGCTCGCTGCGCCCCTCGCCGCGTGCGGCCTCATCGAGGATGACCCCACGGATGGTGGCCTGAGCATCCTCGGCACGGCGACGCCGACGCCGAGCCCCACGCCGGAGACACCCGTCCCCACCGACTCGCCCGATGCCTCCGTGACCGGGACGCCCGTGGCCCCGCAACCGCCCGAGGTCACCCTCGACCCGCCCGACGTCGGGCAGGGCGAGACCGCGATCCTGCGCGTGAAGCAGGAGGGTGCGGCCTCCGGTAGCGCGCGCATGTTGGGCCAGCGCATCCCCCTCCTCGCGACGGGGGACGGGCTGTTGTGGTGCGTCGTCGGTGCGGGGCTCCTCGAGCCGCTCGGTCCGGCGACGGCGACGATCGACACGCGAGACGACGCCGGTCGCGCGCTCTCCGAGGTCGAGCTGCCGTTCAACGTGGTCGTCGTCGATCGGCCGGTGGACTACCTCACGGCAAGTCCCGAGGTGACCGCGGTCCTCACGCCCGAGGCCGCCGAGATCGAGGCCGCCCTCCGCACGTACGAGCAGTTCAACCTGTTCCAGGCGCTCCCGAGGTGGAACGGCGAGCTCCGCATCCCGGTCGACAAGTTCATCCAGACCACCGCGTTCGGGCAGGGCCGGTCCATCAACGGTGGGCCGGTGACCGGTCAGCACTCCGGCGTGGACCTCGCCGCCGACGCGGGGACGCCGATCCATGCCGCGGCGGCGGGCCGCGTCGCGTGGACGGGGGCCATGCCGATCCGCGGGAACTCGGTGCTCCTCGATCACGGCGCCGGGGTGGTGACGGGCTACCACCACCTCCTCGAGATCGACGTCACGCCGGGGCAGATCGTCGACGCCGGCGACGTCATCGCGAAGATGGGCTCGACGGGCTTCTCGACCGGGCCGCACCTGCACTGGGAGATGACGATCTACGGCGTGAACGTCGACCCGATGACGTGGACGAAGCGAGCCTTCCTGCCGGAGTAGCTCAGGCCGCCGCCGTACCGCGCTGGTACCGGGGAATCGCCCGCAGCGCGAGGATCAGCAGCACGACCGCCACGAGGAACGACACGACGATCTCGATCATGATCGTCCCCTGCCCGACGAACTCCCCGACGATGTCGAAGACCGCCAGCCCGACGAGCAGCCTCGGCGCCCACGGCTCCCATCGCAGGAGCCCGATGAGCGCGACGACGAACAGGACGGCGACGATCCCGCCGGTGACGAGCAGGATCTCCCACGGTGGCGCGACCTGGTCGCGCAGCTCGAACCGGTCGAACGCGAAGCCATAGGTGATGAAGACGTGCTGGATCGCCTTCTCGACGGCGATCGCGATGAGCACCCAGTCGGACAGGCAGCGGTTGCGCACGGCGTCCCTCGGTCGGCGGTGGGTATGTGACCGAGGTCGAGTCTACTGACGGACGAGGACGAAGGGCGGCGCGAGGGACTGGCCGTTGAAGAAGACCTCGACGAACGCGATCTCGCCTTCGATCGAGATCCGCGCCTGGAGCGGCGGGAAGGTCTGGTTGCCGGCGAGATCGGGGTCGCAGCCCTCGTTGGCGGCGGCGGTCGGTCGCCCCATCGACTGCTCGACCCGCCATTCGATCGCCGCCTCGGCGGCCCCGTCCACGAGGTCGACCGGCTCCATCAGCTGGAGGTCGAGCGAGACGTCCGAGCGGCAGAGCACCCTGCCCCCACCGGTTTCCGTAGGCGTGTCCTTCACGTCGGTCCCGCCGCGGAGGTCGACGACCCGTCCGTTGCTTACGACCAGCTCCAACCCATCGCGCTCGACGATGGTGCCGTCGCCCTCCTCGTACTCGTAGAGCCCTGCCGACCCGCGGTACAGGCCGTCGAAGTCACCGTTCGACGTGGACCCGGTTGCCTCGGGCGTCGCCCCGTCGATCGGCGTTGCGACCAGCACCAGCGGGCCGTCCGCCTTGTTCACGGGTGCGAACGGACGGACATCGCCCGAGTCGGTGCTGAACGACCACTCGTACGCGACCGCGCTGACGTCGAGGCGGATCGTGAGTCCTCGGTGCGCGGCGATCTGCTCGTTCACGTACTCGTCCGCGACCGTGATCGTGCCGCACGGCACCGAGGCGGAGCGGTTCAGCACCCACCCCATCGCGCCGGCCGTCACCTTCGTGGAGATCGCCGCCCACGGGTCGGCGAGGCCGAGCGCCGGCGCGACCGCGAGTCCGACGAACGACCACGCCGAGCGGTGCTTGTTGATGTACGAGACCCAGGCCTCGCAGCGCTCCCTGCTGGCGAAGACCTGGTTGCGGCCCTGCCAGTTCTCGGGCGTCGGCAGTTCGACCTGGGTCGTGACGGTGACCTGCGAGTCGCTGATCGGCTGGCAGCTGTAGTACAGCGAGCCGAGCCCGGACGTATCGGCCGCACAGCCGGCCGTCAGCCCGAAGCCGATCGCGTCGGCGATCGGGTCGAGGAAGCCGTCGGCCGTCTCCGTCGCAACGTCGACGACCACCTCCGAGGTGATCCTCGTCGGGCGATTGATGACGTATTCGAGCGGGTTCGCTTCCTGCCGGCGGACCGATGGATCGATCGTCGCTGGCGGGTCGTACGAGGTCGGCCACCATCCGCCGGTGTGGCCGTCCCGGCCTGCGGTGGCGTCGACCGGGAGGGCCGTCGCCTCGCCGCCGCGGATGACCGTCACCTCGCTCGCTCCGACGATTCCGCGGACGACGAGATCATGCTCGGGTGCGGTGATGGTGAAAGCGTCACCCTCGAGGCTGATCGCCAGGAGGCCGTCCTCCGTCTGAGCGGTGAGGAGCTTGATGTCGCCTGCCTCGTCGAGCGCGACATCGATCCACTGGAGGCCGGCGTCGTTCTCAGCGACCGAGATCGCGAGCGTCGTGCCGAGGGAGCTGTCGAGGAATGCGAGCGCGGTCGCTTCGACGTCGCCGACCCCGTCGAGGTCGGGCGTGGCAGCCGCGACGGTCGCCGTCGCGGTCGTGTCGGCTGGCTCCGCGGACTCCCCGCCGCCGCAGGCGATCACCGTCGCGGCGAGGAACAGCAGGGTCGTGAGGGCCCTCATCGCGTCGGAGCATACGTGACGATGCAACGACTTGCCGTCAGGCGACTGACGGCGAGCGACAGGCTAGCGGCTCATCACCAGGCAGCCCCAGTTGCCCTCGGTGCGGTAGTTCACCTCGGTGAGGCCGACCCCGGTCAGCGCTCCGCGTACCTCGTCGGCGTCGCGGAGGATGAAGCCGCTCGCGATGAGCAGCCCGCCGGGCGCGACGGCCCGCGCGAGGTCGTCGGCAAGCAGGCCGATCACCGTCGAGGAGATGTTTGCGAGGACGATGTCGTACCCCTCGGGCGCTCGGTCGGCGCGGTCCTTCCACGGCCAGAGGTCGCCGACGGAGCCGGCGGCGAACTCGATGTCGCGCGCTACGCCGTTCGTCTCGGCGTTCTCCACGGCGACGCGCACCGTCTCCGCGTCGATATCGATCGCGTGCACCTCGCCCGCGCCGAGGAGTCGAGCGGTGATCGCGAGGATCCCTGAGCCGGCGCCCACGTCGAGCACGCGCTGGCCGGGCTGGACGCGCGCCTCGAGTGCGGCGAGGCAGAGGCGCGTCGTCTCGTGTTCGCCGGTGCCGAAGGCGGCCCCGGGGTCGAGGAGCACGGCGACCTCGCCCTCGGCGGGCTGGTACTCCTCCCACGACGGCACGATCACGAGTCGCTCGCCGATGCGCTGGCGGCGGTAGAACTTCTTCCACTCCTCCGCCCAGTCCACCGGCTCGGCCTCGGCGATGGTGAACGAGGTCAGCGTCCCGGCGAGCTCGAGGCCCTCGATGGTCGCGCGGACCGCGGCCTGCTCAGCCTCGTCGAACGGCTCGACGAAGGTGGCGCGCACGGTCCACGGCTCGTCCATGAGCTCCTCGTACGCGAAGTCGGCGTTGTCCTGCACGTGGATCGCCGGCTCGATGCTGACGCCGGTCGCGCCGGCGTCCGTGAGCATGTCCGCCACGAGGTCGGCGTCACGCGCGTCGACCCGCGCGACCGCCTCGAACCAGCGGTCGTCGGGTGTGGGCATGGATACCTCGGTGCGAGTGGGCGCGCGCTACGAGAAGGCGTTGCGGATGCGGTCGAAGACGGACGGGTCGCTGTCCGGCACCTCGGGCGTGCCGAGCGTCTCGGCCAGCTTGCCGAGCAGCTCCTTCTGCGCCTTCGTGAGCTTCGTCGGCGTGACGACATGCGTGCGGACGAGGAGGTCGCCGCGCCCGTTGCCGCGGAGATGCGGGACGCCCTTGTTGCGGACGATGTGCACCTCGCCGGTCTGGGTGCCCGGCTTGAGCTTCAGGTCGACCTCTTCGCCGTCGATCGTCGGAACCTTCGTCTCCACGCCGAGGGCGGCCTGCGCGATGTTCAGCGGCAGGTCGTAGACCAGCTCGTTGTCGACGCGCTTGAACACCTCGTGCGGGCGCACCTGCAGCTCCACGTACAGGTTGCCCGGCGGACCGCCGCGCGGCCCGTGGTCGCCCTCGCCGGTGAGGCGGATCTGGGAGCCGGTGTCGATCCCGGCGGGGATCTTCACGACGCGCGAGACCTTCACGCGCGTCTGCCCCTGGCCGCGACAGTTCTTGCACGGGCTGTCGACGATGGAACCCTCGCCGCGACAGCGCGGGCAGGTGGTCACGTTCACGAACTGACCGAAGAGCGACTGCTGCACGCGACGCAGTTCGCCGCGGCCCTCGCACTCGGGGCACGTCGGCTTGGGCGCGGCGCCCTCCTGGCCGGTGGCCTTGCACTCGGGGCAGCGCTCGACGCGCTCGTAGGCGATCTCGTGCTCCACGCCGCGGACGGCATCCTCGAGATCGATGACGACGGTGGCGTGGAGGTCCGCGCCCGGCTGCGGCCCGGCACGGCGTCCGGCCGTGCCGCGGAAGAACGCATCGAAGATGTCGCCGAAGCCGCCGAAGCCCTCGTGGCCCGCGAAGCCCTGGGCTCCGCCCTGGCCGACACCGGCCGCGCCGTAGCGGTCGTAGCGGGCGCGCTTCTCCGGGTCGGAGAGCACCTCGTAGGCGGCGTTCACCTGCTTGAACTTCGCCTCGGCGTCCGGGGCCTTGTTTCGGTCCGGGTGGTACTCCATCGCGAGCTTGCGGAACGCACGCTTCACCTCGTCGGGTGACGCGCTCCGGTCGATGCCCAGGACGGAGTAGAGGTCGGCGCTGTCAGTGGTCATGAGCGTCGATCTTACCAGTCACCCCCGGTCGCACGCAGGCCGGGAATTCACTGACCTCGAGCCTCCGCCGTCCGGCGTAGCACGAGATTCGGTGAGGTCTCGGCAGGCAGGGCTTGCCGGTTCCCGTGGTGAGGCGTAAAACTAATGACAGTAGTTAAAAGGCTACTGGAGGTAGCTAATGCGCCCAGCCCACCCGCTCGCCGCTCCCGCCCCGGACGCCCGCTGATGGCGCCGCGGGCAGGGCTCTCCGAGGCCGCCGTACTCGACGCCGCCGCGACCATCGCGGACGAAGCCGGCCTCGACGCGGTCACGCTGGCCGCCGTCGCCCAGCGCGTCGGCGTCCGGCCCCCCTCGCTCTACAACCACGTCGACGGTCTCGAGGGCCTGCGTCGCGGACTGGCGGCACTCGGGTCCGAGGAGATGGCGGCGCGCCTGACGCGAGCCGCCGTCGGCAAGAGCGGCGACGACGCCTGCATGGCGATCGCGTACGCCTACCGCGCCTACGCGAAGGAGCGCCCGGGGCTCTACCAGAGCACCCTCCGCGCACCCGGTGAGGCCGATACGCGCCGCATCGCCGCGGCGCAGACCACCCTCGACGTGATCGGTGCGGCCCTGGAGCCGTTCGGGCTGCGGGACGACGACCTCGTGCATGCGATCCGGGGGCTGCGCAGCGTCATCCACGGCTTCGTGAGCCAGGAACTCGCCGGATCGTTCGGCATGCCGCAGTCGATCGAGGCGAGCTTCGAGTTCTCGGTCCGCGCCTACCTCCGGGGATTGGAGGGCGCATCGCAACGACGACGCACGTAGACCTCCCAGAACGCTGACCGCTCACCACCACCACGGAAGGACCATTCCCCATGGTTGCCATGCCTCACACCGCCACGAGCCCGTTCGCGATCCCGCGAACCCGAGGCGTCATCCCCACCGCTGCCGGCCTGCTCGTCGCCGGCGCGCTCTTCGTCATCTACCCGGCGCTGCGCCCCTTCTCCGACGAGGTCTCGCTCGAGGGCGCCCGGGCGTTCGCCTCGACGCAGTGGGTCTGGGCTCACACCGCCGCGATGATCGGCTTCCTCGTCCTGTCGCTCTCGCTGTTCGGCGTGGCGGTGCGACTGCGCGGAACGCGTGGCGAGGCGGCCGCACGGTGGGGCGCGATCCTCGGCGCGGTGGGCATCGGCCTGACGCTGCCGTACTACGGCGCCGAGGTCTTCGGCCTCCACGCCGTTGGCCAGGCAGTCGTCGAGCGCGGCGATGTCTCGCTGATGTCCATCACCGACTCGATCCGCTGGGAAGCGGGCATCTGGTTCATCCTGGTCGGGCTCGCCGTCCTCGGTGTGGGCGTGGCGCTCACCGCCGCCGCCATCTGGCGCTCCGGCCGGCTCGCGCGCTGGAGCGGCATCCCGCTCGCGGTGGCGTTCGCGCTGTTCATTCCGCAGTTCGGCACGCCGCAGCCGGTGCGCGTCGCGCACGGCGTGCTCATCGCCGTCGGCTGCGTGCTCGTCGCCCGCGCCCTGCTGCGCGAGGCGTACATGGGCGAGGACGCAGCCGGCGCACCCGGCACCGCCCGGCGGTAGGCCACACCCGACAGCCCGCCACCCTGGCGCACGACGGCCCCCTCGTTCAGAGGGGGCCGTTTCTGTCGTTGCCGCGGTACGCGTTCAGCGCAGGGGCGGGTCGGTCGCCAGGAGGTTGTCGCGGATCGCGGCAACGTGGGCGTCGGTCAGGCCGACGGAGGCGAGGTAGCCGCGGACGCCGCCGTAGCGCTCGTCCAGGCCGTCGAGGAACACGCCGATCGCCTCGGGTGGGACGCCGAAGCGACGGCGCGCCTCGTCCGGGTTCGACTGCGTCTCGATGCGCCCGTTCGCCTCGAACCACGCGACCCAGCGCGCCGTGTCACGGTTGGTGAGCTCGAAGTCCGCCTCGATGATCGACCGGTCGACGCCGGCGAGGTCGAGCGCCATCGCCGTGGTGACGCCCGTCCGGTCCTTGCCCGCGGTGCAGTGGATGACGAGCGGGTACGACGCCGGATCCGCGAGCACCTCGAACAGCCGGCGCATGTTCTCGGCGGCGTAGTCGAGGTAGCCCAGGTAGCGCTCCCCCGAGATCGCGCGCCCGAAGCGTGCATCGAGCTCAGCGCTCGCCCCGTCCGGGAGCGGCGGGAGGTGGAGGTAGCGCGCCCCGATCTCGGCCGCGGGGTGCACGCCGCGGTCACGGGCCTCCTCCGGCCGGCGGAGGTCGACGATCGTGCGGACGCCCATCCCGCGCAAGCGGGAGCGGTCGGCGTCGTGCATGTCCTCGAGCGCGCCCGATCGGAAGTAGCGGCCCCACGCCACGGCCCGTCCGTCAGTCGTCGGGTATCCGCCGACGTCGCGGAAGTTCCAGCACTGCTCGAACGGCACGTGACGTTGCTCGAAGTCCTCGATGACGCCCACGGGACCCTCCCCGAAATGCCGACGCCCCGGTTGCTGCCGGGGCGTCGGTTGAATGCTCAGCGCGTTCGGAGGCTAGACCTCGCGGAACTCACCCTCGACGGTGTCCGGCTCGCCCTCGCCAGAGCCGGCGTTGCCGTTCTGGCCGCCGCCGGGAGCGGACTCACCGCCCCCGCCCGGGGCGTTGGCGGCCTGCTGCGCGCCGTAGATCGCCGCGCCGACCTCCTGCATCGCGGCGGAGAGCGCCTCGGTGCGGGTCTTGATCGCGCCGGCGTCGTCGCCGTTGAGCGCTTCGCGGAGGTCCTTGATGGAAGCCTCCACCTTCTCCTTCATCTCGCCCGTCACGACCTCCGCGTTCTCGCGGAGCATCTTCTCGGCCGAGTACGCGAGGGAGTCGCCCGTGTTGCGGGCCTCGACGGCCTCGCGCTTCGCGGCGTCCTCGGACGCGTGCTCCTCGGCCTCGCGCTGCAGGCGCTGGACCTCGTCGTCGCTCAGGCCGGAGGACGGCTGGATCGAGACGTGCTGCTGCTTGCCCGTCGCCTTGTCGGACGCCGAGACCTTCACCATGCCGTTCGCGTCGATGTCGAACGTCACCTCGACCTGCGGGACGCCTCGCGGCGCGGGGAGGATGCCGTCCAGGATGAAGCGCGCGAGCGACTTGTTGTCGGCGGCCATCGGGCGCTCACCCTGCAGGACGTGGATCTCCACGGACGGCTGGTTGTCCGACGCGGTCGAGAACGTCTGGGACGCGCTCGTCGGGATCGTCGTGTTGCGCTCGATGAGCGAGGTCATCACGCCGCCGAGCGTCTCGATGCCGAGCGTCAGCGGTGTGACGTCCAGCAGCAGGACGTCCTTCACGTCGCCCTTGAGGACGCCCGCCTGGATCGCCGCGCCGATGGCGACGACCTCGTCCGGGTTCACGCCCTTGTGCGGCTCCTTGCCGAAGAACTCCTGCACCTTCTGCTGCACGAGCGGCATGCGCGTCATGCCGCCGACGAGGACCACCTCGTCGATGGCAGAGGCCTGCAGGCCGGCGTCGGCCAGCGCCTTGCGGACCGGCTCGAGGGTCTTGTCGACGAGCCCGCCGACGAGCTGCTCGAGCTGGGCGCGCGTCATCGTCCGGACCAGGTGCTTCGGGCCGCTGGCGTCGGCGGTGATGAACGGGAGGTTGATCTCCGTCTGCTGCGCCGAGGAGAGCTCGATCTTCGCCTTCTCCGCGGCTTCCTTCAGGCGCTGGAGCGCCGTCCGGTCCTGCGAGAGGTCGATGCCGTTCTCCTTGCGGAACTCGTCCACGAGGTGGTTGATGATCGTGTCGTCGAAGTCGTCGCCACCGAGGAAGGTGTCACCGTTGGTGGCCTTCACCTGGAAGGTGCCGTCGCCCAGCTCGAGGATCGAGATGTCGAAGGTGCCGCCGCCGAGGTCGTAGACGGCGATGACCTCCTCCTCCTTCTTGTCGAGGCCGTAGGCGAGCGACGCGGCGGTCGGCTCGTTGATGATGCGGAGCACCTCGAGGCCGGCGATGCGGCCGGCGTCGCGGGTGGCCTGTCGCTGGGCGTCGTTGAAGTACGCCGGGACGGTGATGACCGCCTCGGTGACGCTCTCGCCCAGGTACGCCTCGGCGTCCGCCTTCAGCTTCTGCAGGACCATCGCGGAGATCTCGGGCGGGGAGTAGTCCTTGCCGCCCATCTTCACGCCGGCGTCGCCGTTGTCCCGCTTCACCACCTCGAAGCCGGCGACCTTCGCGAGGCGCTGGACTTCCTCTTCCTCGAACCGGCGGCCCATGAGGCGCTTGGCCGAGTAGATGGTGTTCTCGGGGTTCGTGACGGCCTGCCGCTTCGCGACCGTGCCGACGAGGCGCTCACCGCTCTTCGCGATCGCCACCATCGAGGGCGTCGTGCGGTTGCCCTCGGCGTTCGGGACGACGCGCGGCTCCCCGCCTTCCATGACGGCGACGCAGGAGTTGGTGGTCCCCAGGTCGATGCCGATGACCTTGCCCATGATTGCTCTCTTCCTCGCCGCCCCGGCAACGCTGCCGTGTCGCGGCTGTTGGGTTCGTTATTCGTGTGAGTTGCCCGAGGGCAGCTCGCGGACGGAATCAGCCCTGCCAGGACTTAGCCCTGCCCGGACTGTGGCGCCGTCCCCTCGCCATTGCCGACCATCACCATGGCCGGCCGGATCACGCGGTCGCGCAGCGTGTAGCCCCGCTGGAGGAGGTGGACCACCATCCCCTCGGGGCCCGGCGCCGCGCCGACCGCCTCGTGCTTCGTCGGGTCGAACGGCTGGCCCAGCGCGTGGATCTCCTCGACCCCGTGCTGGTCCAGGACGTTCTTGAACTTCTGCGCGACGAGCCGGACGCCTTCGAGCCAGGCCGCCTCGCCCTCGGTCACGTTCGTCTCGGCCGCCTCAATGGCGCGCAGGAGGTCATCCAGCACCGGGAGGAAGCCCCGCACCGCGTCCGTGAGGGCCGCGCGCCCGACCTCGAGCCGCTGCTCCTGGGAGCGGCGTTCGAGGTTGGCGTAGTCCGCGCGGGCTCGCGCGTGGGCGGCCTGTGCCTCCTCGAGCTGGGCGCGCAGCGACTCGACGCTCTCGGTGTTGTCCGTCGTGTCGCCGGTTTCGGGCGCCACTTCGTCGGTCGGGTTCGTCGCGTCGGTCATTCGTCCAGCTTTCGATCGGGGCGGCGATCCGCGCCGGCATCGTGGCCGGCAGGCAGGGCGCCGCGTCCTCGGTTCGTGTGCGTCAGCGTTCCTGGCGCACGTCGTGGAGGAGCTGGCTCATCAGCGACGCGAGGTACCGCACGCGCGGGATCGTCCGCTGGTACGCCATGCGCGTCGGGCCGATCACGGCCACCGCGCCGCTCGCGTCGGTCTCGCCGTAGCGGGCGACGACCATGCTCCAGTCCTGCATGCCGGTGTCACCGTTCTCCGCGCCAATCACCACGCGCATCGAGCCCAACTGGGTGGCTCCCGCGTGTCCCTCGACCGCCGGTTCGAGCAGCGCGCGCAGGCGGTACGCCTGCAACTGCCCCACGGCCTCGAGGAGCCGGTCGACGTCGGAGAACTCCGGCTGCCGGAGGGCGTTGCTCAGGCCCTCCACGAATGTCTCTTCAGCAATGCGCTGCTCGCGCAGGATGTCCGCCAGCACGTCGGCGGTGGCGATGTCATCGGCGTCGATGAGGTCCGCCATCGTCCCGCGGATGCCCTGCGCATCCTTCCCGCCCAGCATCTGGTTCAGGCGCCGGGCGCGGTCGTTCAGTTGCTCCTGCGAGGACGGCTCCGCCATCGGCATGATCCGCTGGCGCACGCGCCCGTCGTCCATCACGGCGACGAGGAGGGCGGCCTCGCGGCTCAGCTCCACGAGCTGGGCGTTCCGCAGGTGGGCGCTCGTCGTGCGGGGACGTGTCACCACGGCCACGTTGCCGACGAGGGTGGAGAGGATGGTCGCCGTCAGGCTCAGCCAGTCGTCGAGGTCACCCGCGACCTGGTGGAGCTGGTGCTCCACCGTCCGGCGCTCCTCGATGCCCACGGGCTCCTCGGCCATCAGGGCTTCGACGTAGAAGCGATACCCGCGGTCGGACGGCACCCGGCCGGCCGAGGTGTACGGGTGGGTGACGAACCCCTCCGCCTCGAGGCGGGCGAGTTCGTTCCGGATGGTCGCGGTCGACACCTCGAGCCGGCGTCGGTCGACCAGCGCCTTGGAACTCACGGGCTCCGCGGTCTGGACGTACTCGTCGACCACCATGCTCAGGATCGCCGCCTGACGTTCGGTGAGCACCTCTCGAAACCTCCATTAGCACTCTCAGCCTGAGACTGCTAACCGCTGTGTCGATTGTACGCAGGCACCTCCCGGCGGGTCAACGCTCAGGAGTGAATCGGGGGTGCGGAGGGCTCTGGAGCCCCTCAGGGCGACGGGTAGAGCTGCTCCCATGCACCGAGGTATTCGGCGGCGCGGAAGCCGGTCCAGGTAGGCGTGAGCAGCTCGATCGCGGAGATCGGCGTGGCTTCGGGGTCTCCGAGGACCGTCGGGTCGACGTAGAGGAGGAAGCCGGTCGGGCGATCTGCATCTCCGGCCCCGGGCACCACCAGGGCGATGGCGAGTGTTGCCGTCAGACCCTCGCGGTACCCCGCGAGCTTCGCACCGATGTTCGGTGTGACCCGCCAGACGCCCTGCAGCTCGATCCGTCCGAGTGCGTAGATCGGCTCCAGCGTCGCAATCGCCTCCTCGGGAGCCTGTGCGCATCCCTCGCAGAACATGACGTCGCTGAAGACGATGCCCTCGAAGTGGTCGTAGGGGCCCATGCCTCGCCGCTCGCAGACCTCATGGAGCGACCCGTGGAACGAGCAGAGCGCCGGCACCGTCGCCGCGAGGCGCACGACCGTTTCCGGATCGCCCTCGATCACGGGGCGCACGAGGGCGTTCCACAGCTCGGGGTACGCCTCCAGGAGTGTCACGGTCGGGAGCGGGGAGGGCGTGGATCGCGGCTCCGTCGTGACGGGCACGGGCTTCGATGGCGTGGGCGTCGGCGTGGCGGACGTCGCAGCTTCATGTGAGCACGCCACGACGAGCCCGGGGAGCAGGAGCAGGCAGGCAGCGACGGAGAGTGCTCGGGCTCGCATACGACTAATACATGTACACGATCCCGTCTCGCGATGCTTCCCCGGAGGGCTACCATGCCGCCCGACCCCGACGGATGGGGTAGGGAGCAGAAACGTCCCGCGGCGCCGACGCGCGCGGGTGAGTGCGAGGGGGAGAGACATGTCACTCGACGGGAAGGTGGCGCTCGTCGCCGGCGCGAGCCGCGGCATCGGCGCCGACATCGCGAAGTACCTCGCGCGGTCCGGCGCGAAGGTCGCCGTCTGCGCGCGCACCGAGGAAGTGAAGGACCCGCGCCTGCCGGGGACGATTCACTCGGTCACGCAGGAGATCAAGGACGAGGGCGGGGACGCCGTCGCGATCGTGCTCAACATGCGCGACCCGCAGAGCATCAAGGACGCCGTCGCCAAGGTCGTCGACCACTTTGGTCGGCTCGACATCCTTGTGAACAACGCGGCCATCTTCGTCCCGGGCAACCTCGAGACGGTGAAGGAGAACCACATCGACCTCTCGCTGGAGGTCAACGTGCGCTCGTACATCCTCACCATGCGCGAGGTGGTCCCGCACATGCGGAAGGCCGGCGGCGGGCACATCCTGAACATCTCGTCGCGCGGCGCGATCCCGCTGGGCCCCGGCCCTTACACGGATGAGCAGAAGAAGCGCGGCGGCGACATCTTCTACGGCGGCGAGAAGTCCATGCTGGAGCACTTCTCCCAGCGCATGGCGGCGATGTACCAGGACGAGGGCATCTCCGTGAACGTGCTCTCGCCCGAGGGCCGCGTCGCGACCGCCGGCAACATGTTCGCCTCGAACGACCGGGACAACCCGGACACCAACTTCGAGACGGCCGACGACATGGGCCAGGCCGCGGTCTGGATCTGTGAGCAGCCGGCGGACAAGTACACGGGCCAGTCCGCGTACGACAAGGACCTGCTGAACAAGGCCGGTATCGAGCTCAAGGGCCCGTTCCACTAGCCCCGACCGGAACTCCGCTTCCGAGATCGAACGAGGCGCCCGCGAGGGCGCCTCGTGTCGTTCCGTCCGAGGATCGCGCTACTTCGTCAGCACCACGCTCCAGGTCTTGCCCTCGTCGGCTTCGTCCACGCGGACGATGCCCTGGCCCACCATGCGGGCGAGGTGGGCGCGGACCTGGCCCGCCGCGGCGCGGCGGAGACCCTTCTGGATCTCCGGGTAGAGCGCGCGTCGGATCTGGCGGTCCGTCGTGTAGCCGTGGTCGATCAGGTCGATGATCTGGCGGTCGCGCGTCGCCCGGTGGTCGATCAGTTCCTTGATCTTCGCGTCCGTCGCCGTCACCACTGGGCCGTGGCCCGGCGCGAACAGCTTCGACTGGAGCTCCCGCATCCGCACGAGTGAGTCGAGGTACGCCTGCATGTCCCCGTGCGGCGGCGCGCCGATGGCGCTCGTGCCGACGCCGAGGACGTTGTCACCGGTGAAGAGCGTGAGCGTCTCCTCCACGAAGTAGCAGTTGTGCCCGGCCGTGTGCCCGGGCGTGTGCACGGCCCGCACCGTGAGGCCGCCGACCTTGAACGTCTCGCCGTCCGCGAGCGGGACGTCGATCGGCGTGTTCAGGGCTTCCTCGCGCCAGACGGCGGCGCGCTCCTGCAGTTCCTTGTCGTCCGGAAGGTCGTCGTTCCCCGTCTGCTTCGGGTCGACCGGCGTGTGGAGGAGTGCCTCGTCGATCGGGTTGATCGCCGTGTTCGCCCGCAGGAGCTCGCGCAGCTTGCGCCCGCCCGAGGTGTGGTCGAAGTGGTGGTGGGTGAAGGCGATCGTGCCGACCTTGAAGTTCGAGCCGTCGCCCTCGAAGAACTTCCGGCGCGCGTCGATCGAGAGGTCGTCGCCGAAGCCGGAGTCGATGAGCGCCGCGTCGTTGCCGTCGTGCAGGAGCCAGACGTTCGAGGTGGGGAACGTCTTCGAGAACTGGCGGACGGTGACGACGTGCTGCAGCAGGTTGTCGTTGATGGGGCGCGCGAAGGTCTCGACCTTCGGCTGGCTGTCGTCCGTCTTGGCCGCCTTCCCCTTGCCCTTGCCGCGAGACTTCGCGCCCTTCACCACGGTCGCAGCCGCCTTCGAGGCAGTCTTGCTCGCCTTCTCAGCCGCTTTCTTCGAGGCCTTGGTGACGGCCTTGCGCGCGTCCGACTTCTTGGCCATGGGGCGCCCTCCTCGGGTGCACTCGTGCGTCGGGCAGGTCGGGGGATGGTAGCGCGAGCCCGCGCGTCCGGGGGCGCCGCTGCTCGAGGTGTCCCGGGCCGCTGTCGGTGGAGGCGTCAGCGGTCGCGGGGAAGCGTGACCTCGAACCGCGCGCCGAGGCCCACCGTGCTCTCGACATGGATCGCGCCTCCGTGCGCCTCGACCAGCTCCTTCGCGATCGCGAGGCCGAGCCCGGACCCGCGCGATTCGTCGGACTTCCGGAAGCGGTCGAAGAGGTGAGGGAGCAGATCCGGAGGGATGCCGGGGCCGCGATCGACCACCGCCACTCCGATGCCGTCGGGCGCCTCTCGGACCTCGAGGGTGACGGCGGAGCCGGAGGGGGCGTAGCGGACTGCGTTCGCGACGAGGTTGTCGATCACCTGGCGGATGCGCACCGGATCGACCTCGGCGACCGCGTCGTCACGTGCGGTGACCTCGATGCCTACGCCTTCGCGGCCTGCCACCGCCCCGAAGGCCGCTGCGACATCCCGCACGAGCGCGGCGAGATCGGTTGGCTCCGGATGCAGTTCGAGCGTCCCGGCCTCCGCGAGGGCAAGCGTGCGGAGGTCCTCGATCAGCCGCGCCATCAGCTGTGTCTGGTCGAGCGCCAGCGCCAGGTGCTCCTCGTCCGCCGGGTGGACGCCGTCGAGCATCGCCTCGATCTCGCCGCGGAGGACGGTCAGCGGCGTCCGCAACTCGTGGCTGGTGTTGGCGAGCAGGCGGCGCCGCTGGTCCTCGTCTGCCTCGAGGCGCGCGATCGCGGAGTTGAACGTGGTGATCAGCTGGCGCACAGCGGGTGGCCCCCAGCCACGCTCCGCGACGCGCGCCGTGTAGTCGCCGCGTTCGACGCGGGCCGCAGCATCGACCAGCTCCGCGAGGGGGCCGCCGAACTTCCTCGCTCCCGCGGTCATGATCAGCCCGCCGACGAGCAGGAAGCCGAGGCCCGCGACGACGGCCATGCGGAGGAGGACGCCGGTGGTGCCGATGTGCCAGGTGAACGCCATGAACGCCAGCCCGGCGAGCGCCAGCAGCGCGACCGTGAGGAACACCCGCGTGAGACGCCGGAAGAACGTCCGCCCGTCGTGCCGGGGCGGCCAGCCGTGGCCCTCCGGCCACCATCCCGGCGGTTCGGCGGCCCACATCTCCTCGGTGTTGACGTCCCGGTGCAGCGGCCGACCTCCCGGGCCCCACGGCGGCGGCATCAGTCGTTCCCGTCGGCGAAGCGGTAGCCGATGCCGTGCACGGTGAGGAGGTACCTCGGCCGGTGCGGTTCGGGCTCGAGCTTGCGGCGGATGTTCTTCACGTGCGTGTCGATCGCACGTTCGTACGACTCGAATGCGATGCCATGCAGCGCGTCGAGGAGCTGCGCGCGGGTGAAGACCCGGCCGGGCTGCGCGACGAGCGTCTGGAGGAGCTGGAACTCCGTCGGCGTGAGCTCCACGTGCTGATCGCCCACCGTCACGCGCATCCTCGGAACATCCACCACGACGCCGACGGCGCGCAGCACCTCGCCCGGCTCGACCTGCGCGCGCTCGCCGCGCCGCAGGACGGCACGCACGCGGGCGACGAGCTCGCGGGGGCTGAACGGCTTGGTCACGTAGTCGTCGGCCCCGAGTTCGAGGCCGAGGATGCGGTCCACCTCCTCGTCGCGCGCCGTGAGGATCACGATCGGCACGTCGCCGTCCTCGCGAAGCCTCCGTGCCACGTCGAGCCCGTCCATCCCCGGAAGCCCGAGGTCCAGCACGACGAGGTCCGGGCGGTCGCGCCGCGCCGCTTCCAGCGCCGCCGGGCCGTCGGCCGCAGCGGTCACCTGGAAGCCGGCGCGGGCGAGGTAGTCCCGGGCGATGTCGACGATGCGGGGTTCGTCGTCGACCACGAGGATGGTCTTCATCGCCGGGATCTTAGGCTCCGTCACCCTGTGGCTCCGTCGCCCCTGTAGCTCCGTCACCCGGGGCAGGCGGCTGATCGCCCGCCGGCGTCGAGGCGTCTGCCCGCTCGTGCGCCCGTCGGTGCCACTCGTCGAACCTCGTCGCACGCATCTCGCGCACCTCGTCCGGCGACCATGCACGACCGCCGTAGGCCCAGGGCGGCCCGCCCCAGCCACCGGGGCCAAGGCCCCAGTGCCGCGGCGCGAAGACGAACCTCAGCACGTTGAGGAAGAGGAAGCCGAACAGCAGGAAGAACAGGATCGGCACGATTGGGAAGAAGAACCCACCGTGTCGCCACGGTCCCCACTGCCGGACGACCTCGCCGTCTCCGACTACCTCGACCGTCGTCCCGTGGTCCACGCCCACGTTGTAGGCGACGCCGGCGACGGCGGCGATCACGATGCCAAACAGCAGGAAGAGGGCGATCCCCCTCCACGGTCCTCGGCCCATTGGTTGCCTCCTTCGTTGAGGCTTCCAGCGTCGCCGTGGCGTGTGGAGGAAGTGTGTGCGCGCTTCGGCGGTGTGGTGGGGCTCCGACAACGACCGCGGCCTCGCGCCGACGCTCGGGCATCCCGATGGCTCCCCCTTCGACAGGCTCAGGGTGAGCGGTGACGGACGATGTGGTTGAGGTAGGCGCGAGGACATTCCGGTCCCCTTCCCCCTCGAGGGGAAGGGGCGCGATGGGGTGACTCCGAGGGCGCTGTGGCTACGACTCCGCCCAGAGCACGTCGCCGTGCAGGTCCGGGTCGTGGTCCTTCGCGGCAAAGACCTCGTACTCCGCGCGGGACGCCTCGACCGTCGTGCCGGGGCCATGGCCCGGGAGGACGACCGTCTCCGGATCGAGCGTGTGCAGGCGCGTCGTGATCGACTCGATCTCCGTCTCGAGGTCATCGTGCGTCTTCGTCCGGCCGGGGCCGCCGGGGAACAGCGTGTCGCCGGTGAGGACGGCCTTGCCGACGAGCAGGCAGATCGAGCCGGGCGTGTGGCCGGGCGTCGCGATGACCTGCACCTGTGCGTCGCCCACGCTGAACGTCTCGCCGTCGTCCAGCGGTCGTGCGTTCCACGACGGCTCGAGGTTGGCCTCGTCCGCGCCGACGTAGACCGGAGCGTCGGTGACGGTCCCGAGCACTTCGAAGCCGAGCCAGTGGTCGAAGTGGGAATGGGTGACGACGGTGCGCTCAATCGCCGCGCCGCCGAGGGCGTTGATGACTTCCTCGATGCCTTCCGGCGCGTCGACGATCGTGACCGGCCCGTCCGAGGTGGGGCGGAGCACGTAGCAGTTGTTTCCCATCCGCCCGAGGCCGAGGTACGCCTCCACGATCACGTCCTGGTCCTGGTAAGCGATCTCAGCCATGCGCCTGTCCTCTCGGGTGCGAGCCTCCGCGGGGGATTCCAGACTAGCGCGACGCCTCGCCGAGTCGATCACGCGGCGGCGCCGATCCGAGGCCACACCTCGCGCCTTCGACCCACGCGAGCCCGTCTCGCGCGAGGCCGTCGAGGAGGGCGCGCACGCGGGCACGCTCGTCCCCGGGCTGCACGCGCCGCATGAGCGCCGCGATCGTCGTCGTGTGCCCTCGATCCTCCGGGAGGTCACGCAGCACCTGCATGATGCGACCGCGCCACATCCGATCGGATCCGTGCCACGCGCCCTGCGCGCGCACCGGCTCGGCCGTCTCGCCGCCGGCGAAGCGCGGCCGCGCCGCGCACAGTGATGCGACGACGCACTCCTCGCATCGGGGCCGAGGGAGGCAGACCTTCGCTCCGTAGTCCATGAGCGCGGGGTTCCATCGCGACGCCTCGCCACGCGGCAACAGGCGCTCGGCGAGCGCGGCAATCGTCGCGGCCGGCGTCTCCTTCGCCGGCTGGAGGTCGCCCGTCACGACCCGTCCGAGGACGCGGACGATGTTCGTGTCCACCGCCGCCGCGTCGTCGCCGAAGCCGAAGGTCTGGATGATCGCCGCGGTGAACGGTCCCACCCCGGGCAGCGCGAGGATCGCCTCGCGGTCGCGCGGCAGCTTCCCGTCGTATCGCTCGACGCACACCCGCGCCGCCTCGTGCAGATTCGCGGCGCGCCGGGGGTAGCCGGCGCGTGCCCACACCCGGAGCACCTCGGCGCGACCCGCTGCGGCGAGGGCCGGGACGTTGGGGAACGCAGCCATCCAGCGGTCGTAGATCTGGAGCACTCGGGACATCTGCGTCTGCTGCGCGGCGACCGCCGCGACCATCGCGGCGTAGGGATCCCGCGCCGTGCGCCAGGGGAACGGTTCCTCGTGTTCGTCGTACCAGGCGAGGAGGCGGCGCTGGATCGCCCTCGCCCGCGCGGGCGGCACATCGGGCGCCGGCGTGGCGCTCGCGGATGGTCGGGACGTTCGGGCCGGCGGCATGGGGACGAGGGTAGGCGTGCAGGCTGTATGCCGCTCCGGGCCGTGCGATACGATGTCGCGAAACGCGCGCGAGGGGCTTCGAGCGCGCGACCACGATCCGTCAGGCGGCGGCGATCCGCGGGTTCCCCTCCCGGCGGGTCCACGGACACGGACGCATATGCAGGTAGACGCGCTCGCGGCGCCTTCGGTGCACACGCTCGACAACGGGCTGAGAGTCGCCGTCACGCCGATGCCGTACGCACGCTCGGTGTCGCTCTCGGTCTACGTCGGCGCCGGTTCCCGCTACGAGGCGACGACCGAGGAAGCCGGCCTGTCGCACTTCCTCGAGCACCTCTGCTTCAAGGGCACCGAGCGCCGCCCGAAGCCGCTCCAGATCTCGATGGAGATCGACGCGATCGGCGGCAACATGAACGCCGCCACCAACCGCGAGCTGACCGTCTACTACGCGAAGGTCACGCCGGAGTACGTGGCTCAGGCGATCGACCTGCTGGCCGACCTGCTCCGCAACTCGGTCCTGATCGACGAGGAGATCGAGCGCGAGCGCGGGGTGATCCTCGAGGAGCTCGCCGCCGTCGACGACTCGCCGAGTGAGCAGGTGGGCGTCCTCCTGGACGAGATGCTCTGGCCGGGCCAGCCGCACGGCCGCGACATCGCCGGCACCGAGGCGTCCGTCACCGCGATGCCAAACGACCGCATCCGCGAGTACTACCGCCGCCAGTACGTGCCGAACGCGACGGTCGTCTCCCTCGCCGGGGCGATCGACGTCGGCGAAGGCCTCGCGCTCGTCGAGCGCCACTTCGGCGACTGGCAGCCCGGCACGCCGCTGTCGCTGATCCCGCACCACGACGAGCCACGTGGCCCGCTCGTGCAGACGATCGAGAAGGACCTCGAGCAGATCCACGTCTCGATCGGGATGCGCGCCGTCTCCATGCACGACGACGCCCGCTACGCGCTGGACCTCCTGTCGATCGTCCTCGGGGAGGGAATGTCGTCGCGGCTCTTCTCGCGGCTCCGGGAGGACCTCGGGCTCTGCTACGACATCCACTCGTACATGGCGACGCTCACCGACACCGGCATGTTCGGGGTCTACTCCGGCGTCGACCCGGAGCGGATCCTGCAGGCCGTCACGGAGATGGGGCGCGAGCTTCGCAAGGTGCAGGCCCCGATCACCGCCGACGAGCTGGAGCGCGCCAAGGCCGTCGCTCGCTCACGCACGCAACTCCGACTGGAGGACACGCGAGCCGTGTCCGCGCTCTACGGCTCGCAGCTCATCCTCGAGATGCCGCTCCGGACGCCCGAGGAGGCGCTCGCGATCTCCGCGGCCGTCTCGCTCGACCAGGTCACGGAGGTGGCACGTCGCGTCATCGTCCCGGAGTCGTGGCACCTCGCGGCAGTGGGGCCGGTCGACGCCGGCGACCTCGAGCGCGCGCTCGGGTGCTCCGCGTGAGCGCCGACGAGACGACGGACGTGAGCACGGACCCCCAGGCGGACGCCGGCGACAGGGCCGAGGCGGACAGCGCCGACCGTGGGGACAATGCCGTGACGCTGCTCGACGACGCCGCGCCCGAGCCGACTGCCGAGGGCGCCTTCGTTCCGACCCCGCTTGAACCGGGTGCCGCGCGCGATGACTCGGCGCTGCTCAAGCCCGCCGAGTGGTACCTCCTCGTCGTCCGCCGTCGCGAGGACGGTCGCTTCCTGCTCGTCCGCCGCGAGGACTCGCCACCGACGTTGCTCTCCACCTGGCCGCCCCACGCCGACGAAGGCCTCGAGGCCGGACTCGCCTCCCTGCTGCGGACGCACCTCTCGGTTCGCCTGGAGGGTGCCCCCCGCCTCGCTGAGATGCGACGTCCGGCGCGGATGGGGCATCCGTACACCGGCGGTCCGAGCATGGGCCTGCTGCGTGCCGTCGCCGTCGAGGTCACCGGAGAGCCGGAGGCGGACGCGCTCTTCGTCGGGTTCGAGGCGTTCTCGGCCGACGAGGCCGAGGCGGCGCTCGCGACCGACCTCGAACGCGCTATCTTCCGCGACGGCGTCGCGCTTCTCGACTGATCCAGTCCCGTCCGGGTAGTCCCAGATCCCGCCCGGGCAGTCGGAACCCTCTCGCGGCGCAGAACGACAGCGGCGAGAGGAGCCCCTGATGGCGGACATCAACTGGCGAGGCGATGGCACGGTGGCGGACGGTGTCCGCGAGCGTGAGTTCGAGATCCAGGGGGCGCGTGACACGATCACCGGCGTGATGTGGTCGCCGGAGGGCGGCGTCCCCGCGAACTCGCCACTGGTCCTCATCGGCCACGGCGGCGGTGGGAACAAGAAGGCGCCGAGCATCGTGCCGACGGGGCGTGGCTTCGTCCTCGAGCACGGCATCCCCGCGGTGGCGATCGACGCCCCCGGCCACGGTGAGCGCGGCGGCGTCGCCGGACGCTCTCCCGAGTACTACGCGCTGTGGGCGGACTCCGAGGTGATGACCGACAACGCCAACGCGGACTGGTCGCTCGTCCTCACCTCCCTGCTCGAGACCGGCTGGTTCGACCCGGAGCGGGTCGGCTGGTCCGGCATGTCGATGGGCTCGCTGATCGGCGTCCCGTACGTCGCCTCGGAGCCGCGCATCAAGGTGGCCGCCCTCGGTCTGTGCGGCACGGCCGGCTCGACGCCGTCACGCAGCAGCATCGGCGGACTGCTCGTGAACCGAGCGCCGCTCGTCCGCTGCCCGGTGGTCTTCATCATGCAATGGAACGACGAGCGCTTCACGCGCGACGGCTCACTCGCGCTGTTCGACCTCTTCGGTACCCGCGACAAGCGGCTCCTCTCCTACCTCGGCGCGCACGCCGAGATGCCCGAGGAGGGCCGCAAGGCCGGCCGCGCCTTCGTCGCCGAGCGCCTCAAGGCGATGTAGGGCTGAAGGACGCGACCGCCCTGCGCGAGCGGTTTGAGCGGAGCTGGCGGTTTGAGCCGAGCTAGCGGTTCGTGTCCGAGGGCGTCGGGGCACGATGCACGTCCCGCTCGAGGCGGTCGTCGTGCTCCAGTCGCGCCGGGTGATCCTCGGTCTGGCCGTAACTGACCATGCGCTCCTCGAGGCCCTCGGACTCGTCGGACTGCTCCGCCTTCGCGGACTCCGCGCCGGCGAGGGGGCCGGAGCCCGGCTCAGCATCGCCGGCGCGGGGGATCTCATCCCGGTCCGCGGCGGCGTCCGCCGGGGCGTCGAGGTGGTCCGCGGTGCGATGCGCGAGGTAGTCCGCGCGGTTCTCGAAGCGCCGGCCGTGCTCGAGGCACTCGTACGTCTCGTCGGAGAGCGGGTTCGACGGGTCCATCGCTAGCGTCCCTCGTCGTGGCGCGGGCCGGCCGGCTCCTGGACGCCCGTGGAGGCGCCGGTGTTCGTCGAGCCCTGGAGGGTGTCCTCGATCTCAGCGCGCGGATGCTCCTTCGCGCGGTGCTCGCGGTACTGCTCCGCGTCGTCGAACTTCATGCCACAGTCCGGGCACTGCATGTTCTCTTCGGCCATGTCTGGGCTCCTTCGCTGGCGCACCGGGGGCGCGCGGATTGTTCGGCCGGGCTACCGACGCGCCTCGTCGTGGAGGCGTTCGGCGCCGCCGGGGGTGTGGGCGCGGTCGGCGAGTTCCTCGCGTACCGCCGCCGCCGCCTCGGTCTGGTCTTCGGGGCCGGGCGCGATCTGACCGCGCTCGCGGCGTCCGCGTGGCTGGTGCTCGGCCAGGTGCTTCTCGTATGCGGCGGGGTCGATCATCGACGCGCCGCAGTGTTCACACTGCTGTCGCTGGGGCACTGCCATCGAGGTCCTCCTCGGGTCTCGCGGAACCGGTCGCGCAGGGCTCGCGCCCCGCACTCATGACCGTGCGGCGAGGAGGGTTGCGGAGGCGTAGCGACATCGCGCGCCGTCGATGGCTTGCGCGACAACCTCGGCCATTCGCCGAGGTTGGGGCCGGCCGACGGGAACGGTCGGCGCTAGCTCGGCATCCAGCGCACGACGGGGTGCTCGCCGTCGAGGTCCTCGACGCGGCGGACGCGGCCCTGCGTCTCGACGAGGCGGAGGTGCGCGAGCGTCTCGCCGATCGCGGAGCGGCGCTTCCAGACCGAGAAGGTCTCCCACGGCCGGTTCCACGTCACGCGCGAGGCGATCTCGTAGGCCGTCGAGCCGGCGGCGCCGTCGCTTGTGTCGATGCCCGCGATGACCTCGTCGGCGCGGTGGTCGTGGTGCTCGATGATCTCGTTGCAGCGCGCCGGGAGGTCGTCGATCAGCGCTTCGTGCGCGGGAAGCGCGAGGCGCGTGTCCAGCTCGGCGGTCTTCTGCTGTGACGCGAGGAACTCGGCGAGCGGGTTTCGGTCGCCCTCCTCGTCCTCGGGGTGGAACGACACGTTCGGGGTGATCCGGGACAGCACGTGGTCGCCGGTGAAGGTCAGGCGTTCATCCGGGACGTGGATGCAGAGGTGGCCCGGCGTGTGGCCGGGCGTCCACTGTGAGACCAGCGTCCATCCGTCGAAGGCGATCTCCTCGCCGTCCTCGACCAGTCGCGCCGGCTCCACGCGACGCATCTCCCACTGCCGCTTCTCGGTCTCGCGGGAGGTGTCCTCGGACTTCTGGTGGCGGTGCTCGCGCTCACGCTCACGCCGCTCGCGGCGTTCCTCCTCGGCCTGGTCGAGGTCGGCCGGGTCGAAGCCGTGGCGGATGCCCCACTGGCGCATCGTCTGTTCCCAGTGGTCGTGGCCGCGCTCCATGCCGGAGTAGATCGCGGCGTCGGCGCGGTGCATCACCAGCTCGAGGTCGGCGTTCTGCTCCTTGAGCCAGCCGGCCATGCCGACGTGGTCCGGGTGGAAGTGCGAGACGATCAGCCGCTGCACGTCGGCCGGCGTCCGGCCGAGCGCTTCCAGCTGGGCGGTGAGCGCCTCGGTCGCCTCGGCGGTGCCGTAGCCGGCGTCGAAGAGCGTCACGCCCGCATCAGACGAGCTCGGCGGGACGAACGCGTACGGCATGACCCACGGCAGCGCGGTGGAGGTCATCGGCGTGCGCAGCCGGTAGAGCGCGCCACGGGCCCCGCTCGGCGCGACGATCTCCTCGGGCGGCGGTAGCGCCTCCGCGCTCGCGGGATCGGCGGTCGAGTTCGATGCGGTCATGGGAGCTCCACCCTGGGTCACCCGTGCCGCCGGAGTCCTCCGGCCTGTCACTGGGTGCCCGGCACCGTTGATAACACGCACGCGTGAACACCGTCGAACGTGCGACGTCGAACGTACAACGTTGTCGACCGTACGACGGAGCACGGGCCGCGCGTGGCCGGCGCGAATGCCGCGAACAGCGCGAACGACGGGAACGACGAGGGCCACCCGTGCGGGTGGCCCTCGGTGTGTGGCCCAGCAGGTGGGACTACAGGTGATCGGCCTAGAAGCCGGCCATCATGTCTTCCATGCCGCCGCCCTGCGGGACGGTGGCGCCCTTCTCCGGGATCTCGCCGACGGCGGCCTCGGTGGTGAGCATCAGCGCCGCGACGGAGACGGCGTTCTCGAGCGCGACGCGCGAGACCTTCACCGGGTCCAGGATGCCGAGCTCGAACATGTCGCCCATGCGCTCCTCGCCGGCGTCGTAGCCGATGTTCGGCGCCTTCGCGTCGCGCACCTGCTCGACGATGACGGACGGCTCGCGGCCGGCGTTGTCGACGATCTGGCGGAGCGGGAACGCGAGGGCGTGCCGGACGAGCATCGCACCGGTGCGCTCGTCACCCATCGGCATCGAGTCGATGAGCTCGTCGAGCTTCTTCTGGATGCGGATGTAGGCGACGCCGCCGCCGGGGACCACGCCTTCCTCGACCGCTGCGCGGGTCGCGGAGAGGGCGTCCTCCAGGCGGAACTTCTTCTCGCGGACCTCGATCTCGGTCGCGCCGCCGGCCTTGATGACGGCGACGCCGCCGGCCAGCTTCGCGAGGCGCTCCTGGAGCTTCTCGCGGTCGAAGTCGGAGCCCGTGTCCTGGATCTGGGCGCGGAGCTGGCGGATCCGGTTCTGGATCGCCTCGTCCGAGCCGGCGCCCTCGACGATCGTCGTGCGGTTCTTGTCGGACACCACGCGGTGGGCGTGGCCGAGGTCGGCGAGCTGCGTGTCCTCGAGCTTGCGGCCCATGTCGTTGGTGATGAACGTGCCGCCGGTGAGGACGGCGAGGTCCTCCAGGATCGCCTTGCGGCGGTCACCGAACGACGGGGCCTTGATGAACAGCGGGTTCATCGTGCCGCGCATCTTGTTCACGATCATCGCGGACAGGGCCTCGCCGGTGAGGTCGGAGCAGACCACGACGAGGTTCTTCGAGACCTGCAGCACCTTCTCGAGGAGCGGCAGGATCGAGTGGATGTCGCTGATCGTGTAGTCGGTGATGAGGATGTACGGGTCGTCCAGGATCGCCTCGTTGCGGTCCGGGTTGGTGACGAAGTACGGCGAGAGCCAGCCGTTGTCGACCTGGAGGCCGTCCACCACCTCGACCTCGTCGTCGAGCCCGCGGCCGTCCTCGATGGTGATGACGCCGTCCTTGCCGACCTGCTCCATCACGTCCGCGATCAGCTCGCCGATGCGGCGGTCGTTCGCGGAGATCGCGGCGACGGCCTCGATCGTCTTCTTGTCCTCGACCGGCACGGCCATCGCGCGCAGCGCCGGGAGGGCGGTGCGGAGCGCCTGCTCCATGCCGCGCCGCAGGTACATGGCGTTCGCGCCGGCGGCGATGTTGCGGATGCCCTCGTGGAAGAGCGCCTGCGCCAGCACGGTCGCCGTCGTGGTGCCGTCACCGGCGACGTCGTTGGTGCGGATGGCGACCTGCTTCACGAGCTGCGCGCCCATGTTGTGGAAGCGGTCGCGCAGGTCGATCTCGCGGGCGACGGTGACGCCGTCCTTCGTGATCACGGCGGGGCCGTAGTTCTTGTCCAGCACGACGTTGCGGCCGCGGGGGCCGAGCGTCACGCGGACGGCGTTGGCCAGGATGTCCACGCCGTGACGGAGTTCACGGCGGGCGTCTTCATCGAACCGGAGCCGCTTCGCGGGCATGGCTCAGTCCCTTCGGGATGGTCCGCCCTGCCGGTCTCGGGAGGGCGGGTGGATTCGGCGTGCCGCACCGGAGGGGTGGTGCGGCACGCCGTCGATCAGCGATCGGTCGGGCGTGGCAGTCCGGACGTGTGCCCGGCGCTCCTTCTCGCCCGCTCTACTTCTTCGCCTTCTTGGCCGGCGCGGCGCCCTCGTCCAGCTTCGCGAGGACGTCCTGGAAGCGGATGATGATGTACTCGGAGCCGTCCACCGTGACTTCCTGGCCGGTGTACTTCTGGTACAGGATGCGGTCGCCGGAGGCGAGGTCGATCGTGTCGAGGTCGCCCTTGTCGTTGCGCTTGCCGGGGCCGACGGCGACGACGTGGCCGTGCTGCGGCTTCTCCTTGGCGGAGTCCGGGATCACGAGGCCCGAGGCGGAGATCTCCTCCTGCTCGACGGGGGTGAGGACGATGTGGTCGGTCATCGGGACAACGTTCGTGGCCAAGGCACCAGTCTCCTTCTACAGCGTTCGGCCCCGGATCCCGGCGTCCGAGTCCGTGCCACCCGTCCCGTGGGTCGGGTGATCCGTGCTCGGGCCCTCGCGCGCTCCGGGAGTTCGCGCTCGTCCAGCCGTGTCGATGTGCGGTGCGCGGGTCGCGCCGTCGGCCGGTCGTGACGTCGCGGGGCTCTCCCCGCGCCCGAACTCCTCGTACGAGGCTCCCGGGTCGGCCACGATGCCGGTGAATGCGTTCCCCGTCGCAGAGACCGCCTCTCGGCGGCCTCCGGGCGGGATGTTAGCACTCGCCATATGAGAGTGCTAGCCCTCGCTGGCGACGTTTTTCAGGGGCGCATTCCGGGTCGCCGCGAGGACGTCCGTGCCCGCCCTTGCTGTTGCGACCGCCCTCGCGACGTACACGAAACCGTGTAAACTCGCCGCGAGGCAGGGCGGCGTCAGCGAGGTGTGGCATGGCTCGAACGTGGGACGCGGAGGCCGTCCGGCGGCTGCGGGAGCAGCTCGGCGTGACGCAGGCGGAGCTGGCCGACCGCATCGGCACGCGGCAGCAGACCGTCTCGGAGTGGGAGACCGGCGCGTCCACGCCGCGTCGGATGTCGCAGCGCTTGCTCCGCCTCGTCGCCGAGGAGGCGGGCGTGTACGACGCCGGGGATGTCGACGCCGACGAGCGCGAGACGACTGCCGAGGGCGGCGCGAGCGGCGGCGGCCGGGCGGAGGACGCGCGGTGAGCGGCGTCGCGGAGCGGGCCGAGGAGTACCGGTCTGGCCTCGAGTCGGTCGGCGCCGGCGCTGACGGGGCCGCGCCCGCCGGTTCGTCCTTCCCGGAATCGACGCTGACCGCGCTGTGGCTGCTCGGGCGCGTGCCGGCGACGGCGCTGCCGATGCCGCTGCTGCGTGCCGGGCGCGCCGGGCGCGGGCCGGGGCCGGACGTGCGCGAGGCCGCGTTCCTCGCGCCCTCCGGGGCGACGCTCGCCGGGGACGTCGAGGTGCACCTGCGCGCCTCGGACTTCGTCCGCCACGGTCATGCCACGGATCCGGCCTACGCCAACGTCGTGCTGCACCTCTGCTGGGAGGACGACCGGCCAGGCGCCGGCGGGCCTACCCCGCTGCCGCTCGGAGGCTCAGCGCCGACGGTCGCCCTCGCCTCGCTGATGACGGTGCGCGAGGTCGAGCGGCTCGTCGCGCTCGGCCCGGACCTCGCGGCCACCTCGCCGCCATGCGCCGGCCAGCGCGAGGCGCGCGAGCGCGTCCGCGGCGAGGGTCGCCGGCGGCTCGCCGAACGGACGTGGCGCGCCTGGCGCCTCGCCGACCGCTACGGCTTCGACGGCGCGTTCACGATGCTGCTCGAGCGCGCCGTCGCGGCGAGCGCCGGGCGAGTGCGCGAGTCCGATGAGCGCCGCGTCGCGCTCGTTGCCGCGATCCACGAGAGCCTCGGCGCCGATCCGGTCGAGGCGCTCGCCCGGCGGGCACTCGCCGGGCGAGCGTCGTTCATCGCGGCGATGCGCGTGGACGGCGTCGGTGCGGCGCGGGGCGCCGAGCTTGCGTGGAACGCCGCCCTGCCGCTGGTCGCCGCGCTGGCCGCGGCCTACGACGACGTGCCGCTGGCTCGTGCCTGCGCCGCGCTGGCCGAGGGGTGGCCCGCGCCGCGGCCGTACGGGCGGACGCGGTCGCTCGCCTCGGCGGTCGCTGGCGGTGCGGAGGCGCCGTCGGGGGTGACGGGCGCGCTGTACGCGCAGGGGCTGCTGCACCTGCAGGACCTGTGGTGCTCACGCGGCGGGTGCGGGGTCTGCCCGCTGTCGGGAGTTTCGAACGAGGCAGGCTCGAGCGAGGCGGATCGGTAGCGGCGTCGCTCGTCCGGGCTATCGGGGTGCGGACCGTACGGGCGCGTCGGTCCTCTCGGGTCGCGTCGACGGCCGGTCTCCGGACCCTCTCCCCAACCCTCCCCCAGAGGGGGAGGGGGCAGAGCGGGCACCCCTGTGCGCCAGCCTCGAGGTGCGGCGCAGCCGGGCGGGGGCCGTGTCAGGCGGTGCGGGCGGCGCGCTTCACGGCGGCCTTGCGGACGGCGGTGCTGAAGATGTCGATCTCGGTCTCGGCGGGGATCGCGTCGTCGAGGTGACGGAAGGCAGCGGCGGCGATCATCGCGCCGTTGTCCGTGCAGAGGGACGGCGGCGGGATGTGCACCGGCACGGGCGACTCCTCGCGGATGCGCTCGCGCAGGCGGCGGTTGGCGGCCACGCCCCCGGCCACGAGGAGGCTCGCGACGCCTTCGCGCTCGGCGGCGCGGGCGGCCTTCTTCGCGAGGACATCGCAGACGGACTCCTCGAACGCCCACGCGATCTCCGCCGGGGGCGGCGCATCCGGCGACGCGACGAGGTTCGCGACCGCGGTCTTGAGGCCGGAGAAGGAGAAGTCGTCGCTGCCGCGCAGCCAGGCGCGCGGGAGGCGGGTCTTGCGGACGGTCGCCGTCGCGGCGAGCTTCGAGATCGGCGGGCCGCCCGGGTATGGGAGGTCGAGCAGGCGCGCGACCTTGTCGAAGGCCTCGCCGGCCGCGTCGTCGCGGGTGCCGCCCAGGCGCTGGAAGCTGCCGTGCTCCTCCATCAGGAGCAGCTCGCTGTGGCCGCCGGAGACGACGAGGGCGAGCGCCGGCAGCTCCGGCTGCACCTCGGCCGTCTGGCCGGCCTCGGTCGGCAGCCAGTTCGCGGCCACGTGGCCCTCGATGTGGTCGACGGGGATCAGCGGCAGGTCGCGCGCGTAGGCGAGGCCGCGCGCCGCGTTGAAGCCGATGAGCAGCGCGCCCGGCAGGCCGGGGCCGGCCGTGACGGCGATTGCATCCAGGTCGTCCCAGCCACACTCGGCGTCGGCCAGCGCCCGGCGCACGACCGGGACGAGCGCGGCGAGGTGGGCGCGGGCGGCCACCTCCGGTACGACGCCGCCGGTCGCGGCATGGAGGTCGCCCTGGCTGGCGACGACGGTGCTCTCGAGGCGGAGCGGGCCGTCCTCCGTGGCGCGTGAGACGACCGAGGCGGCCGTCTCGTCGCAGGAGGACTCGATGCCAAGGATGCGCATGAGGGGAGTCTAGGCCGGAGCTGGACTAGCCGCCTCGCGTCGCTTCGCCCGGGCGGCGTGTCGCATCAGCGGGAGGGGCCGGGTTAGCGTCGCGCTCATCTGTGAGGCGCTCATTGGCGAGTCGCTCGTCGGCGAGGCGCTCGTCCGCCAGGCGTTGGGCGGCGTCGACGAACGCCGAGAACAGGCGCGCGAGGTCGCGGCGATCGTCGGGCGCGAGCTGCGCGAGGATCGCCGCGAAGTCGGCGTCCCGTTCCGACTCGAACTCCGCGAGCAACGTCGCGCCGGCCTCGGTCAGCGAGAGGCGCGTGACGCGACGGTCCTGGGCGTCCGGTTCGCGCCGCACGAAGCCGAGCGCCGCCACGCGGTCGACGAGGCCGGTGAGCGAAGAGCCCCCGAGGCCGATCGCGTGGCCGATCTCGCCGGTCGAGGCGCCCGCCTCGTCGCGGATCGCGAAGAGCAGCCGGAGCTGGCCCATCGTGAGGCCGCTTCGGTCCCAGAGGTTCACGCGCATCGGCTCGACCAGCGCGAAGAAGCGCGCGAGCGCGTCCTTCAGCTGGACGGTCGCCTCGGTCAGCGCCGCCTGATCCGTGGAGTTGTCCCCGGAGTTGTCGTTGAGGTTGTCCGTGGGGGTGTGGCTCTCCGCGCTCACGAGGTCCTCCGCCGCCATCGTACGGCGGTGCGGGGGAACGATGATTGAGCCTCCGCCCGCTGTCCGTATACTGATCCGACGGGCCCGCGCCGCTTCGAGCGTCGGCCTGCCCCAGGTCGCCGCTGTAGCTCAGGGGCAGAGCAGCTGTTTCGTAAACAGCAGGTCGTGGGTTCGAATCCCACCGGCGGCTCCAGCATTCCTCCACCCCCACCGCCTTCGTCACGGCGCCACTGATCGAGGTCCACGATGAGCAAGTTCCGCACGCGCATCCGTGACATCGGACGGGCGCCCGGGGGCATGGGCTTCGCCGCCATCGCCCGCGCCGAGCGCCCCCGCCACGTGATCGTGGTGGCCGAGGCGGCGTCCGCCGACGAGGCGAACGCAGCCGTCGAGGCGGGCGCGGACGCGGTGGTCTTTGGCGGCGCGGTGCCGTCCGGCGCGCCCTCGCGCATCCCCCTCGGCGTCCGGCTCGAAGAGGCGACGCGCGACGAGGTGAAGGCGGCGCGCGACGCCGGGGCGGACTTCTTCCTGTTCGACGACGGGCGCACGCACGCGAACGCCCTGACCGTGGACGAGATCGGCGCCGTGCTCCTGCTCGGGGCCGACCAGGACGAGCAGCGGCTCCGCTCCGTCGCCGCGATCGACCTCGACGCGGTGCTCGTGGAGGCCGAGGCCGACCTCATCACCGTGCGCGAGCAGATCGAGCTGCGGCGCGTGGCCGCGTTCACCGGCGCGCCGATCCTGCTGAAGGCGATCGGCCGCCCCGACGCCGGCATCCTCGAGGCCTGGCGCGACGCCGGCGCCCCGGCGGTGCTCGTCCCGGCCGCCGACGTGGCCGCGACGCTGGAGGCGGCGCGCGCCGTCCCCGCTCCGCGTCGCGCGACCGAGCGGCGCCTGCCGATCCTCGGCGGGCTCACGCAGGAGGCCGACGACCACGAGCACGAGCACGAGGACGACTGAGACCAACCGAGCGATCATCGTGGCGGCTCGCCCGCCGGCTGCGTCCCGCCCGTCTCAGCGATCCTGCTTCGCGCGGACGTGATTCTGCACCCACCGCATCTTTAACGTGTACGTCACTGTTGTTTGACGGCCTTCCTCCGCCATCCGTAGGATCACGGCATGACAAGCCCCGCTTCGGAGGATCAGGCGCAGGCGAAAGTCGCGCGCTATCAGATCGGTGAGGTCGCAGACCGCACCGGTGTCACGCAGCGCACGCTGCGGTTCTACGAGGAGAAGGGACTGCTGCGTCCGCCGGAGCGGATGGACGGCGGGTTCCGCCTCTACTCCGACGACGACGTCCAGCGCATCGAGTACATCCGCCAGCTCCAGCAGTACCTCGGCTTCACGCTCGCCGAGATCAAGGAGATGGTCGAAGCCGAGGACCTGCGTCAGCAGATCATCTCGACCTTCCGCCCGGACCGGGAACTCCCGGCGCGGCTCGAACGCGTGACCCGCATCATCGGCGCGCTCGAGCGGCAGCTCGAGGTGGTCGACCACAAGGTGGAGGCGCTGCAGGAGATGCAGGGCGACCTCCGGGCGAAACTCGACCGCGTCACCACGCGGCGGCACGAGCTCGAAGAGGCGATCGCCGAGGAGCAGTCCCAGAAGAAGTCCTAGCGATCGACGCTCCTGCCTATGTGAAGACGCCCCCGGAGCCCGGGGGCGTTGTCGTGTTCACCGGGCGGCGCGGATGGACCAGGCTCCGGCCTCGACCCGCTCGCCTGAGGCTCAGACCCCGAGGCTCAGACCCCGAGGCTCAGACCCCGAGGCTCAGACCCCGAGGCTCAGACGTGGTCCGAGTCGCCGAGCATGATGTGCATCCGCGCCTGCGGGTCGTGGATGAAGCCGTAGTCGCGGGTGTTCCCGTGGTCCGTGAACGCGGGCGTGACGATGCGGCGGATCGGCATGAAGCCGCTGTGCAGCAACAGCCGGTGGTACGGGTGGTGCTCCAGCATCCACGCACGGATCGCGGGCGAGCCGGCCCGGCGCCCGAGGTCGAGGGCGTCCCGGATGAGGGCGTACGCCACGTCCTCGCGGCCCGGCAACGCCAGCACGTCCGCGAGGTCGGCGCCGGCGGTCGTCGCGCGCGTGACCGCGTATCCGACGAGTTCGTTGCCGTCCTCCGCGATCCGGATCGTGAACGGGCCGGCCCGCCGGTCGGCGTACCGCCAGTTCAGCGTCTCCTGGTTGCGCAGCTGGATCAGCGCGAAGGGGCGGGAGGCGACCTCGAAGAAGTGGTCGAGGCGCTGGTCGAACCGGCTGACCGTGCGGATGACGTAGTCGTCCCGGTAGTACTCGAGGCCGCGGTAGCGGAGGCGCTGGCGCAGCTGCCGTCCTCGCCACACCGCCTGCTTCGCCACGAGCGGCTTGGGGACGCGGCTGCGTCGTTGCTGCTCGAGGGCGATACGCGTGCGGCTGCCGGTGGGGCGGCCGTTCGTCGCGCGACGTCGGACGTACTTCCCGATGTCCAGCGGACGGACCAGGTTGTCCAGCGGGTTCGCGAGCTCCGGCGTCCCCTTCACCCGCCGCCGGTGCAGCGAGGTGGGGTGCGAACCGAAGGAGATGCGGAAGTCCTCTTCGGGCGGGAGTGCGTCGCTGATCTCGGTGCGGCGCCGGTAGAGCCCGGAGCCCTGGTACTTCGGGTGGAGCGCCAGCTCGACGCCGTCCGCGCCGATGCGTTCCTCGCCGCGCACGATCCAGCGTCGATGCAGGCGACCGCTGAAGGCGACGATGTTGCCGTCGGGTTCCTCGGTCAGCGAGGCGCGCGTCTCGAACGGCGGGTCGATGAGCTTCCAGCGCAGGTGGTCCGCCTCCGGGACGGGCAGCGCGAACCAGCCGGGGCCGCCGTTGAAGGCCTCCCGCAGCAGTTCGACCACGTTGCCGATCTGTTCGTTCGAGAGGTCTTCGCCCGGAATCATCCGGAGGGTGAGGTCGAAATCTTCGACGGGGATACGCTCGCCGAGGCGGTAGGAATCGCCGACAACGGCGACTCGGGAGCCGTACGAGCGCAGGGTGGTGGGGTGGGTGGTGTCCTCAACCATCTCTGCTCCTGGACAAGCTACGCCGCGCCACGGGCAGTGTCTGGGTGAGCGGAGGAGGTCTGGTTGAGCGTCGGTGGAAGAGCGGTAGGAGACGCACGGACGCCGGCCCACTGGGCCGGCGTCCGCTGCGAGAAAGCCGGGGGCGCCGTGCCTAGGCGGCGTGGCGCTCCCGCCCGGGCTCGCCGTCCGCGAGGCGGAAGCGGGCGATCTGCTCGCTGAGTCGGGACGCCATCGCACCCAGCTCGTAGGTCGATGCGGTGATCTCCTCCACCTGGGCGGACATCTCCTCCGCCGAGGCCGAGGTCTCCTCCGCGGCCGCGGAGTTCTCCTGGGCCACGGCGGCGATCGAGATCACCGTGTCGTTCGTGTCGCTCGCGATCGTGCGCATGTCCGTCGCCGAGTTCGCGGTGGCGCGAGCCACCTCGCGGACCTGGTCGAGCTGGTCGAGCATCGCCTGGCCGCTCTCCTGCAGACCCTCGGCACGGTCCACGACCGCCGTGATCTCGCTGCCGACGGTGTCGACGGCCTCGAGGATGCGCGACAGGGCGCGTCCGGCCCCGCTCGCCGCCTCGATGCCGACGCCCATCTCGCGCTCGCCCTCGGTGACGGCCTGGACGGAGGCGTCCACGCTGGCCTGCACGCTCGCGATGAGCGCCGCGATGTCACGCGTGGCGTTCGAGGCGCGCTGCGCGAGCTGGCGCACCTCGTCCGCGACGACCGCGAACCCGCGCCCGTGCTCGCCGGCCCGCGCCGACTCGATCGCCGCGTTCAGCGCGAGCAGGTTGGTCTGCGACGCGATGTCCTCGATGGTCGAGATGATCTTGCCGATCTCCCGCGACCGCTCACCGAGCGCCGCGATCTCCTCGGACGCGGTGTCCATCGTGACCTTGATGCGGTTGATGCCGTCCACGGCGCGGCCGACCTCGGTCGCGCCGTCGCGGGCGAGGGTGCCGGTCTGCTCGGCGGTCTGGGCGACGCTGCGGATCTGCTCCGCCATCTCGCCCGAGGCGCGCGCCGAGTCGGCGGCGGCGTTCGCGGCGGAGTCCACCGCCGCCAGCTGCTGGGTCGCCCCGGCGGAGAGCTGCTCCACCTGGCGGCTGAGCTCGTCCATCGCCTTCGCGACGGACTCGACGCCCTCCGCCTGCTGGGTGGTGCCCTGCGCCACCTGGCCGGAGGCACGAGCGACCTCGGTGGTGGCGCGGGCGGCCTCGTCGGCCGCCTGCGAGAGGTCGGCGCGGGCGGTGGTCAGCGCTTCAGCGGCGCTGCCGGCCTCGGAGAGCACCTCGCGGAGCGAGGCGACCATGTCGCGCAGCGCGCGGCCGAGCGCGTCACGGTCGGACGCCATCGGCGTCTCGACCGTGAGGTCGCCGCCGGCGATCGCCGTCGCGGTGTTCGTCGCGTTCTGCAGGTAGCGCTGCATGCGGACGAAGGCGTTGCCCAGGCGGTCCACCTCGCCGCGCGGCATGACCGCGAGCGAGAGGTCGCCGTCCGCGACGTGGTCCGCCGCGGTCGCCATCGACCGGAGGTACTCGATCATGTCGCCCATCGAGTGGGCCAGCGCGCCGATCTCGTCCTTCGAGGTGGCCTCGACGTGCTGCTCCGTGTCGCCGAGGGCGATGCCCTCGGCCGCGGCGCGCACGCGCGCGATCGGGCGGGTGATGCCGAGCATCACGAGCCAGGCGGAGCCGCCGGCGAAGGCCAGCGCGGCCAGCGCGATGCCACCGAAGACGTACACCTCGCGCTTGTGCGTGGCGGCGGCGGCGTGGCCGTCGTCGACGATCCCCTCGTAGGTGTGCTCCAGCGCGGTCTCGAACCCGGCGACGGTGACGGAGGCCGACGTGAACCAGTCGTCCGCCGACACGCCGTAGCCGCTGCCGGTTGCCCCGGCCGCGAGGACCAGGTCCGCCAGCTCACGCGTCCGGTCGATGTCCGCGCCCACCATTGTCTCGTTGAAGTACGCGATGTCCTCCTCGAGCGAGCCCGTGAGGAACGAGGTGGTGTGGGTCTCGATGGCGGCTTCGAGCGAGACGAGCTCGTCGTACTGCGCCGGCGTGATCGCGTCGGCCCGGAACACGTCCGTGAGGAGCAGGCGCTCCTCGGTCATGTGCTCCTTCGCCTCGGCCAGCTGCGCCGCGCCCACGATCCGCACGGCCAGCGCCGCGTCGGTCGCCTCGTGTGACGAGACGTGGAGCACGAAGATCGCCTGGTCCAGCCAGGTCAGGTAGGTCTCGAGCGCGTCCGCTTCGCTGACGGCGCCGGCGTCCACCGCCGCGCGCGTCGACTCCACCGTGTCGAGTCCGGCGAGGACCCCGGTCAGGGCCTCGTCCAGGTCCGCCTCGAGGTTCGAGCGGTCGAATCCGGCCATGAACTGGCGGAACGTCGCGGCGTACTCGTCCGTCTTGACGCGAGCGGCGTCGAGCTCGGACTGCGGCAGATCCCCGCTCATCACGAGCGCGGTCTGGTTCCGCTCGAGCTGGACGGCGTCGACGAGTTCGGCGACATCCGTCGACATCTCGGCCACCGCGGCGACGCGGTCCTCGCGGACTGCTTCGCCCCAGAGGCTCGTCACCTCCATGCCGGAGAGGATGACCATGATCAACAGCGGGATCGCGAGGATCCCGATCAGCTTGGTGCGAAGCGAGAGTGCCTCGACCCTGCGGATGACTTCTTCCATCGAATTGCTCCTCCTGCGGGGCATGCGGCGCCATGGGCCGTCTGTTTCCCTCAGCAGGAGGTTCGAAAACCGGGCTGACTCTCCGTACGACGAAGGGCCCGCTCATCGCGGGTACGGGAACGAACAACAGACTGCCGACAGGAAGTGCTCAGGATCGGGGCCTTCAGGGCGGTGCCGGGCCGGCCAGGTGTGCCCTCTCTTCGCATTGAGCGAGGGAGGGCCGGCACGTGCCGGCCCTCCCGAGTTCCCGCTCCCGCGGCGGTGGGACGGGTTATTCGTAGCGCAGCGCTTCCGCCACCGGGACCGCCGCCGCCTGGCGGCTGGGCCACCAGGTCATGAGCAACGCCATCGCGAACGAGGCTCCCGCGATGAGCAGCACCTCGCCCCACGGGATGGCGAACTCGGCGCCCGAGCTGGCGAACTGCCCGCTGCTGAACAGGTTGTGCGCGATGACCATGCCCCCGACGACGCCGGAGAGGATGCCCATCAGCGCGATGAACCCGGACTCCAGCATGAAGGACAGCGCCACCGTGCCGGGCTGGTAGCCGATCGCCCGCAGCATGCCGATCTGCTGCCGTCGCTCGACCACGGAGCGGAAGGCGATGACGCCCAGCGCCGCGATGCCCGTCAGCAGCCCGAGGCCCATGAATCCCTGGAACATGAGGATGAACGTGTTGCTCTCGGCGGCCGCGTCTTCCAGGAGGCCGTCGATCGACTCCGCCTGCAGGCCACGGCGCACGAGCGCGCCCTCGATCGCGTGGGCCGCCTGCTCCGGGTCGGTGTGGTCGTCCAACCGCACCCACGTCCGGAGGTAGTCCGGCTGGCCGAAGGTCGCCCGGTAGTCGCGCTCGTTGAGGTAGACGCCCGTCGTGTAGGTCGGCTCGAGCTGCGTCCCGAGGACGCCGATGACGGTCACGACCTCGGACCGGCCGGTGGCCGCGTCGAACAGCTCGAGCTGAACCGGGTCGAACCGGTCATCCTCGATCTTCAGGTCCTTCAGCGTGAAGTCGTAGTCGTTGAATCCGTCCGCGATCACGCTGCGGTCGACCAGCGCCAGGTGAGACCCCGTACGGACGGCGTCGAACACCGCCTGCTCGTCCTCGTACCCGTTCGCCCAGCCCGCGAGGCTGCCCTGGGGGAGGCTGAGGAAGGAATCGTCCGCGGCGATCACCGGCAGGGCGACCGCCTGATCGGCACCGTTTGCCACGCGCACGGTGCTGCGGCCGGTGAAGATCGTCGTGCGCCCCACCGCGTTGATCGAGCTGGCGATCGGGGCGTCCTCCTCGACCAGCGCGGAGCGCAGGTCGGCGCCGCCGACCGTGTTCCGGTTCGCCGAGACCAGGACATCCCAGCCACCGTCGCCGCCGTCGGCGCTCATCATCGAGACGAACGATGCATTGATGGCGCCGAACGTGGCGAGCGAGAAGACGATGAGCGAGAACATCGCGATCGTCATGCCGGTGCGGAAGCGGTTGGACAGCGGATACGCGATGCCCATCTTCAGCGCGGGGGCCAGGTGAGGGAACCGCACCGCTGCCAGCGCGACGGCCGCTCCGATGCCGGTGACACCGGCGAGCAAGAACAACAACTGGCCCAGGCCGTTGCCGCGGTCGCCGAGGGCGAACCCGCTGGCCAGCGCTGCGGCCGTCATCGTGACGAGGACGGCGCTCGCGGTGTACCTCCGCGTGTGACCACGCTGCACGAGCTTCGTCAGCAGCTGGGCGTTGAAGACGATCATGAGCGTGAAGCTGACCACGACCATGATCCCGGAGAGCAGGAACATCTCCATCGAACCGTGCAGCGCGTGGCCGAAGATGAGCTCGTCGTAGCTGATCGGCGCCAGCCAGTACGCGGACAGGAACGCGCCGACGAGGGTCCACGTCACGCGACGTGACACCTCGTAGTGAGCGGCGAGGACCGCGACCGACAGCGGAACGAGCGACACGCCGAGCGAGAAGAGGAACTGAGAGTCCGCGTGGTCCGCGACGAGCACCGAGAGGGCGCCCAGGGCGACGCCCACCGGGGCGACGACCCACGCCGAGGGGACGCCGAAGCCCTTGCGGAGCATCCACCACAGGCCGAGGGGCGGCACGATCATCGCGGGGATCCCGATCGCGACCCAGCGCCAGGAGACCTGGCGCTTCCGCGGCCGCGGCGGCTCCTCGTCGGTGCCGCGAATCGCGGCCACGATGTTGACGCGGCTCACCTTGTACGACGAGACCGTCACGGTCAGGAAGGTGATCACCACGCCGAGGCAGTAGGAGATCACCAGGGAGCGGACCGTGATGCTGGGCTCGATGAAGTCGAACCCGCCGGCGACCTTCAGGAAGACGCTCACGAGGCTGAGTGACGCGATGACACCGGCGGCGGTGCCGACGGCTCCGGCGAGCAGGCTGTAGACCATGCCCTCCGCGATGAACGACTGCATGAGGTTGGCCCGCTGCGCTCCGACGGCACGGGCCATGCCGATCTCCGCCTTCCGCTCGGCGGCGAGCATCACGAAGATCATGAAGATGAGCATCACGCCGGCCGCGATCGAGAAGAGGCCCAGCACCAGGAAGAACGTCGTGAAGAGGTTCCCCTGCTGCTCCGCCTGGGCGACCGCGTCGGCCTTGAGTGCCTCGACCACCACGGGCTGAGTCGTGCCGAGCACGGCCGCGCCCTCGGGGCTCTGCAGGAACGGCTGGATGAGGTCGATCGCCTCGTCGGATCGCTCGTGGCTCGTCGCCACGTCCCCGTGAAGCGCGATCGTGAGGCGGTTGATCTGCCCCGCGTGCCCGGTCATCTGCTGCACCGATGACAGCAGCATCGCGCCGCCGCCGGCGCCATGCTCGTAGAAGGCACGCGAGCCGCTGCTCGCGAGCTCGTCATCCACGATGCCGGCGACACGGACCGTCGATGGGGTGCCGTTGACGCTGACCGTGAGGACGTCGCCGGCCACCGCGTCGAGCGATTCCGCCGCGCGCTTCGACAGCAAGATCTCGTCCGGCTGCAGCGCGCTGACGTCCGCGGTCCCGCCGTCGACGAGCCGCAGGCCGCCCAGGTCATCGAGACGACGCGCGTCGACGCCGGAGAGGACGATCGATGGTTCGGAGAGGCCGGTGCGCCCGTTCACGACGGCCACCGGCTCCTGCAGCAGGGGCAGGAAGCCGTCGATCAGCTTGCCGTCCGTGAAGCGCTGGTCGAGGGCCTCCGTCGCGCTGTCGGCGAAGTAGACCGCGATGTCGTTGGTCATCGAGGTGTCGCCGACGAAGTTCAGTTGCAGGTCACTGCGCTGCAGCTGCTGATACCCGGCGCGGGAGATCGAGTGGTCGACGGTGTCGCCGGTGGTGAAGGCGGCAGTCGTGATCAGCGTCGCGAGCATCAGGCCGACGACGACCAGCACGGACTGGAGTCCTCGCCGGCGCAGGTTGCGGACGCCCATCCGGAACATCACGGGGTTCGTGACGTAGATCGAGATCACGCCCAGGCCGCTGACCCCGAACAGGGCGAGCAGCGTGAGCATGATGTTGTCCATGGGGATGCCGAAGAGCTCTTCCATTAGAGGGACTCCTCCGAGGTGATGACCCCGTCGGTCATCGAGATCAGGCGGTCACAGCGAGCGCCGATGCCGGCGTCGTGCGTCACCATCACGAAAGTCTGGCCGTGGTCGCCGTTGAGCTCCTCGAGGAGCTCCATGATGTCGTTCGCGGTCCGGGAGTCGAGCGCCCCGGTGGGCTCGTCCGCCCAGACGATGTCCGGCTCGTTCACCAGCGCGCGGGCGATCGTCACGCGCTGGCGCTGTCCGCCGGAGAGCTGGCCGGGCCGGCTGCCGGCCTTGTCGGCGAGTCCGACGCGATCGAGGGACGCCATCGCCCGCTCGCGCGCCTCGCGGGCGTCCGTCCCGGAGACGACGAGGGGCAGCTCGACATTCTCGACGGCCGACAGCACCGGGAGCAGGTTGTAGGTCTGGAAGACGAAGCCCATGTTCCGGGCTCGGTAGGTCGTCTTCTCCTTGTTGCTCAAGGTGGCGAGCTCCACGCCCGCGATCCGGACGCTGCCGGCGTCGTAGTCGTCCAGGCCGCTGATGCAGTTCAGCAGGGTGGTCTTGCCGGAGCCGGACGAGCCCATGATGGCGAGCATCTCGCCGCGCCGGACGGTCAGTGAGACGCCGCGGAGCGCCTGCACCTGCAGGCCACCGCTGCGGTAGGTCTTCACGAGTTGCTCAACCTCGATGATGAGGTCGGTACGTCCGCCTTCCGGGCGGATTGGTGCTTCGGTCCGGTGGTGCCATGCGATGCGCATTCTCGAATCTCCGTTGGTGCTTCAGTGAGTCGCTTGGTTCGTGCTCGATTGGATCAGCGTCACGTCATCGGGCCGCCTCCCTCCGCCGGGGTGGCGGCCCATCGGATCGCTGCGATCAGCGTGGAGGGGTCGTGCTTGCGGACGACGGCTGCGGCGCCGGCCTCGATCGCGGCGACGGCCGCGGCGTCGGAGTCGGCAAGAGTCAGCACGACGACGGGGTGCCCCGAGGCGAGCGCGCGGATCGTGGCGAGGTCCGGGAGGTTTCGTCCGGGGACATCCGCGTCAAGGACGATGACGTCCGCGACGGGACGCAGCGGGATCGCCGCGACCGCCTCCTCGCGGCGGAGGTCGCCCAGGACGACGAATCCTCCCTCGACCTCGAGGCGCATACGCACGCCGCGCATGACACTCGGGTCGTCGTGAACGAGCAGCAGCGAGATGTCCATGCGCCAGTTCTACGGAACCCGCGCCCTCGCTGAATCGGCCTTGAGCCGCGCCGCGATCACGACTTCGGCGGAGTGTGATCTACGACTTTCGACCGAGGCGATGGCGGATACTCACGCCATACAGTTCCGGCCGTGGCGCGCGAACCGCGCCGGCGAGGACGACCATGACGATCCGAATCCTGCTCGCGGACGACCACGCGGTGGTGCGCCAGGGACTGCGCATGTTCCTGGGGCTGGACCCGGACCTGGAGGTTGTCGGGGAGGCGTCCAACGGCGCGGAGGCGGTCGAACAGGCCCGTCTGCTCCAGCCCGATGTCGTCCTGATGGACCTCGTCATGCCGGTCAAGGACGGGATCACCGCGATCGCTGAGATCCGCGGTGCGCTCCCCGACATCGAGGTCATTGCCCTCACGTCCGTGCTGGAGGACGCCTCGGTCGTCGGCGCGGTGAAGGCGGGCGCGATCGGCTACCTGCTCAAGGACACGCAGTCAGATGAGCTCCGACGCGCGATCAAGGCGGCGGCTGCCGGACAGGTTCAGCTGTCACCGGCTGCCGCGGCACGCCTGATGCGCGAGGTTCGCACGGACGAGGCCGCCGACGCACTCACGGAACGCGAGTCGGAGGTGCTGCGCGCGCTCGCGCAGGGGATGGCCAACAAGGAGATCGCGCGACGACTCGATATCAGTGAGAAGACCGTGAAGACCCACGTGAGCAGTGTCCTCGCCAAGCTCGGCGTACAGAGTCGCACGCAGGCAGCGCTGTACGCCGCGCAACACGGACTCGCGCAACTCCCGTGAGCGGACGCATGCGGGACGCGAGTCTCGTCACCAAGCTCAATCTCTCGCTGCTCGCCTTCTTCCTCGTGCTCGGCGTGGCCACCTCGGCGATCCTCGTGTACGGCTCGAAGCGCGCGCAGGATGGGGCCTCGACGCGGAGTCGCGAGGCGCTCGAGGACCTCGGGAGCCTGGCGCTGAGCGCGGTCGTCGGTGGGACGGCGGAGCAGGGCGGCATCCTCTTCTCGAATGCCGAGACCACCGGGTCGCGCGCGGCGATCTACCTCGAGACGGTCGGGGTACGGGGAAGTTCGACACCGGCACCCGACGTGCGCTGGACGCTGTACCCGAGCAATGGCATCCGCTACGTGGACGACCCGGATCGCGTCTCGGACGTGATGCTCCTGGACGGCGTCGACCCCGCCGATCCGGCCGTCCAGGACGAGGTCGCCTACCTCGCCCCGCTCGATGACCTCTTTCCCGCGCTGATGGCAGGCCTGTCCCCGGCGAACGCGGCGTTCGATCCCGCCGCCATCAGCTTCATCGGCGTGCATGGATCCGGGCGCTACTACCCGGCGCGCGGCGTGTACCGGGAGGTCCCGCCCGGCATGACGCTGTCGAAGGCCGCCCCGCAGTTCGAGGCGGTCGGACCTGAGGCGGACCCGGACCGGCGGACGATCTGGAGCGAGCCCTACGAGGACAACGCCGGACAGGGACTGGTCGTGACCGCGGAGACGCCGGTCTACGAGGGCGACACCTTCCGAGGGGTCATCCAGGTCGACCTGCTGATCCAGAACCTGATGGACCAGATCGACACCATCAAGCCGACACCGGGGAGCTTTGCGTTCTACGTCGCGGCCGACGGGGACTTGATGAAGGGTGCGGCCTACGACCGCGTGACGCAGGCGGCTGCCGCCGATCCGGACTTCTCCGCGATCCTCGATGCGATGGGCTCGGCGGATCAGATCGACGGCGTCGAGGTCCGCAAGGTGCGGTTCGACGACGCGGAGTACTTCGTGGCGTTCGCGTCGATGCCGTCGCTGGGTGGTTCCTTCGCCGTCGCCTCGCCGGTTAGCGAGATCACCGCGAGCGCCGAGGCGATCACGGCGGGGATCGAGGGCGAGAGCAACCGGACGCTGCAGATCATGCTGGGCGCGATGGGCTCGCTCTTCGTCGTCGGCCTCGCCGGGGCGTCCTACCTCAACCGTCGCGTGCTGCTCCGGCCGATCTCGGAGCTCGTCTCGGGCGCGCGCGCGATCGGCGGCGGCGCGCTCGATACGGCGATCCCCGTCCGCGCCCATGATGAGCTGGGCACGCTCGCCGAGGCGTTCAACCAGATGACGACGAACCTGAACGAGACCGAGGGACGCTACAAGCGCATCTTCGACTCCTCGGCGGACGGCCTCATCATCAGCCGCCTCGACGGCGTCGTGGTCGACGCCAACGCCGCCGCGTGCGAGATGCACGGCTACTCCCACGAGGAGTTCATCGCCATCGCGGCCCCCGCTCACATCCATCCCCGGTACCAGCAGCAGCGGGACGCATGGGTGGAGGCGATGCGCCAGGGGCTGCCCTCGTCGCTTCGTGCCGTCGCCATCCGCCGGGACGGTTCGACCTTCGATGTCGATGTCCGCACGGTGCCCCTGCAGTACCGAGGGGAGTTGCACCTCCTGAGCGTCCTGCGCGATGTGAGCGTCGAGGTCCGGGCGGAGCAGGTGCTCGAAGTCCGCGTGGAGGAGCGCACCCGCGATCTGCAGCTCCTCCTCGAGGTGTCGCAGAACGTCGCATCCGTGCTGGAGGTGCGAGATCTCGCCGGCCGCGTCCTGGACCGACTCGGCAGCGTGTTCGCCCATGACGGCGCCGGGATGCTCGTGATCGAAGCGGACGAGGTCCGGGTCCTGCAGACCCGCGACGCGCAGGGCCTCGGCGATCCAGAACTCGTCGACTCGCGGTTCCGCCTACCGCTCGTCGGTCCCGCCGGCGAGGCGATCACCACGCGCCGGACGGTGGTCGTCGCCGATGTCCTCGCTGATCCCGAACTCGCCGCCCAGCAGGCGGGAGTGCCGGGACGTGCCGCCGCCGGGCGGTCGTGGCTGGCGGCTCCACTGATCGTGCAGGATCGCGTCCTGGGGGTGCTGACGATCTGGTCTGCCGAGCCGGACATGTACGGCCCGGACGATGCCGAGCTGGCGACGGCAGTCGCGAACCAGGCCGCGATCGCCCTCGAGAACGCACGGCTCTTCGCGGAGGCCTCCACGGTCGCCGCGCTCGAGGAGCGCCAGCGCCTGGCGCGGGAACTGCACGATTCCGTCTCCCAGGCGCTCTACGGCATCGCCCTCGGGGCGCAGACGGCGCGGCAGCTCGTCGAGTCCGAGCCGACGCGCGCCGTTGACCCGATCGAGTACGTCGCTTCGCTGGCCGAGGCCGGGCTCGCAGAGATGCGCGCGCTCATCTTCGAGTTGCGCCCCGAGTCGCTCGCGTCGGAGGGGATCGTGTCGGCGCTCGAGAAGCAGGTCGCGGCGACGCGCGCTCGCTACGGCGTGGCCGTGGTCGCCGACCTTCCGGAGGAGCCGGATGTGCCGCTGCGCGTGAAGGAAGCCCTCTATCGCATCGCCCAGGAAGCCATGCACAACACGATCAAGCACGCCCGTGCCTCGAGGATCGACATTCGCCTCGCGGCTTCGGCGGAACGGACGCAGCTGGAGATCCGTGACGACGGCAGCGGGTTCGTGGCTGATGGCGACTTCCCGGGCCACCTGGGGCTTCGCTCAATGAGGGAGCGCGCCGAGGCCGTCGGCGGAACGCTGACGATCGTGAGCACGCCGGGAACGGGGACGACCGTCCGCGCCGACGTTCCGCGTCAGCCGGTGTCCTAGCGATCACCGCCCCGAGCGCCCGATCGCGTCCCGGAGCAACTCGATGGCGCCCGCCGTTCTACGATGAGCGCGATGGCACCAACGATCCGGTACGCGACGACGGCTGACGGGGCGCGGATCGCCTGCGCCAGCCTCGGCGAAGGGCCTCCTCTCCTCTGCGTGCCGCCGTTCCCGTTCACGGATCTCGAGGCCGGATGGGGAATCGCCGGCCAGCGCGCCTGGTACGAGCGGCTCGGCGCACACCTCCAGGTCGGCCTGTACGACGCTCGCGGCACCGGCCTGTCCGACCGCGATCGTCCTGAGTTCGACCTCGACGCGATGGCGCTTGACCTGGACGCCGTCGCCGAGCGGCTGGGCTGGGACACGTTCGCGCTCTGCGCACTCTTCAACGGCGCACCGGTCGCCGCGGCGTACGCCGCCCTGCGACCCGAGCGGGTCACTTCGCTGATCCTGTGGGGCGGGTTCGCCCGCGGACGGGACGTCATCCCGATGTCGTTGCCCCCGGAGGCGCCGGACCTCGCCGGCGTGTACTGGGGCATGTTCGTGAAGAGCGCCGCGCAGATGTGGACGGCCGGCAGCACGGACGCCGACGAGATCGCCGAGTTCTTCCAGCGTTGCGTCACTCCGGAGGCCGCCCTCCGCGCATTCGCGACGGTCCGCGAGTACGACATTTCCGAGCTGCTCCCCCGCGTCCACGCGCCGACGCTGATCCTCCACCGCCCGCAGGCCGAGGCGCAGCGCCCGGACCTCGGGCTTGCGCTCGCGTCGGCGATCCCGAACGCCGAGGTGGCCGTCCTCGATGGTGACGCGGCGTCGCCGTTCGTCGGCGATGTCGGCGGGAGCGTGGCGGCGATCGAACGCTTCCTCGGCATCGAAGGCAGCACCGCCCCGATAGGTGGCACGGGCGCCGTCGAGGAGCTCACGCCGCGCGAGGCGGAGGTGTTGCGCCTGCTGGCGCACGGCCTCGCGAACAAGGAGATCGCACAGCAGCTCGATCTCAGCATCCACACCGTCGAGCGCCACCTCACCAACCTGTACCCGAAGATCGGCTGCCGGAGCCGCACCGAGGCGACGGCGTTCGCCCTCACGCACGGCTACGCGTAGCGCGCCCTCGCTCGCGCCGCGTCCGGACCTGCGAGGTTTCCGCGCGGCGTCTGCGAGGTTCCCGCGACGCCGGCGCGGTCTCTCCTTCCTAGCGTTGACCGCGCTACGAAGGAGCGATCAGATGCAGCACTCCCAGAATCCCTCCAGCCCCAACAGGACCGACTCCGAGCTCACTGACACCCGGATGACCGTGGCGATCGCCGGTGCCTCCGGCCTCGTCGGCACGGCGCTCGCGGAGCGCCTCCAGGACGCCGGGCATCGCGTCGTGCGGTTACGTCGCCCCGGCCGGAACGTCGCCGCGGATGGCCCCACGTGGGACCCCGCGCACGGCACCATCGACGACGGCGCACTCGATGGCTGTGATGCCGTCGTGAACCTCGCCGGTGCGTCCATCGGCGACGGCCGCTGGACGAAGCGTCGCAAGCGCCTGCTCCGCGACAGCAGGATCGATGCCACCCGTCTCCTCGTCGACGCGATGGCGACGATGGAGCGGCGCCCCCGTGTCCTCGTGTCGGCGTCAGCGGTCGGGTTCTACGGCGACCGGGGCGACGATCGGCTGATCGAGAGCGACGCCCGCGGTCGCGGGTTCCTCGCCGAACTCGCGGCTGACTGGGAGGCGGAGGCGCAGGCCGCCGAGGACCTCGGCGTCCGCGTGGTCACGCCGAGGTTCGGCGTCATCCTCGACCGCGACGCGGAGGCGTTGCGACGGATGATGTTGCCGATCCGACTCGGCGTGGGCGGCCCGCTCGGAAACGGCCGGCAGTGGATGCCGTGGGTCACCCTCGCGGACGTGACTCGCGCGATCGAGTTCTTCCTCACGCACGAGGTGCATGGCGCGGTGAACGTCGTCGCGCCCGGCGAGGAGCGGAACCGCACGTTCACGAAGGCGCTCGCGCGCCGGCTTCATCGCCCGGCGATTCTCCCGGCGCCCGGCTTCGCCCTGCGCCTGCTGCTCGGCCAGGCGGCCGATGAACTGCTGCTCGCGAGCACGCGGGCGGAGCCGGCGCGGCTCACGGAAGCCGGCTTCACGTTCGTCCACCCGGACCTGGCCTCGGCGCTCCCGGCCGTGCTCGCACCCCGCGCGCCCGTGCCCGGCCCGCAGTCCGCCTACTAGGCGCACTCACGACGGCTCGAGGGCGCCCGCGAGCGCCCTCGACCCGCCCGATGCACGGTGACGGTTCGCTAGCGACCGATAGCGTCGCGCAGCAACTCGATCGCGCCCTCGCGACAGAGTCCGGCGACACGCGCGTCGACGTAGATCGCCTCGAGTTCGCTCCGTCGCGATTCGGCCGAGGCGCTGCGGATGACGCGTGTCACCTCATCGCGTTCGTCGGTGCTGAGGAGTTCGTCGGTGCTGGGGAGTTCGTCGGTGCTCATGGAGCCCTCGCGGTGGGGGATGGTAGGCCCGCAGGGATTCGAACCCTGGACCGACGGATTAAAAGTCCGCTGCTCTAACCGCTGAGCTACGGGCCCGTCGGCAAGGGTACTGCGAGCGGGCACTCGGAGCAGGTCGCCGCGGCTCGCCTCGGCCCTGCGCTTCCTCCGCGCAGTCGTTCCGCAGGTGAACCGAAACGCGGTGGTCATGGCGCCCCCGTACGTTCCGCCGAGTCGCCGGTCGCGGGTCTCGCGACGCGGCACGCGCCGCCCGAAGCGGCTGACGAGGAGGAACCGGTGCACCTGACGCCCGACGCCGATCAGATCGTGGAGATGGCCCAGTCGCTGGGAGCGAACCTCGGACGGGAGGAGGCGGAGCAGTACCGCCCGCACCTCGTCGAACTCCTCGGGCTCGTGGACCAGTTCATGCAGTCGAGGACGGTCGAGGCGCCGCCGCCGATGCTCTTTCCGGAGCGCGGACGCGGCTATCGACCGGGGTTCGAGGAAGACACGTATCGCGCCTGGCTGTGGAAGTGCTCCATCGGCGGCGCCGACACGGGACTCCTCGCGGGGAAGCGCGTCTCGTTCAAGGACCACATCAGCGTCGCCGGCATCCCGCAGGTCTTCACGTCGCAGGCGATGGAGGGGTTCGTCCCGGATGTCGACGCCACGGTCGTCACGCGGGTCCTCGCGGCCGGGGGCGAGGTCGTCGGCAAGCACATGATGAACGGGTTCATGGGGGACTACGGGCTCCCGCTGAACCCCCACAACCCGGCGCACGCGCCCGGTGGTTCATCGTCTGGTTCCGGGGCGGCGCTCGCGGCCGGCGAGGTCGACATCTCCTTCGGCGGGGACCAGGGCGGCTCGGTGCGGCTGCCCGCCGCCCACTGCGGCGTGGTCGGCCTCAAGCCCACGTTCGGGCTCGTCTCTCACTTCGGGGCGGGGTTCGGCGCTGAGATGACGGTCGACCACATCGGGCCGATGGCCCGGCGCGTCGAGGATGTCGCGGCCGCGCTGCAGGCGGTTGCGGGCTACGACCAGCTGGACCCACGCCAGCGCCGGGAGATCCCGGACTCGATCGATGTCCTGAGCGAGCTCGATGGGGGTGTGAAGGGACTGCGCATCGGGTTGCTGCGCGAAGGGTTCGCGGAGCCGATCCAGCCGGGTGTCGCGGACGCCACGATGGACGCCGTGCGCACGCTTGAGCAGGCGGGCGCCGAGGTCACGTGGATCTCCGTCCCGGAGCACGCACAGGCGGACGCGGCCTACCAGACGCTCGTCCTCGAAGGTTCGATGGCCCTCTTCGACGCCGGGTTCTTCGGAGCCGGCTACCAGGGCTACTACCCGCAGTCCACGATCACGGCCGTGGGCCGGCTCTGGCACGACCGGATCGATCTGCACCCCGCTCGCGCGAAGCTCAACCTCATCGCCGCGGAGTTCGTTCGCCGGACCTACCACGGTGGCGCCTACGCGAAGGCGCAGAATGCCCGCGCCGGCTTCACCGCGGCGTTCGACGCGGCCCTCTCGGAGGTGGACGTCCTCGCGATGCCGACGACGCGCACCGTCGCTCCGCGGCTGGAGCCGGCGCCGGCCGACCCGCGACAGGCGATCGAGGACAACCTGGGCAAGAACTGGATCGTGATGCCCGGGCCGTACAACACGAAGCCCACGAACTACACCGGGCATCCGGCGATCGCCATTCCCTGCGGGAAGATCGACGGGCTGCCGACGAGCCTCCAGCTGGTGGGGCGCCACTTCGAGGACGGGACCCTGCTGAGAGCGGCGTACGCGTTCCAGCAGGCGGTGGACTGGGACGCGTTCACCGGCGTGGTCCCCGCCGCCGAACCGGAGTACGCGCGCTAGCCAGGACGCCGTCCGCGCTGACGCAGAGGCCCGCCGCGCATCGCGCGGCGGGCCTCTGTCCGTCCGTTCGAGACTTCTCGAGGGCTAGACCGCCGCGGCGACCTCGACCTTCGGGACGCGGAGGTGCCAGTCCGTCAGGCGCTGGTAGCCGTCGGCGACCTGGAAGACCGTCTGCTCGGCGAAGGGCTTGCCCACGATCTGCATCGAGAGCGGGAGCGGCTTCTCGCCGGTGCTGAACCCGCAGGGGATCGCCATCGCCGGGAGGCCGGTGAGGTTCCAGTGCGGCGTGAAGCCGGCGCTGCGGAGCTGCTGCGACGGGCTCATGTCGGCGCGCTTCGGAGCCGGCCCGATCGACGTCGGCATGATGAGGACGTCGAGGTCCTCCATCACCTTCGCCACGGCCTTCTTGAAGTACGAGCGGAAGCGGTGGGCCTGCACGAGGTCGCCGGCAGTGAGGAAGAGGCCGCGCGTCAGCACCTCGGACGTGTACTTCCCGTAGTCGTCGAAGCGGGCCGCGAGGTCCAGCTTGTGGTACGCGAAGGACTCGCTGTACATGATGACCTGGTTGGCGTCCTTGGCCTCCCTGGCGTGAGGGATGGTCACCTCGGTCACGATCGCGCCGGCGCCCTTGAGGGCATCGATGCCGGCGAGGACCGCCGCCTTCGTCTCCGGGTCGAGGCCCGGGGCGTCGAAGAAGTACTCCATCGGCACGCCGATACGCAGGCCCTCGACGCTGCCGTTCAGCGTCGAGGTGTAGTCCGGCACGGGGACGTCGACAGTGGTCGGGTCCTTCGGGTCGTAGCCGGCGATGATGTTCAACATCGCGGCGCAGTCCCAGGCGCTGCGCGCCATCGGGTTGATGTGGTCGAGGCTGTAGCCCAGCGGCACGCAGCCGTACTTCGGGACGCGGCCGAACGTCTGCTTGATGCCGGAGACGCCGTTCCACGAGGACGGGCCGCGCGTCGAACCGCCGGTGTCCGTCCCGAGGCCGCCGAGGATGAGCCCGCCGGCGATCGCGATGCCGGTGCCGGAGCTCGAGCCGGAGCCACTGCGCTCCAGGTCCCAGGGGTTCTGCGGCATCGGGAACTTCTTCGCCGGGTCGGGCATGCCGATCGCGAACTCGTTCAGGACGAGCTTGCCCATCAGCACGGCGCCGGCGGCGCGCAGACGCTCGATGACCGTCGCGTCCCAGCCCTCGCCCCAGGCGGGGTCGAGGATGACGCCGTTCGCGGTCGTCGGCGCGTCCTTGGTGACGATGATGTCCTTCGCCGCGTACGGGATGCCCTGCAGCGGGCCGAGGTCCTCACCGGCGGCGAACTTCGCGTCGGCCGCGGCGGCTTCGGCGAGGGCGGTCTCCTCGGTCACGGTGATGAACGCGCCGAGCGTGGGGTTCAGGGTCTTGATTCGATCGAGGAGCGCCGTGGTCAGCTCGACGCTGGTCAACTCCTTCGCGCGCAGCGCGGCGGCCGCGTCCTTGATCGTCAGGGGGATGTCCATGGGGGTCTCCTCAGCGGCACGCGTGGGGCGTCGGCGGCATGCCGCCCGGACGCCTCGGCGCCGCTACACCTTCGCCGGGTAGATGACGGCGGGCTCCTCGTAGCGGGCTTCCTTCACGGCGAAGAGCGAATCCGCCCCCTCGCGGAGGGCGGGGTACGCCTCCACGAAGATCGCGATCTGCTCCTCGGTGAGGGTGAAGCCGGCCTCGGCGAGGAGGTCGCGGACTTTCCGTTCCACGTCGATCTCTGCCATCGGTGCCTCCTTCGGCAGTCCTTGCTTCTGCAGTCCTGTAGCTCTGGGGAATGGCTGGGTCGTGCTCGTCGCGCAGGCGGAAGAGGCGAGCGAGAGGGGTGAGTGCGGGCGGCACTCACCCCTCCCGAGCCGCCCTACTCCTCGATCCAGACGCTTGTGAAGTCACCCCACCACGACTGGGGCTGGATCCAGCCCTTCACGGACGGGGAGAGCACGCGCAGGTTGAGGTCGTGCGTGACGGGGATGCTGGCGATGTCACGCATGAACGTGCCCTGGAACTCCTTGAGGAGCTCGTTCTGGGCCTCGAGGTCGAACTCCGACGCCGCGGCGAGCATGATCGCGTCCGCGTCCGGGTTGCTGTAGCCCATCGGGTTGCAGCAGCCGGCCGGGGGGATGCGCTCCGTGAGGTACGGGGCGAACGCGAACATCGGGGCCTGGGTGTTCGGCGAGAAGTACAGCATGTCGTAGTCAGACCACTCCGCGTTCGCGAAGCCGGCCCGGTACATGCTGAGGATGGTGTTCCACTCCAGCGGGGCGAGGACGACGTCGATGCCGATCGCCTTCATGTCCTGCTGGAACTTCTCGTTCATCGGGCCCGGGAACATGTTCCCGGAACCGCCGGTCGGGTGGGCGACGGTGATCGTCAGGCCGTCCGCGTAACCGGCCTCGGCGAGGGCCGCCTTGGCCCGCTCCGGGTCGTAGTGGAAGCCCTCGAACGAGTCGTCACGCCACGGGTGACCTTCGTAGAAGTACTGGTCGGCGGGAATGCCGACGTTGTTGATGATCGCCATCATGCCTTCGCGGTCGATGCCGTAGGCGATCGCCTCGCGAACCTTGATGTTGTTCATCGGCTCGCGGTAGAGGTTCGGCATGTAGGTGATGATGTGCGGGTAGCCCTTGAGCAGGACGTTGAACCCCGCCGCCTCCAGCTGCGCCACCGAGTCCGGCGGCGGAACCTCGGCCCAGTCCACCTGGCCCGACTGGAGCGCCGCGAGACGCGTGGCCGGCTCAGGCATCGGGTAGAGGATGATCCGGTCGAGCTTCGGGACGTTGCCCCAGTAGTCCTCGTTCCGGACGAGCTCCATCACCTGGCCCTCGGTGTAGACGTCCACCTTGAAGGGGCCGGTGCCCACCGGGTGCTTGGCGTATTCGTCCGACCCGTAGGTCTGGATCGCCGTCGGGCTGGGCATGCGCAGCTGAGCCGCGTCGTAGATGAAGAAGGCCCACGGCTTCTTGGTCACGATCTGGACCGTGTAGTCGTCGACCTTCTCGTACGAGGCGATCTGCGCCGTGGTGCCGGCGCCCGAGGCCGCCTGCGACTGCTGGTAGTACTCGAAGTCCGGGTTGAGGATGCGGTCCAGCGCGAAGACGACGGCGTCCGCGTTGAAGTCGGTGCCGTCGTGGAACTTCACGCCCTGGCGCAGGTGGAACGTCCACGTGAGGTCGTCGTCGGCGACCTCCCACGACTCGGCCAGGCCCGGGATCGGTGCCGGCGGGTGGTCGCCCTGGGCGGTGTCCCAGTTCAGCAGGCCGTCGTAGACGTTCACGCCCACGAAGCGGATGCCCTCACCGCCCTCGGTGAGGAACTGGTCCGGGATCGGGATGTTGCCCGCGGACATGGCGATCCGCAGCGTCCCACCCGAGCCTGATCCCTCGGACGCCGCGGACCCGGATCCGCCCTCCGAGGCAGCGCCCGACGAGCTGTCTTCGTCGTCGGATCCGCCGCATGCGCTGATCGCCAGCAGGGCGACCAACGCCAGCAAGACGGGCCACGCCCGCCTCCATCTGATACTCACTCTGTCCTCCGGCTAGTCCCTCTGCGGGAGCCATGCCCTGCGCACGGCCCCATGGGAGTGCCGACGTTATGGACGGTGATTTGCGCCGCTGTGACCGCCCGATGAATGTCTCGTGGCCTCGGATTCTCGAATCGCTCGCCGGGCCAACTCCGCTGGCTCTCCAACCGCACTCGGAGCGCTTACACGTCGCCCTCGCGGCGTTCTCGGCGCGGTGTCGGCGCCGCGTCTCGATCCCGGCATGCACAGGGCCCGATGCCGGGGAAGCTCAGGTTCCGAACCGCGTCGTCAGGGGAAACCCTGATCCGAAGCGCCGACTGTTGGCAGAAAGGACATTGATTGGCGGAATCGTGATGCAAATGAAATCGGTCTCGCGGAGATGCGCGCCTATGCTCGGGAACGCGCGTAAGCGTGTCCTGCCCGACGACGGCAGGACGGGCGGCTGAGGTACGGCACCCTCGTTCGCTATCGGCAGTGCGGTGACCACGCTGAGATGGGTGTTCGGAATCGCGCATCGTCCGATGGTGTAGGTGAACACGAAGCGCGTGTTCGGCGGTTATTCTTCGCCGAGTCGCGGCCGACTGCTCACCGATGACGTGTGCCTGATCTCCCCTGGAAAGTGGCGGCCTTGGCCAGCATTCTCGTGGTCGAAGACGAAGCCCTGATCCGGCATCTCGTCGTTGACACCCTCACGGACGAGGGGCACAGCGTCATGGCCGCGCCGTCCGGCGAGGAGGCCCTCGGGCGCCTCAACGGGCATCCGCCCGACCTGCTCATCGTTGACCTGCGGATGCCGGGGATGAGCGGCCAGGAGTTCGTCCGACGGCAGCGCGAGACTGGCAGCGACATCCCCGTCGTCGTGCTCTCAGGTTCCAGCGAGGCGAAGCAGGTCGGCCGGGAGCTCGGCGCGATCGCCGTCATCCACAAGCCGTTCGACCTCGACGAACTCGTACGGATCGTGAAGCGGGTGACCGACTAGCCGGTCGACTCCCTGCCTCCTGGCGCCAGCTCCACGAGTCGCGCGAGGGCGTTCACGAGCTGCATCTGCCGCGGCGTCCGGCACTTCGCCCACAGCAGCTCCGGGCTCGCCACCACGATCGCGACGCTTTTCGCGCGCGAGGTCGCCACGTTCAACCGGTTCAGGCTGTAGAGGAACTCCATGCCCCGCGGGGCTTCCTCGGCCGAGCTCGTTGCCATCGAGTAGATCGAGATCGGCGCCTGCTGGCCCTGGAACTTGTCCACGGTGCCGACGCTGATGCCCGGCAGCGACTCCTCCAGGAGCCGCACCTGCGCGTTGTACGGCGTGATCAGCAGGATGTCCGCGTTGCTCAGTGGCGACGTCGCACCGTGGTCATCGGTCGTCGTCGCGCCCGGCGCGACGAGGGCGTCGAGGAGTCGCTCGATGGCGAGCGCTTCCTCGGGCGAGTCGCTCGAGTTCTGGCGGTGCTCGACGGCGACGAACCGCAGTCCGGTCCCGTCCGCGATCGATCCCGGCGCCCCGATCCGCTGCTGGTCTCGCCCGGGGTGCGAGTGCAGGCGACCCTCGTAGAACACCTCCGAGGTGTACGCGGTGATGTCCGGGTGCATCCGCCACGATCCGTCGAGGAAGAGCCCGCGGTCGCGCGGCATCGTCGACGCGCCGTCGAGCACGTGCGCGAGTGCCGAACGCTCCGCGCCGGGCGGGTGGGTGCCCTGCAGCGGCTGATCGAGCTGCTGCGGGTCGCCCAGCAGCACGACGTTCCTCGCGGCGAGCGAGGCGGCGAGGGCGTCTGCCAGCGACATCTGGCCGGCTTCGTCGACGAACAGCACGTCGACGAGCCCTTCCATGTCCTCGCGCGCCCAGAGCCACGTGGTCCCTCCGACCACGTCCACGTCGCCGCCGGAGAGCGCGGCCACGACAGCCTCATTCGAGACGAGAGGCGTGGCGGTGTCGCAGGTCGGCGCCTCGTCGTTCGAGCCCGGCTTCTGCCCGATCGCCATGGGAATGTCGCGCTCACGCGCCGACTCCGCGGCGGCGTTGAGGAGGTTGCCGATCACCTTGTGGCTTCCGGCAGTCACGCCCACCTTGAGCCCGGCCGCCACGAGGTCCGCAATCATCTTCCCGCCGACCGTGGTCTTCCCCGAGCCGGGCGGTCCCTGCACCGCCAGGTAGCTCGCGTCGAGGGCGCCGACGAGTCGCCGTGCGACATCCTCGATGCTCTCGCCCGTCGCCGCCTCGAGCCCGCCCGCCGAGAAGCGAGGTGCGGCATGCAGCAGGAGGTCACGCGCCACGCGGTAGGGCCCGTCGCCCTCGATGCCGTGTTCGAGCACGTACTCCGCGAGGCGCTCGATTGCCTCGGGCTTTGGCTTGGTGGGAATCGGGTCGTGCGGCACGAGCGAGGTTGGGTAGGGCGGCGGTTCTCCATTCCCACGTCGGAGCTCAATGACACCGGCCTCGTCCAGCGAGTAGACCGCGCCGAAGCCTGTGCCGGTCGCGGGGTCGTGTGGGCGGCTGCCCACGGTGATCTTGTGATCCTGCGGGGGGAACGTGAATCGGTAGATGGTCGAGCGGGCGCGCGGGGTCGTGTCCGGACGGCTGCTGACGAACTCGAGGCCGGCGAGCGAGTCAGGCTCCTCCCGGCGTTCCTCGTCGGTGAGTTCCTGCATGAGGAAGTAGTACCGCCACCAGAACGACTTCTGTTCGCGCGCGTGCCAGTTCAGCATCTGCGCGAGCAGCCACCGACCGTGTTGCTCGGGCGTCTGCTCGTCCTCGGGGACGTCGTGGGTGAGCCGCTCGACGAGTTCCGCGATGCGCTGCTGGCGCTCGCTCGCCTCGCGATCCTCGGGCTGGACGTCCGCGGGGCGCGGGATCGCCTCGCCCGTCTCGGCCTCGAGCAACGCGCGCTGCGCCTCGAGCCAGTCGCGGAGGCGCCACGTCGAGACGCAGTCGTCGCGGTTGTACGCCTCGATGTCCGTGAGCAGCTTGCCCCGGTCGATGCCCTCCTCGTTCGTGTCGCTGAGCTCCAGCCACGTCTCGAACTCGACGATGCTCGTGCCTGCGTCCTTCAGGTCGATGTCACGCCCGAAGCCGTAGAGCGGTTCCAGCTTCTTGATGGAGTAGGACTCGACGGCCGCGCGGATGCCCTGTCGGACGGCGCGGTACAGGTCGACGAAGACGTTGCCGCGCAGCAGCTCGTCCACCTCGGCCTCGCGGGTGCCGTAGCGCCCGGCGAGGCGCTTCACGGCCGTCGGCTCGTACGGGGCGTAGTGGTAGACGTGCATCCCCGGGTCGCGGCGCAGCCGGTCCATCGTGAGGTCGATGAAGGCCTCGAACGCGCGCCGCTCGGCGCCGGCCGTGACCTCGCCGTCCTCGATCGACCAGAACGCGTGGAATCGCGCCGTGTCTGGATCGCCCGAGGCGTCACGTTCGGCCGGCTCGATCACGCCGAAGAGGTAGTCGACACCATCGCCCTGCGGCGAGCTGTAGAACGGATCCCCCTCGATGTCGAAGAAGAGGTCGCCCTCCGATGGTGGCGGCAGCATGCCGAGTCCGTAGTTCGGTGTGAGGGCGTCCTCGCGGTCGCGCGGGAGGGGAATGCGCTCGAAATACGGCGCGCCCCGTCGCTCGCCCTCGACCTGCACGCGCGCCTGCTCGTGGATGCGCTCGAGTGCCGCGGGGCTGGCTCCCGGCACCTTCGAGGCGAGCGGCAGGGCGGTCTCCGCCAGCGCGGTCCGCGTGGGGATCTCGAACTCGATCAGTCCGCGGCGCTGTCGCGAGGTGAGGCCGGCCACGCGGGAGAGGTCGTCGGCCTCGCGCAGCTCTCGGCTGCAGCGGAGCGACCAGCGGCAGACCGCGCAGTGGTCCGTGGGTTCCGGGGCCGTGGGGATCGCGGCGACATCCGCCGGCGACTCACCGCCGAGGTGCTCCTCGAAGCGCCGCGCGACGAGGCGGTAGTAGGCCGCGAAGTCGCTGACGCGGAAGCTCGCCGTCTCCGCCTCCACGCCGCCGAGGGCGAGGTGCATCTCCGCCGGGACGAACCCCTGCATCGCGCCGACCATGTCCGAGTACAGCGAGAGCTGGAGCACGGCCGAGGCCTTCGGGTGCCTCGCGAGCTTCGTATCCCAGACCTCGTACGACCACGCGCCGAGGTCGCTCCGGGTGTTGGCTGGGGTGTCGACGCGGCGGAGGAAGTCGGCGTACCCCTGCCGCCGTCCGTCGAAGAGCACCGCCTGGTAGATCACGTCGGCGCCGCTTCGCATCGCGTCGAGGGTTGCCTCGCGACCCCGCCGCAGTCGCTCGAGGATGGGCCGCTCGCGATCGGGGTCCTCGCTGACCTCGACGACGGTGAGACCGCCGCTCTCGTCCCGCAGGCCGGCGAGGAAGCGCTGCTCGTGCTCGTATCCGCGCTGGGCGATGCGGTCGAGGACCGGGTCCTTCTCGTGCGGTGGTTCGAGCTTCCGCTCGGCGACGGCGCGGTTGAGGTTGGCGAGATGCGTGCACTCGATGAAGCCGACGAGATCCGTCGCCGAGTAGATCAGCTGTCCATCGATGATCTGCATGGAGCCCTCGGCGGTCGGGGAGACGCGCGCGTGGCGAGTAGTCTACCCCGCGGCTGATCGCTCCGGGTCGAGCGCGCGGCGCACCGCGGAGACGAACTCCTCGATGTCGAACGGCTTGAGGATCGCGCCCGCGGCCCCCATCGACGACGCGATCTCGTGAATGTCGCGCGAGCCGGAGAGCACGACGATCGGTACGTCGTGTTGCCGCCGCTCCATCTCCGTCGCGAACGTCGGGCCGTCCATCAGCGGCATCATCAGGTCCAGCAGCACCAGGTTGGGCTCGTGCTCGCCCAGGGCGGCAAGCCCGTCCTCCCCGGTCTCCGCGAGGAACACCTCGAACCCCTCGTCCACCAGCAGGTCGTGAGCAAGGCGTCGGATAGCGGCGTCGTCCTCCACGATCAGGATGCGCGTCATGCAGGAGCCCCTTTACCGGCTTCGAGCGAGACATTGGCTGGTGTCCCCGGGTCATCCGAGGTAGGCGGCGGTGGATCGGTGGTCGGTGCCTCGACGAAGGGGAGCACGAGCGTGAAGGTGCTGCCGCGGCCGACGCCGGCGCTGCTGGCGAGGAGGGTGCCGCCGTGCGCCTCGGCAAGCCGTCGCGACACGTAGAGGCCGAGCCCCAGGCCGGGGATGTTCGCCTCGCGTGCGTTTGTCGCGCGGCCGAATGGCGCGAAGAGCCGTGCGAGTTCGTCCGGCGGCAGCCCGATGCCCGAGTCGCTCACGGAGATGCGGACCTCGTCCGCGTCGAGGGCAACGGTGAGACGGATCTCGCTCCCGGCCGGTGAGTACTTCGCCGCGTTCTCGAGCAGGTTCACGAGCACCTGCGTGATCCGGTCGGCGTCGAGCGACGTGACGAGTGGTTCCGTCGGCTGATCGATGACGAGCGAGTGCTCCTTGAGGGGCGACTCGATCGTCGCGCGCCGGACTACCTCCGCGACATCGACCGTCTCGAGGCGCAGGTCCATGCGCCCGCCCTCGAGACGCGACACGCTGAGGAGGTCTTCCACCAGGCGGGAGAGGTAGGCGCCGGAGGAGGCGATGCTGTCGATGTACTCGTGGAGGTCGTCGCCCGCGAGCGTGCCGCGCGCGAGCCGTCGCTGCATGAGTTGTCCGAAGCCGCGGATGGCCGCGACCGGATTCCGGAGCTCGTGCGAGGCGATCGAGATGAACTCGTCGCGGCTGCGCAGGGCCGCCTCGGCGCGCTCCCGGGCCTCGGCTTCGGCGGTGCGCGCCGCCTGTAGCTCGTCGTAGGAGCGCCCCATGCGGCTCCCGACGTACCAGCCGCACGCGACCACGGCGACGAGGGCGATGCCGATGAGGAACGCACCGCGCCGCGCGATCGCATCGGCGTTCGCGAACGCCGCGCTGCTGTCCTCCGCCACGGTCACCACCCACCCGAGTGGTTCGACCGGGGCGTAGGCGACGAGCGTGCTCCTGCCGTTGCGGTCGACCTCCACGGTCCCGGCCTCGCCCCGGTGACCGGCGACGACCTCGGGACGGTCGCTTACCTGCGTGAGCGCGGCGGCGCGGGTGGGGTCGGAGTGGATGAGGGTCTGTCCGGCGCTGTCGATCAGCCCGACCCGTGCGTCGGTCGTGAGGCTGCGCGTCAGGGCGTCGGAGATGGTGCTGAGCGTGAGCTGGCCGATGACGCCGCCGGTCGTGCCGTCGCTGAAGCGCACGGGCGCGGCGATGAGGATCGACGGGACTCCCTCGCCAATCGTGAGGACGCCGTCACTCACGGCGGGGCGCCCGGTCGCGAACATCTCCTGGAGGTAGGCGCGGCCGCTGAGGTCGATGCCGGTCGAGTCGGGACGCGAACCGGCGAGCACGATGCCGTTGGAGTCGACGACGCTCATGCCGTCCCACTCGGGGTTCACGCCCAGCCGGAGCAGGA
>JACKCJ010000008.1 GCA_020634075.1 Dehalococcoidia bacterium | reverse complement strand
TCTGCGGCGCTCCAGCGCGCGCAAATTCACGCACTCGGCGCAGCCGCACCTCGTGTTCGCCGTGGCGAGGGCGAGCTCACGCAACGGCAGGCCGAGGTCGCGCGCCTCGCGGCCGAGGGGTTCTCAGATCGGCAGATCGCCGCCGAGTTGGGCATCAGCCTTCGGACCACGACCACTCACATGCACGCGATCCTGCGTCGGCTCGAGTTGCATTCCCGCTCGGACCTCGCTGCCTACTTCGATCGAGACGGAGGTGGGCGACAGTTCCGCTAACGGTCGCCGTGGCTACGTCTCGGACCGATGCTTCCCCGACCGCGTGCGGGCGGTCGTGACAGCATTGGGATCTCGCCGATTCGCGAGGCGCGCACGCTGCGAGGTGCTCGCGACGCGCTTCGCGAAAGCCTTGACCTTCCGTTCCTCGAGGAGATCGCGGACCGGGGCGTGTCCGGAGGCGAGCGCTTCCGCTTCATGCTCGAGACGCTGCTCCACCTCGTGGCTGAAGGCCTCGCGCTCCTCGGACGTGGGGATGCGGTCGGGGCCGAGTTTCTTGCGCCTCAGCTCAGGGTGTTCGCCTGCGGGCGCTGGGCCCGTGATGGGCCCGCTGACCTCGCGGTCGTAGTGCCAGTAGGTGCCACGGTCGGGGAGTCGCCGTGCGTAGCCCTTGCGCAGGATGAATGCCTGGAACTCGGTCGGCATGATGCGCCGTGCGTCGGCATCGCATTGCGGGCACGGCTGGGGCGCCTGGGCCTCGCGGACCGGTCGAAGTAGCTCGAACACCCCATCACAGGGTTCACACAGGTACTCGTAGATCGGCATGCGAACCTCCCGCGTCGTTCATGGCAGTTCGGAGGCGACGACGCCACTGCCAAACATCCCGTCGATTTCCTGAGCTTCGAACTCCAGCTCGCGCAGGATCTGCCGCGTGTGCTGGCCGGCGAGCACGCCGGCACCGGTGCTCGGAGTGGTCGTGCTCAGCCGTGTGAGCGGACCGGCGCGCCAGTGCCGTCCCCAGCGCAGGTGATCGGCTTCCACCACGAAGCCGTTCTCGACCATGTGCTGGCTGCGGTCGAAGAACTGGGCCGGATGAGCGGCGTCGGCCCGCACGCAGGCCACGTCCGCGAGTGTGAGGAGCTGTTCCCAGTCGTCCGCAGTACGGCGGCAGAACACGTCTGACAGGATCGCCGCGAGTTCAGCGTCGTGATCTCGTCGACCCACGTCGGTGGCGAACCGGTCGTCTCTCAACCGCGGTTCGTCAACGGTGCGGACCAGTGCTCGCCATTCGGACTCACTGGGGCAGGCGAGGAAGACCCAGCCCTGCTCCGTCTCGTACAGCCGGTAGAGCGCCCCCAGGCCGTACAGTCCGGGCACCGGTACCGGTCGTTCGGGCTTGCCCTCGTACGCGAGGAAGTCATCGAAGTTCGCGTACGCGTTTGCCGTCATCATGTCGCACTCGACGTGCTGGCCCAGTCCGCGCGTGCGCTGGGCGAAGAGCGCCAGCATGGTCGCCGTCGCGATCACCAGCGAGGTATTCGGGTCGGGGTTCACCTCGTTCGCGCGCATCAACTGGCGCGACCGCTCGCGGATCGCCTCGATGCCCTCGACCGGTGCGAGTGCCGACGGTCCGCCTGCCTGCATCACCGCGCCACCGAGGGCGGCGCCCGGGATCGGGTGTGCATTGGGACGGTGCGCGTATGGGCCGTCCGAGCCGTAACCCATCGCCGAGACGTAGACGATGTCCGGTCGGACCGCGCGAACATCCTCGTACCCGATGCCGAGCCGTTCGGGGACCCCGGGCCGGAAGTTGTGAATGAGCGCGTCGGCCTGCTCGACGAGGCGACGGACGACCTCTCGTCCCTCCTCGCTCTTCATGTCGACGCTGATGCTCTCCTTGGAGGCGGTCGTCTTCGTGGCACCCACACCGTTCACCATGCCGCGCATCGGATCGCCGCCGATGGGCTCCACCTTGATCACCCGCGCCCCGAGGTCGCCAAGGATTGAGCACGCGTAGGGCGTCGCGATGATGGTCGCGAACTCCAGGATCGTGACGCCTTCGAGTGGATGTCGCAGTTGCCTCTGGAGCGAGCCATTCGCTGATGGTGCCGACGAAGCCGTCACGGGCCAGGACACGGTTCGCGATTCACCGACTTGGGGGGCGACCGGACGGATCGAGGCCGGTGTCTGACTGAGGCGCCCGACTGGTCCGATCTGCTTCATCGCACCGTGGGCCGGCGTGTCCACCTCGATCACAGCGCCGTTATGCACGATCTGCGGGTGCGAGAGTGCCTCCTGCGTCGTGACGTATGGCTCCGCCGCCACGTTGCCGTCGGCGATGAACGCCTGCATCCATTCGTCGAGCGTGCGCTCCTGCATCTTCGCGAGGATGCGGTCACGCAGTTCCTCGCGTGCATCCTCGGCGTACTGATTGGGCGGGCCCTGGTATCGCTCGTCGACATAGACCTCGCTCAGGTCAGCCGCGACGAGGAACGCGTGGAAGAGGTGCTCGACGAGATTCCCCAGCTGCAGCCAGCGTCCGTCCTTCGTCAGGACCGGCTGGTACTGGAGGGTGGGCATGCGGCCGAAGGCGCTCCACGGATCCTCCGGGAACAACTTCGGGAAGCGACGCATCAATTGCTGAATGAGGATGCCGCCCATGTCATACGGCATCATGGCCTGCAGCAAACTGGTCTCGACGGTTTGCCCTTCCCCGGTTGCCTCGCGGGCAATGAGCGCGGCGAGGATCCCCTGCACGGCCGCCTGCGATGCGCCGTGCGTCCCCACCTGGACGTACGAGAAGATCGGTCCGTCTCGGTCGGTCTGCCCGGCGAACGTCATCATCCGGCCGGCCTTCGCAGCGACCACGCCCTCGTACCCCCGGTAATTCGCGAGGGGGCCGCGCGGCCCGAAGCCGGTGACGTGGCAGTACACCAACCGGGGGTTCAGCGCCCGGAGCGTCTCGGCATCTACCTGCAGACGGCGCGCCGTGTCCGGGCGATGCGACACGAGGACGACATCCGCACCCGCCACCAGGTCATGAAGGGTCTGCTGCCCGAGACGCGTCTTGAGGTCGGCCTCGATGCTGCGCTTCCCGCGGAGCCACATTGGAGCGGCGGCGAGCCGGCGATACGGATCGCCGCCGGGGCGCTCGACCTTCACGACGTCGGCGCCGAAGTCGGCGAGGATCATGCTGGCGAGCCCGCCGGCCGGCCCTGAGCTCAGATCCAGGACGCGGATTCCCTCGCAGGCTTCGACCATCATGTCCTTCTTCCGACCGGGCGGCGCACCGCGGGGCCTCGCGCGCACCTCTGGCCTCGTGCGCACGGGCCTAGTGCGAGCCCCGGAGGCGTGGGTCGAGCACGTCACGGAGCGCGTCGCCGAACATGTTCACGCCGAAGACCGTGACCGAGAGTGCGAGGGTGGGAGCGATGAGCATCCACGGTGCGGCGAACATGTAGGCGCGACCGTCCGCCGCCAGCATTCCGCCCCACGAGGGAGTCGGAGGCGGCACCCCGTACCCGAGGAAGCTCAGTGACGCCTCGGCGAGGATGACGCCCGCGAAGCCGATGGAGCCGAGCACGATGAGCGTCGGCATGATGTTCGGTACGAGGTGTCGCAGCATGATGCGCGTGTTGGTCGCGCCGGTCGCATGGGCCGCCTCGATGTAGACGTTGTTCAGGATGCCCATCGTCGCGCCGCGCATCACCCGGCTCTCGACGATCGCCCTGCGGAACGAGAGCGCCACGATGACGTTCGTCAGGCTGGGACCGAGCACGACCATGATCGCGATCAGCATGATCAGGTACGGAACCGACTGGAACGCGTCGACGAGTCGCTGGACCAGGTAGTCGACCCATCCGCCGAAGTACGCGCTCGCCAGGCCGAGCAGCAGCGCCGGGATGGTGCCGAGCAACGTGACGCCTACGCCCACGAACAGCGAGACGCGCGCACCGTGGATCACGCGGCTCAAGATGTCACGCCCGAACTGGTCCGTTCCCAGCCAGTGGTCGGCGGAGGGCCCCTGCAAGGTCGCCGCCGAGTGCTGGAGCGCCGGATAGGGAGCGATGAGGTCAGCGAAGACCGCGACGAGTACGAGCAGGACCGTGACGGCTCCTCCGAAGGCGCCCAGCGGCTTCCTGCGGACGAACTTTCGGACGGACGCGGCCGCCGACGTGACGGCGCCCGTGTCCATGCGCCTGACCTGGGTCGGTGCTAGCGATTGCTCTGCAGCCATCGAACGCTCCTGCCTACCTCGGTGAGCCGAGGGGCCGTCAGCTGTACCGAATGCGCGGGTCGAGCCACGCGTAGGAGAGGTCGATCAGCAGGTTCGTCGTGATGACGAACATGCCGATGATCACGACGATTCCCTGGATGACGGGGTAGTCCCGGTTCGCGATTGAGCTCAGCAGAAGCCGCCCAACACCGGGGATGGCGAAGACGCTCTCGGTGATGACCGAACCGCCGATGAGGAACGCGATCTGCAGGCCCAGGAGCGTGATCACGGGGATGAGCGCGTTCTTCAGCACGTGTTTGATCACGACGGATCGGAACAGCAGGCCCTTCGAGTGGGCCGTGCGCACGTAGTCCTGCCGGAGCTCGTTCAGCATCGTCGTCCGCATCAGGCGCATCAGCGTCGCGGACAGGGAGATCCCGAGGATGATCGCCGGGGGGATGATGATCTTCAGGTGCTCCACGGGCGCCTCGGTGAAGCCGACGTAGCGCATGTTGGGGGCGACACCCCACCAGATCGCGGGAAACACGACGTACGCCGTGGCGAGAGCGAAGTTCGGGACGCTGAGGCCCAGGATCGCGACGCTCCTCAGTCCGTAGTCGAGGAACGAGTCCTGTCGAACGGCTGAGATGGTCCCAATCAGGATCCCGATCGCCGCTCCGATCAAGATGGAGAGCACCCCGATCTCGATGGTGGGCAGGGCGCGCTGGACGATCATTCCGGCGACCGGCTGGTCGGTCCACAGCGAGTGGCCGAGGTCGCCCTTGACCACCCCACCGACGTACGCGAAGTAGCGCACCACGAGTGGTCGGTCCAGGCCGAGCTCATGCTCGAGGACGATTCGCGCTTCGTCGTTCTGGGAGAACTTCTCTTCGAGGATGAGGTCGATGATGTCGCCGGGGATCAACTCGACCATCACGACGACGAGGAACAGCAGGATCATCAAGGTCGGGATGAGCCCGACGATCCGACGCGTGATGTACTTGACCATCGATGCGTACTCGCCATCTAGAGCGAGCCGACTCGCTCGGGCGGGACACTAGCCGACCGCCCGCGCGGAATCCTATTAGGCGATTAATCTGACGGTGTTCTGTGCGCGAGGTGTCGTGCCACAGTGATGGTGCGAACAATCACAGATTCGGATGTTAATAGGAGGGCATGAGTACCTCGGGGTATAAGCCCGGCGAGGCGAGATCCCGGTGTCCCACGACGCTGCCCGATCGGCCTCAGAGGGAACTGGGAGGTCTACTCGACATGCCTGAACTGACGTACTGGGAGCGCCTACGCATCGACCGGCGGCGCCTGCTGCGAGCGACCGGCCTCGGTGTGGCGGGCCTGGGCGGTGCCGCGCTGATCGGATGCGGCGGCGACGACGACTCCACTGACACAGGCGGGGGGTCGTCCGGCGGCTCGTCGTCTTCCGGAGGTGGTTCCGAGGCTGCGGCGTCGAGTGGTGGGGATTGGTACAAGGGCGAGCGGGCCCCCGGCTTCGACCCTGCCGTCGGCGTCGTCCCCATCAACGAGAAGGCACGCGTGGCCGGTGGCACCTTCACGCGGCCGGACACGGACACCACGCGGCAGCAGGACCCGGACGTGTCCATCGCTCGCTCGGACCACGAGCTGATCAACGACCGGCTGGTCTACGCCAACGGCTGGACGATGGAGCTCACGCCCGACCTGCTCGAGTCGTATGAGATCGCGGACGACGGCCTGTCGATCGTGCTCAACCTGCGGCCGGGCATCAAGACGCACAACATCGCGCCGGTCAACGGACGCGACTTCAACGCCGAGGACATCGCCTACAGCATCGAGCGCAAGGCCGGCCTGATCGACCCGGAGGCGGCGCAGAAGTACGCGCGAGCCGGCCAGTTCATCGGGCTCGAGCGTGCCGAGGTCGTGGACGACGTGACGGTGAAGCTCGTCATGAGCACGCCGAACAGCGCGATCATGGCAGCGTTCGCGGACCCGCGGGCGCAGATGATCCCCCGCGAGCAGGACGACATCGGCTACTCCGATCCCCTGAAGTTCGTCGGCACGGGCGCCTGGATTCAGACGGAGCACGTCGAAGGCACGCGCCAGGTGTTCAAGGCGAACCCGGACTACTACCGGACGGCGGAGGAGGGTGCTCGGCCCTCGTACGACACGTTCGAGAAGATCGTCATGAGCGACCGTGCGGCGCAGGTGGCAGCGTTCATCTCGGGCCAGATCGGGGTGCTTGCGACGATCCAGCCTCACGAGGAGCCACAGGTCCGGGCGTCCGTGGGGGACGCTCAGTGGTTCGGCCAGCCGAACTTCGGCTGGAACCACTTCGCCGTGAACACGAAGCTTCCCTTCTTCGCCGATGACCGCGTCCGCCAGGCGCTCCAGATGTCGATGGACTACGCCGGGATCGCCGACGCGTGGGGGCCGGGTTGGCTGTACAGCGGTCCGCTGCACGTCATGTTCGCGGAGGCGTACACCTCTGACGAGATCAAGGCGAAACCCGGCTACAACCCCGACACGAAGGAAGCCGACATCGCCGAGGCGGTGAAGCGCATGGCGGCGGCCGGGTACCCGGAGGGCGAAGGGATTTCCTTCAAGGACACGACGTCTCAGTCCTCTGGACTCTCCTTCGACGCCGCGATTCGCCAGAAGGAGCACTGGGCCAACGTCTTCCCGAAGATGCAGATGGAGATCTCTCCCGTGACGGACTACGCGTCCTTCACGAACCTGCTCAACTCCCGGGAGTTCGAGGCACGGACGTACCACCACACGATGGTGCCAAACGCGGTCGCCGATGCGCGCACCTACTACCACTCCCAGGGCGGTCGTAACTACCAGTCGTGGGAACGGCCGTGGGCCGACGAGATCCTCGACAAGGTCCTCGTCACGAACGACCTCGAGGAACGCACGAAGCTGTTCCACGAGTTCGAGGATCGCTACATCGCTGAGGGGCCCGCGCTCCTTCAGCTCCTCGTGTCGCGCGACAACCACGCCTTCCAGGCGAACGTCGGCGGGGTCGACCTCGTCACGGGGACCTGGGCGTACGGGCTCACGACCTACGGCGTCGGCCCGCGGTGGTACTGGCAGACCGAGTAGCTCCGTCTCGTTCAGCCCTCCGAGCGACCCCGGATGCATGGTTCAGGCGTGCATCCGGGGTCAGGACACTGGCGGGTCGTGGTTCCCCTTCCACCGCCTCCGCCAGAAATCAGCAGGCCCGCCGCTCCCGGCTTCACGGGAGTCGCGGGCCTGCGGTGTATATTCTCCAGCGCCACCAACCAACAGCGTCGTTCGGTTGTCCGCCACGCGGGACGACCGCGAATTGCGAACGCCCGGATGAAAGGGAGAGACACGCATGGAGTACCGCAAGCTCGGCCGCTCCGGCCTCGAGGTGTCCATCGTCGGACTTGGGACGAACAACTTCGGGCAGCGCATGAAGGACCCGAAGGACGCTGAGGCCGTCGTGAAGGCCTGCCTCGACGAGGGCATCAACCTCTTCGACACCGCCGATGTCTACGGCGGTCGCGGGCCGTCCGAGGAGTTCCTCGGCAAGGCGCTGAAGGGCCACCGCCAGGAGGCCGTCATCGCCACCAAGTTCGCGAGCCCGATGGGCGAGGGCCCGATGACCTCGGGCGGCTCGCGTCGCTGGATCATGCAGGCCGTGGAGGACTCCCTCCGCCGCCTCGACACCGACTACATCGACCTCTACCAGGTGCACCGCCCCGACCCGAGCACGCCGGAGGAGGAGACCCTTCGCGCGCTCGACGACCTCGTGTCGTCCGGCAAGGTGCGCTACATCGGCAACTCGAACTACAGCGGCTGGCAGATCGCCAACGCCCACCACATCGCGCAGAACCGCGGCTACGCGCCGTTCATCTCCGCGCAGAACGAGTACTCGCTCCTGAACCGCCGCATCGAGGCGGAGATCGTCCCGGCCGCCGAGCAGTTCGGCCTGGGCATCCTCCCGTTCTTCCCCCTCGCGAGCGGCCTGCTGACCGGCAAGTACAAGCGCAACTCGGATGCCCCCGAGGGCGCGCGCCTCGCCTCCGGCCCGATGGCGGACCGCATGCTGACCGACAAGAACTTCGACATCGTCGAGGGGCTCGAGGAGTTCGCCACGCAGCGCGGCCACACGCTGCTCGAGCTCGCGTTCTCCTGGCTCGCCACGCAGACGTTCGTCGGCTCGGTCATCGCCGGCGCCACGAAGCCCGAGCAGGTGAAGGCGAATGCGGCGGCCGCCGCCTGGCGCCTGACCCCCGAGGAGATGGCCGAGGTGGACCAGATCACCAAGCGGTAGCGGCCTTGGCAGGAACGTGCAGAAGGGGCGCCGTGAGGCGCCCCTTCTTGTTGCCATGAACCGGAAGGCTACGCGCGCTGACCGGGGTGTGGTCGGGCGTGCTCGAGGGCTGCGGCGACGGCCTCGGCGGCCGTCGAGGCGCGGATGACGGGTGCTTCGAGGCCGTGCCCGTTCCGCATCTCCCATGTCCCGAGGCCAACGACAGGCGTGCCCGAGATCAGCGCGAACGCGATCTCGGAGAGCGTGCCGTACATGCCATCGATCGCGACGAGGGCGTTCGCGGTGCGGGTGATGATGGTGTTCCGGGCGAAGCCGAGGCCGGTGATGATCGGGATGTCGACGAACTCGTTGGCGTCGAACAGGTCGTCGCCGGGGAGGATCGCGATGGTCGTGCCGCCGGTGCTCTTCGCGCCTTCGCACGCCGCGCGCATTACGCCTCCGCGGCCGCCGGTGATGAGCATGTGTCCCGAGCGGCCGATGCCGGCGCCGACTTCGAACGCCAGTGACGAGGCGTCGTCGTCCGCCTGCTCACCACCGATCACGCCGATGATCACGAGTCGAGCTTCACCTCGACCAGCAGGCCCGTGTCCACGTCATACGTGAACCCGAGCACCTGGTAGTCCTCCGGGAGCAGGTTGCACTCCGCGAGCTGGCGCATGTCCTCGCGGACGCTGCCCTCGAGGTCCGTGAACGGGAGGAAGTCGATCCCGGAGGCGTCGGCGCCGGTGGCGTCCTTCACCATCGTGTAGATCGCGTCGTTCGAGTTCCCGTACAGGCCGCACTTGCTGTGGTGGATGAGGACGCAACCGCGGGTCCCCAGTGCGTGCGCCGAAAGGACGAGCGAGCGGATCGCGTCGTCGGTGACGCGCCCGCCAGCGTTCCGGATCACGTGGGCGTCACCCAGCTCCAGGCCGAGGATTCCTTGCGCCGTGTACCGGGAGTCCATGCAGGTCAGGACGGCCAGCCGCTGCTTCGGTCGGACGTCCAGTCCGCCCCACGCGAACGACTTCATCCAGGCGCGATTGGCGTCCATGAAGGCGCCGATTTCGAAAATGCTGTCTTCCACAATTCACTCCAATGCGCACGAATGGTGGCAGACGCAGGCGTCAGGGGCCAATGCCGGGGCGGGGACTACTGGTAGATGACGTAGTCGGGCGGCGGCGACAGCGCTTCGATCTCGGCCGGCGTGAAGAGCGGCGTGTCCCACTCGTAGAACAGCTTGAAGCCGGAGAACTCGGCGTAAGACGAGTTCGCGTAGCGCTCGTAGCCGGCGAGCTTCTGGCCCTGGGGGCCGAAGCCGTCCATGTCGATCACGAGGTCGACCTGGTCGACGCTCGCGATGTTCAGCGGGTCCACGATCATGTCGACGCGGAACTGGTGCACCACCAGCGCCTTGCGCGGGATGTCGTACTTCCCGGGCAGCGTGGCGAGGTAGTCCTGCACCGCGTTGATCTGCGCGGCGGTCAGCTGGCCGATCGCCTGGCCCGGAGCCTCCCCGTCGCTTCGCGTCGCGAACTCAGGGTCGAGGGCGACGTGGACGTTGGGCTGCTTGAGGATCGGCTCGTAGTAGCGGACCTCGGCGAGCGGGTCACCCCAGCCCACCTGGATGTCGAGGAAGAGCAGCTGCCCGCGCTGTGCGGTGACGTCGACGTACTCCTGCACCGCGTCGAGCGACATACGTCCGAGGTAGGTGCCGTCGGCGCCGGGGTCGGCCTGTGCGACGGACGCGATGAGGTGGAGGGCCGGGATCACGTTCCGGTCGCCATTCAGGCGGTCGTACTGAGCGGCCACGCGCGCCACCTCGTCGGCGGCTCCGGAGGCCGAGTACTTGCCGAGCGCGCCCATGAACGGGACGCCGGGATGGCCGTAGAGCGAGACCACCTGCGCGTTGTCGAAGATCGAGCCGGTCGGCGTCGAGCCGGAAGTCTGGCCCGAGGGCTGCGGTGGCGTCCGACCGATCGCCCACGAGAGCGGCTCGTCGGCGGCGAAGTAGTACGTCGTGCCGGGCTCGAGGACCCGCAGGCCCACGGACTGGCCACGCACCCAGCCGTCGAAGATGCCGGAGGGGCGTTCGACCCAGATCTCGAGCGAACCCGGGCCGTCGCCGGTCCCGTCGGTCGGCTTGAGGCTGTCCGCCGTGACGGCGGTATCGAGGGAAACGCGACCGCGATCCCACTTCACCTCGGTGACGCCTTGCTCGATCTTGATCCCGCAGGACCAGATGCGCGCGTCGAAGAGCGGCGAACCCGTGCAGGCGGCGGCGGGTGTGGGACCCGCCAGCAGCCAGAGACCGAGCGCAAACGCCCCGGCGATCGCGAGTGCTCGCATCGAGTGGATGAGGTTCAGGGTGTGGTGGGACATCGGATCCAGCGTACGAGGCAGGCCGTTCTGGCGGCGGCTGTGTGAGACAGGGACGCGTTAAGAATCCGCATCATCCGAGCGGCCCACTGCTCGGGCGGGACTACTCGAGCGGCGCGCTGCCGAACAGCACCGCGAACGCGTCGCACCACACCACCGCGGATCGGATCGACTCGATCGGCACGTCCGACGGGATCTCGTAGTTGAACGCCCCGTCCGTCGCCTTCAACGCGCCGAGCTTCACCGCCTCCGGTGAGTACCCGAGCGGATCGGGTGAGACGTAGACGAAGAGGTCCGGTCCGTTGCGCACGGAGAAGTCCTCGACCCGCAGCGTGTACGCGCCCGGCGCGGTTTCGATGATCAGCGCTCGGCCCTCGGCGAAGTGGAAGTCGTCGGCGCCTGACCACTCGCCCTCGAGGACGACGCGCGGCAGGGTTCCCTCGGCCGTGGACGCGATGACGGCGTCGCCGGCGGCCGGTGTCGCCTCCGGGGTGGCGGTTTCCACGACTGCCTCTGTGGGCACGGCCGATGGTGGCACGGCCGAGGTTGGCACAGCCGACGCGACAGACGCCGCCGAAGCCTCTGCCGTCGCGGCGGCCAGCTCCAGCGGACTGGATTCGACGAGCGTCGTGCGCGTCCAGAGCGGCGAGGCGAGCGCCCAGAACGTCGGCAGCACCACCGCGAGCACGAGCACGCCCGACACGCCTGCGACCAGTGGCCGCCGTCGTGCCCCCGTCCGCGCCCGGGCGACCCACCCCGCGCGCCAGGCTAGCCAGCCGAAGATGCCCATGACGGCGACGGCCGTCAGCGAGAGCGGCCAGCGGTACGGATAGAGGTCCTCCGAGAGCAATCGCTCGAGGTCACCGAAGATCTCCACGAGGTCCTCCATCCGCCAGGGGCGCCGTCGACACGGACATCCTCGCTGGCCCGTTGGGCGCGCCGGGTGACGAAACTAACGCGCTACACGATCTCCTCCGGGTCTCGCACGACGATGCGACCGCCCTCCACCGACCAGGCCGTCCGGGCGAGCGACTGGATCAGATAGCGGTCGTGCGTCACGACGAGGACCGCTCCCTCGAAGCCGTCGAGGGCTGCCTCGACGGCCTCGCGGGACTCCAGGTCCAGGTGGTTCGTCGGTTCGTCCAGCAGGAGGACGTTGGCGCCCTTCAGCATCAGCAACGAGAGCGCGAGTCGACGTCGCTCGCCGTACGAGAGCTGGCGCAGGGGCGTCCTCGACTGCTCGTGGCCGAGCAGCACGCGATGGACGAAGTTCGACGCGTCCACCTGCGAGACGCCCGCCTCGCGACGCACGGCCTCGACCGGCGTGAGGTCCAGCAGATGGTCGAGGGCGTCCTCCTGCCGCAGATACCCGACGCGCGCGGAGCCGGCGACCGAGATCGAGCCGTGCGAGGGCGAGAGCTCGCCGAGGATCGCCCGCAGGAGACTCGTCTTCCCGCTGCCGTTCGGTCCGACGAGCGCGATGCGGTCGCCACGCTCGAGGGCGAGGTCGAGGCCGCCGAGCAGTGGCGCCCCGGCGGGCGCCAGCTCGACCCCGACGAGTTCCACGAGCCGCGAGGCCGAGCGCTCAGCGCTTCCGAAGGCGACGCCGATGCCATGCGGGCGCTCGCCGGGGCGCTCGATCCGGTCGGTGGACGCCGCCTCGCGCTCGAGCCGTCGTTTCAGCGTCGTGGAGCGCCGGGCGATCTTCTTCGCCTTCTTGCGGATCGCGAAGTCGATCGTGCTGTTCTCGATGTAGCGGGAGCGCGACTCGATCTGCGAGATGTGCTCCTTGAGACGACGCTCGGCGCGTTGCTGGCGTCCGAACGCCGCCCACTGCTCGGCCCGGCGTCGTTCGCGCTCCTCGATCCACTCGGAGTAGCCGCCCGCGAACAACTCCGGCGCCCCGCCCTCCGCGTCGAGGACGAGCAGCGCGTCGGCGACCGTGTCGAGGAGAGCTCGGTCGTGCGAGACGAGCAGCACCGCGCCCTCGAAGGACGCGAGGCGTTCCTCCAGCCAGCGGATGCCGGCCAGGTCGAGGTGGTTCGTCGGCTCGTCCAGCAGGAGCACGTCGGCTCCCGCGGTCATCACCTCCGCGAGCGCGAGCTTCGCCTGTTCGCCGCCGGAGAGGCGAGCAAGCATGGCGTCGCCCGCGATGCGGTCCGCTCCGAGGGCCGCGAGCACCTCGTGCGCCGACCCGGCGCGCGCGGCGGCGTCGAGGAGCGCGTCGTACTCCGCCGCCAGTCCGTCGCCGTCCTCGGTGGCAAGGCGCCGGCCGAGGGCGTCGAGCGCGGCGGCCGCTGCCTCCGGGAACAGCGAGGGGAAGCGCTCGCCGGCGGTCACGCCGGGAGCGGCGTCCACGGACTGGCGAAGGTAGGCGACGCGCGCTCCCGCTGCGGTGTCGACGTGCCCCGCGTCGGCCTCGAGGGATCCGGCGGCGATCCGGAGGAGCGTGCTCTTGCCGCTCCCGTTCGGGCCGACGACGCCGACGGCCTCGCCGCGGTTCACGACGAGGGACGCGGAGCCGAACACGCTCCGCGCTCCGTAGCTCTTCGAGAGCTGGTTGATCTGCAACATGGCACACACGAGGACGCAGACAGCCACCCGGATTCCGGCAGGGCGGCATGGGGCGGTCAGTGCTTGCTGCTGCGTCGAAGGTCGCGCGGGAGGGCCCGCACCGGGGCGCACGACTCCTCCTCCCGAGGAGGTGAGCCGTGAGAGCACAGAACGCCCGGTGCTACTTAATCAAAGGGGCCCTCGCGTGATGCGGCTGACGACCGCGTCGAAGGCGACGCGTCGAGTTCGCACGTTACCACCGCTAACGCTCCACGAGTCGAGAGGCTAACGTGCCAGCGTGCTCACCCTTCGCAATCCTCACAGCGTCCTCGCCGCCCTCGCGACCCGCCCCGATGCGGTCGCCGAGGTGCGCATCCCCGGCGGGAAGCCGCACGGGGCATGGGAGCGCGTCGTCACCGAGGCGCGTCGCCACGGCTGCACGGTGCGCGCCACCAGCGAACGCGACGAGCGAGGGGACCGCGGCGAGCGCGGCCCTCGCCGCCCGCAGCCCGGCGGCGGGCGCACCGGCGCCGAGGCCTACGTGGACGACCGCGAGCCGGAACCCCTGGAAGCGCTGTTCGAGTCGCGGCCCGAGGGGGCCTCGGGAGCCGGGCTCTGGCTCGCGCTCGACCAGGTGCAGGACCCGCACAACGTCGGAGCGATCTTCCGGACGGCGGCCTTCTTCGGCGTCCGCGGCATCGTGATGACCGACGTGCGTGCCGCCTCGCTGACCTCGGTCGTCTACGACGTCGCCAGCGGCGGCGTCGAATCAGTGCCGTTCGCCGTCGAGAAGAACCTGCGGCGGGCACTGGAGGAAGCGAAGCGGGCCGGCGTGTGGATCCTCGGGACGTCCGAGCACGCGCAGCGCGACGTGACGCAGGTGCCGGTGGACCGGCCGTGGCTGCTGGTGGTGGGGAACGAGGAGGCCGGACTGCGCCGGCTCACCCTCGAGACCTGCGATGACGTCTGCCGCGTCGCCCCGCACGGCAATGACGTCACCTCGCTCAACGTCTCCGTGGCGACGGGCATCCTCATCGCGACGCTCTCCCGCTGAGCCGAGGGCGTCTCGGCTAGGCGGCTCCGCCGGCGCGCGCGTCGATGTACGCGGCGAGGAACTCCCGCGCCCAGGTCACGAAGTCGCCCGTGGCGTCGCCGAGCGCGATTACCTGGCTGTCCTCGAGCTCGATCTCGACGCGCCGGGGTGTGCCTTCGTGATCGAAGCCGCTCCAGAGCAGCCGCGGGAACCCTCCCGGCTCCTCCGGGGGCACGACGGTGACGTCGGGCGGTCCGGACTCGGCACACCGCACCGCTTCCGCGAACCAGGAGAGGCCGCCGAACGTGATGATCTCGGCGGCGCTGTCCGCGCCGGCATTGCCGACACCGAGGTGAGTCACGACCTCGCGAGCTTCCTCGGCCTTCCCGACGGTGTCTGCCATGCGCTGGACGTCGTCGGCGAGGGGTAACGGTCGACGGAGGCGCCGCGCCGGCGCTTCCGAGCGGTCGGCGAGGGCGTGCCAGACCGCGGTGAGCCGGCGGACGGCCTCCACGGACTCCTGCAGCAGCAGCGCCGCGAGGGCGCCCCGGTACGTGGCGTCCGCGAGGAAGATGCCGGTCAGCACGTTGTCCGCGACGACCTGGGGCTTCCAGAGCGTCACGGACTCGTAGGCGCGCAGGTAGCCGAGCTCCTCCGCCGCGTCGGCGAAGCCTTCGGGATTTCCGGTGGTCATCTCAGGGAGTCGCTTTCTGGCACCGCGGTCGCCCGCTTTGCCTAGAATAACGAGGTGACCTTACAGCCCGTAGAAGGCTTGCCCCCTCGCCGCGTGCGTCCCGGCCGACGCTTCGTCCCGAAGCTGGTGCCCCCGCGACGGCGCAACGACACCGTCCGCCGGGACCGGCTGCACGGTCTGCTCGAGGACGCCCTCGAGTGTGACGTCACCCTGATCACCGCTCCGGCCGGGTACGGGAAGTCCACGCTCGCCGTCGACTGGTGCGAGGACGCCCAGATCCCGCTGGCCTGGCTGTCGCTGGACCGGCAGGACACGGACCCGCTGGCCCTCATCGGCAACATCGTCGGCGCGATCCGGCGCATCTACCCGGATGCCCTGGCCGACGCCGAAGAACGCCTCGAGGCAGGCGCGCAGCCGACCGGTGCTGCCGCCGTCATCGCCGAGGTCGCCGCTTCCGTCGCCGCCGAGATCGACGAGCTGTTCGTGCTCGTGCTGGACGACCTCCACGTCCTGGACGAGTCGCCCGAGGCGATGCGTGTCATCGACGCGCTCGTGCGCGCGATTCCGATGAACATGCGCCTGCTGCTGCTCTCGCGGACGTGGCCGTCGCTGGGCTCGCTCGCGCGCCTCACGGCGCAGCGCCGCGTCGCCAGCCTGACCGTGCGCGACCTCGTCTTCAGCGCGGACGAGGCAGGCGCCTTCCTCGATGCCTCGTCCGTCGAGGACCCCGATCTGCGGAACCGCCTGGTGCACCGCGCGGACGGGTGGGCCGCCGCCCTCGCGATCATGGCCGACCAGGCCTCCCGCGACGACGGGGTCCCCGTCAGCCCCGAGGTCGACTTCATCTTCGGCCAGTTCATCGACCAGGAAGTCCTCGACCGCCTCAATCCGCGGCAGCACGAGCTGCTGACCGCGTGCTCGGTCCTCCCGACGTTCGACCGCGAGTTTGCCCAGGCGCTGAGCCGGAACCCGCAGGCTGCCGCCGTGCTCCGCGAGCTCGAGCAGAACAACCGCTTCCTCTCCCGTCTCGCGGAGTCGGAGGCCGAGGGCGAGTGGTACCGCGTCCACGCCCTCATCCGGGAGCACCTGCTCACCCGCATGGAGCGCGAGGAACCCGGACGCCTGCAGGAGCTACGCCGGCAGGCCGCCGCGATCTGCGCTCGACGCGGGCTGCTCTCCACGGCCATGGACCTCTCGATCGCCGCCGGCGACTGGGGCGAGGTGGTCCGGGAGCTCTACGACTCGCGCGAGGAGCTGTACCAGCGCGGTGAGTGGCAGACCCTCGCCGGGTGGATCGACCGCCTCCCCGAGGAGGTCCTCACGCAGGAGGCGGCGCTCGCGCTCACCCGCGCCCGGCTCGCCGCGAAGTTCGGTCAGCGCCAGGACTGCCTCGCGCGCCTCGATCGCGTCGAGGCACAGCCGCTCGATTCCGAGGAGCGCGTGCGTGTCGACCTCTACCGCGGCGTCGCGTTCCGCGACCTCGGGCGCATCGGGGACGCCATCGACGCGTACCGCCGCGCCCGACAGGCCGCCCTGGAGGCGTTGCCCGAGGATCACCCCGTGCTCGCCGAGATCGACCTCGAGGAGGGCGTCACGATCGCGCGGGCCGGCCAGTTCGAGGCCGCGCAGGTGCGGTTCGAGACCGCGGCGTTGTCGTTCGACCGTCTGAAGGACTACCACCGCGCCGCCGAGTGCCGGGACTGCCTCGGCACCACGCTCTACATGCGTGGCCAGCTCGCGCCCGCGATGGTCGAGTACACGCAGGCCCAGCGCTCGTGGCGCCAGCTCGCGGACCCGCAGGCGCAGATCACCACGATGAACAACATGGCGAACGTCCAGCACATGCTGGGCGAGCTGGACACCGCCCGCGACACGTTCGACACCGTGATCCAGCGCGCCAGCCAGATCGGCTCCCACCGGCACGAGGCGTGGGGCAAGGAAGGTCTCGCCACCGTCGAGCGGGACCTCGGCCGGCTCGATAACGCGATCACCCTCTACACCGTCGCCATCCACGAGGCGCAGGAGATCGACGATCCCGGGCTGATCATGGAGGCCACGTACGGCCTCGCGATGTGTTACCGGGAGCGCGGCGAGCACACGCGCGCCCGTGCGCTCCTCGACCACGGCCTGCGCTCGGCGCAACAGGTGGAGGCGCTCTTCGAGGAGACCCGCTTCCGCACCGGCATCGGCGCGACGCTGATCTCCGAGGGGCAGGCCGACCAGGCGTACCCCATCCTCGAGGAAGCGATCCGGGGCGCCGAGGAGTCCGGCGCCGTCCGCGAGCGCACGATTGCGACGTTCCTCCTCGCCGGCGCGGCGCTCGCGACCAAGAAGCGGCCCGTCGCGAACGACAGCCTCAAGGTCGTGAAGGAGCTGACCGAGCAACTCGGGTACGACCAGTTCCTGCTCGTCGAGGCCCGCCAGCTCCCGGACCTGCTCGAGTACGCGACCGCGCGGCAGGGGATCGGCGACTACTACCGCACGGTCCAGCAACGCGTCCGCGGGACCGACGCCGAAGAGCCGCGCGTGGCTGCCGATCTGCCCTCGGCGTTCCGTATCCGCGCGGAGGCCTTCGGGGGCGCGCGCGTCGAGGTCGACGGGCGGCTCATCGAGGACATCGAGTGGCGGAGCGAGCGCTCCAAGGAGATGTTCTTCTACCTCCTCGACCGCGGCCGCCCGATGCGCAAGGAAGAGATCGCGCTCGAGCTCTGGCCGGATGCCGGTCCGAAGCAGCTCAACAGCGCCTTCCACACGACCCTCTACCGCCTCCGCAAGGCGATCCACCCGCAGGTCGTCGTCCAGTCGGGGGGCGGCTACCGCGTGAACCCCGAGTTCGACGTCTCCTACGACGCCGCCGAGTTCGAGGAAGCCGCACGATCGAGCGAGGATGCCGAGCCCGGGTCGGCGGAGTGGGCCGAGGGCCTGAGTCGTGTGGCGAGCCTCTACCGCGGCCCGTTCGCGTCGTCGTTCGATTCTGCCTGGGCCGAGCAGGCACGGCGGCGCTACGAGGACATGTACCTCTCCTCGGTCCTCGCGCTCGCATCCTCCGCTCTCCACCGGGGGGACGCGGCCGAGGCGATCCGGATGGCGGAGTCGGTCATTGCCACGGATCCGCTGAACGAGGATGCGGCGTACCGCCTCATGGAAGCGCACGTTCAGCGCGGGAACCTGCAGCTTGCGACGCGTGCCTATCGGCGCCTCTATGACGCGATGCGCAGTGAACTCGGGAGCGAGCCCTCACCGCGTGTGAAGGCGCTCTATCAGCGAGTGCTTTCAGGCGATGCGCTGGACGACACGCTCTAGTCGTCATCAAACCGCGTCGAACGGGCCCCTCTTACCTGTCGTTTAGCTGTCTGGAGGCGGGTTTCTGCGCTCCGGAGGCCACTTTCTGCGTTGAAGTGGCACCTGGTGACCCCAAAGTGGTCCAGAAATCTCACCAAAACTGTCGAGCTGGTGATCGCGGTCACAATCTGGTCAGAGGTTGGTAAGAGCCCCCTCCGTAACTTCAGCCCCGTCGTCACAGATCGCGTTCGACGCGATTCAAGGGGAGTACCGTTATGCGCCGCATCATCACCACCGCCGCTGCCACCGCCCTCACCGCCGCCGTCTTCGTCGCCGCCTCGGCCACCGCCTCGGCCGGCGTGATTTGGCCCTGGTAAGACCTATGGGACAGCCTGACGCCACCGCGCGTCGGCTCCCTCCCGGGGAGCCGCAGAGCCACTCTTCTGCGCTCCCCCGGGTTCCCGCCCTCGACAGGTCGGTGCTCGGTTCGTGCCCGGTAACGGGTGTGGCCGAACTCGATGTGCTGGTCGAGGAGATCGCCGACCTCCGGCCTCTGCCGCCCATTGCCGCCCAGGTGCTGCAGATCGCGGAGGGGGACACCTTCTCCGCGCACGAGCTGGCGCAGGCGATCTCCTCGGACCCAGCCCTCACGGCCCGCGTCCTGCGGGTTGCGAACTCCGCCTACTACGGGTTCCCACGTCGGATCACCACGATCCGCGACGCGGTCGTGCTCCTCGGCTTCCGCCAGGTGCGCTCGACCCTGCTCGCGACCTCGGCGATCCGCTCGATGCCGTCCTACGACGACATCGATGGCGCTGCGTTCTGGCGCTACTCCATCACCGTCGGTCTGCTCGCCCAGCTGCTCGCGCGGCACGAGGGCGTCCCCCAGGACGAGGCGTTCACGGCCGGTGTGCTACATAACGTTGGCCGCCTGGCCCTCGTGCAGGCTCGGCCCGAGGCGTTCCGTCGCGCCACCGAGCTCGCTACCGGCCGTGGGATCTCGCTCCACGAGGCCGAGCGCTACGTCTTCGGCTTCACGGACGCCGAGGTCGGTGGGGCGCTCGCCCGCCACTGGCGGTTCCCCGAGGGGCTGGCGGAAGCCATTGCCGACCATGCCCTCGCGCCCTCTGAGTTCGATGACCAGCGCAGCCTCGCGGCGCTCGTCGCGCGCGCTCGTGCCTTTGCGGCCGCGCACGGCATCACCGACGGCGTGGAGCGCCCGCTCCCGCCGCCCGCGCCCACCCCACCATCGATTTCCGCCTTCGCCGCGACGATGGTCGCGATGAGCCCGGCCGACCTCCCGGAGCCGGCCGAATGCGGATCCGCCCAGCGTCTCGCCATTGCCGTCGAGCCCGCCCTGGACCAGCTACTGGCCGAACAGGGTGGATTCGAGCACGTCCTGGATCGCGCTGCTGCGTTCGTGGAGCACACGGCGGCCAGCCCGTAGGGGCACGTCGAGCGTCGACACGTCCGAAGGTTCCCCAGCCCTGTTCGGAAACGGTCTGAGATGAAGCTCAGCATTCAGCAGGATTCTGCGACTGAAGTCGCGTGGTTCCGCGACCCCGCGGACACGTGGTTCGGCGCCGAGGTGATCCGTCTCCCCCGTTGGAGCGAACAACTGTTGTCGCCCCTCGACCTCGAGGTGGCGGACATCCGTATCGCCTTCCTGGATCACCTGCCCGATGTCGATGCCGATTGCCCGTCCCCGCCATGGCTGTGCCTGCTCCCGGCTTTTTCCGAGCAGGAGCCTCGCGTCGTCGTCGAAGCAGCCCTCGAAGCGTGGCGGCGATCTCCGTCGTTCCGGGCGCCGGGTCCCTCCCCGGAGGCGTACCTCGTTGCCGGCTACCAGGCGCTCTGTCCGCCCCACCCGCCGTGCGCACCGGGGCCCGGGATGCGGGACTCCCTGATGGAGTTCCTGCGCGACCGATCGGGCGTCCTCGGCCGGCTGGGCCGTGAGAGCGACGACAGCGTGAACCGCCTCGTACGCCTGTTCTGGCGCACACCGGACGACTTCGCGGACGAGATCCTGCGCGCCCGCATCCGCGACGCCGGAGGCCGCGGCTCGCTGCAGCTCGTCGAGTTCCTCGAGGCTGCCGAGATCGCCCCGGAGACTCCCGAGCACGCCATCCTCGCGCGGGAGCGCGACGCCCTGCTCGCGCGCCTCTCGACGCTGGCGTACTTCACCCAGCCTTCCGACTACGACCGTGCCGCCGCGCTCGCGCTGGACTGGCGTGACCGATACCTCCGCGCGTACCGGCTCCACTACCGCACGGTGATGGCCGCGGCACACGAGATGGTGCTCGACACCGCGACCGCCGCGCGGGCGCTGCCCGAACTCGAAGCCCTGAACCTGACGGGGAGCCCCGTCGGCGCCGACGCGGCGCTGCGGCTCCGGCGCGCCCTGGAGCGCCTTGGGTGTCTGCCGGAGGGCATCGACGAGCAGTCGGCGCAGACCGCCGGCATCGTCCTCGGCCAGATGCCGCCGGACCTCGCTGAGGCCCGGCTGGCGGCCGCTGCCGTCCTCGCGGCGCTCGAGGTGCACGCGCGACGTCGCGCTCGCCCCGGTCGCGCGCACAGCCGTTCGTAGCACGGGGTGCCATAGCGCTCGGCCCGATCCGGCGCGACCATCGATCGCGGAGGCCGGCGTCCGCCGCGCCCCGAAGTCACACCGAGGATCCCGTGTCAGACCTGTACCGCATTCCGGCCGGCAACGAGCCGCCCCGCCGCCTCAACGCGATCGTCGAGATCGCCCGCGGAGGCCAGTCCAAGTACGAGTACGACCACAACGCCGGCCTGTTCCGCCTGGACCGGGTCCTCTACTCCGCCGTCCACTACCCGGGCCACTACGGGTTCGTCCCCTCGACGAAGGCCGGCGACGGCGACCCTGTGGACATCCTGATCTGGGGTTCGTTCGAGTCGTTCACGGGCGCGCTGGTGGAAGCGCGGCCGGTCGGCATGCTGCGCATGCGCGACGAGAAGGGCGACGACGAGAAGGTCCTCGGGGTTCCGGTGGCCGACCCGCGCTACCGCGAGGTCGAGGAGATCGGCCACGTCCCCCCGCACTTCCTGCGCGAGGTGGAGCACTTCTTCCGCACGTACAAGGAGCTCGAAGGACAGTCGGTGACGACGCTGGGCTGGGAGCCTCGCGGCGTGGCCGAGCAGTACGTCCTCAACTCGATCGTCGAGTACTAGCGCCCACCGGCCCGATCAGCGTCTGACGGCACTCGCCGGGTCCCGACCAGGGGCCCTGGCCCCGCTGTGCTTGCGGCAGCCAGCGTGCGGTGAAGAGGGGCGTGGGTGCGGTTGGGGGCTGCGGTTGAGGGGTGCGGGTGGAGGAGAGACGGCCCCGCGGCACTCCAGGCCGTCTCTCCCCCGCGACCGGGAGAATGCTCCCAATCGTTTCGCTTACGACGACCGCCTGTCGGGCTGTCTGGGACCGCCCGCCGCCGTCGTGTGCTCATTATGCACCGACAGTGGCAAACTTTGCAAGCGTCCGTGACGAACTTTCGGAAAATTAACTGCCGGGAGTGACCAATTCCGGATCAGTGGCTTCGTCCCCGCCGAGGATGACCTCGAGCGTCTCCCGCGTGGGCACGTTCCGGAGCAGCCACGCGACGTGTGCCGCGCCCAGGAGCATCGCGGCCGCCCCGAAGTAGAACGGCGCGCCGAGGCCGAACACCTCGACCAGCGCACCCCCGACCACCGAGCCCACCACGATCCCAACGCCATTGCCGGCCGATCCGAGGCCGATGACGGTCCCCATCCCGGCCCTCCGCCCCGCCACGACCTGCATCGCCGCTACCGCGACCATCGTCGCGGCCTGCCCGATGCCCAGCACGACCATGAGCACCACGATCAGCCAGTACGCGCCGGCAGCGCCGAGGGCGGCGAGTCCGGCGGCGGACCCGACCAGTCCCGCGATGACGATGACCCGTCGGTCGTGCCGGTCCACCAGCGGGCCGAAGAGCGGCTGCGACGCAGCGCTGGCGAAGCTCTCGGAGGCGAAGGCGATGCCGACCGCCAGTCCGGCAGCGCCGAGGTGTTCGAGCCGAATGCTGAGGAAGGAGAAGACGGCGCCGAACGTGAGCGAGGTGAGGCCCATGAGCACCGTCAGCCCGAGGACGAGCCGGTCATGCAGCGCCTGGACGAATCCCCAGCTCGGCTCGGCCAGCCGCGAGAGGCGGTCCTGTGCGGGGTGCCTCGGCAGCAACACGGCGACGATCGCCGCCGAGGAGCCCATGAGGATCGCCATGCCGATGAACACGGAGTCGAAGCCGAAGGAGTCCCGGAGGGCGCCCGAGAAGATCGGACCGATGCCGAATCCGACGATATCGGCGACGGCAAAGACGCCGAACCAGCGGCCTTCTGTTCCGCTCGGAACCATGTCGCCGATGTATGCGCGAGCGACGGAGAAGATGAGGCTTGTCCCGCACCCGCTGAGCGCGCGAAACGCGAGCACCTGAACGAACGTTTCAGCGGTCAGATAGCCAAACGCGGCGACGAAGTAGAACAGCAGTCCGAGGATGATGAAGGGCTTGCGGCCGTAGCGGTCAGACCAGCGCCCGGCGAAGGGGCTAATGATCGTCTGGGTGACGGCGAAGATAGAGAAGGTGAGTCCCGTCCAGATGCCGGTCGCGCCGAGCTCTTCGGCGTAGACGGGCAGGATCGGGCTCACCATGGAGATGCCCATCGTCGCCACCGCGACGGCGCAGAAGAGGACGACGAACGGTCGGGACGTCATCCTCGGGCTCCTTCCGTGGCTTCGCGAGGGCGATCCGGCGTTGGCTCGCCGGATGCCGGGGACGTGCGAGCGTCCTCGGTGCATACAGGGCGGTCGGAATCCCGTCTAGTACGGGTGGCACTCCACCTCCTAACATTCCCGTGCCGGGCGGCTCGTCCAGCGCCATTTGACGGTCCCTGTGGATTGAGGGGCTGGCGCTGGATGAATGGCGAGGAGTCATGGGTGGCGAGCAGGCAGCACACGCGCGAGCTCCGCGCGTCTATTTGGTCATTCAGCGGTTTCTTAATCGCGGGACTGATGTCCCTCGCGCTGGTCGCGTGCAGCGGCGGTGACGACTCGACCCCGACCCCGACCGCGACTGCCGAGCAGACCGGCGCTGCTGCTTCGTCAACGGCGACGTCCGTCCCGGACGCCGAGCAGGTCCTGCGCGCGAACCTGACCTCCGAGCCGAGCACGCTCGACCCGCAGCGCGCCTCCGACCAGGTCTCGCTGACGATGGTCCGGAACCTCTACTCCGGCCTCCTCCGGCTCGACGAAGACGACAACCTCGTCACCGACCTCGTGACCGAGGTGCCGACGGTTGAGAACGGCGGCATTTCCGCTGACGGCCTCACCTACACCTTCCACCTGCAGGATGGGCTCGAGTGGAGTGACGGCGAACCGCTGGTGGCGCAGGCGTTCATCGACGCGGCGCGGCGGTTGTTCCAGCCCGGCTCGGACAACCCGTACGTCGACTTCTACCGCGTGATTGCCGCGGACGGACCGGACGGTGACGCCAACATCGCCGTGCAGGAGGCCCTCCAGGCAGATCAATCGGACATCGCCTCGCTCGAGCAGGCCGTCGTCGATGGTCTGCGCGTCGAGGCACCCGATGACCGGACCGTCGTCTTCCACCTGAACCGCCCGAGTCCGGAATTCCTGCTCCTCGCAACGCTGTGGCCGCTCTACCCCGTGCGGCAGGACCTCATCGACGAGCACGGCGACCGCTGGACCGAAGCCGGCACGCTTGTCACGAATGGCCCGTTCATCCTCGATGCCTGGGAGCACGGCGAGCACGTGCGGCTGGCCCGCAACGAGCGCTGGCATCGCGACCTCCCGCAGCTCGACGCGATCGACTTCGACCTCATCGACGACGCAAACCTCGCGTTCCTCGCGTACCAGAAGGACGAGCTGGACGTGGTGCTCCTCGGCCCAGCGGAGCTCGTGCAGGTGCGTGGGAACGCCGATCTGCGTGACCAGTTCGTCGGATACGCCCAGCTCCGTACGAGCGCCGTCTACATGAACGCCGACGATCCCCTCTTCGCGGATGAGCGAGTGCGCCAGGCATTCGCCGGTGGTGTCGACCGGCTCGAGTACGCGAGCGCGGTCCTCGAGGGCAACGGGCTGCCCGCCTACTCGTGGATCCCGCCGGGCATGCCGGGGTACGAGGAAGGCCTCGGCCGCCAGTACGAGGACGCCCTCGACGCGTCTCGCCAGCTCCTCGCCGACGCCGGCGCTGAAGGCGCCGAGGTCACCCTGCTCCTCCCGGAGGCGTCGAGCGCCGTGCTCACGGGCCAGTGGTTGCAGTCACAGTGGCAGGACAACCTTGGCGTGACCGTGAAGCTCGACATCCGCGAGACGGCGTCCTTCGTCACGGCGTTCACGGCCGGTGAGTTCCAGGTCTCGATCGGCGGCTGGGCGGCCGACTACCCGGACCCGCAGAACTGGCTGCCGATCTTCACCTCCACGGCCCCGCTGAACTTCGGCCACTACTCGAACGATCAGTACGACGATCTGATCGCCGAGGCAGGCGCCGAGGTCGACTTCGACCGGCGGCTCGAGCTGTACGGGCAGGCGCAGCAGCTCCTGATCGACGAGGTGGGCGTCATGCCGCTCAGCTACCCGCTGCGTGGTGCGCTCGTGAAGCCGTGGGTGCAGGGCTTCGTCCCGTCGCCACGAGAGGGCACCGTGCCCGGTGACCTGTACTTCGATCAGATCTCCATCTCGGGGCGCCCCTGACCGGGTCTCGCAGATGTCGTCCGATTCGAGCCGCGAGTAAGCGCTGGTCGAAGTACCGTTGCACCTTGGACGCCGGAGCGCCCATGGCGCTCCGTTGCTAACGAGGTCACGCGCATGCTGACTGTCGCCAGGGTGGCGAGCCGGTGCTGATCTACCTCGTGCGTCGAATCGCCGCCGCGACGCTCACGCTCCTGCTCATCTGCCTCGTTACGTTCGTGCTCATGCACGCCGTCCCGGGCGGCCCGTTCGAGGCCCGTGCCGACCCCCGCCTCTCCGCCGAGGCGATCCACGCCCTGGAGACCCACTATGGGCTGAACGAGCCGATGCCGGAGCAGTTCCTCGGCGTCCTCGGCAACCTCCTGCGCGGCGACCTCGGCGTCTCCTTCGCGCAGCCCGGGCAGCCGGTCTCCTCGTTGCTGGCGGACAAGTTGCTGCCCTCGTTCCTGCTCGGCGCGATGGCGTTCGCGTTCGTCGTCGGCGTGGGCGTCCCGATGGGGATCATGGCCGCGGTGCGACCGAGGTCGGCGTGGGACGTCGCGAACCTCGTGACGAGCACCGTGCTGGCCGCGATCCCGCACTTCGTGATCGCGTTCCTCATGCTGCTCGTCTTCGCCGTCGGCCTCGGCTGGGTGGACGTGCGGCTGGGGAAGGGGTTCGGCGACTCGATCGCGAGCCTGCCCCGCGGCATCCTCCCGGCGATCGCCCTCGGCGCGCCGTCGATGGCGATCCTCAGCCGCCTCACCCGCGGGGCGATGCTCGAGGTGATGCAGCAGGACTATGTGCGGACGGCGCGCGCGAAGGGGCTCGCGGAGCGCACGGTGGTCCTCCGCCACGCGCTACGCAACTCGCTCGTGCCCGTGCTGACCGTGCTCGCGCCGATCTTCGCGACGCTCGTGACCGGGTCGATCGTCATCGAGTCGATCTTCGGCCTGCCGGGCGTGGGGTCGGCGTTCATCGACTCCGTCCGACAGCGCGACTACGGCATGATCATGGGCACCACGCTGCTCTACGCCGTCGTCATCATGGCGGCGAACCTCGTCGTGGACCTGCTCTATCCGCTGGTCGACCCGCGGTTCGCCTCCGGCGGAGCGCGCCGCCGATGAGGTCGATCGCTTGAGTACCCCGTCGTGAGCACCTGGCAGTCGACGTACGACCTCTGGTCGGGAGCACGCCGCGTCGGCATGTGGCGCGCGTCCTGGCGGCGCTTCAAGCGTCACCGCGCGGCCGTGTTCTCCGCGTTCGTGCTGATCGTGCTCATCGGGGCCGCCCTCGGTGCGAACGTGCTGGCCACCCACGATCCGTCGACGCAGTACCTCGTCTCCTCGGCGGAGATCCCCCTCGATCCGCTCGCGCCGAGGGAGACCGGCAAGTTCGAGCCGCCGAGCGCGGAGCACTGGCTCGGCACGGATCAGCTCGCGCGCGACATCTACAGCCGCACCCTGTTCGGCCTGAGGATCTCCCTGGCGGCGGCGCTGTTCGCGGTGGTCGTCGTCACCACGATCGGCGTGGGCGTGGGCGCCGCGGCCGCCTCGGGCGCCGGTTGGGTCGACGGCACGCTGATGCGCGCGACCGACCTCGCCTACGCCTTCCCGGACTTGCTGCTCGTGATCCTGCTGAGGGCGGCCATGGGCGATCAGATCTTCGGGCGCGGCTCGATCCTCGGCGTCTCGTCGAGCGTGCTCCTGCTGTTCTTCGCGATCTCGATCACGGCCTGGCCGACGATGGCGCGGCTCGTGCGGGCGCAGATGCTCGTCCTGCGCGGCGAGGAGTTCTCGCTCGCGGCGGAGTCGCTCGGCGCGAGCCGATGGCGGCTTGTGACGCGTCATTGGCTGCCGGGCGTGGCCGCGCCGGTGATCGTCGAGGCGACGTTCCTCGTGCCGCGCGCGATCTTCGCCGAGGCGACGGTGTCGTTCATCGGCATCGGCGTCGCTGCGCCGCAGCCCAGCCTGGGCACGCTGATCGCCGATCACTTCGGGTTCGTCACCGTGCAATGGACCGCCCTCGCGGTGCCGATCACGGTGCTGATCGTGCTCTTCCTCGCGTTCCAGTTCCTCGGCGACGGACTCCGACAGGCGCTCGATCCGCGCTCCTCGGGCTGACGGGGCGCGCGAGGTCGCGACGTGATGCCGGAGGCATCGGCGCCGCATACGATGAGCGCGCACGCAGACCGGGAGGACGGCACATGAAGATCGTGGTCGCCTACGACGGCAGCGACGGCGCGAAGCAGGCCGCCCGGGCCAGCGTCCCGATCGCGCGCGCGAGCGACGCCACGTTGCTGCTTCTCCACGTCATCAACCCACGCGCGGACCTCGGCGGCATCCAGGGCTCCCACGACGAGGCGCTCCGCGAGGCGACTCGCCGCGCCGAGGACGAGGCGAAGGCGTTCGCGGCCGACCTCTACGACCGCACCGAGGTGCGCGTGGCGACGGTCGAGCGGGGCGAGGACACCGGCGAGACGGTGTGCCGGGTCGCGACCGACGAGGGCGCGGAGATGCTCGTCATCGCCACGCGCCGCGCCGGCGGACTCTCAGGCTTCTTCCTCGGGTCGGTCACGCAGCAGCTGATCCGCCACTCCGGGTGCCCCGTGATGGTCGTGCGCGTCGAGTAGGCGCGCGGCGGCCGGCCACGGCGGGATCGCCTAGGTCGGGGCGCCTGCCTCGGAGTGCCCCTCCAACGGCTCGCCCAGCGTCTTCGGATCGCGGATGCCGGCGCGCGAGATGCGCAGCACCCGCAGGATGTCCGACCGCTCGCGGAACAGCAGGATCGTGCCGAGCACCATGTAGGTGACGCCAATTGCCATGCGGATCGATTCCACCGGGATGGCGAACTGCAGGAAGAACAGCACGGCGAGGGCGATCGCCTCGCGGCCGGAGAGGCTGAGGCTCATCACCACGGCGAGGGCGAAGTAGGACTGCGCCGCGGTCAGGAAGAGCTCCTCCTTCTGGCGCAGGTCGAGCGGGAGTCCCTCCACGTGCCCCCCGGAGACGGCGTACGCGATCGGCAGACCGCCGATGAGCAGCGTCCACTGGTTCACCTTCGAGGAGAGCAGCGCACCCATCGCGACCGTCGCGCGTCCCCGGTAGGCGAGGATGCCGGCGACGAGGAACTCGGGCGCCTCGGAGGCGAACGGCGCGAGCCATTGCACGAGCACGAACTCGTCGATGCCGAGCTTCGTCCCCGTGTGGACGAGGCCCTCGGCGAACGGCTCGGCGGAGGCGAAGATCGACCCCGCCGAGGCGAGGAACAGCGCGATGATCGCGCCGCGGCGCTGCATCCGTGGCAGCGTGCCGATGAACAACGCCGGTCCGACGAGCTCCGGCTCCTCGGACGGCGCGCGGGCGATCACCCAGACATAGAGGATGAACAGCGCGGCGAGGATCGCCGTGTCGATCAGCGTGATGCTGTCCTTGAGCGGCAGCGTGAGCGAGAAGAGCGTCGCCGCCGCCAGCGCCGCAATCTCCACCGCGTGCGCGCGCTCGAGGTGCAGCACCTTCTGCCGGCTTCGCCACCAGAACACGAGGAAGATCGCGGGCCACGCGCCGCCGATCAGCAGCCGATTCCCGCCCGTCATGTTCGCGACGGCGTACGGCGCGAACTCGGGGTCCTGCGCCGCCTTCCAGGCGAACGTCATGTCGACGGCGTACTCGGGGAGCACGGCGATCAGCGCGATGAACGCGACCGCGAGGCCCTGCGCGATCTCGACCTCGGACGCCTCGGCGGCCCATGAGAGCAGGAACGCCGACGAGACGATCGAGAGGCCGAAGAGGACCGTGTCGGGGATGGTGCCGATCTCGGTGTGCGTGAGGCGGAGGTAGACGCCGGGCATTGCCCCGAGGAGCGCGATGACGATCGCGAAGCGGTTCGACACAGACTCCCCGTTCGCCGGGCAGGCGGCCCGGTGGCATCGATTCGCCCGATGATAGGGCCCCGGCTCGTTCAGCCGGTGGCGGCTATGCTCCGCCCCGGAACGAGTGGCGCGCGGGGCACCCGGAAGGCTCGTCAGTGAACACGATGATGGCCCGGATGTGGATCGGGGGGATGATCCTCGGCCTGGTCTACGGCGCGCTCTCCGGGGGTGGCGTGACCGCCATCGTGATCATCCCGCTCGTCGGTGGGACGTTCGGCATCGTCGCCGCGATGTTCATCGATGAGATTCGCGCCAAGTTCCGGAAGCGCAAGAAGCACTAGCAGGCGGGCAGGCGCCCGGGATTAGCCCGCAGCCTGTCCGTCGCCTCGGCCCGCCGTGGCGGTGACCGGCGCCGGGGTTGCCCCGGGCCGAGCGCGGCCGGTGAGGCGGTCCGCCTCCTCCTGCGAGATCTTGCCCTCGGCCACGAGGATCGCCGCCTGCGCGGGCGACATCTCGGCGCGCTCAAGGCTGCCGAACTCCAGCTGTCGCAGCCGCTTGCTGAGACCGAACATCAGCACCACGGCCGCCACCGCGATGAGCTGTGCCCCGATGGTCGCGGCAGGCGCGCCCCAGCGGTCGGCGGCGTACGCCACGGGCACTACGCCGAGGGGCATCGTCCCGAACGACATCATGAGGAACGACATCACGCGACCGCGGTACTCGTCGGGCACGTTCGCCTGGATGATCGTGTTGTTCGTGACCTGGAAGATCATCGCGCCGACGTTGCCCAGGATGAGCATCACCGCGGCGCCCCAGAAGGCGGCCGTGAGCGGCAGCCAGAGCGAGGTCGTCCCGAAGACCACGAAGCAGCCGGACATGAACAGCGCGCCGAAGCCCATCAGGGGCCCCTTCTTGCGCACCTCCGACATGTTCGTGGCGACGAACGCACCGATGAGCCCACCGACGCCCGTCGCGCCCATGAGAAGGCCCAGGCCGCGTCCCTCGGCGACGAACATGTCGGCGAACGTGTCCTCGGCGAACACGGGGAGCAGCTGCTGCACCGGGAACATGAACAGTGGCATCAGCAGCGCCGCGAGGATCAGCAGGCGGAACAGCGGATCCGCTGCGACGTACGTGAAGCCACCCCACAGGTCCTGCACGAACCCGGTCGCGGCGTCGCCCTCCTTGCGTGACACCATCCCGTGTCGCGGGAGCGGGAGGATCGAGACCACGCCGATGAAGAACAGCGCGACGGTCACGAGGTAGACCCCGCCGACGCCGAGCGGCGCGATCAGGATGCCGCCGAGCGTGGGCCCGATGATCCTCGTGAGGTTCATGCCGCCCATTTGCAGGGAGATGGCGTTCATCAGCAGGTGCTGCGGGACCAGCGCCGGGATGATCGCCTGCCGGGCCGGCATCACCAGCGACATGATGCAGCCTGTCGCGACGGCCGCGACGAGCAGGTGCCAGAACTCGATGACGCCGGTCATGACGAGGATCGCCATCGCGAGGTTCACCAGGCCGGTGCCACTCTGGGCGACCATGATCAGATTGCGCTTGTTCACCCGGTCGCTGACCACGCCGGCGAGCGGCGCGACGAACAGCATGGGCAGGGCGAAGCCCAGCGAGACGAGGCCGAGCGCCGTGGCGGAGTCCGTGAGGTCGTAGGCGAGGAAGCCGCGCACGACGATGTTCATCTGCATCGCCATGAAGAACGCGGTGTTACCCCAGAAGTACCAGGCGTAGTCGCGCTCGCGCAGCGACTCGAAGGTGCGCCAGAACGAGGATCGCTGGCTCGACGGCGGTCCGTCCGGGACCGCTCCCATTCCACCCGCCATGATCTGACCCTTCGGGGCGTCGCCCGCCTGCGGCGACGCGGCCTCCACCTTACGCGATGGTTGGAGCCCCCGCCCCGCGGCGGTCGCGAGGGAGACGGAGCGTGCGAGAAGCTGCGCGAGGTATCGCGCGGTCCTCGACGGCACCCCGGCCGAGAAGCCGGAAGCGCTCGGATCTCGCGCTAGTGCGGGCCGCGGACGATCTGGTCCATCTCGCGGACGAGCGCCTGCAGGCCCGTCCGGAGCTGCTCGAGCTCCGCGTCGTCGAGACGCTCGAGCGATGATCGCAGCCGCTCGGAGCTCGCCGCTGCGACGGCACGCACGAGGCGCTTGCCATCCTCGGTGAGGAGCACGATCGTCGCGCGTCCGTCGTCCGGGTCGGGCGCCCGGTAGAGGAGCCCGCGATCCGCGAGGCGGTCGAGGACGGTCGTCACGTTCGGCGGCGCCATCCTCGAGCGTTCCGCGATGAAGCCCGGCCGCGCGCCGCCCGGGCGCGCCGCCGTGAAGAGCACCTTCATCTGGGGGATGGTCAGGCCGCTGTCGAAGAGTGGGTGTTGCTCATCCCACTCCAGCTCACCCTTGCGAAGAAAGAGACGGAGGATCGCCTGCTCGACCGGCGTTCGGTCGGCGTTCGATTGGTCAGGCTCGGCCCCTGTGGTCATGGTCGGGTCCTGTCTGCTCTGCCGGGTTTGTATCACGCGTAAACCCAGTGATCACTGGGAGTCTGACGACACGGCGTGCCAACTGGCGCGGGGAGGCAGGCGTCGACCTCGGCGAGTGACGAGGCGAGCAGGACCGGGCGCAGGGCGAACAGAACCGCGAGCGGAATGAGTGCTACTGGGCGGGAGCCGGCGAGTACTTGTAGCCGTAGTGCCGCACGGTCAGCAGGTGCGAGGGCCGCGACGGGTTGTCCTCGAGCTTCTGGCGGAGCCAGTGGACATGCACGTCCACGGTGCGCGTCTCGCCCTCGTAGGTGTAGCCCCAGACGGATTCGAGGATCTGATCGCGGGTGCAGACCTGGTTCGGGTGCCGCACGAGGTAGGCCAGCAGCTCGAACTCCTTCGGCGCGAGCTGGACGACCTGCCCGCGCTTCCGCACCTCGTGCCGATCGATGTCGACCTCGATCGGCGCCGCGCCGGCGCGGGGCGCCGCGGCCTTCTCGCCGTTCGCCTCGGCCCCGTTGCGGCGGAGCGCCACCTGGACGCGCGCCATCAGCTCGCGGACCGAGAAAGGCTTGGTGAGGTAGTCGTCGGCGCCGAGGTCGAACCCGGTGATCTTGTCGGCCTCGGTGTCCCGCGCGGAGATGACGATGACGGGGACCTGCGCCTCGCCCCGGACGATGCGGAGCACGTCGAGGCCGGCGAGGCGGGGGAGCATCAGGTCGAGGATCACGAGATCCGGGCGGGCGCTGCGGAACTGCTCGAGCCCCGCGACCCCGTCGGCTACGGCTTCAACGCGATGGCCCGCCCGAGCGAGCTGATAGACCACCACGTCGCGGATTGCGGCGTCGTCTTCGACGACGAGGACTTCTGCCACGCGCTCATCCCACCAGCGATTCGTCGATTCGTTCTCTCGGTTAGCAGTGAACGCGGGGGCGGTTAGATGCCCGTTAACGATCGCCGTCGGAGGTGCATCCCAGATCCTGTCGCGCCGGCCGGCTTCGGCGCAGGGCGACTCTGACGGTTCCGGCGTCGTCGCTTCAGGTTCTCCCAAATCTGGCGATGATTTGGAGAGGCAGGCGGCGGACAGGTTCGCTTGCGAAGGGACCTCGACGGCCGACGACCGGAGCAACAGGATGCGGGTAAACGGCAGCTCTTCGGAGCGCACGCCGGCCCAGGAGGCTGACTTCCAGGATCTGCTCGCGCAGGTGCAGGAGCTTCAGCCCCTCCCCGCAGTCGCCCTTCGCCTGATTTCCATGGCCGAGGACGTCCGGTTCTCCGCGCAGGACCTCGCCGAGGCCGTGCGCATGGACCAGGCGCTCACGCTGAAGGTGCTCCGCCTCTCGAACTCCGCCTTCTACGGTCTGCCTCGACGCATCACGAGCATCCGCGAGGCGGTCGTCCTGCTCGGCTTCCGCGAGGTGCGCGCGCTCGCCCTGAGCGCCTGCGTGATCGATCCGCTGGTCCGAGACTCGCTGGAGCAGGCCGGGATCGACTACGACGTGTTCTGGAAGAACTCGATGGTCGTCGCATACTTCGCGCAGGTGCTCTCTCTCGTGGAGCGCATCGACCAGGACGAGGCGTTCACCGCGGGTCTCGTCCACAACATCGGGCGACTGGCCATGGCGCAGCATCGCCCGGACCGGCTGCAGGCCGCCACGCTCCGCGCGCACGACACGAAGCGGTCGATCCACGACGTCCAGCTGCAGGCATTCGGCTACACCGATGCCGACCTCGGTGCTGCGATCGCTGACTCATGGTCCTTCCCGGTGCCGCTCGTCGAGGCGATCGCCAACCACCAGCGGTCGCTCTCGGAGCTCCCCGACCCCCGCGGCCTCGACGCGCTCGTCGTCCGGGCGCGCCGCTTCTCGCGGTCGCACGGCGTGAGCGACGGCCTCGACCTCGTCACGACGAAGCCCTTCGCCGACATCGAGTGGCGCACCCCCGAGGCCGAGCGTGCGCTCAAGCGCTTCGGCGGCGTCTTCGGCATCCTCGACCGCGCCGACGACTTCATCGGCAGCCCCGACCGGTCGAGCGACGGCGACCGCTGGATCGCCTGACGGCGCTCGCCCGGACGCGGGTCGCACCTCGTCCGTCCGGCACCCCTCGCGTACATTCGGTGCTCGTCACACCCGGGGCCGCGAGGCCGACCGGGCGCGTATCGAGGAGCCCCCGATGGACCCGCTGATGGACCTCACCCGCTACCCGCTCGACGCCATCGCGCGGCAGGTCGGGACGCCGTTCTTCCTGTACGACGCGCAGATCCTCCGCGCCCGCATGGCCGAGGTCGCTCGCACGGCGGAGGGTGACCGTCTCCACGCCCGGTTCGCGATGAAGGCGAACTCGGCGCGCTTCGTCCTCGACGCGGCGCGCGAGGCGGGACTGTGGATCGACGCCGTGAGCGGCAACGAGGTCGACCGCGCGCTCCGCGCCGGGTTCGCCGCGGGCCATGAGCCGCCGGTGATCATGTACACGGCCGATGTCTTCCGGGACAACGCCCTCCAGACCGTCGTCGAGCACGGCATCCTCCCGAACGTCGGCTCGCCCGGGATGATCCGAGAGCTCCACGACGCCGGGTACGCCGGTCCGATCGCGATGCGCGTGAACCCCGGCTTCGGCCACGGCCACGTGCAGGCCTGCGACACGGGCGGCCCGTCCAGCAAGCACGGCATCTGGATCGACGACGTCGACGAGGTGCACGAGGCGGCTCGCCAGGCCGGCTACCCCGTCGTCGCCCTCCACGCGCACGTCGGCACCGGCCCGCAGATCGCCGAGTTCGACCAGAACATGCGCCGCCTGGTGGACGTGTTCGACGCGCTCCTGCAGCGCTTCCCGGACGCCACCTCGGTCAACCTCGGCGGCGGCATCCCGCACGCCTACCGCCTCGACGCCCAGCGCTACGACCTCGCCGGCTTCCGCACGCTCATGCTCGAGGCGTCCTCGACGCTGAGCGAGTCAGCCGGGCGCCCGATCTCGCTCGAGATCGAGCCGGGCCGCTACCCCGTCGCCGGGATGGCGATCCTCGTCTCGCGCGTCACCGACGTGAAGGAGACACGCAGCAACGAGAAGGGCCCCGGCCAGCGCTTCGCGATGGTGGACGCGGGCTTCAACGACCTCATCCGCCCCGCGATGTACGGCTCGTACCACCACATCTCCGTGGTCGCCGACTCCGGCAACTCGCCCCTCGACGCCCGTGCGACCGAGCGGGTGAACATCGCAGGCCCGCTCTGCGAGAGCGGCGACGTGTTCACGCGCGACGAGGACGAGCTCCTCCTCCCGCGCGACCTCCCCGCCCCGCAGCCGGGCGACCTCGTCGTCCTCCACGACGCCGGCGCCTACGGCTACGCCATGGCGAGCAACTACGTCTCGATGGGCCGCGCCCCGCAGGTCGCCTTCGATGACGGCGCCGTCACCCTCATCTCCCGCCGCGAAACGCTGGATGACGTGCTGCGGCTGGAGACCTCGGAGGCGCTGGCGGTTTAGCCCGCGCTGAGCGCCGCCTCTTCCGGCGCGCTCGCGTTCACCTCGGAGGGGGCGAGCGGGCGGAGGAGCCACGCGAGGAGCGCCACGCCGGTGCCGAGGGCGCATGCGCCGAAGAAGAACGCGGCCTGCGTGCCGAGCCAGCCGGCGAACGCGCCGGCCGCCACGCCGCCGACGATGATGCCCGCGCCGTCGCCGGCCGCGCCGAGGCCGATGACCGTGCCCATGCCCGCCCGCCGACCGGCGACGATCTGGATCGCCGCGCCCGCGACGTACGTCGAGGCGTTGGCGACGCCGAGCGTGAGCATCAGCGCGAGCACGACGGGGTAGTTCGGCGCGAGACCGATGCCGCCGAGGCAGATCGCGCACCCGCCCAGCCCCGCGAGCAGCATGTAGCGCCGGTCGACGCGGTCGGCGATGCGGCCCAGCAGCGGCTGGGCGAGGGCGCCCGCGACGAACTGAGCGCCGAAGGCGACGCCGGTCGCGGTGGCGGACACGTCCATCTCCTCGAGGAAGACCGCGAGGAACGCGAAGACCGAGCCGTACGACAGCGACGTGAGCGCCATGAGGAACACGACGCTCACGACGACGCGGTGGCGGAGCGCGATCGCCATGCCGGCGATCGCCGAGCCGGCGTTGTCGACGGCGCCCCGCTGCTCGGAGCGGGTGGGCGGGAGCAGGAGGAAGACGAGCAGCGCCGACGATCCCATCAGCGCCGCCATCCCGACGAAGACCGAATCGAAGCCAAAGACATCGCGGAGGATGCCGGAGAGCACCGGGCCGATGCCGAAGCCGGTGATGTCCGCGACCGAGAACACGCCGAACACGCGGCCTTCGTGGCCCCTCGGGACGATGTCGCCGATGTACGCCTGGCCGACCGCGAAGATGAGGCTCGTGCCGCAGCCCGAGAAGGCGCGGAACGCCAGCACCTGCAGGAACGAGTCGGCGGTGAGGTAGCCGAAGGCCGCGATGAAGTAGCAGAGCAGCCCGATGATGATGAACGGCTTCCGCCCGTACCGGTCGGACCACCGACCGGCGAACGGGCTCACCAGCGTCTGCGTGATCGCGAACACCGAGAACGTGAGCCCGATCCAGATCCCGGTCGCGCCGAGGTCCTCGGCGTAGACGGGGAGGATGGGGCTGACCATCGAGATGCCCATGCTCGCAACGAGCACGGCGCCGAACAGCACGAGGAACGGGCGCGAGAGCATGACCTCACCGTAAGGGGAGAGGGATACCCGCCCCGGGTTCGGTGATGCGTCCGGGCTAGGGCAGCCCCGCCAGCGCGGCGGCGATCGCCTCGATGGTCCTCGGCACGTCCCACTCGAGGGAGGGCGCGGCGAGGTTCGCGGCGGCGGACTGCGAGAGCATGAGGTTGAGGTCGGCCGCGGGGTCGTCGCCGGCACGGCGGAAGTCGGTGCGCACGGTCACCACGGGCGTCCCGATGCCGGCCGCGTAGCCGCACTCCCACGACGTGCCCGAGTCCGGGTCGGGGCCGTCGAGGATCGCGACGACGACCTCGGCGTTGCGGATGCCGCGGAGGTTGTTCTCGTAGAGCGCGGTCGGCGTGGGGGCGGGCGGCTCCTCGGCCTGCGGGAGGAACACCTCGTGTCCCGCGATGCGAAGGCCGTCGGCGATGCGCTCGTTCCAGGCGCGCTCGGCCTGCGTGAACAGCGGGCCGGCCAGGTAGATCCTCACACGCGCTCCTCGATGCTGCCGTCGTTCTGCTCTCGAGGGGCCGAGCATCGCCGATCGGGGTGGCGAGGTACCATAACCATCCGTAAGCAGATCGAACGGGAGCGCCGATGGGCTGGCTCGCCACCCTCAACGAGGACATCGACGCCGCCCAGCGGCGGGATCCCGCCGCGCGCACCCGCGCCGAGGTGCTCCTGACCTACCCGGGCGTCCACGCCCTCATCGCCTATCGCGTGGCGCACACCCTCGACCGCCGCGGCGCGCGGCTCATCGCCCGCCTGCTTTCGCACGCGGCGAGGACGCTCACCGGCATCGAGATCCACCCGAGCGCGACGATCGGTCGCGGGCTCTTCATCGACCACGGCATGGGCGTCGTGATCGGCGAGACGGCGGTCATCGGCGACCGCTGCCACCTGCTCCAGGGCGTCACGCTCGGCGGGACGAGCACGCGGCGCGAGAAGCGCCACCCCACCCTCGGCAACGACGTCACCGTCGGCGCGGGCGCGAAGGTCATCGGCGCGGTCACGATCGGTGACGGGGCGAGGATCGGCGCGGGCTCGGTCGTCGTGCAGAGCGTGCCGCCGGGCGCGACCGTCGTCGGCGTGCCGGGTCACGTGATCGCCTACACGAACCGCTCGAACGACACGGTGGAGCGTCTCCCCGACCCCGAGTGGGATCGCATGCAGGCGCTCGAGGACCGCATCGACGATCTCGAGCGACAGCTCGCCGAGACCCGCGCCCAGCTCGACGAGGCGCAGCCGCGCCTCGCGGAGGGCGCCGAGGCGCGCTAGTCGGCAGTCACTCCGTAGAGCACCAGTACTGCAGCTCGGCCCCGCTGACGGGGTCGTATGCGTACGTCAGCCCGGTGAAGCCGTGCCCGCCGACGAACTGGTCCTCCGGCCATGCACCCTCGGGGAGCTGGTACAGCTGCGTCACCAGCGGCTCCGATTCGGTGGTCCGCGTCACCCACACTCGCAGGGCACGCTCGCCATCCGCCCGGCCGGTGGAGAGCGCCCCGTGGAGCTCGAGGTAGATGTACGGGAGCGACTGCTCCGCGTCGACGTCCTCGAAGCGCAGGGTGTCGACCTCGGTCAGCGGTTCCTGCACCGAGACTCGGTACGCCGCGCTGCACACGATCGCCGTCGCGTCCGCTGCGTCACCACCCGCGTCGTCACCCGCACTGCACGCGCCGAGGATCATCGCGAGCGCCAGCGAGAGGGCCGCGGTGAGCGTCGACGACCCGGCACGGTGAGGGAGCCTCATGCGTGTTCCTCCAGCGATCCGACGGTAGCAGGCGCCATCCGCGCTTCGCTCCGCTCCCTCCCGGCGAGCGTATGAGCGGCGTGTCGTCGCGGTGTTCGAGGCTGGCGTCGGTGCTGATGACCCGCTCCCCAACCCTCCCCCTGAGGGGGAGGGGGCCAGAACGGCGCTCGCGGACTTCGAGGATGGCGCGGAGGCCATTGGCCCTCACCCCAACCCTCTCCCCCGCGGGGAGAGGGGGCCAGATCCGGAGCTCCCCCTCCCCTGAGAGGGGAGGGGGCTGGGGGGTGGGGTCGACAGTCCATTCCTTCTCCCCCTCCCGCGCAGGGAGGGGGACGGGGGGAGGGCGCCTCGCGCCTACCTCGATGCGTTCGAGGGTGCTCCGCGGCCGCCTCCGCCGTTAGTCTGAACGCTCGGACCAGCGTTGGAGGAGACAGAGATGCGACTCACGAACACCCTGACCGGCTCGGTCGAGGAGTTCCACCCCGTCGACGACGGCAAGGTCGGTCTCTACGTCTGTGGCGTCACGCCCTACGACCAGGCCCACGTCGGCCACGCGATGTCGCTCATGGTCTACGACGTCCTCGTCCGCTACCTGCGCTGGGAGGGCAATCCCGCCGGCGGCTACGACGTCACCTTCGTCTCGAACTACACCGACGTCGACGACAAGCTCATCGACCGCGCCCGCGAGCGCGACATGGACCCGCTCGAGCTGTCGCGCCACAACATCGACCAGTGGGAGGAGGAGCAGCAGCTCCTCGGCCTCACGCTCCCGGACGTGCGCCCGCGCGTCACCCAGGAGATCGAGAACATCATCGGGATGATCGAGGAGATCATCGCCCACGGCCTCGCGTACGTGACGCCTCGCGGCGACGTGTACTACCGCGTCCGCGACAAGGCCGACTACGGCAAGCTCAGCCACCGCAACATCGAGGACCTCCGCCAGGGCACCCGCTTCGAGCCGGGCGAGGACAAGGAGTTCCCCCTCGACTTCGCGCTGTGGAAGGCCGCCCAGCCCGACAAGTACGGCGCCGACGAGCCCGTGTGGGACTCGCCGTGGGGCAAGGGCCGGCCCGGGTGGCACATCGAGTGCTCCGCGATGGCGCGCCGCTACCTCGGCGAACGCTTCGACATCCACGGCGGCGGGCTCGACCTGATCTTCCCGCACCACGAGAACGAGATCGCCCAGGCGGAGGCGGCCGCCGGTGTCGTCGGGACGCCCGAGGACCCCGCGCCGGTGTTCGCCCGGAGCTGGATGCACAACGGCATGGTCACCCGCGACAACACCAAGATGTCGAAGTCGCTCGGGAACGTGGTCAACGTGCAGGAGGCGCTCGAGCGCTGGAGCCCGGACGCCATCCGCCTCTTCGTCCTGAACTCGCACTACCGCGCCGCGAACAACCTCACCGACGAGGCGATGGCCGCCGCCACCGCCGCCGTCGAGCGGCTCACCAACGCCCTGCGCGCGCCCCTCCCGCACGAGGGCGCCCCGGACGCGATGTCCTCCACCAGCGACCGCGACATCGACGTGGCGGACTACCGCCGTCGCTTCGTCGAGGCGATGGAGGACGACCTCGCCACGCCGCAGGCGCTGTCCGTGCTCTTCAACCTCGCGCGCGCCATCAACCGCGCCCGCGACGGCGGCCACGAGGTGGCCGACGCGCAGGCGGAGCTCCGCGAGCTGGCGGGCGTGCTCGGCCTCGCGCTGACCGACCCGTCCGAGGACGCACAGGCCGCCGAGGCACTCCTCGACGCGGTCGCCCTCAGCAAGCTGGCCGCGCGCCTGGACGTCTCATGCGGCGGCACCGACGCGGCGAGCACCGTCGAGGCGCTCATCGCCGCCCGCGCCGACGCCCGCACCGCCCGCGACTTCGCCCGCGCCGACGAGATCCGCGACGCGCTGACCGCGCTCGGGGTCACGCTCGAGGACGGGCCGAGGGGACGCGCTGGGGGGTGAGGAGGGGTTAGTTGGAACTCCCACAACTTCATGGTGCGGCCGACCGTGCATCCAGGCATGCTCAGGCATGGACGAAGGGTCTCCTGCTCGACCGGATCGTCCGCTCTCGTCCTCGCATCGGCGGCCAGTACCTTCAGCTGGAAGGGCGACGTGGCTGGTGCCGAACGGAACCTCGCGGCCGCCGTGGCTGCGACGGGGTTGCTGGTTGCGGGGCTCTTGGCCGCCGAGCGAGGGCCAGGCATCCGGAGGCCGAGAGTGGTATCGCGCAGGGCGCTCGCCGAGTCAGTGAAGTCCGTGAGTTGGCTCTATGCGGTCGCTGGCCATCCCTTCGCACTGAGCGAGCCTGACGCTGACGCGCTGTTTTTGGAGCGGCTGAGCGCTCTCCGCAAGGACACCTCCGATCTCGCTCTAGTGCCGCCCTCCGCCGGTGCGTGCGCGCGATCACCACAGAGATGCGCCTCGCGTCGCGGTAGTCCGCTGCCCCGCAGGGCCGCGCGTCGAGATCAACGGGTTGAACGACCAGGTCGACTGGTACTCGCAAAAGGCAGCCAGTCACCGGCGCTGGGCGAACATCCTGGGTGCGGGCTCTGTGGTTGCGATCGTCGCCGGGGTCGCGCTGAGTGTTCTTGCCTTCCTCCAGGCGACTTCCATCAACGGGCTCGGAATAGCGACCACGGTGGCGACCGCCCTCATTGCCTGGTCTCAGCTGAATCAACATCGGGTGCAGGCCACCGATATGGGGTTACCGGCCACGCCCGACCTCCTTCGGTGCGCGACCTCCCCGTCGCCCCGAAGAGGAGGTACCCTGGTCGCAGTTCGTGGCGGATGCAGCGATGCATTCTCCAGAGACACACGCGCTGGCTTGCACGGAGAGAGCTCACGTCACCACGGGTTGTTTGAGTGCCGAACGCACGTTCTGGTACGATGCCTACCTTGGTATAGGGGGTGGCATATGCCGGATCAGATCAAGAATGCTTTCATAAGCCATGTCTTTGAAGATGATGACGCGTTGGGGAAGTTGAAGGCATTGGTGGCAGGCAAAGGCCGACTGACCGTCCGGGACCTCGATCGACTCATCGAAGCGCAACAAGGCGACCGACGAGAACTACATCAAGTCTGAGATTCTGGCGACGACCGCGGGCACCGGTGTTAGTCGTCCTCGTCTCGCCTCAAACGCGGCACAGCAGCTTCGTGAACTGGGAGATCGAGTACGGCGGCGAAATTGGGCAAGCGCATCGTTGGGGTGGGCCCACGGTGCTCCTCACCGATCTCCCAGAGGCGGTTCCTCCGGTACGCTGACACCGTCGTTGGCTGGAACAGCGATCGCATCGCGGACGCGATCTGCCGAAGACCTGCCGTGGACGGATCCCGGAGGCGCCCCGCGCGAACCCGTGGCGATCCCGCGATACCGCTGCTAGGGCACCATGACCGTCTCACTACGTCGTTGACCGCGACTATGGCTTCGCCGAACCGTTCGGGCACCAGGTACCTGCACGTGCAAGCCGGAGATCCGTAGGACAGCACAGGTGGGTGACTGGGTGCTGGGACGAGGCGGGCGCGAGACGACGGCAGACAGGTAAGGCCATCTTCGCGATGAGCCTGATCCCGAGACTTCGATGAGTACTGGGCCAATAGTCGTTTCGAATTCGAAGCCCGTCATGGATCGAAGCGACACGCCTTCGGCGACAACATCTATCACGCCGGGATGGTTCAGGCCACGGTGGTTGCGGGGAGAACTCGCACCACAGCATGCCGGATGGCCAGCCCAACCACGCGTGACGCATAAAGACCGACACTCGCGTGAACAGACCGCGACGATTGCGACTGACTTCGTGTATTGGGAGGCGCTGGCCCGATGCTGCCATCGGAGCTTCGAGAGAAGGACCTGGCGCCAACGCCTAGCCAGCGGGCCCACGACGCTGCAACTTTTCGCCCGTAGTTCGCGACGCCGCAGTTGCGTGGATCGCAGCAACCGCGCGGCCTGCAGGGCAGCCCTCGAGTGGCGGCACAGGTGACCTAAAGCGGCCCCAGATATCGGAAGTCACCGGTCTCAAGATTGCCAGAGATCCGCCGCCGTGGCCGTCGCTTCACGGCTGGCGCCGCCTCATAGCCCGACGAAGATCGCGAGCTCCCAGTCCCTCTCGGCGACCTCGTCCCAACTTCGAGCCCTGATGTCAGTTGCCGGAGAGCGCGCAGGAGTTCGAAGTCGACGTCGGAGTCGGCCACGAAAGTGTGTCTGCGCGCGTAATCGAATACGAATGCGACTATCGCCTCATCGATTACGCGCGCTCGTCCGCCGTCCTCGACATTGTCCACTTGGTCGTTCGTCTTGCGCTTGAGCTTCATCAGGCTGCGCAGCGTGGGGGACCATCCGAGAACGGTCATGTGCGCTAGGTGGAACACGTCGTGGTACTTGTAGCCGTCCTCGGTGTAGCTGTTGTCATCGAGGTCATCGCCCACGCTCCGGCCTTCGATCGTTAAGTGAGCCTTGTTCTTAGGGTCATCCGCTTCGGTGATGGCTGCCTCGTACTGGCGCGGCAGTTGCTCAGTCACCGGGTAGTCATTGTCGTAGAGGCGCGCTGCCCCGGTCACGGGAGATTCAATCCAACGAGCGCGAGTCTTCGATAGGTTGTACTGAGCGATGTCCTCGAGGGGCAAATCCATCTTCCAGGCTAGGTTTGCCGCGTACCAGAGTACGTCCCCTAGTTCCTCCCGGACGTGATCTTCGAACAGCACATGTCCGCTGCCGTCGCGGAGCTTCTTCTTGTATTCCGTCTGGAGAGAAGCAACTTCACCCATCATCCCGAGGATCGGGAGCAAGAGGCCGTCTCCACCTCGCTGGGGTACCCTGTCTGTCTCCTGGGAAAGGCGCTGGTATTCGTTGAAGTCCATCGTCCGGCCGTTACTTCCTCACCGAACACACGACGCGCAGGTGCGTGAGTTCATCGCGTGGCGACTGGCTGACGGCACAGTTGGTATTTGAGGAATCCGTACCGCTCTGGCAACGCCGCCTACAACCTACTGAACCGCCGTTGATCCATGATCCTGTGATCGGTCTGTGGCCTTCATCGGGGAGGCCCCGGGTACCGAGGTGCTGCGATCCACTGGAATTCCGCTCACTTCCTGCGACCGAGGCCAACTGGATGACCCGTGTCGGACGCCTTCGGAAGGAGTCATATAGTGCCGGATCGGAGCACGCGTCGACTCGGGAGCCGACAGCGACCATCTTCTGACGGGCGTTGCGTCGATGCTCGCGCACGCACCGTTCCGCTCACGTGGAACGCAGTTCCCTTCCATCCAGCGGGCACGACGGCCGCCTCAAATCGCTCGGTTCGGGCTCGGGAGGTTCGACAGCATCGCCTCTGGCTCGAGCAGTTCCTCACTCTCTTCCCGAACACGGTTCCAGTTGCTGTCGGCAATGCCGCGTCGAGTGCGCTCACGGCGCTCGAAGTCGACCACCAGACGCTCCGCCATCGCTTCCCGAGGCGGCAAGGATCAGTTCATTGAGGGCCTTTCGCGTCTGCTCCTGTGCACCAACCGCCGCGATCGCTCAGCGGCTGATGTCGCCAGAAGGTCCTCGAACTCGTGCCGTTCCATATCGTTCTCCTCGCCTCACGGGATATGGACATCCTGCCGATGTGTACCACGGGTCCAGGCCGTCAAGCCCCCGGGACGAAAGAGCCCCCGACGTCAGTCGGGGGCTCTTCGTTGGTTACATCGGTCTCTCGTGGTCCTAGCGCTCGGGAGGGCCGAGGGCGCTCCGGCGCGGTCGGTACGAGTGGGATGTGTGTCGGGCGTCTAGTGCGAGGCCCGACGAGCTACGTGGTTCAAGGGAGTGTCCCTCCGTCGCTACGGCGTGTGCCTCGTGCGTCCCCACACGATCCACCTGGGAAGCGACCTCATCGGCGACTCCTTCCGTGACTGCCTTTCGCAGCGGGTGGCTCCTTTGAGCCGACCTCCACACTCAGACCGTACACCTTTCCAAGTTCGTGAGAGTGCCCACAAGTACAGGCGTTTCGAGGGCGGAAGCCTCTGGATTTCCTCGCGCGAACGGTGCAGTCTGGAGGGGTTGGCGCCGCGCTCCGAGGACGGACTGCGGGCGGCGCTTCCTCTCGATCTCGGCACCGATCTCGGAATGGGGCAGCGGAGGCCCTCACCCCCGCCCTCTCCCTGGAAGGGCGAGGGGGCCGGAGGTGGTTTCGGTCCTCGCCTGGCACGAGGTTGGTGTGAGGGACTTGCCCCCACCCCCGCCCTCCCCCGCGTCGCGGGGGAGGGGGCCGGAAATCAGGCGGCTTCCTCGAAGGCGTGGGGCGGGGCGAAGGTCGTGGTCGTCTCGGGGCGGCCGAGGTAGTAGCCCTGCGCGAGCACCTCGGCCTGGCGGGAGTGGCCGCGGCGCATCACGGTGCGGACCACCTCGAGCTCCGCGTTCTCCTCGATGCCCTCGGTGATCACGGTGGATCCGGCCTCGCCGGCGAAGGCGACGAGGGCGCGCATCATGCCGCGCGCGATCGCGTCCGTGGGGGCGGCCTGCACGAGGCTGCGGTCGATCTTGATCCAGTCGACGGGGATGCGGCGCAGCGTCTCGAGGCCGGCGTTCCCCGCGCCGACGTCGTCGAGGGCGATGCCGAAGCCGGCGTCGCGCAGCGAGCGGATGCGCTCCTCCAGCACGTCGATGGGCACGTCGGCGCGCTCGGTCACCTCGAGGACGATGGAGGACGGGGCGCGGTAGTGGCGCCGGGCGGTGGCGACGAGCCGCGCGGTCTCGAAGCGCTGGTCGATGAGCGCGCTCGGCGACACGTTGATGAAGAGCGTCACGCCGTTCGGGAGGGCGCGGGCGTTGCGGATCGTGGTCTCGAAGCAGAGCCGGTCCAGCTCGAGGCTGCGGCCGTCCTGGTTGGCGATGTCGAACGCCTCCTCCGGCCCGCCGAGGCCGAGCTCGGGGTCGAACCGCGAGAGCGCCTCCGCCGCGCGGAGCCGGCCGTCGAGGCCCCAGATCGGCTGGAACACCGTCGAGACGCCGGTCTCCTGCTGGATGAGCCGGCGCACCGCCTGCGACTTCTTCGCCGAGGCGACGCCGCCGACGCGGTCCGCGATGTCCGGGTAGCCGACCCAGTGGTTGCGCCCCTCGCGCTTCGCCCAGCGGAGGGCGGCGTCGGCCTGCGCGCTGACGAGGTTCGCGTCGAAGCCAGATTCGTGCTGCGTGGCGCGGGAGGGACACGTCGGCGTGTCGCCGTCCCAGCCGGTGACGCCGGCGCTGGCGGTGATGCCGGGGATGCGCTCGCGGAGCGTGAGGACGAGGCGCTCGGCGCTCGTGGTCGCCTCCTCGTACGTCGGCGCGAAGGCGGCGAACTCGTCGCCGCCGATGCGGTAGGCGCGCCGGGGGAAGATCGTCGCGAGCAGCTCGCCGACGGCGCGGAGGATCTGGTCGCCCTCGGCGTGGCCCCGGAGGTCGTTGGCCTCCTTGAAGCGGTCGAGGTCCACCATCACGAGCGCGCCGGCGTCGTTCGTGGAGTCGCGGCGAAGCGCCTCCTGGAACGCGCGGTGGTTGCCGAGGCCGGTGAGGCTGTCGGTCGTCGTCTCGCGTCGGAGCTGGACGAGGGCCGCCTCGGCGCTGGCGATCTGGTTGGCGGAGTGGCGCTGCACGAGGAGCAGCAGCACGACGAGCCCGATGCCGCCGGCGAAGACGCCCGCGGTGGTGAGGACGCGCTGCTGCTGGCTGCGGCGGAGCTCCTGCATCGCCGCGAGGGACGCCTCCTGCCGTCGCCGGACGGGGTCCTCGAGGGCGGCGCGGAGCTGGGCGAGCGTGTCCTGGTTGGCGATCTCGCCGTAGTACGGCTCGCCGGCGAGGACGTGGTCGAAGAAGTCCTGCACCCCTCGGAGCTGGGGGAGGTACTGGCGCTGGAGGTAGTCGATGAGCGCGAGGTCGCGACTGCCGCCCTCCTGCGCCACCTCGTCCATCCGCCGCATCACGAGGTCGACGTTGCGGTTGAAGGTGTCCCGGCGCTCCACGGTCGGCTCGAAGATGAACGACGAGGCGTCACGCTCGAGGCCGTCCACCATCGACGCGATCTCGGCGTACGAGCGGGCGACGAGGATCGCGCGCTCCGCGTCGACGGCCGAGTCGCTGGATCGTCGGTCCATGGTGATCGAGTAGACGGCGAGCCCGAGGAGCACCAGCGTGATCGCGCCGGCCGCCGCCCGCGCCGCCAGCCGGGGTGACCACCGCGGGCGCCACTTCCCCTCCGAGGGCGTCCCGCGCCACTTCATCCGATCAGCTCGATCGCGACGATCCGCCAGCCCGACGTGTCGAACCACTGCCACACGGTGCGGAGCTGGACGTCCCCGCGCTTCCCGGTGATGTCGAGGTAGACCTCCCAGCGCCGCTCGGGCACCTTCAGGTCGCGGAAGGTGGCGACGCTCGCGGCGGTGATGCCGTCGCCGCGCTGGGTGCCCGTCTCGGCGGTGAGCGCCTGCGCCTGCGCCAGCCCGCCGGGCGAGAACGCCATCGTGAGGCCGGTGAGGTCGTGGGTGAGGAGCGCCTGCGCGAACTTGTCCGCAGCCACCTCGAGTGCCTCGGTCGTGGCCGTCGTCGGAGGCGCCATCTCGGTCGCGGCCGGTGCCGCCGGAGCGGCAGGCGCGGCGGCACGCGCCAGCGGGTGCTGCTCGTCCGCTGCCGCCTCCGCCTGGCTCTCGGCGCAGCCGACGAGCAGGCTCGCGCAGAGCACCAGCAGGGCAAGCGCCGCTACCGACGGTTTCCTGTCCACAGCGTCACTATCGACCCGGGCGCTGACGCTCCGTAGGTGTCAGGATTCCGCGAGGATTCAACCCGGCAACCGTCAGGCAGGTAGCCGTCAGGAAGGGCCGGTGGCTCCCTGTCTCGCCCACTGGACGGGCCTCTGCCCACCAGACGTGCTGGAGGGCAGCCCCAGCCGGGACTGCCCTCCACCCCTCCGGCAACGCACCCGTCACGCCCAATACCTGGGGCGGCCGCTGGGCGCGGCGGGTGTGTCTGACCCCGCGGGTCTAGTAGCCGGGGCCGTCTCCGCCGGCCGCCTGTGAAATACCGGCGGAAGCAGCGGCCTCGGTCGGCGGCACCACGAACCAGACGCCGCCCACCTCGTGCCCGCTCGTCTGGCCCGGGGCGGTGTCACCGACCCAGTAGTAGAGCGGCATGCCGTTGTAGGTGACCTGGCGGCCGAGGCCGTCCTCGCGCTCGATGACCCCGAGCTCACCCGGTGCGTCCTCGGACGCCGTGGGCTCCTCGCCGTCGGCCACCACGAGCGGCGGCCAGTTCGTCGCGCACTGGCCGGAGCAGTTGCTCACGCCGTCCGCGTCGTTGGTGAACATGTAGAGCGTGAGCCCCTCCGGCCCCACGAGGTACGGCGCGAGGTCACCCTCGGTCGCGACGGAGATCGTCGTCCCGCTTCCGGCGGCGGGGGACTCGGTCGCGGCCTCAGTCGCCGCCGCAGTCTCCGTGGGGGCCTCGGTCGCGCTCGCGCTGGCAGTTGCCTCGGTCGTGGTCGTCGCCTCGGTTGTGGCGGTCGAGGTCGTGGTGGTCTCGGTGTCCGCGCCGTCGTCGTCGCTCGAGCAGGCGACGAGCAGCAGGGTGCTCATCCCCACCAGTGCGCCGATGCCGAGCGTGCGCCAGGCGCGCCCCAGTCCGTGATGCCGCATGTCTTACGATTCCTCTCCGGTCAGTGCGTCGTCGGCGTCCTCCGCCGCGACCTGCCGGTGACTCGCCCGAGGGAGCCCCGTGGATCACTCCGAGTCCTCCGTTTCTGCGGCGACGTCGGCCCTCTCCGGCGCCGGGATCGGTGATCCATCCCCGCCGGCTGGACGAGTTACCGGCGAGGGGGAGGCCGCCTCGCCAGCGATCGATGACCGTGAACTCGCCCGCCGACTCCAGCAACGTGACGCCTCGGCGCTCGCGTCGCTGTACCGCGCCTACCGCCGTCGCGCCTTCGGACTCGCCTACCGCGTCCTGGGCGACGCACCTGCCGCGGAGGACGCGGTGCATGCCGCGTTCCTCGCGCTCTGGGAGCGCGCCGATCGGATCGACCCGGACGGGGGGAAGCTCGGTGCGCTCGTGCTGACCGTCGTGCACCGCCGCGCCGTCGACCTCGCGCGGAGCCGGGCGCGTTCGCAGCAGCGCGAGGCGCCGCGGTCCGCGGACGGCGACGATCTCGACGTGGATCCGTCGACCGGCATCCCCGACGAACGCGCACAGCAGGCATTCGCGCGCGTCCTCGACGACGAAGAGGCGACGCGCCGGCGTCTCTCCGCGGCGCTGGCGAGGCTGCCGGAGGCGCAGCGCGCCGTGGTGGAACTCGCGTACTTCGAGGGACTCACGCATCGTGCGATCGCCGAGCGGCTCGGCCTGCCGGACGGCACCGTGAAGAGCCGGCTGCGGCTCGGTCTCGGACACCTGCGGGACGCGCTGAAGACGCGGGAGGAGGGCGCATGAACTGCGACGCCGTCGACGAACTGCTCGCTGCCTACGCCCTCGATGCCGTGGACGACGACGAGCGCGCCGCGATCGAGGCGCACCTCGCCACCTGTGACCGGCACGAGGACATGGGGGAGCTCCTTGCGACGGCGGGCGGTCTCGCGCTGCTCGCGGAGGATCGCGAGCCGTCGCTCGGCCTCGGGCCACGCCTCCTTGCGTCCGCGCAGCCCGACGAGACTCGCGCGCCGCGGCGCTCGGGTCGCGTGCTGCCGTTCCGATGGCTCGGCGCCGCGGCGGCCGCGGTGGTCCTCGTGGCCGCCGGCTTCGGGGCGGGCGCGGTCCTCTCCCGTGGTGGTAACGAGTCGCTCGTGCAGGTGGTCTCGACGGACGGCGCGCTCGTCCGCGCCGAGGCGACGCCCGGCGAGGCGCCGGTCAAGGTCACGCTGAGCGGGCTGCGTCGGCGCCCGGAGGGCGAGGGCTACCAGGTGTGGGTAGTCCGGGACGACGCCTGGGTCTCGGTCGGCATCTGCAACACGAACGAGAACGGCTGGTGGCAGGGCGACTTCGACTTCGCCCTCGACGACGAGGACCTGCTCGCCGTCACCGTCGAGCCCTCGGGCGGCTCCACCCGGCCCTCGGGCGAGGTCGTGCTGATTGCCTCGGGTGGTGGATCCGCCGACTAGCTCGTCGGGACGGTTCGCTAGTTCGCCGACGGCTTCGGGCTGACGTTCGCGACGATGAGTTCGACCAGGCGTCGATTCGCCTCGCGGTCCGGGGGCTCCCCCATGAACGAGACGCGGAACATCTGCGAGCCGATCAGCGCGTAGGCGAGCGTCCGCCAGTCGACGTGCGCGCCGACCTCGCCCCGGGCACGCGCCCGGTTGAAGATCTCCCCGACGAGGGCGAGCCGCGGGAGGAGCACCTGCTCGCGGAACACCGTGCTCAGCTCGGGGTTCGTGAGCATCTCGCCGACCGACGCCTGCATCATGCCGGCGATGCGCTCGTCCTCCAGCGCGTCGGCGACGCGGTCCAGCAGCGCGAAGAGGTCCCCGCGCAGGCTGCCCGTGTCCGCGGGGCCGGCATCGTCGAGCATCGAGCGATGCGCGTCGATGATCAGCGCGTCCTTCGAGGGCCAGCGGCGGTAGATCGTCGCCTTGGAGACGCCCGCGCGTTCGGCGACCTCGTCCATCGAGGTGCCGTTGAAGCCCTGCTCCGCGACGAGGCCGATGAGCGCCTCGACGACGGCGGCGCGAACGCCCTCGGTGCGAGGGCGTCCACGTCGTCGTTCGGGTTCGAGCGTCACGAAGCCACGCGGTCGCCGACCGGGGTCGCCTCGCGGGCCGGTTCGTCGTCGAAGCTCTCGCCGGCGTCCACGCCGTGCGCCGGGAGGAACGCGACGACGAGCGCCACGCCGACGGCCGAGACGATCGCGGCGGCGAGGAAGCCGGTGCCCATCGCGTCCGTGAAGGCGGTGCGAGCGCGGTCCGCGATCTGGGCGCCGTTCGGCCCGGCCTGGGCCGCGATCGCGAGCGCCGCGCCGACGGAGTCCTTCGCGCGCTCGACCAGGTCGGGCGGGAGCGAGGTGAGGCCCGACTCCACGTTCGCGCGGTAGGTGCTGGACATCAGCGAGCCGATGGTCGCGACACCGAGGGCGCCGCCGACCTGGCGGGTGGTGTCGTTCATCGCGGAGCCGACACCGGCCTTCGCGCGCGGGATGGCGCCCATGATCGCCTCCGTCGCCGGGGCCATCGTGAGGCCCATGCCGGTGGCGAGGACGAGCAGCGGCACCAGGAACTGGAGGTAGCTCGAGTCCGGCGCGAGCTGCGTCATCAGCAGCAGCGCGAGCGTCACGATGCTCAGACCGACGGCGACGACGATCTTCGAGCCGACGCGCTCCACGATCCGGGCGGAGGCGGGGGCGCCGATCATCATCCCGAGCGCCATCGGCATCATGCGCACGCCCGCCTCGAGGGCGGAGTAGCCGAGGACGAACTGCAGGTACTGCGTCAGGGAGAACATCGAGCCGAACAGCGCGAAGAACGTGAGCGTGATCGCGGCGTTCGCGGCGCTGAACCGCGGGTTCCGGAAGAAGCGCAGGTTGAGCATCGGCTCCTTCGTGCGCGATTCCCACCACGCGAAGATGCCGAGGATCACGACCGCCGTGCCGAGCGCGGCGATCGTTTCGTTCGAGCCCCAGCCCTTCAACGGCGCCTCGATCAGGCCGTAGATGAGCACGCCGAGCCCGCTCATCGAGAGGATCGCGCCGGGGATGTCCACCCTGGGCGCCTGCGGGTCGCGGGAGGTGGGAAGGATGAACCAGCCCGCCGCCAGCGCGGAGAGCACGATCGGGACATTCACGAGGAAGATCGAGCCCCACGCGAAGTGCGCGAGCAGCCAGCCGCCGACCAGCGGGCCGAGCGGGATGCCGATGCCGGCGACGCCGGCCCAGATGCCGATCGCCCGGCCCCGCTCGTGCGGCGGGAACATGTTCGTGAGGATGGACAGCGTGGACGGCATGATGAACGCGCCACCGATGCCCATGATCGCGCGGGCGGCGATCAGGTGATGCGCGTCACTCGTCGTCGACGCGTAGAGCGCGCCGCCGAGGAAGATCAGCAGTCCGGTGTTGAGTGCGCCCTTGCGACCGAAGCGGTCGCCGAGGCTGCCGGCGGTGAGTAGCAGGCCCGCGAACACGAGGACGTACGAGTCCACGATCCACTGGAGCTGCGAGTTCGTGGCGTCGATCTCTCGGACCAGGGTCGGGAGGGCGACGTTCAGAATGGTGTTGTCGAGGCCGATCAGGACCAGCGACAGCGAGAGGACGATGAGCCCCCACCAGCGCTTCTCGTAGGGCGCATTGGCGGAGGCCGGAGCGGTGTCGGTCGGGGCGTGCATGTGGGCTTCCAAATTATGAAACGGATGCGTCTTGTAAATCAGGCTACGCCGAGTCATGGCGATGCACAACACCCCGTGGCACTCGATGCCTGCGTGGGAGTCGGCGGGGTGGCCATCGCGATCGTCGGACGGCAATGTGGGGGTGCTGTGACGGCGTGTTGGTGAGAAGATGGGTGTCCGAGGTACCCGGAGCGGGTCTGCTCGCGCTGGACTCGTTGACCCTCACAAATCGGCGTTCCTATACTCGTTGATGGCCGCGCGCCGGGAACGGTGCGCGGTGTGTTTCTCTCTGGCGGACGGCTCAACCGACCGTGCCCGAGTGGCGCAACGGCAGCGCAGCCGATTTGTAATCGGAAGGTTGGTGGGTTCGAATCCCCTCTCGGGCTCCAGTCGGAGCTGCAGCGGGGAATCGGGGCCACGGACCGAACATGGGGACGGGGACTGCTAGTCGGACGCCGCCGGAGGACACTCCAGGCACGGGTGGGAGAGTGGCTAATTCCAGCGGTCTGTAAAACCGCCGCCTACGGGCTACGCAGGTTCGAATCCTGCCCCGTGCACCATTCCAGGCCCCTGTAGCTCAGTGGTAGAGCGCGTTCTTGGTAAGAACGAGGTCACGAGTTCAACTCTCGTCGGGGGCTCCAGCATCAACCGGGCATCCTGCTCACACCGTTAAGGTGGTCGGGGTGCAGTTGTAGAGAAGTCAGCAGGTCGGCCCGATCCGGAAGGATCCGGGGCCGCGAGGAAGCCGGATACACCGGCAAGGGAGAGCGACCCTCATGGCCAAGGGCGTATTCGAGCGGACGAAGCCTCACCTGAACGTGGGGACGATCGGGCACGTGGACCACGGGAAGACCTCGCTGACGGCAGCGATCACGAAGACGCTGGCGCTGAAGGGGTTCGCGGACTTCTCGAAGTTCGAGGACATCGACAACGCTCCGGAGGAGCGTGCGCGCGGCATCACGATCGCGATCTCGCACATCGAGTACCAGACGGAGAAGCGCCACTACGCGCACGTGGACTGCCCGGGCCACGCCGACTACATCAAGAACATGATCACCGGTGCCGCGCAGATGGACGGCGCGATCCTCGTGGTCGCCGCCCCCGACGGCCCGATGCCGCAGACGCGTGAGCACCTGCTGCTGGCGCGCCAGGTGGAAGTGCCGCGGATCGTGGTCTTCCTGAACAAGTGCGACATGATGGACGACGAGGAGCTGCTGGAGCTCGTGGAGCTGGAGCTCCGCGAACTGCTCGAGGCAAACGGCTTCGACGGCGACAACACGCCGATCGTCCGCGGCTCGGCGCTGCAGGCGCTGGAGTCGACCTCGACCGACCCGGACGCGCCGGAGTACGCGCCGATCTGGGAGCTGATGAACGCGGTCGACACGTGGATCCCGGACCCGGAGCGCCCGATCGACCAGCCGTTCCTGATGGCGGTCGAGGACGTGTTCGGCATCAAGGGCCGTGGCACGGTGGTGACGGGCCGCATCGAGCGCGGGATCGTCAAGGTCGGCGACGTGATCGAGATCATCGGGATCAAGCCGACGGTGACGACGACGGTGACCGGCGTGGAGATGTTCAACAAGACGCTGAACGAGGGCCAGGCGGGCGACAACGTCGGCTGCCTGGTGCGCGGCATCGAGCGCACGGACATCGAGCGCGGTCAGGTGCTGGCGGCTCCGAAGAGCATCACCCCGCACAAGCACTTCAAGGGCGAGGTGTACGTGCTGTCGAAGGAGGAGGGCGGCCGTCACACGCCGTTCTTCAACGGGTACCGGCCGCAGTTCTACGTGCGGACGACGGACGTGACGGGGACCATCAACCTGCCGGAGGGCATGGAGATGGCGATGCCGGGCGACAACGTGCAGATGGACATCGAGCTGATCTACCCGATCGCGATCGAGGACGGCCTGCGGTTCGCCATCCGCGAGGGTGGCCGCACGGTGGGCGCCGGCGTCGTCACCGAGATCATCGAGTAACGAACCACACGACGGCCCGCTGCCATGGGGCGGCGGGCCGCGGATAGGCACCGAAGATGGCGAAAAAGGGCGAAGACCGCGACCACATCACGCTGGCGTGTACCGAGTGTCGCGAGCGCAACTACACCACCAAGAAGAACAAGCGGAATGACCCTGAGCGGCTGGAACTGAACAAGTTCTGCCCGCGCTGCCGGGTCCACCGCTCGCACCGGGAGACGCGGTAGCGATTACCGTCATCTCCCGGTTCCCCGCCCTTCCGGTTCCAGCGTGGATCGCAGGGCACCCGACGCACGCACCGCGTTAGCGGGAGTCAGGACGGAACCAGATGGGTCGAGAACAACGGCGCGCCCAGCAGCGCGCCGAGCGACGCCAACAGCGGCAGCAGGGCACGGGACGTCAGAAGTCCTCGTCGCGCTCCGCCGCTCCCGCGATGTCCACGAGCAGCCCGGCTGAGACCGCCCGCCGCGGCGGTGGCGGCCTGCTTCGCCCGCGCTGGGCAATGGACATCATCTCCGAGCTGAAGAAGGTCACCTGGCCGTCGCGCCGCGAGGTCATGAACCTCACGGTCGTCGTGATCGTGGTCTCGCTGCTCCTGGGCACGGTGCTCGGCACGGCGGACCTCGGCTTCGGCTGGCTCGTCGAGCAGACCATCCTCCGCTAACGCACGCACGCCCGCGCCCGACACGTCGGGACGAAGGGACCGATCTCCATGGCTGACGCTCGCACCGACGAACAAGTGATGGCTGCCCAGGGCGGCGATCAGGATGGTGCCGCGGAGGCTCCGAACGACGGTCGTGCCTGGTACATCGTGCAGACGTACTCCGGCTACGAGAACAAGGTGAAGACCTCGCTCGAGCAGCGCATCAAGGCCATGGACCTCGGTGGCCAGATCTTCCAGGTCTTCATCCCGACCGTCGAAGAGATCGAGATCAAGAACGGCCAGCGCAAGCAGGTCTCCCACAAGAAGTTCCCCGGCTACGTCTTCGTGCAGATGATCATGTCGGAGAACGGCTGGCACGTGGTCCGGAACACCCCGGGCGTGACCGGCTTCGCCTCCACCACCTCCGAGCAGAAGGAGCGGCCGACGCCGATGCCGGACGCCGAGGTGGAGCAGATGATGCGCGATGTCGCCCAGGCGCAGCCGCGCGTCAACATCGGCTTCGAGATCGGGGAGTCCGTGCTGGTCACGGACGGCCCGTTCAGCGACATGATCGGTGTCGTGGATTCCATCGACATGGAGCGCGGCCGCGTCCGCGTCCTCGTGTCGATGTTTGGGCGCGAGACGCCCGTCGAGCTGGACTTCCTCCAGGTGGAGAAGCAGTAGCTCGAACCAAACAGGTAAGGGTTCAACGAGTACCTCAGGACGAGGGAGCACCCGGCGACCGCGACCGCGGTGACGGCTGGATGCGATAGGAGACAGCACAGATGGCGAAGAAGGTTCGTCGTGTGTTGACCCTGCAGATCAAGGCGGGCACCGCCAACCCGGCTCCGCCGGTTGGTACCGCGCTCGGTCCGCAGGGCATCAACATCATGGATTTCTGCAAGGCCTACAACGAGCAGACGAAGGGCATGGACGGCATCGTCCCCGCGAGGATCACCGTCTTCGAGGACCGCTCCTTCACGTTCGTCCTCAAGACGCCGCCGGTCTCTGACCTGCTGCGTCGCGCGGCCGGGATCCCGAAGGGGTCCTCCAAGAACAAGGTGCAGCCGGCGGGCAGCGTGTCCAGCGCGCAGGTGCGCCAGATCGCGGAGCAGAAGCTCCCCGACCTCAACACCACCGACCTGGCGCAGGCCATGAAGATCGTGGAGGGCTCCGCGCGCTCCATGGGAATCGAGGTCAAGTAGCCATGCCGAAGACCTCCAAGCGCATCTCCTCCCTTCGCGAGAAGGTGGACGCCACCAAGACCTACGGCGTCGACGAGGCCATCCAGCTCGTGAAGGAGCTGGCGACGGCCAAGTTCGACGAGACCGTTGAGCTCCACATCCGCACGGGCCTGGACGGCCGCCACGCCGACCAGCAGCTCCGCGGCTCCGTGGTGCTCCCGCACGGCATCGGCAAGGAAGTCAAGGTCGCCGTCTTCGCCGAGGGCGAGGCGGCCACCGCTGCTCAGAACGCCGGCGCCGACGTGGTCGGCGGCGACGACCTGATCGCGCGTGTCCAGGGCGGCTTCACCGACTTCGACGTCGCGATCGCCCAGCGCGAGCTGATGGGCAAGGTCGGTGGCCTCGGCCGCGTCCTCGGCCCTCGCGGCCTCATGCCGAACCCGCGCAACAACACCGTCCTCGGCGCCGAGGACATCGCGCGCGGTGTCGAGGAGGCCAAGGCCGGCCGCGTCGACTTCCGGCTCGACCGCTCGAACCTCATCCACGTCATCCTCGGCAAGGTGTCGTTCACCCCGGAGCAGCTCGCGGACAACCTCCGCGCGATGGTCACGGAGATCGAGCGGAACCGGCCGGCCGGCGCCAAGGGCGAGCTCGTCCGCGGCGTGTCGATCACGTCCACGATGGGCCCGGGCCTGAACCTGGACCTCGCCGCCCTCAAGGCGGTCGCCACCGCCGGCGCGTAGCGCCGCAGCGGTACTGACGTCGGGGACTCCCCGGAGGGCGGTCGCTAGACCGAACCCGGGGAGCACCCCATACTGATTGAGTTCCGTCCGGGCCGCCTCGGCGGTCGGGACATGCCAGAGACCATGGGCACCCCGCCCTCCCCGGGTCACGACTCGAGGACAGCGGGACTAACGGCTGCAGCCAGCCACCCATGCAGGCGAGGGCACACGCACACCTCGGTCGCGCCTCGGCGTGGCCGCCGTCGCGTCCTCACCTCTGGCGGTGCAGGGCGCGTTTCCGTTTCCGGGTGGAGACGGGCGCGGCAGACAGAGGAGGAGCGGATGCCCACACCTCGCAAGGTGGAGCAGGTCGCCGAGCTGGTGGATGTCATTGGACGCGCCGAGATTGCCATCTCCGCGCAGTACCAGGGCGTGTCCATGGCCCAGCAGGTCGAGCTGCGCAACCGCCTGCGTGAAGCCGGCGCCGAGATGCACGTGGTGAAGAACACGCTGCTCCGGATCGCCGCCGAGCAGGCCGGCAAGCCCCACTTCGTGGAGCTGGCCGAGGGGCCGACCGCCATCATCGTGGGGTACGACGAGCCCGTCGCCCCCTCGAAGGCGATCGTCCAGTACCTGAAGGACCACGCGGACAGCAAGGTTCAGATCCGGCGCGCCGTCGTCGGTGAGGAGCTGGTGAGCGAGGACTACGTCCGTCAGCTCGCCACGCTGCCGAGCAAGGACGAGCTGGTCGCCAAGCTGGCCGGCAACCTGGTCGGCAAGATCGCTGAGTTCAACGGCCTGCTGGTCGCCACTCAGCGCAAGTTCGTGGGCCTCGTCGAGGCTCGCGCCAAGCAACTCGAGGAGAACGACGCCGCGTAGGCGGCTCGGTCACTGGGACATGTGTGCCGTCCCCGGCGGGACGGCGAGGAGGCAATGATGAGCAAGGTTGAGGACGTCCTCGAAGTCATCAAGGGCATGACCCTGATCGAGCTGCGGGACCTGAACAAGGCGATCGAGGAAGAGTTCGGCGTGACCGCCGCGGCTCCGGTGGCCATGGCTGCCGCCCCGGCCGCCGGTGGCGACGCTGGCGGCGCGGCCGCCGAGGAGCAGGACTCCTTCACCATCGTCCTGAGCGACTTCGGCGCCAACAAGATCGGCGTCATCAAGGTCGTGCGCGAGCTCACCAACCTCGGCCTCAAGGAGGCCAAGGACCTGGTCGAGGGCGCCCCGAAGCCGATCAAGGAAGGCGCGACCAAGGACGAGGCCGAGAAGGCCAAGGCCGCCCTCGAGGAGGCCGGCGCCAAGGTCGAGCTCAAGTAGCTCACCCGCCCTCCGGGGCGACGGGCACGGCCATCCAGAGTGGCCACGACATTGCCCACACAGGAGGCGCCGGCGAAAGCCGGCGCCTCCTTCGTATCCGGGCGTTTTTCCCGTCCGATCCGGTGTCAATGCACTCGGGCCAAACTCGGAACGGTGCTAGTCTGACATCGTGCGATGCTTCCAATGCGACGAGGATGCGACGCAAGAGTGCCCGCGCTGCGGTGCCCTCTATTGCGACGAGCACGGTGACGCCCTCTGCGCCCGTTGCATGGATCCCGCCCTCGCCCTGCCGTCCTACCGCGTGTACCGCGGATCGCTGCTCGCGCTCCTCGTGGGCTCGATCATCGCCGTCTGGTTGCTCGTGCTGCCGCCGGCCTCCGCGGACCAGGACGGGCCGCCGAACTCCATCGCCGGGCTCGTGAACTCGCCCACGGCGACGGCCACCGCTACGGCCGAGGCGACGCAGGAGGGCGACGGCACGCCCGCCGCCACGGAGACCGCGACGGCGGAACCGACCGAGACGCCCACGCCCACGCCGACCGAGGCAGCGGAGCCCGAGGAGACGACGTACATCGTCCAGCCCGGCGACACGCTGTTCCTCATCGCCGACCAGTTCGCCCCACCGGGCATCGACCCGACGCAGTTCGCCACGTCGATCGCCACGGCGAACGGCATCACCGACCCGTCCTCGCTGCAGGTCGGGCAGGAACTGATCATCCCGGCCGAGTAGCCTGTCCCCTGACCATCCCCGGATGAGCCCACGATGAGTGCCCGATGAGCAAGGACCGCCGCCAGCCGCGTGACCGCCGTCGTGAGATGGAGCTGGAGGCGCAGCGCGTCCGCGCGCAGGAGCTCGGGCTGGACCGCTACCTCGAGTACCGTGACAACGCCCGCTTGGGGATCATCCGGCGCGCCGCTATCTACGTTCCGTCCGGGTTAGTCCTCACGGGCCTGCTCGCAGTCGCGATCGTGAACCTGCCGAACTCCATCGTCGCGGTGATCGTGCTCGCGATCTTCAGCGTTCCCGTGGACATGGAGGCGACGCAGGCGGTGCGCGACCTGCTCCGGAAGGAGCCGGTGACGTCCCGCGGGGTGATCGACCGCCAGTGGGCGAAGTCGCGGTTCATGTTCGTCGGGCGCGTGCGGTACCTGCTGGTAGACCTCCGCCGCGTCGAGGGACAGGGTGGTGACCTCGTCGACCCGGGCGCGAAGGCGAAGGGCACGCTCTTCGAGATCGAGGAGCTGACCAACCATCAGCTCCACCCGGGCGATGAGATCGAGGTCGTGCATTGGCCGCATACGAACGCCATCGTGTCGCTGGAACTGCTCTCGAGCGGCGTGGACGCGAACAAGGGGGCGAAGGCCTCCGAGCGCCCGAACAAAGCGTGGGAGGAGCTGGACCGCGGCCCCTCCGGCAACACGAACCCCTGGACGGGCCTCTAGCCGCACCCGGCGATCCCGATACGTTTCGCGTCGAACCGGCCGGCCTTCGCGTCGCGGAGATGCCGGACGACGAGCGCCCGCGCGAGCGGCTCGACCGCCTCGGCCCGCAGGCGCTGAAGACCGAGGAACTCCTCGCGATCCTGCTCCGTACCGGCACCACCCGCGACGACGTGCTCGTGATCGCGCAGCGCCTGCTCCGCGACCACGGCGGCGTCCGCGGCCTCGGCGCGGCGGACCTCCCCACGCTTGCCTCGACGCATGGCGTCGGCCACGCGAAGGCGACCACGATCGCGGCGGCGTTCGAGCTGGGGCGCCGGCTGCGGCTCGACGGTGGCGACGACCGGCCGCAGGTCACCACGCCCGAGCACATCGCGGCGCTCCTCCACGATGAGATGCAACCGCTCCAGCAGGAGGAGATGCGCCTCGTCATCCTCGACACGAAGAACCGCGTGCTCGCCACGCCGACGCTCTACCGGGGCACGATCTCGAGCGCGCCGGGGCGGCTGGCCGAGGTCTACCGCGACGCCATCCGGCGGAACGCCGCGCACATGGCGATGGCGCACAACCACCCGAGCGGCGACCCGACGCCGAGCCGCGACGACATCCGCTTCACCCGTGACGCGATCGCCGCCGGCGAGCTCCTCGGGATCGACCTGATCGACCACGTCGTGTTCGGGCACGGCCGCGGCCGCTGGGTCTCGATGCGGCGGCAGAAGCTGGGGTTCGACGCCCGGTAGGCGCGCCGCCCTTGCTCGCTGCTACGATCGAACGTGGCGGGCAGGTATCGGGGATCCATGAACTGGGTCGACTTGCTGATCGCGGGCGCGATCGCCTGGACGACGTTCCGCGGGCTGCGCACCGGCCTCATCCGGCAGGTGGTCTGGCTCGTCGCCGTCGTCCTCGGGCTGCTGCTCGCCGGGACGCTCTACGACGATCTCTCGGCCAACCTCGACTTCGTGATCGAGGACGAGACCACGAGGAATCTCGTGGCGTTCGTCGCGATCATCGTGGGCTCCGTGATCGCCGGCATGGTGATCGGCGAGGTGCTCCGCACGACCGCGACGCTGCTCATGCTCGGCCCGATCGACTCGCTCGGAGGGGCCGCGATCGGCTTCATCCGCGGCCTGATCTACGTGCAGCTCGCCCTCGTGGCCTTTGCCGTGTTCCCGGCGAACGAGGACCTCGCGAAGGGCATCGACGACTCGACGCTCGCGCCGTTCTTCCTCGACGACATCGGGTTCGTCGGCCCGGCGCTGCCCAGCGAGTTCGAGAACCCGATGCAGCAGCTGGACCAGTGGCGTGAGCGGCTGGGCGCGCTCATGCCGTCCGTCCCGGGCGGCGAGGTCCCTGCCTCGGACGCGACGCCGGCCGGCGGCGAGTAGCGGGCCGGGAGGGGTGACGGGGGACGGTTCACACACGCGCTTCCCCCCATCTTGTACACTCCGGCCTATCCGAACCCATCCCCGAGCCGCACTGCCAGGGCGGAACGGGTCGTAGCCGGGGCGCGCTGGCTACAAGGGATCGAGGGATCTCGTGGCGATCCAGCGACGTGCGCTGGTCCTGAACCAGAACTACGAACCACTCAATGTGTGCTCTGTCAGACGGGCGTTCGTCCTCGTCTACAGAGGTAAGGCTGAAGTCCTCGAACAAGGGGACGAGCCAATATCCGGCGTCGAGGACCGAACCTTCCCCACCCCATCGGTCATCCGCCTCTCCCACTTCGTCCGCCGTCCCCACCCCCGTCCCCGCCTCACCCGTCGAGAAGTCTTCGCCCGTGACGGCGAGCGCTGCCAGTACTGCGGCCAGCGCGGCGGCCAGCTCACCCTGGACCACGTCCTCCCGAAGCACCGAGGCGGCAAGCACGAGTGGGAGAACCTCGTGACGGCCTGCCGCTCCTGCAACCATCGCAAGGGCGGACGCACGCCGGAGGAGGCGCGGATGGACCTCCTGAGCGAGCCGCGACGGCCCTCCACGCATCCGTCCGTGATGTACGCGCCGTACCTGACGCGGTACCACGAGTGGCGTCCGTTCCTGCTCGGCTGGAGCCGCGATCCGGAGCTGGGCGAGCTCGGCCTCGCCGCCGGCGCCTAGCGCCCACGTCGCGCTCAGGTCGACCGACACGAATGAGGCCTCCCACAACGGGAGGCCTCGTTGCTTCGTCGCGGGGGCGCCGCTAGAGCTTGCGGTTCTTCTGCCGGTCCTCGATCAGGGCATACGGCTGAAGGGTGAGCGCGTCCCGCGCGGAGACGAGGGACTGGAGGCAGGCGCCGGGGGTCTTCCAGCCGGACTGCTTCACCACCGTCACCACCTGCTCGCCCCGCTCGGCGGCGGACGGGAGCTTCTCGGTGAACTGCTCCTTGAGGGGCTCCCAGAGCTCGGCGGGGTGCTCCAGCGTGAAGCGCGCGTACTGCAACGCGGCGAACGAGTTGCCGGCCATGCCGGGGATGTCCCACTCGTTGGGAGCGTCGCGCAGCATCTCCTTGAGGCCCTGGTGACGCTGCTCGTCCTCCCACTGGGTGTCGAGCCCCAGCGGCTCGAGGTGCATCTCCGCCTCCGGCCCCATCACGAGCTCGCGGAGCGCCGAGCGCAGCAGCGGGCCGCCCTCGAGGTCCGTGTCCGGGGCGACGACGCCGGGGTAGAGGTCCATCCGCTGGCGGACGTGCTGGAGGGCAACGCCAAGGACGTGCGGCAGGGCATGCGTGGGCACGCCGTTGTGCAGCTGGATGACGACGGCTTCCTTGCGCCACTCGACGTTCGAGAACGATCCGCCCTCGAACGGCTGGAGCCACAGGAGGCGGCCGGTCTCGACGCGGAGCCGGTCCTCGATCTGCTTGTGCATGCCATCGAGCTGCTCGCCGATGTCCTTGCCGATTGCCTTCATCCCGCCCCCTCTGGTGTGCGCCCCTCCGGTGGAACGACCTCGGGCAGCCTAGCCGACGGGAGGCGTTTCAAGCATCCATCAGCACCGGGGAGATGGAGGGGGAGCGGAGGCCGCGCGGGCTACTCGAAGAGGGGCTGGCAGGTGACGCAGTAGTTCGTCTCGCTGCCGCTGCGCGTCTGGCCTCGGATCTCGCTGCCGCAGCGCGGGCACGGCTCGCCGCCGCGGCGGTGCACTTTCAGGTGCTGCCGCCACTCCTCCTTGCGGCCGAGGCCTTCGCCCTGGACCGTCTCGTCGACGATCTGGATGGATTCCTCGAGGACCGACCGGACGGCGCGGAAGAGGCGGCGCCAGTCCTCCTCGTTGAGTGTCGAGCCCTTGCGGTGCGGGTGGATGCCGGCCTCCCAGAGGATCTCGTCGGAGTAGGCGTTGCCGATGCCCGCGAAGACCTCCTGGTTGGTGATCGACGACTTCACCTGGCCCCGGCGCTTCTTCATGATCGCGACGAACTGGTCTTCGTCGAGCGTCATCACGTCCGGGCCGAGCTTCTCCATCTGCGGGATCGTCGTGATCTCCTGCTCGCCGGCGACGAGGTACCAGCGGCCCATCCGGCGCTGGTCCGAGTACCGCAGCTCGTGGCCATCGTCGAAGCCGATGACCACGCCGAGCATCCCCGGCTTCTTCGCGTCCGCCTCCACCCAGTGGAAGCGGCCGGTGAGCATCGGGTTCACGACGAGGATGCGGCCGTCGTCCACGAAGAAGAGGAGGAACTTCCCGAGGCGGTGGATCTCGCCGAACTGGTGGCCCTGGAGGCTCCCGAAGTCCTCGGCGCCGGTGCGGATGAGCCAGGGGATCGGCGCGTTCGTACGCTCGATGGTCAGGCCCTCGAGGCGCGGCATGAGGTAGTGGCGGATCGCTTCGAGGTCGGGGATCTCGGGCACGCGTGGCTCCTCGGACCGGGGGAGGCGGAGACGCCTAGCCCTCCACAGCCCACCGAGGATACGACCCCAGCACGCGCAACCAGTGGGCGATCGTGCCCGCCTCCGCGATCGCCTCGGCCAGGAGCGGGTCGTCGCGGTGGCCGTGCACGTCCACGAAGAAGACGTACGTCCCCAGCTGCCGGCGCGTGGGACGCGACTCGATGCGGCTGAGGTTCAGCCCGCGCCCGGCGAAGAGGCCGAGGACCTCGACGAGCGAACCGGGACGGTCGTGCTGTGTCGTGAATGCGAGCGAGGTCTTGTCGTCGCCGGTTGGCGTGGTCGCCTCGCGGGAGAGGGCGACGAACCGCGTCTGGTTGCCGCGCTCGTCACCGATGTCGCGAGCGAAGATCGTCGCGCCGTAGAGCTCGGCGGAGCGCTCATTGCCGATTGCCAGGGTGCCGGGCGCGTGCATTGCCGCCTCGATCGCCCCGCTCGTGGAGAGCGCCGCGACGGGCTTCGCGCTCGGCGCGAGGCGTGCGACGGACTGGCGGCACTGGAGCAGCGCCGAGGGATGCGAGTGCACCTCGGTCGCGGTCGCCGGGTCGGTCCCCGGCGCGCCCACGAGCATGTGCTGGATCGCGACGACCACTTCGCCGCACACGAGGAGCGGGAAGTCCTCGCGCGCGAGGAGGTCCAGCGTCTCGATGGAGGCGGTGCCCTCGATCGAGTTCTCCATCGCGCAGACCGCCGCGTCGGCCTCGCCCGCGATCACCGCGTCGATGGCCGCCTGCACGGATGGCACCGGCAGCAGCTCGGCGTCCGGACGCCAGGCGAGCGCGGCGACCTCCGTGTACGTGCCGCGGGGGCCCAGGTGGGCGATGCGCATTAGTCGTCCTCTTCGGGGAGGGGAGCGGTCACCATCGCGCGGAGGGTGTCCTCGGCGTCCTTGGGGACCACGGCGATGATCTCATGCCCCGGCCGCAGCACGGTGTCGCCGGACGGCGTCTCCGCTCCGTCCGGGCCGATCACGATGGTGATCAGCACGCCGGAGGGGAACTGGAGGTCGCGGAGGTTGCGCCCGGCGACCTCGGCGCCTTCCTGCACGCGCATCGTCACGATCTGCAGCCCGGCGCTCTCGAGCGCCATCAGCGGGATGAGCGTGTGCTCAGGCAGCGTCGCCTCGATCTGCGCCATCACCGCGCCGGAGGCGGACACGATCGAGTCGACGCCGAGCTTGCGGAAGAGCGGCTCGTTGCGCGGGTCGTTCACGCGGGCGATCACCCGCGGCACCTTGAACCAGTGGCGCGCGACCTGCGCCGTCACGAGGTTCGCGCCGTCGTCCGCCGTGAGGGCGATCACGAGGTCCGCGCGGCTTGCGCCCACGGTCTCGAGGAAGGCGATCTCGGAGCCGTCCCCGTGCACGACCATCTCGCCGATCTCGTCACGCAGCGACGAAGCTCGGTTGGCGGACAGCTCGACGATGGTGACCTCGTAGTCCGGGAGCTGCTGCAGCTCCAGCGCGATCCCGTATCCGACGTTCCCGCCGCCCGAGACGATGATGTACATGGCTAGCGCGTCCCCTCGCCGGCGGCGCCTGTTTCTCCGCGCACGGTGCCGTCGCGCATGGTGCCGTCGCGCATCATCGCGTCGCGGGCCAGCTCGATGCCGACCTTGGTGGGGCTGAACGTCTCGAGGCCGAGGCGCTCGAAGAGCTCGGCGCGGAGCGGATCCTTGACGCGCGTGACCACGCGCTTCACGCCGTACATCTCCTTCGCCTTCTGCGAGGCGAGGATGTTCCGGTTGTCGCCCGAGGCGACCGCGACGAACACGTCGGCATTTTCGATGCCCGCTTCGATCAGCGTCCGGTCGTCTGTCCCGGAGCCGTGGAGCCGCCGTCCCTGGAACTTCGGCAGGAGGCGCTGGAAGGCGAAGGCGTCCGTGTCCAGGATGGTGACGTCATGGCCTTCGCGGAACAGTTGCTGCGCCAGTCCGGCGCCGACTCGCCCACACCCCATGATCACGACGCGCATCGATAGCCTCGCCCTCACGTCGTCTCGCGGCCTGCCGGCCGCCTGATGCGGTTACGTGTCCGTCCGGTCGCTCCCCCGCAACACTCGGGGCGCGCCTACTGGGCGGACGGTTCCTCGTCCCGGATGAGCCAGACGGGCGCCGAGGCGTGCTCCAGCACGTACTTCGCTTCCGAGCCCAGCTCGAATCGACCATAGGGCCGGTTGTAACCGATGCCCAGTATCACCAGGTCGACGTTGCGCTCGACCGCCTCGTCCACGATCGCGTGGCCGGTCTGGCGTGCCTGCACCAGCTCGCCGGCCACCGCCACGCCGTAGCCCTCGGCGATCCGCTCGGCGCGATCGAGGATCTCCTCGGCGCGCTGGAGCTCGCCCTCGAGCGTCGCGTCGAGCGCGATCGTGCGGGGGACCTGGATCACGTAGAGCAGGTGGATGTGCGCCTTGTGCCGCTTCGCGATGTCAGCGGCCACGGCGAGCGCGGTGTGACAGGCAGAGGTGCCGTCCACCGGGACGAGGATCGAGCTGACGTTCTGGAGCGGATTGACGGCCATCGGCGGGGCCTAGCTCAGGCCTGCACCTGGTTGCGCTGCATGACATAACGAACGCCAGCGCTGACCAGGAGGAGGATGCCGAGGAGACCGCCGAGCGAGACCGGGTCGGCGAATGCGAACGTGACGAGGAGGATCAGCAGGCCGGCGATGGCCTGCAGGATCGGGATGAGCATGGCCCATGCCTTTCCGTCCGCCGCGCCCCTCGCGCACCGGTTGGGCGCGGGTTCAGAGTGCGGCGGACGGAAAGCGACGCTAGGCCGCGCCCCCCGGTGTGTCAACGCGACCGACGTCCCGGGCCGACCGCGCCTTCGCCGCCTGGGCCACGAACCGCCGCGCCACGAGGGCGACGATGACCACGACCGGGATCAGCCACCATGACCACACGAGCGCCACGACGAGCCCGGTGCCGAGGTTGCCGACGAAGTCGAGCGAGGACTCCCACGCCTCAGAGACCTGGTGCGTGAAGCCATCGTCGACCGGCTGCTCGACGACGTCGGCAGCCTCCGGGAAGAGGGCAACCTCCAGCGTGGCCAGGCTGGTCTGGTTCTCGATCAGGTTCAGGCGGCCCTGCACGCGCTCGATCTCGTAGCGGACGCCGTTGAGGCGGTCCTGCACGGTGAGGATGTCGCCGATCTCCTTCGCCTCGCCCAGCAGGGTGAGGTACTGCGACTCGACCGCCTTCAGGTTGCGCAGCGACGCCTCGAGGTCCGTGAACTCGCCGGTCACGTCCTCGGAGCCGGTCGAGATCGAGTCCACCTCGATCGCCATGTTGCGGAGGTCGGCGATGAGCTGGTCGAACTTCGCCGCCGGCACGCGCACGGTCATCCGAGCGCGCTGCGAGTCTTCACGGCCGGAGAACGAGGAGGAGGCGACGAAGCCGCCGGCCTGCTCCACCGCGCCGCGGATCTGATCGAACGTCTCGGTGACGGATTCGACCGTGAGCTGCATCGAGCCGTTGCGGATCACCTGCCGCCCGAGGACATCGGCGATCGGCTCGGGTGACGTGCCGGTGTTCGCGGCCCCGGGAGCGCTCTGCACCACGGCGCCATCCTCGGCGAAGTCGCCCTTCGACTCACCGACGCCGAAGCTGCTATCGGTGCCGCCAAACGCGGGTGCGCCGGTGCTTCCCTGCGAGGTCATCGCCTCCGAGGAGGACACGCCCTCGTCATCGGAGCCGCCGCAGGCGACGAGCGACAGCGCCAGGAGCGCGGTCGCGAGGACGGCCCACGGGCGCCATCGGAGCATGGACCGGGTTGAATCGTGCAGCAGTTGAGCGCGCATCACGCCCCCTTCCCCCGCTCCCGGCCTGCGTGGCCGGGCCCTCTGGTGCGGGTGTGGGGCTATGACGTTTGGAGATAGCGAGCGGTTCCGCGCCCGCTGGGTGCGCGACGAAGTCGTCAGATACGCGATGTGGAACGGGACGCGGCGAGCGCTAGTGAAGCTGCTCGATCCAGGCGTCGACGACGCCGTCCTTGATCTCGAGGAAGCCCACGGTACCCATCTGCGTGTTCAGGTTGCGCGGGTACGTCGGCGAGCCCGAGTTCACGATCAGCGTGCCCTGCCACATCTTCACCAGTGGGACGTGCGTGTCCCCGGCGACGACGACGTGCACGGGACCGCCGAAGTGACGGTGCATGCGCTCCTCGATCGTGGCGGCGCCACGGATCGGGCGGTCCGGGAAGTCGTGCGTCATGCCGATGCGCAGGTCGCCGACGTGCAGGACCTGGTTGTAGGGCAGGCGGGGGTCATCGGGCGCGACCGTGCGGTTCGAGGAACCGTCGTCGCCGTTGCCGCAGACGCCGAGCACCGGCACGCCGCAGCGCTGCTCCAGCCAGTCGAGCACGACGATGTCGTGCATGTCCCCACCGTGGAGGATCAGGTCGACGTCCTGGAGGGCGGCGTAGGTCTCCTCGAAGAGCTCACGGCGCGCCTCGGGCACGTGCGTGTCCGAGATCAGGCCGATCAGGATCGGATCGTCGAAGGTGTGGTCGTCGCGCCAGCGGCGTTCGGGCAGTGCCATGGTCGCCGGAGGATAGACGCGCCTCGCCCTCCGCGCACCCGTCCGCCGAGGATGGGACCGGCCTGAGAATTCCTGCAGCTGCCTCGGATCTGCCGTGTTTCCGGGTCGGCGGACGAAACATCCGGGCGTACAATGTGAGTTCGAACCCATACCTCCCGGGAGCAGACATGGCGCGTAACGGCAGTTCACCCAAGAGCATCTCGTCCAACGGCAACGGCAACGCCGCGAAGAACGGCGCGGGCCAGAACGGCGCTGCCCGAAACGGCACCGGCGACGTCGCGACGTGGACGGTGAAGGCCGGGCTCGCCCAGATGCTCAAGGGCGGCGTGATCATGGACGTCACGGACGCCAAGCAGGCGGAGATCGCCCAGGAGGCCGGCGCCGTCGCGGTGATGGCCCTGGAGCGTGTCCCCTCGGACATTCGCGCCGAGGGCGGCGTCGCCCGCATGAGCCACGTCAAGAAGATCCAGGAGATCCAGCGCTCCGTCTCGATCCCGGTGATGGCGAAGGCCCGCATCGGCCACTTCGTCGAGGCGCAGGTCCTCGAGGCGCTCGGCATCGACTACATCGACGAGTCCGAGGTGCTGACCCCGGCCGACGACATCCACCACATCGACAAGCACCAGTTCAAGGCGCCGTTCGTCTGCGGCGCGCGCAACCTGGGCGAGGCGCTCCGCCGCATCTCCGAGGGCGCGGCGATGATCCGCACGAAGGGCGAGGCCGGCACCGGCGACATCGTCGAGGCCGTCCGCCACATGCGCTCGATCTGGGCGGAGATCCGTCGCGTGCAGTCGCTCCGCGAGGACGAACTCTTCGTGGCGGCGAAGGACCTACAGGTCCCGGTGGAGCTCGTCCGCGAGGTCCGCAAGCTCGGCAAGCTGCCCGTCGTGAACTTCTCCGCCGGTGGTGTCGCTACCCCCGCCGACGCGGCGCTGATGATGCAGCTCGGCGCGGAGGGCGTCTTCGTCGGCTCCGGCATCTTCAAGTCCGGCATGAACGAGCGCACCGAGGCGAAGCGCCGCGCGGTGCAGGCGAACATGGCGTCCGCCATCGTGAAGGCCGTGACCCACTTCAACGACCCGATGATGATCGCGGAGGTCTCCGCGTCCATCCCCGACGAGGCCATGCGCGGCCAGTCCACGGCGCAGATGAAGCCCGAGGAGCTCCTCGCCGGACGGGGGAACTAACCAACCCGGATGCCATCGACCGATCACCCGGGCACGCAGCTGCGTATCGGCGTCCTCGCCCTCCAGGGAGACTTCGCCGAGCACCTCGCCATGCTGCGCGCCAACGGGGTCGATGCCGTCGAGGTGCGCACGCTGGCGCAGATCGACGGCTGTGACGGGCTGGTCATCCCCGGCGGCGAGAGCACGACCATCGCGCGGCTCCTGATCGCGTTCGACATGCTCGAGCCGCTGCGCGAGCGCATCCGTAACGGCCTCCCGACATGGGGCACCTGCGCCGGGGCGATCCTGCTCGCGACCGACGTGCCCGCCCTGGACCGCGAGCCGATCGGTGTCATGGACATGACCGTCGATCGGAACGCCTTCGGCACCCAGATCCAGTCCTTCGAGGCCGACCTCGACATCGCCGGGATGGAGGGGCCGCCGCTGCGCGCGATCTTCATCCGCGCCCCCGTCATCCGTCGTGTCGGCAAGGCCGTCGAGGTCCTCGCGACGCTGGCGGACGGGCGGATCGTGGCGGCGCGGCAGGGACACCTGCTCGCAACCTCCTTCCACCCCGAGCTGACGAACGATGCGCGCATGCACGGCTACTTCGCCGAGATGTGCCGCGAGCAGCTGGATGCGGAAGCGAGGGCAGCCTCGTGACCTGCACATGCCCGCTCCCCCCGGGAGGCGCTCGGCCGTGACCGACACTCGCGCCCCCCGACCGACTGACCTGGTCGCCCTCGTCACCTTCGACGAGGAGGTGCGCGAGAATCTGGCCATCACGCGCGACCACCTCGGCGTGTCCAACGAGCCGCCCCGTCCCATCGCCGCCGCGCTGGAGCAGTGGCTCCATCTCGGCCGCCGCATGTGGATCAGCCTCGGCGGACGCGAGATCCGAGGCATCGCGACGGCTCGAGAGCTGTCGCGCACGGCCTGGGAGATCGACACGCTCATCGACGCGCCCGAGGAGGGCGAGGAGGTCATCGTCGACCTCCTGCGCCAGGCGGGCCGCGCCGCCCGCGACGCGACCGTGACGCGCGTGCTGCTGCGGACCCCCGTCGGGTCGCCCGCGGCGACGAGCGCGCCGCGCGCAGGTTTCCGCCACGTTGTGGAAGAGACGCTGTGGATGGGGCATCTTGCGGACGCGGTGGAAGCAGCCGGCGACCCCGATCCCCGCGGGGCGACAGCCGGCGTGCGAGAGGCGACCCCGTCTGACACTCACGCCCGGTTCCAGCTCTACAGTCGCGCCTTCCCGGTGACCGCCCGGGAGGCACTCGCGATGACACAGGACGAGTGGCTCGGCATCGAGGACACCCGCTGGGTGGACCGCGGTGCTCCGCCGTTGCTCGTCGAGGAAGCCGAGGGTCAGGTGCGAGCCTGCCTGCGCGCTTCTTCGCGCGGTCAATTCACGCTCCTCGCCGACCCGGAAACGCCGGGCGCCGGGGATGCCGTCCTCCAGGAACTCCGTCGACGTCTTCCCACCTCGTCCCGAGATGAGGGCGCCGGCGCTGTCTACGGCCTCGTGGTCACCGGTTCCGCAGCCGAGGAGGCTGCGCGGCGTGCTGGACTCCAGCCAGCCGGCGAGTACGGGCTGTTCTGTCTCCGAGTGAGTCACCCGATCCGGGAGGAGGCCAGGGAAGAGGCCTTCGCCCGCGCGGGCATAGCGATACCCGGCAGTTAGCCGGACGGAGGTTCGTGCGCCTGAATGAGTAACTACTCGCGCTACGACGAGCACGACAACGACGAACTGACCGACTTCCACGGCGCCCGCTACGGCGAGCCGTACGAGGACGCCCGCGACGCCGCGGGTACGCCCTTCGCGGCGCGCTCGTCCGCCGAGGTGCCGGAGGCGGTCCCGGCCCCGCCGCCACCGCCGCGCGCGATGACGCCCGAGGAGCGCGAGGAGATCGAGTTGCTCGTCTCCATCCTCCCGGAGCGAGTCGCGGAGCCGCTGCGCGCTCGCGGCTTCGACGGCCTGATCGAGGTGATCCTCGACCTCGGCCGCCGGCCGACCGCACGCTACCGCGATGGGGAGGTCGACCTCGACGACGTCGAGGTGAAGGACACCGAGATCGCGCAGGTGGTGGCGCAGGTCTCTGAGTTCGGTGACGACAACCGCGGCGGTATCCCGCGGACGCTCCACCGCATCTCCGCGATCCGCAACCGCCGAGGCCACATCGTCGGCCTGACGTGTCGCGTCGGGCGCTCGGTGTCCGGCTCCGGCCAGGTCATGCGCGACCTCATCGAGGGCGGGCACTCGATCCTGCTGCTCGGCCCTCCGGGTGTCGGCAAGACCACGATGCTGCGTGACGTCGCGCGCATGTGCGCCGACGAGCTCGGCAAGCGCGTCGTCATCGTCGACACCTCGAACGAGATCGGCGGGGATGGCGACATCCCGCACCACGGCATCGGCCGCGCGCGCCGGATGCAGGTGCCGCGCGCCGCGCTCCAGCACGAGGTGATGATCGAGGCCGTCGAGAACCACACCCCCGAGGTCGTGGTCATCGACGAGATCGGCACGGCCGCCGAGGCCGAGGCGGCCCGCACGATCGCCGAGCGCGGCGTGCAGCTCATCGGCACCGCGCACGGCACGTCGCTCTCCAACCTGATGCAGAACCCGACGCTCTCCGACCTCATCGGCGGTATCGAGTCGGTCACGCTCTCCGACGAGGAGGCGCGCCGGCGCGGCACGCAGAAGACCGTCCTCGAGCGCCGCGCCCCACCGACCTTCGACGTCCTCGTCGAGATCCAGTCGTTCCGCACGCTGGCGATCCACGAGGATGTCGCCGCCACCGTGGACGCGCTGCTGCGCGGCTACGAGGTGGAGGCGGAGATCCGCGTCGCGAACGACGACGGCGAGGTCACGAAGGTGGAGCGCGTGCCGCTGCGCACGCAGCCGGAGGAGCCCCTCGAGGCGCGCCCGGAACCGACCCGCACCCGCGAGGTGCAGGCGGCGCCCGGCGGACCGGAGAAGCGCATCCTGCCGTTCGGCATCTCGCGCGGCCGCCTGGAGCAGGCGATCCACGAGACCCGCTCGGCGGCGCGCATCGTGGACTCCGTCCGCGAGGCGGACGCCGTGCTCACGCTGCGCCCGTACTACCGCCGCCGCACCGGACCGCTGAAGCAGGCCGAGGAGAAGGGCATCCCGATCTACGTCCTGCGGAACAACTCGGCCCAGCAGATCGAGCGACAGCTCCTCGCCTTCCGGGGCGAGGGCGGCCGCGAGGATCCGACCACGCTGGCGCTGAGGGAAGCGGAGGATGCCGTCGCGGAGATCACCTTTCGAGGAGCCGCCTCGGTAGAGCTGTCGCCGGCGACGGCCTACATCCGCCGCCTCCAGCACGAGCTCGTCTCCCGTCACGGGCTTCGGTCCGTCTCGAAGGGGCGGGAGCCGTTCCGCCGCGTCTCGGTCGTCAGGGAGAGCGCCACGCCCAATCGCGGGCTACCGTGGCGCGATGATGACGACGCCTAGCGGATCCCCGACTGTTGGTTGATACGAATCGCGGCGTCTTCGTCGTCCTGGAGGGCGGCGAAGGCGCCGGGAAGTCCACGCAGATCGCGGCGGTCGCCCGCATGCTCGAGCGCGAGGGCCGCGAGGTGGTCACCTGCCGCGAGCCGGGCGGAACCCCCGTCGGCGAGCGGCTGCGAGAAGCCCTCTTCGCGACGACGGATGATGAGGCTCCTCCGACCCCGGAGACCGAGCTCCTGATCTTCAACGCAGCGAGGGCGCAACTCGTCCGCGAGGTGATCGTGCCCGCCCTCGACCGGGGCGCGGTCGTGCTCTGCGACCGCTTCACCGGGTCGACGGTCGCCTACCAGCACTACGGCCGACGCGTCCCCCGCCCGATCGTCGACGCCGCGAACGCCGTCGCCACCGGCGGCCTGCTGCCTGACCTCGTGGTGCTCCTGATGCTGGAGCCCGAGCAGGGCTTCGAGCGCACCGGTCGCGGCCGTGACTACCTCGAACGCGCCGGCATCGAGTTCCACCGCGACGTGGCGCGTGGCTTCCTCGAGCAGGCCGCGGCGGACCCCGACCACTGGCTGGTCCTCGACGCATCGAGGCCGGAGATGCAGATCACCCACGCCATCCTCGAGCGGCTGCGGGCGCTGATCAGCTAGGCGTCGATCGATCCAGTCGATCGATCCATCGGCCACGCTGATGCTCTCGTCCGGCCCCTCCCCATCTCCGAGGAGGGGCTCACGAACGACGAGACACGCGCCGGCGCCCCCCTCAATCGAGTCTGTGCTACAACCGCCGAGGCAACTCGACCCCTACACCAACTCGCGAAAGTGAGGGCATCCCCATGCCACAGGCCAACATGAACGGAAAGCTCGCCGGGAAGGTCGCCGTCGTCACGGGCGCCTCCCGCGGCATCGGCGAGGCGATCGCCGCGCGCTTCGCGATGGACGGCGCGAAGGTCATCGTCTCCGCCCGCACGCTCAACGAGGGTGACCACTCCCTCGAGGGCTCCATCAACGGCGTCGTGAAGAACATCCGCGAGGCGGGTGGCGAGGCGACGGCGGTGCGCTGCGACCTCTCCAACGAGGAGGACCGCAAGAACCTCATCGCGGAGGCGAACCGGATCTACGGGCCGGTCGACATCCTCGTGAACAACGCGGCGGTCACGTTCTTCATCCCCGTCCAGGACTTCCCGGAGCGCCGTTACCGCCTCATGCAGGAGGTGCAGGTCTACTCCCCGTTCCACCTCAGCCAGATCGTGATGCCCTCGATGCGCGAGCGCGGCGCGGGCTGGATCGTGAACGTCTCCTCCGGCGCGGCGCGCCACCCGAAGCCGGACTCCGGCGGGCGCGGCGGCACCGTGTACGGCATGTGCAAGGCGGCCCTCGAGCGCTTCACCACGGGCCTCGCGTCCGAGGTGTACCAGGACAACATCGCGGTCAACGTGATCTCGCCGGGCCTCGTGGCCACGCCGGGCACGGTGTTCCACAACCTGGTCTCGGGTGAGACGCACGAGCGCGAGACCCCGGTCGAGCACATGGCCGAGGCGTGCTTCAAGCTCGTCTCCGAGGACCCGAAGACCCTCACCGGCCGCATCGACTACGCCTACGACATGATGGACGAGTTCAAGCTCACCGCGCAGGAGCTCCCGCTCCAGCCGCTCTCCCGCCCCAACGGGTAGAGCCCGTCTCGACGACGACGCACAGAGGCCGCCCGCGAGGGCGGCCTCTGTCGTGCCCGTGCGCTCCGAGGGTTACTCCCCGCCGAGGTCGCGTAGGGTGAAGGTGACCTCCCCCATGCCCGGGAACGTGATCGTCTGCGTCGCTCCGTCTTCATCGGGCAGGTCGAACGGCATGGTGAGCTCGCTGATGCTGCCCGGCACGTAGATCGGCGGAGCGTCGCCACACTGCAGGCGCAGGTTGTAGGAGGCGTCCCCGATCCTCGCCTCGCCCGCGATGCGGTCGTTGCGATAGGTGCCGGTGACCCGGAAGCCCTCGGTCGACTTGTCGAGCATCGCGACCTGGCAGTTCGGGAGCGCGAGCGCCGTCTCGAAGTCGAGCGGCCCGGCGCCGGAGGCGAACCCGTCGCCCGGACTGGCGGAGAAGTCCGCCGACCCGGAGTACCCGACCCCGACGCCCACGCCTCCCGCCCCGAAGCTCTGGTCCCAGTCGATCTCAATGCGCCACGCGTGGGCACACTCGGGGTCGCTCATCCAGTCCTCCGCGGTCGGGTCGAGGCCCGCCGCGTCCGCGAGGTTCGTGAGCGTGGTCGGGTCGAGGCCCGGGATGGATCCGCCGGCCTGTGCCCGTGCGATCGACTGGATCAGCCGCGCCTGGGATGCCATCGCAGCGTTGGTGGCGGCGTCTCCGGCCTCGCCCATCTGCTGCATCGTCGCGAGCGGCTCGAGGATGTCCGTCATCTGCTCGACATCCGGGTCGCACGGATCGACCGCCGCGATCGCCGCGTCGAGGTCCGCCTTCGCCTGGTCGAGGGCGTCCTGCGCTGCCCGCTCTTCGTCCGCGAGTGCTTCCTCGGCCTTGCGGGTTTCGTCGTCGGTCGACTCACTCGACTGACTCGATCCGCCGACCGCCGCGCCCTCCTCGTCGCTCTCGTCGCTGCCGGAGCAGGCGAGGAGGCCGGCGCAGAGCGCCACCAGCACGAGCAACGCGAGCGGCATCGCCGCCGCGCGGTGGAGTGTCTTGAGCATGGATTCCGACCCCCGCTTCGGCTCCTGCCACGAGCCTCGCGCATCATGCCATGTCAGTGCGGACTTCCGCGCCGGATTCGTGCCGGAGATTTCGCTCGATGTTCCAACGTCAGAGATGCGCTCTATCTGAGCATCGGACGGCTCGGGACGCGCCACAGCGCTCGCTTACGAATTCGCACGGACGGGCGGGTGGCCGTCGCCGTCAAGGGCGCGGCCCCGTAGGATCGCGCGCAACCAGAGGAAACGTGCACCATCGGAGGGACACGTGAAGGGTCGGCTCAAGTGGCTCATGCCACTCGTGATCGGCGTCGCGCTCGTGGGCACTGCCTGCTCCAGCGACGACTCCGGCGATAGTGAATCCAGCGACGGCGGCAACAGCGAGGCCTCGGCCGCCGCGTCCACCTACACCCTCAAGACCGAGGGCACCCTGACCATCTGCTCGGACGCCCCGTACGAGCCGTTCGAGATGGAAATCGACGGCAAGTGGACCGGGTTCGACATGGACCTGATCAACGCCATCGCGGGCGCCATGGACCTCGAGACGTCCGTGACGGTCGTGCCGTTCGACGGCATCTGGCTGCTCCCGGCCGCCGGTGAGTGCGACATCGTGGTCTCCGCGATGACGATCACCGAGGAGCGCGCGAAGTCCACGCTCTTCACCGACCCGTACTTCGACGCCGACCAGTCCCTGCTGGTGCGCGCCGACCAGGCGGACGAGTTCCCCACGCTGGAGTCGCTGGCGGGCAAGAACATCGCCGTCCAGACGGGCACCACGGGCGAGACCTACGCCCAGGACCACAAGCCCGAGGGCTCCACGCTGATCTCGTTCGACGAGCCGGCCGCGATGTTCCTCGCGCTCGAGGCGGGTGACGTCGACGCGATCCTGCAGGACCTCCCGGTCAACGGGTACCGCTCGACGCAGGACGACTCGATGGTCGTCACGGAGACGTTCCCGACCGGCGAGCAGTACGGCTTCGCGGTGGACCCGGACAACGCCGGTCTGGCCGAGGCCGTGAACGCCGAGCTGGCCGCCCTCCGCGACGGCGGCGCGTACAACGAGATCTTCGCCAAGTGGTTCGGTGGAGCCGCGGGCAATTAGCCCTCGGCGCGCCGGCGCGCTCAGGCGCCCGGTGCACCTGCCGCTGTGAGTGACGCTCGATCGATGATGCCGGGACCGTCCGACCCCCAGGACGCGCGTAGCGCGCGTCGGGGGCGGCGGTCCCGGTTCATCTCCTCCCGCACGATCTCGTGGGCGATGTACGCGGCGACCGCCGCGGTGGCGCTGATCGTCGTCTTCGGCATCGACTGGGCGCGGCTGCAGGACAAGATGCTGCGGCCCGACCTCGTCGCGGACCAGTTCCCCGAGATCGTCACGCAGGCCGCGAAGAACACCCTCATCTTCACGGCGTTCGGATTCAGCGGCGGACTCGCCCTCGGGCTGGTGGTCGCGCTGATGCGGCTCTCGCCCTCGCGTCCCTACCGCTGGTTCGCGGCGGTCTACACGGACGTGCTCCGCGGCCTCCCCGCGCTGCTCGTGCTGATCTTTATCGCGTTCGGACTCCCGATCGCGCTCGACGTGCGCATCCCCGGCACCTACGGCCGCGGCTCGCTCGCGCTCGCGATCGTCTCGTCCGCGTACATCGCCGAGGTGATCCGCGCGGGCATCGAGGCGGTCCCGCGCGGCCAGATGGAGGCGGCGCGCTCGCTCGGCATGTCCTACCCGCAGGCGATGCGGCGGATCATCCTGCCGCAGGCCTTCCGCATCATCATCCCGCCGATGACGAACGAGCTCGTGCTGCTGCTGAAGGACACCGCGCTCATCTCCGTCATCGGCGTGACGCCCGCGACGAAGGAGCTCACGCGGTTCGGCCGGGACGGCGTGAACGAGAACGCCAACGCCACGCCGCTCGTCGTCGCGGGGTTGCTCTACCTCGTGCTCACGATCCCGATGACGCGCCTCGCGGGCTACCTCGAACGTCGCGCGAAGGTGTCACGATGAGCGCGAACGCGACCCCCGAGGGCACGACCGCCGAGGGCGACACGCTCCCCGCCGTCCGCCTGCGCGGCCTGCACAAGGCGTTCGGCCAGAACGAGGTGCTGCGCGGCATCGACCTCGACATCGCGCGCGGCGAGGTGGTGTGCATCCTCGGTCCGTCCGGGTCGGGGAAGTCGACGCTCCTGCGCTGCGTGAACCTGCTGGAGACGCCCACGGCGGGCCAGGTGTTCATCGGCGATACCGAGGTGACCGCCCCGGACACGGACATCGACTGGATCCGCGCCCGGATCGGCATGGTGTTCCAGCAGTTCAACCTGTTCCCGCACCTGACCGTCGAGGAGAACCTCACGATCGCGCAGCGCGTCGTCCTCGGACGCGGCGGGGCGGAGGCGACGGACACGGCGCTCGCGATGCTGCGCCGCGTGGGCCTCGAGGAGAAGCGCGGCGAGTACCCCGCCCGGCTCTCCGGCGGCCAGCAGCAGCGCGTCGCGATCGCGCGCGCGCTCAGCATGGGCCCCGAGGCGATGCTCTTCGACGAGGCCACGAGCGCCCTCGACCCCGAGCTCGTCGGCGAGGTGCTCGACGTGATGCGCGAGCTCGCCGAGGAGGGCATGACGATGCTCGTCGTCACCCACGAGATCGGCTTCGCCCGCGAGGTCGCCGACCGCGTGGTCTTCATGGACGGCGGCGTCATCGTCGAACAGGGCCCGCCGTCCGAGGTGCTCGTCGCACCTCGGGAGGAGCGCACCCAGCGCTTCCTCCAGCGCGTGCTCGACCGCTAGAGCGACTTCAGGAAGCGGATCAGCGCTTCGCGGTCCTCGCGGGAGAGGGCCTTGAAGGCGTCCCGCGAGGCCTCGGCTTCGCCGCCGTGCCAGAGGATCGCTTCCTCGAGGTTGCGGGCGCGGCCGTCGTGGAGGTACTCCGTGTGGCCGTTCACGGTCTCGATGAGGCCGATGCCCCACAGCGGTGGGGTGCGCCACTCGGTTCCGGTCGCGAGGAACTCGGGGCGGCCGTCCGCCAGGCCCTCGCCCATGTCGTGCAGCAGGAGGTCGGTGAAGGGGTGGATCTCCTGGCCGGTGAGCGCCGGGGTGATCGCTTCGTCGCCGGTGACGTGGGTCGGCGTGTGGCAGGCGTCGCAGCCGAGGCGGAGGAACACGCCCGCGCCGCGCTGCACCGCCTCGTCGTCGACGTCGCGCATCGCAGGGACGGCGAGCGTGCTCGCGTAGAACGTGACCGCCTCGAGGCGGTCGGGGTCGAGCTCGGGTGAGCCGCCGTTCGGGACGACCTGGCAGCGGTACTGCTCGTCGGTGCAGGACTCGACGGGGAACAGCTCCGAGGTGACGCCGACGTCACCGATGAACGCCGCGGCGATCTGCTGCTCGACGGTCGGCTGGCCGGCCTTCCACCCGAAGCGCCCGACGCTGGTCTTCCCCGCGCGCACGTCCCAGACGTAGTTCACGCGCCCGGAGATGCCGTCGCCGTCTGCGTCGTCGGGGTCGGCCAGCTCGACCAGCCGTGACTCCGGGATTGACTGGAGGAGCCCCTGGCCGATGACCTGCGGGGCGATGCGCGGCGAGAGCATGATCCCGGGGGCGGGGTCGCCGTAGGCGAGGTCCGCGAGCGAGAAGTGCGGCATCCGGAGGGTGTAGGTCGTGCCGTCGGCGTACGCGCCGCTGACCTCGGTCCACTCGATCTGGATGCGGCCCTCGGTGAGGACGGTCTCGATGGATCGGTCCTGGAGCTGGCCGCCGTAGATCGGGTCGCCGAGCGGGCCGCCATGCTCGTCGGTGCCGGGCACCGAGAGGCGCAGCAGCAGGCCGCGCGCGGGGTCGTCGTCGCTCGTGGGGAGCCGCGAGCGGCCGTCGTGCGAGTGGCACGAGGAACACGCGGCGGCGTTGAACAGCGGGCCGAGGCCATCACGAGCGGCGGTGCTGGCGGGCGCCGTCACCCAGTTCTGCGTGAAGAACGAGTCACCGACCTGCGCGAGCCGGCGCTCCTCGTCCGTGAGGTTGCGGGCGGGGAGGTCGAACGCGTTCACGTTCGAGGTGAACGCGGTCGTCTTGCCGCCCAGCTCGGCCACGAGCAGCTCGGAGCCGTAGGCCGCGTCCCGCCGGAGCATGACCCCGAGCGTGCCGGCCCCGACGAGGACGACGAGGAGCCACAGCCAACCGCGCAGGCCCCAGCCCGCGGGGTTGGCCGTCCTCAGCAGTCCGCCTGTCCGCGACACCACCGACCTCCTACGAGACGCTGATGCTCAGGCCGAGCGCATCGGCCGCCTCGACGATCAGGTCGCGCTGCGACTCGAGGGCCTCGATGGTCGCGAGGATCGAGGCGCGGCCCGGGTCGTCGTCGGGGAGGTCTTCGCGCAGGTGCTGGTCGAACGGCGCGGGGATCGCTCGCGCGTCGGCGACGCTGAGCTCGACCGCCTCGCGCACGCTGGCGGCGAGCTTCTCGTCGGAGTCCTCGACGAGGGCGAGGATGCCGGGGCCGTCGACACTCGTTCCGTCCACCTCGGGGTAGTCGCCCTCGAGGACGCGCTGGATGCCGACGGCGTTGCCGATGATGTCGTTGGTGGTGTTGTCCGAGAAGCAGGAGTGCTCGTCCTCCTGCGAGCGCGCCTCGTACGCCACGGTCATCCGCTCGCCCGCGAGCTCGCCCGCCGAGAGCTCGCCGACGCCGGTGAGGATGTTCGTGAGCGCCTCGTCCACGTCGAGGGCGAGGAAGGACGCGCGGTAGTTGCCCTCGGTGTCCGGCGCCCACTCGTCCACCATCTGCTGGAGGTGCACGAGGAGGAGGTCGGACGCGGTCGCGAGGTAGGTGGCGCGGCGTTCGGCGTTCGGCGCGTCGACGTAGTCGCTGACCGGGCGATCGCCGGGGCCGTCGTCGTTGAGGTCCTGGCCCCAGAGGAGGAACTCGATCGCGTGCCAGCCCGTGGAGATGTTCACCTCCCCGCCGTCCTCGTTGAGCGAGACGAGCAGGTCGGCGGTGATGTCCGGGTAGGTGTCCGGCATGTTGATGATGCCGGCGTCCGGGTTGCCCTCGACGTAGTCGATGTACGCCTCGTCGAGCGGCCAGGCGTTGATGAGGCCCTCGGGCCCGTCGTCGTCGTCGATGGGGCCGCCGTAGAAGCGGAACGCCTCGGTGGGGCTGTAGTCGTCGCGGGCGGCGAGCCACGCCTGCTTCGCCGCGGCGAGGGTCTCCTCGGACGGTGCGGCGAGGAAGGCGTCGATCGCCTGGTCCATCGCCTGTGCCGAGGTCAGGCTGGCGAGGTAGGACGCGTGCACGCCGTCGGCGTAGGTCTGGACGACCTCGCCCCTGAGGTCCTCGGAAGCTCCGTCGTCGCTGCTGCATCCCGCCAGGAGGAGGCCTCCCGCGGCGGCGAGCGCGAGGAGGCTCGTCGCGAGTGTGCGCTTGTTCATGAACCGACCCCTCAAGAGAGTCCCGCTGGGCTGTCTCGTAGTAACCACTTTGTCAGTGAATTAGGTGAGACATAGTTGTAGAGGTCGTTGGTACTTAGAACAAGTGATGGGTGCGGCAAAGCGGCGCATTCCCGCCAGAACTCGCTGCTGATCGGACCGAGTCGGAGCGCCGGACCCGCGCAGAAGCGAACAGCCCGGCCGAATGGCCGGGCTGTTGTAGCTCGAAGCGTGCGCCCGGAGGGCGCGAGGCTTGCTAGGAGACGCGCTCGAAGATCGAGGCGATGCCCTGGCCGCCGCCAATGCACAGCGACACCAGGCCGTAGCGGCCGCCCGTGCGCTCCAGCTCGTACATCGTCTTCACGGCGAGGATGGTACCCGTCGCTCCGACCGGGTGGCCGAGGGCGACCGCGCCGCCGTTGGGGTTGGTCTTGTCCTGCGGCAGGTCGAGGGCGACCGAGCACGCGGCCGCGACGGCGGCGAACGCCTCGTTCAGCTCGATGACGTCCATGTCCTGGACGTTCAGGTTCGCCTTCTTCATGACGTTCTGGATGGCCGGGATCGGGCCGGAGCCCATGATCTTCCAGTCCACGCCGGCCTCGGCGCGGGCGACCAGGCGCATGCGCGGCTTGATGCCGAGCTCCTTGGCCTTCGAAGCGGACATCACCACGACGGCGGCGGCGCCGTCGTTGATGCCGGAGGCGTTCCCGGCGGTCACGGAGCCGTCCTGCTTGAAGGCGGGGCGAAGCTTGCCGAGCGCCTCCATCGAGGTCTCGCGCGGGTGCTCGTCCGTGTCGAAGGTGACGGTGTTGCGGCCCTTCTTCGCCTCGATCGGAGCGATCTGCTCCTTGAAGTACCCGGCGTCGATGGCCTTGCGGGCGCGCTCCTGCGAGCGGATCGCGTACTCGTCCTGCAGTTCGCGGGAGACCTCGAACTGGGCGGCGAGGTTCTCCGCCGTCATGCCCATCGGGTAGTCCTCGAACGGGTCGGTGACGAGGTCCTGCGTACCGTCCTCGAGGGTGCCGTCGCCGTACTTGTAGCCGAAGCGCGCCTTGCGCACGTAGTACGGCATCATGCTCATGTTCTCGGCGCCGCCGGCCACGACGATCTCGGCGTCGCCGGTCTGGATCCAGCGCGCGGCCGTGTTGATCGCCTCGAGGCCGGAGCCGCAGATGCGGTTCACCGTGTAGGCGGGGGTGCCGATGGGCATGCCGGCCTTGATGGAGGCGTGACGGGCGATGTAGCCGTCCTCCGCCACCTGGCCGACGCAGCCGAGGATGACCTGGTCGATCTGCTCGGGCGACAGCCCGGCGCGTTCGACGGCGGCGCGGATGACGTGCGCGCCGAGGTCCGACGCGGGCGTCTCGCTGAGGGCGCCCCCCAGCGTGCCGATGGCGGTTCGAGCACCGCTGACGATGACGATGTCTTCCATGGAGTCCCCCAGCCTGTTCATGCCCCGTGGGCGATGGCCCGTTCGAGCCGTTCCGTCGCTGCCCGCCCGGTGGATGCCCCTCCGCGGGTCGTGCGCGCTGATACGGCCTCAATCTACTGCTGCGCAGTGTACGCGCGGTGTGCGACCGGCGTCGAAGGATGGTTCACGGCGCGTCGAGATCCCGTCCGTCGTCCCGACGGCGCGAGTCTACGCCTGTTGAGTTCAATCATGCAACTCACTACCATCGCCGCATGAGACGAGCCTCCTTCGCCGACATGAACTGCAGCATCGCCCAGGCCCTCGAGGTGATCGGGGAGTGGTGGACGCCGCTCATCGTGCGTGACCTCATGCTCGGCGTGTCGCGCTTCGACGACTTCCAGTCGCGCCTGGGCATCTCTCGGAACGTGCTCACGGAGCGCTTGGGACGCCTCGAGTCGCTCGGCATCGTGGAGCGGGCGCCGTACCAGGAGAAGCCGCCGAGGTACGACTACCGGCTCACCGAGAAGGGGCGCGACCTCTGGGTGGTGATGACGGCGATGCGCGAGTGGGGCGACCGCTGGGCCGCGCCCGACGGCGCCCCCATCGTGACGCTCCACCGCGTCTGCGGCCACGAGACGACCATCGTCCCGACGTGCTCTCACTGTGGCGAGGTCCTCGACGCCCGCGACCTGAAGGCGACGCACGGCCCGGCCCGAGGCGACGCCCTCCCCGTCCCGCGTCACTAGCCCCGGCCCCTTCCCGTGGAGCGGGGGAAGGGCGGAGGCGGGGCGGCGCAGCGATCTGCGTCGAACCGTGGCACCCGCGCGCAAGCAGAAGGGCGGGCCCTGAGGCCCGCCCTTCGTGAGTGTGCGAGGTGTACGAACTACGCCGAGCGGCGGCCGATCGCGAACCGAGCACCGGCGCCGGCGATACCCGCCAGCGCGAGGACGCCGAGGGCGATCGCGAGCGGGTTGGTCGCGCCGGACTCCTCGGTCACGCCCATGCCGGTGTCGGCCGGGGACGGGACGACGCCCGAACCACCGAACTCTTCGACGACATCGACGCCCGGGGCGGTGTCAAACTCGATCTCCATGCTCCACTCGGAGAAGTGGGGGAGGGCACAGTCCACGACACCAGTCGCGGAGTCGACGAGCGTGCATTCGATCGTGGTGGTCACCCCGGTCGACGGGTTGATGTTCTGCACCTTCACGACCGGGTTGGCGGTTCCTGAGAGCCGCAGCACCTGCGCCCAGAGGCTGTCCGGTACGTTCACGCGCACGGTCACCGGCTCCGTGAACGAGGTGACCTCGTTTCCGTCGCCGTCCGTCGCCTCGAGGTTCATCACGACCGGGACGGTCACGACGCCCTTGTTCGCGCCGGTGCCGACCCTCACGAAGCCGGCGAAGGCTGGCGGGGAGGTCACCGTCACCGTGCTACCGGACGGCATCGAGCCGGCCGGGACGCTGACGGACGCGCCGCCGTCGTTGTTGGAGTTCCCCACCGTTGCGGTCGCGGTGCCGACGACGGTGGCGGTGCTCTGCGCGCCCGGGTTCACGATGGTGATCGTGGCTGTCGGTGTTCCCGCGGTCTGGGCCAGCGCGGTTCCCCACGTGCCAGGCAGGAGCGCCAGTAGCGCGAGCGCCACGGCTACGCCGATGGCGATGATCGATCGAGGGTGGTGGATAGCGACGTTCATACAACCTCCGGCGTGGATTCCCGCCCACACACGCGCAGATAGTACCTGCATCTTTTCTTACGTGGGGCGAGGGATCTCTGATGGTTAGACAACGCGATAGAACGCGATAGAGCGCCAGGACCGCACGCCGCGTAGACCGCGCCCATCGCCCCTCGTAGGATCGAGGGGAAGCCCGCCGCCGGCGCCCGATGGCGCTCGCCCCGAACCTCAGAATCCACACCCATGCCTGACTCCCGTCACGACTCCGCGCCCGCGAGCGTCCGTGTCCGCGTACCGGCCACTTCAGCCAACCTCGGGCCGGGATTCGACGCGCTCGGCGTCGCGCTCGACTGGACGGCGGAGCTGACGTTCGAGCTGGCCGATCCGGGCGTGCCGAACGCCGACGGCGCGATCGCGGCGATCGAGCGGATGGCGTCGACGGCGGCGCAGCGCGTCTTCGAACACCTCGGACGCCCCATTCCGGCGATCCGGGCGCGTTACTACGGCGACATGCCCGTCGGGCGGGGGCTCGGCATGTCCGCGGCGTCTCGCGCCGCGGGACTCGTGGCAGGCAACCGACTCGTCGGCGACGCCTGCACGACCGAGGACATCGTCGCGCTCGCCGTCGAACTCGAGGGGCACGGGGACAACATCGTGCCGGCGCTGTTCGGCGGGGTGCAGGTGGTGGTGCAGCCGGGCTCTGGGCCGCTTCAGCACGTCCGCCTGGCGCCGCCCGATGACCTGCGCCTGGCGCTCCTCGTCCCCGAGTTCAGCATGCCGACCGAGGAGTCGCGGAAGCGTCTCCCGGTCTCTCTCACGCGAGCCGAGGCGGTGCACAACATCGGGCGGGCCGCGCTCGTCGTCGCGGCGCTCGCGGAGCGCCGGTACGACGTGCTGCGGACGGCGGTGGAGGACATCCTGCACCAGCCGGCGCGCGGCGAGCTGTTCCCGGCGCTGTTCCCGATCATCGACGGCGCCTACCGCGCCGGCGCGTACGGCTCCTATCTCTCGGGCGGCGGTTCCACCGTCGCGGCCTTCGTTTCACCGGAGGCAGGCGACGCGGTAGCGTCAGAGATGCTGCGCGTGGCGCACGAACACGGCCTCCAGGCGACGACGCGCGTCGTCGCCATGCGGGACGCCGGCACGGAAGTGGTTGAGTAGATGACGCGAACGGTCCAGAAGTACGGCGGCTCCTCGGTGGCGAGCGCGACGCACCTCAAGCGCGTCGCGAACCTGGTGGCTGCGCGCGCGAAGGCCGGCGAGGAGATGGTCGTCGTGGTGTCCGCGATGGGCGACACGACCGACGAGCTCGTCGACCTCGCCGGGCAGATCACGAAGCGTCCCCGCGCCCGCGAGATGGACATGCTCCTCTCCACCGGCGAGGTGGTTTCGAGCGCCCTCCTCTCGATGGCGCTGCACGAGCTCGGCGTGGAGGCGGTGAGCCTCACCGGCCCGCAGGCCGGCATCCGCACGGACGCCGCGCACGCCCGCGCCCGCATCGCCTCCATCCGCGCTGAGCGCATGGAGGGCGAGCTGGCCGCCGGCAACGTCGTCATCGTCGCCGGCTTCCAGGGCATCTCCGAGGATGGCGACCTCACGACACTGGGCCGCGGCGGCAGCGACACGACCGCCGTCGCGCTGGCGGCAGCCCTCAACGCCGACACCTGCGAGATCTACACGGACGTCGCCGGCATCTACACCGCCGACCCGCGTGTCGCGCCGACGGCGCGGCCGCTGCGCGACATCGCCTACGACGAGATGCTCGAGCTGGCCACGACGGGGGCGCGCGTCATGCACGCCCGCGCCGTCGAGCTGGGCGCGATCTACGACGTCGAGATCCTCGTGAAGAGCACATTCGACCCGGACGCTCCGGGCACCATCATCCGCAGGGAGACGATCATGGAGCAGGGGAACAAGGTCCGCGCGATCGCGCACGAGAACCGCGTGGGCAAGGTCACGGTGAAGGGCGTCCCGGACCAGCCGGGCATCGCCGTCGGCATCTTCGAGCCGCTCGCCGAGGCCGGCATCTCCGTGGACACGATCGTCCAGAACGCCAGCACGGAGCGCCTGACCGACCTCACGTTCACCGTGGAGCCGGGCGACATCGATGGGGCCGTCGAGGTCATCCAGAAGCTGATGCCGCAGATCAAGGCGCAGGAGGTCGTGACCGCCGACAACCTCGGCACCGTCTCCGTCGTGGGCACGGGCATGGCGAGCTCGCCGGGCTACGCCTCGCGCATGTTCCGGGCGCTGACGGACGAGGGCGTGAACATCGAGATGATCTCGACGGGTGACATCCGCATCACCTGCGTCGTCGAGGCCGACCGCGTCGCGGACGCCGTCCGCGCGCTGCACGCCGCCTTCGAGCTCGACCAGGCGTAAGCCCGCCGGCTCTTCCGCCCTAGCCGCTCCGCCTAGCCGCCCGAGGCAGCCTCCGTCGGAGTGCCCTCGGGCGTTTCCGTGTCCGTCGGCGTCGGTGTGGGCGTCGAGGTCCCCTCGTCCGCGAGCGGGGTCGCCGTGGGCGTGCCGCGCTCGGCGAGGAGCGCCGCGGCCGCCTCGGGGTCGAGCGGACGGTTGGAGGCTTCCTCCCACACCGTCCACGACTCCTTCGGCGTCCCATTCGCGTCGCGCAGACCGATGCTGCTCAGCAGGTCGTACGGCGGCGACGCGGCAAACCCGAGGTCCTCGGCGGCGAACCAGATCAGCAGCGGCGTCTGCATGTTGAACGCGTCGTCCAGCAGCCGCTGGAGGAAGCGTCGCTGCTCGGGCTCCGTGGAGGCGTTCACGCCGGCGCGCCCCGCGCCGGAGGCGAAGCCGATGCCGGTGAACGCGATCGGCAGGTCGGTGTGCTCGGCGAGCTGCGTGTAGTACTCGGCCGGCACCTTCCGCGCGGTCGGGTAGGCGAACGACGGGTACGAGGTGATCCCGATCAGGTCGATGGAGTCGCCGAAGTCGTCGAGCAGCTCCCAGCGGGGCGCGTGCGGCGGGAGCTCCGGGACCACGCCCAGCAGCTCCTCGTACTGGAACGTCACGAAGACCTTCGTCTGCGGCGAGGCTTCCTTCACCGCGTCGTACGCCTCCTGGTAGGCGTCGAGGAAGGCGAAGTAGCCCTCCGGGTTCCGCTCGTACGTCGCGTTCACCTCGGTGCCGAGGGCGAGGTACTCGGGCCGCATGTTGCGCGCGATGAACGTCGCCTCGCGGACGAAGGCGGCGCGCAGGTCTGGGTCGGCCAGCGAGCGGCCCTCGTAGCCCTGGGGGAGGCCGCCCAGGCGGCCGCGGTTCCCGGCGTCGAATGGGTCGAGGGCGACGATCATCTCGAGGTCGCGCGCGCGGGACGCCTCGCGCGCCGCGATGATCTCGTCGCGCAGGTCGTCGGTGACCTCGGCGCCCGGCAGGAACTGCGACCACGACGACGGGCGCTGGAGCAGGATCGCCTCGCCGTAGTTCGCCACGAGGTCGAAGTGACGGATGTAGGCGTCGGAGGTCAGTGACGCCGGGACGTCCGAGAAGCCCATGAGGAAGCCACGGGGATCGCCCGACTCGGTGCGCTCGCGCGGGACGAACGTCGCGGCGGCGTCGCGCTCCTGGCGGCAGCCGGTGGCGACCACGGCGAGCACGCCGATGGCGAACAGGGCGAGGGCACGTGTCCGGCTCACCCTTCGATGATGTCGGTCGCATCGCACACCGGCAAACGCCGTCGCTCGCGAGATAGGGGAGTCCCCGAGTCCGATGGTCCCACTACCGACCGACGATCAGGGTGTATCGAGGGCGCGCGGGGGAAGGCGTTCCGATGGCGGGTTCACCCGTTCCGGGTCCTGATGGCATTGCAGCGAGGCCAGCCGCCGGCTGGTCCGCGCACGGCTTGCTCGTCGAGGTCGCGACCGTGGTATCCCACGGACGCGCTCGCCACCTGCTGACACGCGCTCGGCGCGTCGCCGGCCTCGAACGCCACGACTCGACGCAGGCGCTGGAGACGCTCGAGCTGCTGATGCTCCTGGAGGCGCTGGCCGCCGAGGGGGGCGAGCTGCAGATGCTCGCGGAAACGCTCGCGCGCCGCGCCCTCTACGCCGATGCGCTGCCCGGCGGACCGGACGTCCGCGGACGCTAGCAGTCCGGCGCGGGTCGACGGCGCAGCCGAGCTACTCGCCGTCGTCGGTGAAGACGGTGTCGCGCGCCACGTCGCCCCAGGAGAAGAGGGCCGCGGCGAAGCGAATCGGGCCACCTCGATCGTTCAGGTCCGCGAGCGCGAGGCCGTGGAGGTACTCCGCGAGCCGGTCCGCGATGCCGTCGGCCGTGTAGAACTCCACCGGCCGGAACACCCCGAACGTCGTCGATGAGATGGGGCTGCCGCCGGGCTCGGCGCACGCGATGGCGAGCGCCATCTGGTCGATGCCATAGGGCCTGCGGGACGCGGACATGCGGTCACGGCACCACTCCGTGATCTCGTCCACGAGCTGCTGCATGGCGCGCGTGGTCAGCGGCTCCGGCCCGACGAGCCACTCGCGACGCGAGAGTCCCGTGCCGCGGCGGATCGACGCCTCGACGCGCGCCCGGAGGGGATCCGGACGGAAGCGATCCAAGAGTGTTCCGAGCATTCTCGGTGCCTCCGCTCCTTCCCGTGCGCCCGAGTGGGGCCTCCGCGCGCCGTTCTAGCTGGTCCACATCCTGCTGGATGTGCGCGTCGCGGGCTTCCCGGATCAGGGGAAACCCTCAGACACAGCAATCATCGGCGGATTGGGCCGCTTCACTAGAGCCGCCTGTCGTGAAGCTGTCAAAGAAATTGCGATTGTCATAACGGAGCCAGCGAGCGGCTGAAGTGGTGCCAACCGGCTCCCATTCCGTGTGCGGTGCTCGCCGACCCGGGCGGCCTCGGCCCGTGGGTTAGACTGAGGACGTGGACGACTCCTACCAGGTCGACCAGGATGCCCTCCGCGCCGCGGTCCGTGAGCGCGACCATCTCGTGTTCCGCTTCTCGACGATCCCGCAGCGCCTGTTCGTCGACTTCCGGACGGAGACGATCTCCGGGAGCGCCGGCGAGCCCGGCGTGTTCTCCCTGCCGCCTGCTGCCTCGATCCGCGAGCGCATGACCTCGATCCGCGAGGTGCGCCCCGACTTCCCGCGCCCCGAGCGCGTGAACGTCGTCGCGTGGCCGCTCCGCGTCGGCGCGTTGCGACGTCTCGGCGTGATCGACGCGATCCGCACGCGCCTCGGCGACCTCGATGCGTTCGATGCGCTCGCGCAGCTCGACCGCGTCGTCGCCGAGCTCGAACGCTCCGAGGACCGTGAGCTGCGTCGCGCCGTCACCGGCGAGGGCTATCGCACGCTCTGGACCGCTCCGGCGCGCTAGCCGGGAGCCACCGCAACTCATGGATCGTCGGCAGTTCGAGCAGATTGTTGAGCGGGCGCTTACCGAGTTGCCCCCGGTGTTTGCCGACCGCCTCGAGAACGTCGCCGTCGTCATCCGGGACGAGCCGACCGAGGAAGATCTCGACGAGGCGGGACTCGAGCCGGGCGAGGAACTGTTCGGACTCTACGTCGGCGTTCCGCTCACAGAGCGCGGCGAATACCACATGGTGCTCCCGGACCGGATCCTCATCTTCCAGGGGCCGCACGAGCGTCACTTCCAGGACGAGGAGCTCCTGGAGGAGATCCAGCGCACCGTGGTCCACGAGATCGCACACTTCTTCGGCATTGATGACGAACGGCTGCACGAGCTCGGCTACGCCTGAGGGCCATGCCCGGCGCCTCGTGGGCCCTCCACGGGTAGGCCTCACGCAGGGAGGCCGATAGACTCCCGCCGGAACCTTCGGAGGCTTCATGATCAGCGAGCAGTTCATCGTTGGCATCGACAACACGGATGGCGCGGGCTGCGAAGGCACCGGCGCGCTGACGATGGCGCTCTCCGCCGAGGTCGCCTCGGCCGGCTGGGGCGAGCCGCTCGGCGTCACGCGGCACCAGCTCTGGGACTCCTCGAAGGTGTCATCCGACAACGGCAACTACTGCTATGCGCTGACCATTCAGACCACGCGCTCCATCCTCGATGTCGAGGACGAGGTCGTGGACTTCGTGCGGGCGCACGCCGCGAAGGACGCCGATCCCGGCGTCGCGATCATGTCGCGGCACTCGGACATGCCGCACATCCTCGCCTTCGGTCGTCGCGCGCAGACGGAGCTGATGAAGCTCGAGTGGGCTCAGACCTTCGCGGACGAGGCGAACGTCTCGTTGCGCACCCTCGGCAACAAGCGCGACGGCGCCGTGGGCGCGCTCGCCGCGACGGGCCTCCGAGGTGGTGGCGCCGATGGCGTCTTCATCCACCTCCCGGCGATCCGAGAGATCGAGGGCGTCCTGCGGGCCGGCGAGATCCGTGAGCGCACGACCGTGGAGACGATCCTCGACGAGGAGGGCGAACCCCTCGACCGCGACGACCGGGTGGAGACCAACGGCTACCTGCGACCTCGCCTCGAGGGGGGCAAGCCGGTCATCCACACGCGCCGCACCACGGATGATCGCCACCTGTGGGTCGTCGTGGACCGCCGGCCCTCCCGCGAGCCCGAGGGCGACTGACCTCCGGGAGTCGGAGCCCGGCTAGGACGCGAATAGCAGCCGCGTCACCGCCACGACGACGAACCCCACGACGAGCACGAGCGTGACCGGATCGCGGAACGCGATCTCCTCGGCGTCACGGGCGGGGTTGGTCCGCGCGACCCAGTAGTAGCGCAGCACCGCCGCCCCCACGAACGGCGCGGTGAGCCAGGTCATCGAGTAGTCCTCGGGCAGGTTGGGCGCTGAGAACGTGTACTGCACGTACAGCGCGAAGGTGGCGCTTCCCGAGAGCGCCACGAGCCACCTCGGCCAGCGGGCGCGTCCCGACAGCGATTCGCGGTGCGCCGCCACCCGCGGTCCCAGCAGCCACTGCTCCTGCTGGCGCTTCACGGCCGAGACGTAGAGCGCACCGGCGAAGGTGCACACGAGGATCCACGGCGACGCTTCGACCTCGATCGCGAGGGCGCCGGCGAGCGCCCGCAGCGCGAACAATCCCGCGACGCTCACCGCATCGACGACCGGGACGCGCTTCAGAGCCACCGAGTAGATGACCGTGCTCGCGACGTACCCCGCTGCCGCGGCGACGAACCACGGCCCGAGCGGCGCGCTGAGCGCGAGGCCCGCGACGACGAGGCCCGCGGCGGCCTGCCTCGCAGCCGTCGGGGTGACGCGTCCGGCGGCGATGGGGCGGTCACGCTTCCTCGGGTGCTCGCGGTCGAGGGCGGCGTCGCGCGCATCGTTGAGCAGGTAGCCCGCGGAGGAGAGCAGACAGAACGCGACGAAGCCGAGCGTGGCGCGGAGGAAGAGCGTGACGCCCTCGGTGTTGCCGCCGCCGACGTCCCACGCTTCGCCGGCCGTGAACAGGAATGCTGCGTAGAGCAGGAGGTTCTTCGACCACTGACGCACGCGCGCCAATCGGACCCAGTCGCGTGGCGCGGAGCGGGGCATCGGGGGCGCTAGCCGATCCGCGAGGCGGACGGCACGAGGCCCAGGCGCTCGGCGAGGTCGGAGCGGATGCGGCCCTCCGGGTCGATGCGCTGCTTCACCTCGCGCCACTCGGGGAGACGCGGGTACATCGCCGCGAGGAGGTCCGGTCGCAGCCGCGCGTCCTTCGCGAGGTAGACGCGCCCGCCCGCCTGCGCGACCACCTCGTCCATGCGGTCCAGCATCAGGTAGACCTCGGCGTTCCACGCCGGGAGGTCCACCGCGAGCGTCCAGCCCTGGAGGGGGAAGGAGAGCATCCCCTCGCCCTGCGGCCCGAGGCGTTTCAGCACCGCCAGCGAGGGGGACACCGGCGCCTTCGTGAATGCCTCGACGAGCGCGGCGAGCGTGCGCTCCTGCCCGTCCGGGAGGACGCACTGGTACTGGAGCAGGCCGGACGCGCCGAAGAGCCGGGGCCAGGACGCGGCCCCGTCCAGCGGGTGCAGGAACCGCGGCAGCGGAACGAGGGCGGTGGCCTTCCGGGGCCGGCGCCAGTAGGCGAGGTTGAACGACTTCACGATCGGATCCCGCACGACGCCGCGGCCCGGCAGCGGTGGGACGGGCAAGGCGCGCCGGGGTGCGTAGGCCGGCCGTCGCTGGTCTTCGTCGAGGCCGAGCGGGGCGGCGAGGTTCCCGTGCTGCACGATGCCGCGCGCCCGTCGTCCCGGTCCCGACAGGTCGAGCCACGCGACCGAGTACCGGTGCGTCGCGTCGCCGTCCACGATCGCGCGCAGTGTCGCGTCGAGGCTGCTCGTGCGCTGCGTGGCGACTTCCACCACGCCGGACGGCAGCGGTTCGAGCTGGAGGCGCGCCGAGGTGATCACGCCGGTCAGGCCCATGCCGCCGACCGTCGCCTCGAAGAGCGCACGGTCGCTCTCGCGGGTGACGGGGCGCTGCACGCCGTCGGCGCCGACGAGGCTGAGCGATTCGACCGTGCCGCCGAAACCGCCGTCGCGCTGGTGGTTCTTGCCGTGGATGTCGGCCGCGATCGCGCCGCCGACCGTCACGTGACGCGTGCCCGGCATGACCGGCGGGAACCAGCCCTGCGGCGCCACGCGCCGCGCGAGGTCGCCCAGCGACACGCCGCCTCCGACGTCGACCGTGGCGCGCTCGCCCGCGACGTGCACGGGGCCGATCGCCTGGAGCCCCGTCGCGTCGATGACGGCGCCGCCTTCGAGCTGCGCGGCGTCGCCGTAGGAGCGGCCGAGGCCGCGCGCGATCAGGCCGCGCTCGATCGCCTCGGGGGACGCGAGGGCGTCACCCACGCGCGCCTCCTCGGCGGGACGCGTGACACGCGCGGGGACGGGGGACAGGCGACCCCAGCCGCGGATCGACCTCGTGCGTCGTCGGCGGGGGATCCTCAGGGCGCGCTCCGGCTTCGCCTGGACCGGGCCGCGGGAGCCATCTCCTACGGCCAGGTGTAGTTGTCGAACGCCCAGTCGATGAGCGCTCCGGCGGTAGCGTACCGGTTGTTGTCGTTGAGGATGACCGCGTAGACGCGGTGTCCGTTGCGCGTCGCGGAGGCGGAAAGCGTGCGCCCCGCCTCCTCCGTGTACCCCGTCTTCACGCCGTCGCCGCCGTCGTACTGCGAGAGGAACGAGTTCACGTTCCGCAGCGACAGTTCGCGGTCACCGACCGCGACGTGCGAGCGCGTGTTCACGATCTCGCGGAAGAGCGGGAGCTCCGTCATCGCGTACCTCGAGAGCATCGCGATGTCGTACGCGGAGGCGTGGTGCTCCGCGCTGCCGAGGCCGTGCGGGTCCGTGAAGTGACTTTCCGTCAGTCCCAGCCGCAGGAGCAGCGTGTTCATCTCGTTCACGAACGCCTCGTCGGACCCTGCCTGGAAGCGGGCGATGGCGAGAGCTGCGTCGTTCCCCGAGGGGAGCATGAGGCCGTAGAGCAGGTCGCGGAGCGTGAAGCAGTCGCCGGGGATGATGCCCATGACGCTCGACCCGGGCATCTGCCGGTAGTCGACATCGTTCACCGCGACCCAGTTGTCCACGGGGGCGCCCTCGATCGCGAGGATCGCGGTGACGATCTTCGTGAGGCTCGCCAGCGGCACGGACTCGTGCGCGTTCTGCTCGAAGAGCACCGCGCCCGAGGCCTCGTCGATGACGATCGCGCCGCGCGCATCGAAGTCGGGCGGCGGCTCGGAGCCCGTCTGCACGGGCGCGGGCGCCGAGGCGGCCGGGAGCGGCAGGCTGCGCGTGGAGATCGGCGCGTTCGGCGGGTCGCAGACGATGAGCAGCGGGGTGCCCTCGGCCATGACGTCCGAGACCACGGAGCGCCACTCGTTGTTCACGAAGTCGGGGACCGAGAAGTTGTAGGAGACGAAGCCGCCGTCCGGCCTCGAGGCCCACACCGCCGTCAGGCGGCAGTTCCTGGCGAGCGCCGTGTTCTCCAGCCCGGCCATCGTGCCGCCGCCCCACACGACGAGCCCGAGCCCACCGTTCTGGGGCACCTGGCCCGTGATGCCGGGCTTCATGGTCGAGGGCTGGCAGGAGTTGGCGATCGGGGGGCCCGTGTACGGGTCGAGGAACTCGTCCGCCGCCCAGCCGGACTGGCCGCGCCACTCGACGAGCTGCCAGCGGTAGCCGTCCGCCTCCGTGGTGGCGGGCAGGACGAGGACGGTCTGGCGGTTCGGGACGCACGTGATCACGCTCCCGGCGAGCGTGGACTGGTCACGGAGTCGCAGGCAGGAGCCGTCCAGCGTGTGGACGATGGCGGTGGTCCCGGGCGTGAGGGGATCGCCGGCGATTTGCGCCTGGGTGCCCTCGGTCGGCGCCGGCGTCTGGGCGACGACAGGCGACCCCAGTGGGGCGGCGATGGACAGGAGGACAAGCAGCGCGACGAGGGGGGAGGCTGCCCGGCGCATGAAGCGTCCGAACATCGACTCAGGACTCCAGACCCCACCCGCCGAAGGTCAGAATACTCCGCCCGGCACCGCGCGTCGAAACTGCCCGTTTCCCGTGACACCTCGCGAGGTTCCGCGAGGTCCAGCCGGCGCCAGCACCAATGCCAGGGCCGGCGGCGGGGTGCGGCCTACACGTCCGGGGCGGCCGAGGCGCTGATGCTCGGCATCAGCCGACCGTGCGCATCGTGCGCGTGGAGGTCGAACGTGACGCGGTGCCCGCCGCCCTGGAGCGGTCGCACGTGCACCGTCGCGATGTTGTTCCGTGGATCGAGTCCCACGCGCTCCACTTCGCAGCGGCGCTCGCCGAACTGCGCGAAGCGGCTCCCGAGGCGGTTCACGATGTTGTGCGCGAGTCCGCCCGGGGCCGAGAGCGACGAGCTGGTCCACTGGTGGAAGCGGCCGCCGGTCGCGCGGTCCCGGACGCGGAACGCCGCGCCCGAGTGCACGTCGCCGGACAGCACGATGACCTGGCGGAGCGGATGCGCTCGCTGCCAGCTTCCGACGAGGTCGATGAGCGCGTCACGCTCCTCGCGGAAGGGCGCGGCATCCCAGCGGTCGCGCACGTCGGAGCCCTTGCCGCCCGGGATCCACTGCAGCGCGCCGACCGCCGCCGGGGAGAAGTGGACGACCGGGATCGACGCGATCACGAAGACGGTGCGGGTGTCGTCCGCGGTGCAGCGGTCGAGGAATCGCCGCGTGTCGTCGAGCTGTTGTGTTCCGAGGACGACCTCGTCGTTCCACGATCGGACCCCGCGGAGGTCGAGCGACCAGAACGCGACGTCGCCGTAGCGGAACTCGCCATGGAACGGCGGTTCGCCCTCGAAGCTCGCGCCGGGCTGCAGCGCACGCTGGTACTCGCGGTAGGCCTGCGTGGCCGCCCGGAACATCAGCCGCTCCTCGTCGGTCTCGATGAACCTCGATCCCCACGAGTCGGCGATGTCGTGGTCGTCCCAGGTCATGCGGGTCGGGAAGGCATCGAGGAGCGCCCGGTAGCCGGCCTCGTTGAAGTAGCCGCGGTACAGGTGGCGGTAGGCGTCGAGGAGCCGGTCGAAGCCGGGCCGGTCGTCGGGGGCGAAGGATTCCGCCCAGTCGCGGACGCTCTGCCCCGCGATCCCGTCCGAGTAGACCTGGTCGCCGACGAGCAGGAGGAAGCGCGCGTCCTCGCGGCGCATGAGTTCGAGCGCGGGCGCATAGATCCGCGCCCCGTCGTGCTTCGTGAGGCGCTTGTCGAGGTTGGGCTCGAACGGCTGGTGGCACGAGCCGAACGCGAACGAGAACGCCGCCGGCTCGGAGGCCGACGGCGCGAAGTGCGCGAGACGGCGTTGCCCGAGCGCCTCGACGGCGAACGGTTCGCCGGGGAGCGGTCGGTCGAGCTCGAGGTCCACCGTCGCGATCCAGTCGTGCCCGGGGTCGGGCAGCGCGGTCGTGGAGCAGCGGACCGCGCCGGACGTCAGCGTGACCTCGACGGCTGCGTGCTCGGGGGCGCGGAGCCAGGCGCGGACGCTCCGATCCGAGGGGACGCCGAGGCGCAACGCCTCGGTCAGCTCGCCGTCGGGAAACTGTAGCCCGAGTGCCACCGGCTCTCCTCGCCCATCGCCGCCCGTGGCGCACGAGGATAGCCGGGCGGCGTTGCGCTCACGCCGTCGACGCGTTGAGCCGAGGTTGCTCCGCTACGCCTTCGGCTTCGGGCGGTTCAGGCCTGCGAGCGGCACCTCGACGCGCAGTTGCTTCGTCTGCGGGAGGAAGCACTGCTTGTCGTCGCAGGCCTGGAAGCGGACGGTCACGTCGAGAGCGAGCGACTCGATCTCGCGGTTCCCATTCACGATCGGCACGGTGAACTCCACGGTGCCGTCGAAGACCTGGAACTCCTCGCCGACGCCCTCCACGCGGAAGGGCTTCGTCGGCGGCGCCTCGACATCGAGGATGCGCACGTCCGCCGGGTCGCCCTCGGCGCGGACGGTGACCTCGGTGGCGGTGAAGCCGGACGGGACGGGCTGGCCGTACACGTGGAGGCCGGGGTCGAGGTCGAGCCGCACGTAGAGCGGGGTGTGCTGCATGAACGTCAGGCGGCCCTCGGCGAGGGTCGCGGAGACGCGCACGCCCGGCCCCTCCGCGTCGGCGCGCGGGTTCTCATCGATGCTGAAGTCCGCGCCGAGGATGTCGTGCAGCAACGAGCCGACCGACTCGCGGATGGCGTACTCGCGGTAGAAGAGCTTCTCCTCCACGAGGCCGTCCGTGCCGACGACGTACACGCCGGGGTAGGCGATCCCGTACTTGTCCTCTTCGGGGGAGATCAGCGTGTTCAGGATGCCGAAGCGTTTGATCACCGCCGAGTCGGCGTCCGAGAGCAGCGAGTAGGTGATGCCGTTCTCCTCGGCGAAGCCGGCGAGCACCTCGACGGGGTCGTTCGAGATCGCGAACACCCGAATGCCTGCAGCCTCGAACGCATCGAGGTGTCGCTGGAACGAGGTGAGGTGCGTGCGGCAGTACGGGCACCACGCGGCGGAGCGATGGAAGAAGACGACCGCGCGCTGCCCGGCCGTGGCCGCCTGGAAGTCGATCGGCGTGCCGTGCTGGTCGGGCAGCGTGAACGCCGGCAGCGCTTCGCCCACGGCTGGCCCGGTGGGGTAGTCGTCGGTCAGAGGCGTGCGTCGGGCCGGGGGGAGCTGTTCGGTCTCGGTCGTCATCGATGCACCATCCTCGACTTTGGTTATTTTCCGTAAGTGGATGCGGGCATCGTACACGCCCGAGCAAGGCGCGTGGATCCGCGCCCGCCACCCTGCTCGCGCCGCTCAGACACGCCCCGGCGGTCGCCCGGACGCGCTGGACCGAACGTCCCGAGCAGCGCCGCGGGGGCCTCCATACACTGGAAGGGTGACGTCGCCCGGACTGTGCGCCTCATGCCGGTACGCGGCGCGTGTCGAGAGTGGTCGTGGCTCGGTGTTCCTCCGCTGCGGCCGTCACGACGAGGACGCACGCTTCCCGAAGTATCCGCGGCTGCCCGTGATCGAGTGCGCCGGATTCGAGCAGAAGGACCAGCCATGACCCCAGACGTGCCCCAGCAGCCCGGGACGCAGCAGCCCGGGACGCAGCAGCCCGCTTCCGGTCAGCCGCCGATGCGGCAGCCCACGACCCGGCAGGCGAACCTCTGGGACCGCGTCGGCGGTCGCGAGGTCATCAAGCGCGTCGTCGCCGAGTTCTACGACCGCGTCGAGGCCGACCCGGAGCTCCGTCCGCTGTTCCCGGACGACACCGCCGAGGGCCGCCAGAAGCAGGAGGAGTTCCTCGAGCAGTGGCTCGGCGGCGAGGGGCGCTACTCCGCGAAGTACGGCCACCCTCGCCTGCGGATGCGGCACTTTCCCTTCGTGATCGACCAGCGCGCGGCCGGCCGCTGGCTGCGACACATGGCCGAGGCGATGCGCGCGGCCGGCGTGGGCGAGCAGGAGATCGCGGAGATCCTCAATGGCCTCGGACCGCTCGCCCGTCACATGGTGAACGCCCACGAGGACGTGCCGCGCGAGCCGCTCGGCAACATCCGTCTCCAGTAGCGCGGGACGGGCGTCGTGACCTACCGCGATCTCGCGCCCGGGATTGTCCGGCAGCGCCTCCTGCTCGAGGGCTACTGGAGCGTCGAAGTCGACGCGGAGGCGATCCGGCGGCTCCTGCTCGACCTCGCAGCGCACCTCGACCTCCGGACCTACGGTGAGCCGGTGGTCTTCGCACCCGACTCCGGGATGGGGCGCGAGGAGAACGGCGGCTGGGACGCCTTCGTCCCGCTGATCGACAGCGGCATCTCCGGTTACTTCTGGGCGGAGCCGCGCTTCTTCTCGCTGGTGCTCTACACCTGCAAGGCGTTCGACCCAGGCGCGGCGGAAGCCTTCGTCCGTGACGCGCTCGGTGTCAGCGGGGAGCTCGCGCGCCTCGAGTTCTGAGGTTCGACCGGCCCCCCCGTGCTTCGTTCCAGTTGCCCGGCACAACAAGACGGGCCGCCCACTGGGCGGCCCGTCGTCACTTCTCGCTCGAGCTTCGAGTCGTGACTACTTCTTCGCGGCCTTCGCCAGCTTCGGCGCGGTGGCCGAGCCGTTGACGACGGACTTGAGGCCGGCGGCGGCGGTGAACTTCGGCGCCTTGGACGCCTTCACCTTGATGGTCTCGCCGGTCTGCGGGTTGCGGCCGGTGCGGGCCTTGCGCTCCACGCGGCTGAACTTGCCGAGGCCGGGGTAGGCGATGTCCTCGCCCGCCTTCAGCTTCGCCTGGATGACGTCGCGAAAGCCGTTCAGGACCTTCTCGGCGTCAGCGGCGCTCGTGCCGGCCTGGTTCGCGACCAGTGCCACCAGATCAGACTTCGTCATGTCCTCATACCTCCCTGATGGCGGCTTCGTGCCGCTCACCCGTGTATGCGCGTCATCATTTCGCCTCTAACCCATGTGTGTCAAGGGTTTGAGCGGGATCGAACCCAGAATATCCCTCAACCGCGCGGTTTGGCGCGAAGGTGCATTGCGAAGTCCTGCAAACAAAGGGTCTGACGAGGGATCGCCCGATCCGATCACGCCCGATCGGCGTCGATCACTCGTGCGAGCAGCCGCTTCGTGGCTGCCTCGAGGTGAGGGCGCGGCTCCGCGAGGGCAGCGGTCGGATCGTCGCCGCCTCGCACGAGCGGCTCGGCGTGGAGCATCGAGGCAGGCAGGGCGTCGATGACGCCGGCGACAGCGACGCAGGGCGTTCCCATCTCGGCGGCCAGCGAGGCGACGTGGCCCACCGCCTTCCCGAACGCGGTCTGCGCGTCGAGGGAGCCCTCCCCGGTGATCACGAGGTCGGCGGCTGCGATGCGGTCGCGGAGCCCGACCACCTCGGCGACGAGCGCCGCCCCCGATTCGATGGAAGCCCCGGGCAGCGCTGCGAGGATGCCCGCGGGGATCCCGCCGCCGGCACCGGCACCGGGGACGTGCTCGATCTCGCGGCCGAGGTCGGCCCGCACGCGGCCCGCCCAGGCACGCATGGCCGCGTCGAGTGCGGGCGCCTCCCATGACTGGAGGCCCTTCTGTGCGCCGTACACGGCAGCCGCGCCATTGGCGCCCGTCAGTCGGTTCTGGACGTCGACCGCGATGCGGA
>JACKCJ010000007.1 GCA_020634075.1 Dehalococcoidia bacterium | reverse complement strand
CGGGATAGCCGCCGCCGGCGGTCACGAGTGGCTTGGCCATGCGCGAAGGTTACGCGGGGGCCGCAGGCGGGACAACGCGCCCGGCGCTGAGTCCCGGCCGACTGATACACGCTCCGCCCCTCCGGACCGCGCCCGATACACCTCCGCGACTCGGCGCTTCGTAGCGTCCGTTGCGGCGAACAGCCTCCACACCAGCAGCACTCATGGAATCAGGAGCAATGTCGTGGCGTTGAAGGCCGAACAGCTGAAGGAACTGCTCTACCAGGGACTCGAGACCGAGATCGGCGGCCAGCAGATCTATCAGAAGGCGATCGAGTGCGCGGACAACGACGAGGTCCGCGAAGAGTGGCAGAAGTACCTCTCCGAGACCGAGGACCACGAGCGCATCCTGCGCGAGACGTTCGAGAAGATCGGTCTCGACCCGGAAGTCGAGACGCCCGGACGCGAAGTCGTTCGAAGCAAGGCGGAGGCGCTGGTCTCCGCCATGCAGATGGCGCTGGACAAGGCCGGCAAGGGCGCCGCTCAGCTCGTCGCCGCGGAGTCCATCGTCGAGGCGGAGACGAAGGACCACCAGAACTGGGAGTTGCTCGGGCTCCTCGTCGAGCACATCGACGACAAGGACTGGAAGCAGGCGATCCAGGACGCCTACGACCAGGTGGAGGAGCAGGAGGACGAGCACCTCTACCACACCATGGGGTGGTCCCGAGAGCTCTGGCTCGACACCCTCGGCGCGCCGGCCGTGCTGCCTCCGCCCGAGGAGGAGAAGAGCGTGAAGACCATGATCGGCGCGTCCCGGGCGAAGCAGCAGCGCGACGAGATGCTGTAGGCGTACTCCCCCTCGATAGGACGAAACCCCGCCCGGTCTAGTCGCGATGAGGCCCGCACATGCGGGCCTCGTCGTGTCTTCGTGTCGCCCCCGGGCCCCGTCCGCGACGGGTACATTGCACTGGCACTCGGGGGCACACCGGAAGAACCGGGGCGCCGGGGCACCGAGGGGGCACCGAGGGGGACGCCATGGACTGGAACGACTCGCCCGCGCAGGCGGAATTCCGCGCGGAGGTCCGCGCGCTGATCGAGCAGCACCTGCCGGAGCGCTACCGCCGCGGCGAGGGCCCCGAGGAGCGCGCGTGGGAGTTCGACCGGAAGTCGGACGACCCGGCGGCACGGCAGGCGGCGGTCCAGTGGCAGCAGGCGCTGATCGCGCGGCGCTGGGTCGCTCCGGAATGGCCCGAGGAGTTCGGGGGCGCCGGCCTGACGCCGGACGAACAGTTCGTGTTGAACCAGGAGTTCGCCGCGGCCGGCGCGCCGCCCGTGGGCGGATCGGGGGTGCGGCTGCTCGGCCCCACGCTCATCGTGCACGGCTCACAGGAGCAGAAGGCGAAGTACCTCCCGGCGATCCTCAACGGTGAGACGGCCTGGGCGCAGGGGTACTCGGAGCCCGGGTCCGGCTCGGACCTCGCGTCGCTGCAGACATCGGCGAAGCGCGACGGCGACGAGTACGTCGTGAACGGGCAGAAGATCTGGACGTCCGGAGCGCACACCGCCGACGCGATCTTCGCCCTCGTGCGGACCGAGCCGGAGGCGCCCAAGCACCGAGGCATCTCGTTCCTGCTCATCGATGACATCAAGACGCCCGGCCTGAGCGTCCGGCCCCTCATCGACATGGGCGAGCACCACTACTTCAACGAGACGTTCTTCGAGGACGTCCGCGTCCCCGCCGCGAACCTCGTGGGCGAGGAGAACCGTGGCTGGTATGTCGCGATGACGCTGCTCGACTTCGAGCGGTCGAACATCGTCGCGGCGGTCGGAGCGCGGAAGACGATCACCGAGCTCATCGAGGACATCCACGCCGCAGGCGTGACGCCCTCGGACGCGACCCGCGGCGCGATCGCGGACCGGTACGTCGAGACCGAGGTGATGTTCAACTTCTCGTTCCGCATCATCTCCATGCAGAACCGGGGCATCATCCCGAACTACGAGGCGTCCACCTCGAAGTTGTTCGCCTCCGAGCTGAACCAGCGGCTCGCCCTCAGCGCGACACGCGCCTTCGGCCTCGCGGCGATGCGCTGGGACGACGGCACGGCCGCCGGGCGCTACACGAACTCGTACATCCGCATGGTCCCGGCCACGATTCGAGGCGGTACGTCCGAGGTACAGCGCAACGTGATCGCGACCCGCGGCCTCGGCCTGCCGCGCGGCTAGGGCGTCGTCGATGTCCTCGATCGAGGAGACGAACGACCTCCCCGGCGGCCCGCTCCGCGGCGTCCGCATCCTCGAGTTCACGCAGATCATCGCGGGGCCGGTAGCCGGCATTCACCTCTCGGACCTGGGCGCCGAGGTGGTCAAGGTCGAACCACTCCACGGCGAGGACCGCCGCAACAGCGGCGCCGTCGTCCCGAACGAGGGCAAGTACTTCCAGTCACTGAATCGTGGGAAGCGCAGCCTGACGATCGACCTCGCCCGCCCCGAGGGTCGAGAACTCGTGAAGCGCCTCGTCCCGCACTTCGACGTGGTGCTGAGCAACTACCGCTTTGGCGTCGCGGAGCGGCTCGGCATCGACTACGAGTCGCTCCGGGCGATCCGGCCGGACATCATCGTCGCGACGATCACCGGGTTCGGTGACCACGGGCCCCACGCGACCCGGGCCGGCTCCGACATCGCGACGCAGGCGTACTCCGGGATGATCGCGGCCGAGGGGAAGATCGACGAGGACGGTGCGCCCTCGTGGCTAAACGCGACGCCGTTCATCGACCGCGCCTCGGCGTTCGCGGCGGCGATGGCGATCTGCGCCGCGCTGTTCGAGCGCGAGCGGACCGGCCGAGGGCAGGCGATCCACCTCTCGCTGCTCCAGACCGCCCTCGAGCTGATGTCGAACAAGGTCATGCGGGAGCCGGTGCACGACGTCACCGTGCGTGACCCGTTGCTGCACCGGATGCAGGCTGCCCGCGCGGGAGGAGCCACGTTCGAGGAGATGATCGCGCTGCGTGACGGCACGGTGCGGCTGACCTCGCACCGGCTGTACTACCGCGGCTATCAGACACGCCAGGGCGCGCTCATCCTCGGCGCCATCACGCAGCAGAACCGCGACCGCATCCGTCGCATCCTCGACATGCACGATGAGACCGACTCGCCTGACTTCGACGCCGGCGCTCCGGGCGCCGATGAGCAGGTGGAGGCGTGGCGCGCCGAGATCCAGCAGAAGCTGATGGAGCGGACGGCCGACGAATGGGAGGCGGTGTTCCTCGAGGAGGGCGTCCCCGCCTCCACGGTGAACCTCGCCGAGGAGATGTCGGACGACGAGCAGGTGCTGGCGATGGGGATGATGACGCCGCTGGTCCATGCCGTCACCGGCCCCCAGCGCGTCGTCGGGCCGCTGGCGCGGATGTCGGCGACTCCCGCCGAGGCACGACGCCCGGCGCCTGCCCTCGGCGAGCATTCTCGCGAGGTGCTCATCGAGTGCGGGCTCACGGATGCCGAGGTCGATGGGCTCGTCGAGGGCGGTGTCGTGACGAGTTGGCACGCGTAGGGCGCAGGGTCGCCCCCACGCCCTCACAACCGTCAGAAAACGAGCAGCGGCACCGCACCCGCCACTCAACCGGCAGTCAACCTGACTGATTCAACCTCCCTTCGAGGCGCGAAACCCGCGTCGATCGGGCCGAACGCGGCCGGGAAGGGCGGAAGAACGAATGGCACGAGTCCTCGTGACCGGGGCGTCGGGCTACATCGGCAGTGTGCTGGTGCCCATGCTCCAGGAGCAGGGCGACGAGGTGATTGGCCTCGACGTCGGTTACTTCGAATCCTGCGTGTTCGGTCCCGAACCGCCCACCTTCGACCTCATCCGGAAGGACGTCCGCGACCTCACGGCGGACGACATCCCGAACGTCGACGCGGTCATGCACCTCGCGGCGCTCTCCAACGACGCGCTGGGCCACCTCGACCCGGGGATCACGCACGAGGTGAACACGCTCTCAACCCTGCGCACCGCCGAGCTGGCTCGTGAGCGCGGCGTCGAGCGGTTCCTGTTCTCCTCGTCCTGCAGCCTCTACGGCGCCGGCGAGGGCGACACGCCGCTCGACGAGAGCGCCTCGATGCACCCGCAGACGCCCTACGGCCGCTCGAAGCAGGACTCCGAGGCCGGCCTGACGAAGCTCGCGACCGACGACTTCAGCCCCGTCTACCTGCGGAACGCGACGGCCTACGGCTTCTCGCCGCGGCTCCGGGGCGACCTCGTGGTGAACGAGCTTGTCGCCCGCGCGCGGGTCGACGGCAAGGTGCAGCTCAACAGTGACGGCACCGCCTGGCGGCCGCTCGTCCACGTCGAGGACATCTGTCGCGCCTTCATCGCCGCGCTTCGCGCGCCGCGCGAGGTCGTCCACGACCAGGCATTCAACATCGGCACGACCGCCGAGAACTTCACCATCCGCGAGGTCGCCGAGATGATCTGCGACGCGGTCCCCGGCAGCGAGGTGACGTTCGGCGAAGGCGCCGGACCCGACACCCGCTCCTACCGCGTCTCCTTCGACAAGCTCGCGAGCGCCCTCCCGGACGCGGTCCCGCAGTGGACGCTGCGCGACGGCATCCGCCAGCTCCTCGACGCCTACGACGAGTACGGCATCACGATCGATGACCTCGTGAAGGCGCGGTACTCGCGCATCTCGTGGCTCATGCGTGAGCGCGAGGCCGGGCGCCTCGACGCGACCCTGCATCGCGTGACCGAGGCGGCGGCGTCATGACCAGCGAAGCCCCCACGACCAACCACGGCGGCACGGTCACCGCGTCGCGCCCGACCTACGCGGAACTGGAGCAGGTCCAGGCCGAGCAGCACCGCTGCACCGCCTGCGGCACGCCGCTCAGCGAGGTCTTCGCCGACCTCGGGATGCAGCCGCCGTGCCAGGCCTTCGTGTCCCCGGCGATCAGCTCCCAGATGGAGCCGTTCTTCCCGCTGACCGCCTACGTCTGCCCGAACTGCTTCCTGGTGCAGGTCCCCTCGGCGCTGGCGCCCGACGAGATCTTCACGGACTACGCCTACTTCTCGTCGTTCTCGACGAGCTGGCTGGACCACGCCTCGCGGTACACCGCGATGGTGACGGACCGCTTCGGGCTCAACGGCGACTCGTTCGTCATCGAGCTCGCGAGCAACGACGGCTACCTGCTGCGGAACTTCGTCGAGCGCGGCATCCCCTGCCTGGGCGTTGAGCCGGCGCTCAACGTCGCCGAGGCGGCGCGCAAGATCGGCGTGCCGACGCTGACGGAGTTCTTCGGCGTCGAGGTAGGGCGGAAGCTCGCCGCCGACGGCGCCTATGCCGACCTGATGATCGGCAACAACGTCCTGGCCCAGTGCCCGGACCTGGAGGACTTCATCGGCGGCGTCGCGGAGGTCCTCAAGCCGGACGGGGTGCTCACCCTCGAGTTCCCGCACCTGATCCGGCTCATCGAGGGCCGCCAGTTCGACACCATCTACCACGAGCACTTCTACTACTTCTCGCTCCTGACCGTGCAGGCGCTCTTCGAGCGCCACGGGCTCCGCGTCTTCGACGTCGAGGAGCTCCCGACGCACGGTGGCTCCATCCGCGTCTACGGCTGCCGCGACACCAGCACCGCCCACGAGGCGACCTCGCGCGTGACGGCGATGCAGGCGGAGGAGCACGCGTACGGCCTCGACTCGATCGAGCGATACCAGGACTTCCAGGAGGAGGTCCTGCAGGCGAAGCGCTCGATCCTGCGCTTCCTGATTGACGCGAAGGAGTCCGGCAAGCGCGTCGTCGGTTACGGCGCGCCCGGCAAGGGCAACACCCTCCTGAACTACTGCGGGATCCGGACGGACTTCCTCGACTACCTCGTGGACCTCAACCCGGTGAAGCAGGGGATGTTCGCGCCGGGGTCACGCATCCCGGTGGTCGGGCCTGAGCTGCTCCGGGAAACGGAGCCGGACTACGTCGTCATCATGCCGTGGAACCTGAAGGAAGAGATCGCCGAGCAGCACGCGTACATCCGCGACTGGGGCGGTCAGTTCGTCACGTTCCTCCCAGAGGTCCGCGTCCTGAATGACGCCGGAGAATGGACCCGTCCGTGAAAGTAGTGCTGTTCTGTGGCGGCTACGGCACTCGCATTCGCGAATACTCCGACCGCGTCCCCAAGCCCCTGGTGCCGATCGGGAACCGCCCGATCCTGTGGCACATCATGAAGTACTACGCCCACTTCGGGCACAAGGAATTCATCCTGTGCCTGGGCTACCAGAGCGAATCGATCAAGCGGTACTTCCTGGACTACGAGGAGACCCTCTCCAACGACTTCGTCATGACGAATGGCGGAGCGGACGTGGAGCTCCTCGCGCGCGACATCAGCGACTGGAAGATCACGTTCATCGACACGGGCCTCGAGTCCTCGATCGGTGAGCGGCTGTGGCGCGTGCGTCACCTCGTCCAGGACGACGAGATGTTCATCGCGAACTACAGCGACGGCCTGACCGACCTCTACCTCCCGAGCCTCGAGTCGCGCGTCCGGAACACGGACGCCGTCGGCGGCTTCATGACGGTCCGTCCCCCGGTGAGCTTCCACGCGGTGGACAGCGAGCCCGACGGGCGCGTCAGCCGCGTGCGCGCGATCACCGGCACGGACCTGCGCATCAACGGCGGCTACTTCGTCTTCAAGTCGGAGCTGTTCGACTACATGCGCGAGGGCGAGGAGCTGGTGATGGAGCCGTTCCAGCGGCTCATCGAGGCCGGCCGCCTGACATCGATGCCGTACGACGGCTTCTGGATGTCCATGGACACGTTCAAGGAGAAGCAGCAGCTCGACGACATGTACGCGCGTGGCGTGCGCCCCTGGCAGGTGTGGCGGCGTCCCGAGGACACCATCCTCGCCTCCGAGGGAGGCCAGCGATTCTCGGCCTGACGCCTCCGCGCGACGCCTTCGAGGGCGGTCCGCTGCGTGTCCTCGCGATCGGCGCACACTGCGACGACATCGAGATCGGCATGGGCGGCACGCTGCTCGAGCTGGTCGCCGGCGACACGCCGGTCGAGGTCGACTGGTTCGTCCTCACCTCGACCCCCGAGCGTGCCGAGGAGACCCGCGCGAGCGCGGAGGCGTTCCTCGGCGCTGGCGCCGGACGCGTTCGCGTGAACACGTTCCGTGACGGTTTCCTGCCGTTCCAGGCGGTGGAGGTGAAGGAGGCCTTCGAGGCCCTGAAGGCCGAGGTCTCGCCCGATGTGATCTTCACGCACTCGCGGGACGACTCGCACCAGGACCACCGCTTCGTCGCGGAACTCACCTGGAATACGTGGCGGAACCACGCCGTGCTCGAGTACGAGATCCCGAAGTACGACGGTGACCTCGGCCCGCTGAACGCCTACGTCGAGGTGAGCGAGGAGCACGTCCGCGCGAAGTGGGACCTGCTCCGCGAGCACTACCCCTCGCAGGCCTCGCGCCAGTGGTTCTCGGAGGACACCTTCCGCGGCCTGATGCGGCTCCGCGGGATCGAAGCCAACACGAGCAGTGGATTCGCCGAGGGGTTCCGCGCGCGCAAGTTGCGACTGGACTTTGGTGCGGCCTCGAGCGCAACGGGACACGCCCTGGAGCTGGCGGCGGCGAACGGGAGCCGGTGATGGCCGACTCCACCGGTGTGACCGCTCCTGTCTCCGCGCCCCGTGCACCTGACTCCCGGCGCTGTCCGGCCTGTGGGCGCGGCTCGATGGACGTGTTCTTCCAGCAGCACGGCATCCCCGTGACGAGCAACGTCTCCTTCCGCACCCGCGAGGAAGCCCTCGCGGTGCCGCGCGGCGACATGCGCCTCGCGTTCTGCCACGGTTGCGGCCTCATCGCGAACGTGGCCTTCGAGGACCAGCCGCTCGGCGACGAGACGGAAACGAGCCAGGCTGCCTCACCGCGCTTCCGGGAGTACGCGAGCAACCTCGCGCGGACCTGGATCGAGCGCTACGGGCTCGAGGGGCAGACCGTCCTCGAGGTCGGCTGCGCCCGGGGTGAGTTCCTCGAGATCCTGCTGGAGCAGGGGGCCGGCCATGTCATCGGCGTCGACCCGGTGCTCGGCGGCGCGGATGCCCCGACCGCTCCGGCGAACACGACCTTCATCGGCGACGTCTTCCGCGCGGAACACCTCGATGACTCCGTGCGGGCGATCGTGTGCCGCCACACCCTCGAGCACCTGTTCGAGTGCGGCGCCTTCCTCGCCGGCCTGCGTGATGCCATCGGCGACCGTGACACCGTGGTCCTGCTCGAGGTGCCGGACGCCGAGCGCGTCCTGCGCACGGCCGAGTTCCAGGACATCTACTACGAGCACTGCAGCTACTTCAGCGCGGGCTCGCTCGGACGCCTCTTCCGGCGTGCCGGGTTCGAGGTCCTTCGCCTCGACCGCACCTACGACGACCAGTACCTCGTCATCGAGGCGCGTCCGGCATCGCCGGGCGAGCACCTCGCCGACCCGGACGACGATCGCTCCCGCCTGTGGCGCGAAACCCAGGACCTTCGCGTCGGGTACGAGCAGCGGATCGACCGCATGGAGCGCATCCTCGGCGACGCGGCGGCCCGTGGTCAGCGCGTCGCCTTCTGGGGCGCGGGCTCGAAGGCGACGGCGTTCCTCACCTCTCTCCCGGACGGAGCGCGAGTCGCGTACGTGGTGGACATCAACCCGCGGAAGTGGGGCACGTTCATCGCGGGCACGGGCCACGAGGTCGTGGCGCCCGAGCACCTGCACGCTGCTCCCCCTGACGTCGTTGTGTTGATGAACCCCGCGTATCGGGGCGAGGTCGGGCGAATGCTCGACGACCTTGGCGTGGCGGCACGCCTGATTGGACCGGACGGCGATGAGTAGCACTGCAACGATGACGGCGACCGAGGAACGGGTCTCGGCGGAGCCACCCGACGAGGTGGCCGCGGAGGGCCAGCCAGCCACTCCGAGGGAGGAGCGCGGCGTCCCGCGAGTGAGCGTGGGAATGCCCGTCTACAACGGCGAGGAGTACCTGGAACGGGCGCTCGACTCGTTGCTGGCGCAGGAGTTCGACGACTTCGAGCTCATCATCTCGGACAACGGCTCGACCGATCGCACCGAGGAGATCTGCCGGCGATACGCCGAGCGTGATCCGCGCATTCGCTATCACCGCGTGGAGGAGAACCAGGGCGCCTCGTGGAACTTCAACCGCGCGTTCGAACTCGCGCGTGGGGAATACTTCCGCTGGGCCTGCCACGACGACACGGTCGAGCCGACGCACCTGAAGCGGTGCGTGGAGGTGCTGGACAACGCCCCGCCCTCCGTGGTCCTCGCCTACAGCCGCACCATCCTCGTGAACGAGGAGGACGTGCCGGTCTGGACCTCCGACGAGAACCTCGACACCGAGGGGATGCCGCCGCACGAGCGACTGCGCGCGATCGCGAAGCACCTGCGCTACTCGAACTGCCTGTACGGTCTCGTGCGGCGTGACGTCATGGAGCGGACCAGCCTGATCGGGCCGTACGAGTCCTCGGACTACGTGCTGATCGTGCAGCTCGGCCTGCTGGGCGAGTTCGTCGAGATTCCCGCCTACCTGTTCCGACGCCGGATCCACTCGGGGATGTCCCGCCAGGCGAACCGCTCGGCGCAGTCGGTGGCGGAGTGGTTCGCCGCGAGTCGCGCGCGTGTCCCGAAGCTCGCGCAGATCCGGCTGCTCCGCGAGTACGCCCGCGCCGTGTTCCAGGCCCCGATGGGCCCGGTCGAGCGCGTCCGCTCGACGTTCGCCCTCTGGTACTGGTTCCGCCGGGGCGCGCGTCCGCTCGCCAAGGAACTCTGGGCGATGGTCGCTCCCGGCTACAACGCCTACCGCTGATGGAAGCGAGCTCAGTCCCACCGCGCCGGTGGACCACGCGGGCGCGGCGCCTTGCCGCCCGTGCGCACGGTGAGGTCAGGGCCCGCACCGACCCGAAGAGCCTCGGGGGCCAGGTCGTCCTCAACAGTGGCTGGCTGATCGGCGAGCGCCTCCTCCGGATGGTGCTGGCGTTCATCGTCACGATCTGGGTGATCCGTTACCTCGGCGACGAGGACTACGGCGTCCTCGCCTATGCCCTCTCCGTCACGATGCTCGTCGACGTCGTCGCGACGATGGGCATGCGCAGCGTGGTCGTGCGCGAACTGGTCGAGGACCCCGAGCGCGAGCCGGAGATCCTCGGGAGCGCCGTCGGCGCGCGCGTGCTGGGCGCCGTGGTTTCCGCCGTGCTGATCATCGGGATCGGCTGGTTCGTCGCCGCCGGCTCGAAGTCATTCCCGGTGCTCGTGGTGCTGTCGCTGTCGCTGCCGTTCAGCGCGCTCGGCTCGCTGGACCTCGCATTCCAGGCGTATCTGCAGTCGCAGTACGCCGTCGCCGCCCGGATCGGGGGGCTCGCATTCGCGTCGGTGCTGCGGATCGTGCTGCTGCTGCTGGGCGCGCCGTTGATCGCGTTCGCGATCGCGAGCGCCGTCGAGCTGACGGGCATCGGCCTCGCCTTCGCGACGATGTACGCGTGGAAGCGCGGCAGGCTCTTCGCGCTCCGCTTCAACCCGCGTCGCGCCTGGCACCTGATGACCGTGTCATGGCCGTTCTTCATGTCGGCGCTCGCCGCGAGCATCTACCTGAAGGTCGACCAGGTGATGCTGCACGGCTTCACCACCTCCTCGCAGGTGGGGCAGTACGCCGCCGCTGCGAGGCTTTCCGAGGTCTGGTACTTCATCCCGATCGCGATGGCGTCCTCGTTGCTGCCGATGCTGGTCATCCGGCGCCGCGAGGATCCTGCCCAGTACCAGAAGAACCTTCAGCACGCCTACGACATCAACGCGTGGATGGCGATCTCGCTCTCGGTGGGGATCACGCTCTTCGCCGTCCCCGGCGTGGCGATCCTCTACGGGGGCGGGTTCCACGACACCGCGGAGATCCTGCGGATCCACACCTGGGCCGCGCCGTTCATCTTCATGGGCACCGTCCTCGGCCGCGCGTTGATCGCCGAGGACCGCCGCAAGTTCGAGCTGTCCCGACACGCGTCCGGCGCGCTGCTGAACGTGCTGCTCAACCTGGTGCTCATCCCGCGGTACGAGGGCATCGGTGCTGCCGTCGCGACGGTCATCTCCTACGCCTTCGCCTCCTACGTCGCGTGCGTCTTCAACGAGCGAGGACGCTTCCATCTGCGCCTGATGACGCGTGCCCTCGTCTGGCCGGTGCGACTGGCCCGCGGCCGGCGCTCCTCGGGACCTCCCGGCGGTAGCGAGGATCGACGGCCGCGCCGCCCGGAGCCCGGAGGCGCGCCCTCGAACCACGCGCACTCCGGTGACGATGACCTTGGCTCAACCCGCTCAACGCATCCTCGAAGTCGAGCCGAGCGGAGGACGCGCGTATGAAGCGACGGACGGCCGAGTCACCTCGCCGGGTGCTGATGATCGTCGAGAACCTGCCGGTGCCGTTCGATCGGCGCGTCTGGCAGGAGGCGAACACCCTCCGGTCGAATGGCTACGAGGTGAACGTCATCTGCCCCAAGGGCCGCGGCTACCGCGCGAGCCACGAGGTCATCGACGGCATCGCCGTCTACCGTCACCCGCTGCCGTTCGAGGCGGACGGCGCACTCGGCTACGTGCTCGAGTACGGCCTCTCGACGTTCTTCCAGTTCCTGCTGGCGTGGCGGGTGTTCCTCACGCGCGGGTTCGACGTCATTCACGCCTGCAACCCGCCGGACACGATCTTCGTCGTCGGTGGCTTCTTCAAGCTCCTCTTCGGCCGGCGCTTCATCTTCGACCACCACGACCTGTCGCCCGAGCTGTACGTCGCGAAACGCGAGGGCAAACGAGGCCCGCTCTACGGTCCTCTCGTCTTCCTCGAACGCATGACGTATCGGGTGGCCGACGTCTCCATCGCCACCAATGATTCATACCGGCAGGTCGCGATCGATCGCGCCGGCATGCCGGCAGACCGCATCTACGTCGTCCGCTCCGGGCCGGCGATGCGGCACCTCGATCCGCGCGAGCCGAACCCGGCGCTCCGCCACGGGCGGCGCTACCTGGTCGCGTACGTGGGGATCATGGGGTCGCAGGACGGTGTGCCGCTGCTCCTCGAAGCCGCGCGCGAGGTCGTCCACGGCCAGGGACGCGACGACGTGCAGTTCGTGCTCGTCGGGTCGGGCACCGAGTTCCCGCGGATCGAGCAGCTCACGCGCGAACTGAACCTCGAGGACCACGTGACCCTCACCGGCCTCCTGCCTCCGAACTCGGATGAACTGCTCGACATTCTCGCGACCGCCGATGTCGGCGTCAGCCCCGACCCGCCCAGCGAGATGAACGACAAGTCCACGATGAACAAGACGCTGGAGTACATGGCGCACGGCATGCCGCTGGTGCAGTTCGACCTCACCGAGGGTCGTGTCTCCGCCGGCGACGCCGCGCTGTACGCCGAGGGGGCCAGCCCCGAGGACCTCGCGCGGAAGCTGCTGCAGTTGCTGGACGATGCCGACCTCCGCGGCGCCATGGGGCGCATCGGGCGGGAGCGCATCGAGCGACTCTTTGCGTGGGAACGCCAGGAGCCGGAACTCCTCGCGGCATACGACCACGCCTTCGGCGAGTCCGTGCGCCGGGAGCGCTATGCAGTCGAATGAGTCTCTGCGCGACGGCGTGAGCGCGCGCTCCGTCCCCCGCCGGTCGGCGGGCCTTCGTGGTCCCGTCCTCATGGTCGACGACGGGATGCGCGGCGGCGTGCGGCGCGTCTCCGAGTACCTCCGCGACGAGTGGGCCCGCTCCGGCGATGTCCCCGCCGTCGAGCACATCGCGCTGCGCGGCGAGGGCTCGCTGCGCGCGTCCGGGCCGATCTACCTCGGCGGGCTGTCTCGCCTCTCCACGCGACTCGCCGTGCGACGTCCCTCTGTGATTCACCTGAACCTCACGCAGCGAGGCAGCACCTGGCGCGCTCTGCCGGTGATGTCGCTCGCGCGCGCCGGCCGCGTGCCGGTCTTCCTCGCGCTTCACAGCAGCGAGTACCGCACCTTCACGGCCGGTCTTTCCCCGCGCCGGCTCGAGGCCGTGCGCTGGCTCTTCCGCTCAGCGGACGCCGTCGCCGTCCTCGGCGACGGGTGGGCCGACTACGCGCTCGACGAACTCCGCGTGCCGGAGGACCGGCTGCATGTCGTCCCCAACGCCGTCCCGGGGCCGGAGTTGCTCCGCACGCGCGAGCCGGGACCGCCGCGGCTGCTCTTCCTCGGCCAGGTCGGCCGGCGCAAGGGCACGAGCGACCTCCTCGAGGCGCTCGCCCGCCCGGAGGTGCTGGCGCACCCGTGGCGTCTCACCGTCGCCGGCGACGGCGAGGTGGAGGCGCATGCACGGCAGGCGGAGGCGCTCGGGCTCGGCGACCGCGTGGACTTCACCGGCTGGCTGGGACCCGACGACGTCGCCCGCGAGCTGCATGCCGCCGATGTCTTCGTCCTGCCCTCGCACGCCGAGGGGCTGCCGCTGGCCGTCCTCGAGGCGATGGCGCACGGGCTGGCCGTGGTGACCACCCCCGTGGGCGCGATTCCCGAGGTCATCGACCACGGCGACACCGGGCTGCTCGTGCCGCCCGGCGACCCGGCGGCGCTTGCCTCGGAGCTCACGCGGCTGCTCGCGTCCGAGGAGGAGCGGATCGCTCTTGCCGAGCGCGCTCGCGCACGCTGGGTGCGCGACCACGATGTGCGGCACGGTGCGCGACGCATCGTCGACCTCTACGAGCGCATCGCCCGCTAGCTCGTCCCCTCAGGCCTCCCTCAGCCCTCGTACCCCCGGTAGCTCAGAGCCGCTTCGCTGGGTTCGGGCTCGCCGACGACGGTGCGCGCGCCTGCATCGGTGCATGAAACGAGCATGGGTGCATGAAACGAGCCCCGCCGGGAGGGCGGGGCTCGTTGGGCCACGGGTCGGGTCGGGATGCCCCGCGGCCTTCTGGTGGATGTGTCTCCTCGGTGCGGCGACTGCCGGCTAGCGGTTGCCCGAGGGGACGAGGGAGGGCGGCCGGCGGTCGGCGCCGTAGTTCGCGCCGATCTGGGCCACCCGCTGCTTGAGTCCGGAGATGTACGGCACCGGGGAAGGGTCGATGCCCTCCTCGACCGCGAGGTAGTACGAGACCCAGTCGCCGGCGAGGCACGCCTGCAGCAGGACGCTCAGCTGCGATGAACCTCGCAGCGCGACGCGGGTCCACTCGATCCCAGAGTCCGAGAGCAGCTCCTGGAGCGCGTCGATGCGCGCTCGGGCGCGGTTCGTGCGGGTCTGGTCCTCCAGGAGGATGACGTGGAACGGGTAGTCGTCCACCTCGCTCCCGGCGCCACGCGCGCCCACGGCCTCCACGAAGTTGTGCAGCGCCTCGGGCAGCGTGCCGGGGAAGGCCCACCGCTTGCTGTTCTCGTTCAGCTGCGTCTGCCATCGCGCCGCTGCGCCCTGGAGCGAGGCGTCCGCCATGACAACGGGGATCCGGTGCCGGAGCTGCCGGGCGAGCGATCGCGTCGGGTTCGTCTCCGGGTCGGCGTCCGGGTGGTAGCGCAGGCAGGAGGCTTCCACCTCCGCGAGCGCTCGCTCCACCTCGGCGTCCTGCACGTCGAACGCGCCGATGCGCCGAAGCACGCCGAGGAGCAGCATCGCGCCGTAGCCCAGCGCGGAGCGCGGCTCACCCTCGTACGTGTAGATGAGCGCCGGGATGTCGAGCGCGGCCGCCTCGCGGGCGAGGGTCCCGCCGCGGGTGATGACCATCTTCACGCCCGGACGCGTGGCGATCGTCGGGAGGGCGCTCAGCACCTCCTCCGTCTCGCCCGAGAACGAGGCGACGACGATCAAGGTGCCGTCGTCGCTCTCCGGAATGTCGGAGTCGCGGACGACCTCCATGGCCACGGGGGAGCGTCGCTCCACCACCTGGCCGGCGATCTGTCCGCCGATGGCGGATCCGCCCATGCCGATCACGAGGACGCGACGGATGCCCACCGCGTGGTCGATCCCGGTCCAGCGGGTGCCCATCTGCCAGGCGTGCGCTGCTTGCTGAGGGAAGTCGACCAGTCGTCGCCAGAGGCCCGACGGGTCGGTCTGATCGAGGTTGAATTGCTCGGAGTCGTCGTCAGTGCTGTCGGTCGGAGTCGGTGCGTCGAGCACAGTGGAACGCGCGAAGTCGGGGGACATCGTCACTCCTTTCCCCACCCAGGTGAGCCGTAGCGTGCGGGCTATCGGTTGACCGAAGGTGGAGGCTGCGGGGCCCGGCGAGTCGCGGCGAGGAGCGCCTGCGCGGCGCGGGGCTCCTCGGGCGCGACGGGCTTCGGGGGCGCCTCGGGATGGTCAGTGAGCACCCAGCCGAGCAGGGCCGCGAGGACGTAGACGGGTGCGGTGTTGAACGAGACGTGCGTGACGAGCGCGTGCGTACTGACGCCCGCCACGATTGCCAGCGTCGTGGTCGCCATCGTGCGATGGGGCCCGATGCGTGAGAGCAGTACGAGGCGGTTCACGACGAGCAGATAGCCGATCCCGATGAGGACCACGCCGACGACGCCGGTCTCGACGAGGAAGCGGATCGGATCGCTGTGGGGGAGGTGGCCGAGCGGGGCGATGATCTCGTCAGTCGTACCGAGACCGTGTCCCAGCAGCTTCGCCTTCTTCCATTCGTCGATGAAGCGCGCCCAGTTCACGAGGCGCCATCCGAAGGAGTTTCCGTCGTTCGAGACCTGGTCGATGCTCAGCGGCGCCGACTCGAGCTCGTCCACCCGACTGATGCCGAGCGGGTCCGCCACGAACACCACGAGGACGCCGACGACGGCGAGCACGACGCCGACGCGGTAGATCGGCCGGCCGGTCTGCAGCGCTCCGAGCGCCAGCATCGCCACCGTGGTCTGTGCGAGTCCGCCCAGGCTGCGCGTGAAGAGCACCGCGACGACGAAGATCGCGGCGGCGACGAAGTAGCGCCGGCCCGACGAGTCGTACGTCGCCTTCCAGACGGCCATCGGCCCGGCGATGCCAAAGAGGATCGCGGCCGCGTTCGGGTGGGACATCGTGCCGCGCGGCCGAAGACCGCCACCCACCATCTCGGGCCAGTGCGAGATCGCCTCCCAGACCACGAGGACGGCGGGGATCATCGCGGCGACCACGATGATCATGCCGAGCCGTGACGCCGTGACGCTGCGGTCGCTGTTCGCGGCGATGAGGGCGACCGCGAGGATCGAGAGCATGCGCACCAGCTCGCGGATCAGCGAGGGATCCGCGCCGTAGTGCAGCAGCCCGATGCCGAACCAGTACACGACGCCGAAGCTGAGAATGATCGTCATCGGCAGCGCCTGGATGCGGGAGCCCTTCTCCACGATCCGGGCGACGACCAGCGCCCCGGCGCTGGCGATCAGTACGAGCCCGACGACCGCGCCGGCATTCAGCCCCGCGACGATCGGCACCGTCGCGAAGCTGTCCGTGAGGCTGCGGATCGTGAGGACACCGAGGAGTGCCAGCGCCGAGGATGCGAACGCGAGCGTCGCCATTCCCACGACGCCGGCGGCTCCCACCATGGCGAGGCTGGGGCTCGCAGCGGCCAGCGCGCCCCCGGCCGTCGCTGCCGTCGATCCGGCGAGGGCGAGGAGCACGGGCCACAGACGACGCGGAATGCTGAGCGCGGCCGAGGGACCGCCGAATGTCCTAGCGGAGGGGAACTGCATTCGTCATCTTTCGTCGAGGGTCGCCGCTGGCTGCGTCACGGACCGCTCGACCGAGCAGCCGCAGCCGTTCGACCCGGTCGCCCGCGAGCAGCGCCCCGACGACTTCGCGCGCCACGACCTTCGCGATCCCGTCGAGGACGGAGTCGCGTCGGTACATGCGCCACATCAGGAGGCGGTTCCGGAGCACGTAGTAGCGATGGCCCGGGGATCCGGCCGGCACGCGGCGGGAGCCGAGGAACCAGAAGCGCCGGTAGTTCGCCGCGTGGTGGGTCGCGCGGAGGTGGGGCAGGTAGAAGACCTGGTAGCCGTGGTCGGCCAGGCGGAGGCAGTACTCGACGTCGGGGCCACCGAAGAAGAGATCGCTGCGTGGGCCGCCGGCGGCGCGGATCGCCTCCGCGCTCGCCGTCAGGCCGTGGAACGCGAGGTCGCGCGTCGGAACCGGGTAGTCCGGTAGCTCCGAGGCACGCGCATACGGCTTCCCGTTCGGCCGGTAGATGTTCCAGACGAGCGATTCGCCGTCGTCCGTCACGATCGCGGGACCGACGACGGCCCCCGGGACCTGCTCGGTGACGGCGTGCTCGATCCCGGCGAGGGTGTCCTCCCGGAGGATGCAGTCGTCATCGACGAGCACGACGTGCGTGGCGCCGCGCTCGAGGGCGACCTGCGTGCCGATGCCGAACCCGCCGGCCGCTCCCGCGTTCCACCCGGTATGGATGACCTCGACCTCGCCAGCGTCATAGATCCCGCGGAAGTCCCAGTCCGGCGAGTTCTCGACGAGCACGATGCCGTCGGGAGGCCGGGTCTGGCGGAGCAGCGCATCGATGGCTTCGCGCGCGATGCTGGGGCGCCGATACGTAGCCACGACGGCGTACAGGCGCGTCGGGCGCGGTTGCCCGGTCGCCTCGCCCTGCGGCGAACGCTCAGGGCGCACGTCGCGGTTGAGCGGCGACGTGCCGGTGACGGTGCCTTCGGAGGTCGTGGTCATACCCGCGCGGCTACCCCTCGGTCAGTCCTCGTTCCGATGCCGCCAGCGACATCAGGGGAAGCGTCACCCCGCTCCGGTCAGCGGGGGTTGAGAAGTCGTGGGCGTGGGATCGCCCGCGCGGAACTGCCCGAACCTCTCCGCGTACAGCCACTCAACGTTCGATCCACCAAGAAATGGCGCACTGGGTGCACTCGCCGAGGAGGGCGTGTGTACCGATGACCGTGACCTTCAACGACCGCGACCCCGAGCCCCAGGCAGCGACGACCGCCGAGGCGGCCGCTGCCGCTATCAGCGGGCCGGGGCTGCTCGATTCGTCGAGCCACCGTCGCCCCCCGCGCGTCGCGGTCTGGGGGCACTACTACGGCCCGAACCTCGGCGACGAGCTCGTGACGAGCACGGTCATCGCCGCCGTCCGCGCCCGGCGTCCCGAGGCCGACGTGATCGGCATCTCGATCGCGCCGGACGACACGCGTGAGCGACATGGCATCCCGGCGTATCCGCTGAGCGCGCCCGGTGCGGGGCGCAGCGAGCGCCGCACCGGGCTTCAGCGCATCATCGCGGGCGTTCGGCGGCGTGCCTCGGCCGTGGTCCGCGAGGTGCCTCACCTGTGGCGGTCCTACCGACTGCTTCGTGGGGTCGACCTGGTCGTGGTCGCCGGCTCGGGCCAGCTGCTCGACAAGTGGAATGGCCCGTGGGGGCACCCCTATGCGCTCTACAAGTGGTCGCTGCTTGCCCGTCTCAGCGGGACGAAGCTGGCGATCCTCTCGGTCGGCGCCGGACCGCTGAACGGTCGGCTCGCCCGGCGCTTCGTCCGGAGCGCCGTGGAGCGCGCCGACGCCGTCTCCGTGCGAGACGAGCACTCGCTCACGATCCTGCGCCAGGCGGGCGTGCGACGGGATGTCCCGGTCCGCGCGGACATGGGCTTCGCGCATGCCGTCCCGCCCCGCGACGACACCCCGCGTGACCGCATCGTGGTCGGCGTGAACGCGATGGCGCACGCGCACCCCGGGTACTGGGGCCGCGGCGACATGACCCGCTACCAGGCCTACGTGGAGAAGTTCACCCGCGTCATCCTCGACCTCCTCGATCGAGGCATCGCGGTGCAGCTCTTCTCCTCGCACGCGACCGCCGACCAGGGCGTCGCGGACGACATCGTGGCCGCCGTGTGGGCGGCCGAGCCGCGCCTCGCGGGACGGCTGAAGCGCGAGCACCTCACCCGCGTGGATCAGCTCACCGCGTTCATCGCGGGCTGCGATGCCGTGGTGGGGACGCGGTACCACTCGGTGCTGCTGCCGATGCTGATGCACGTCCCCACGGTGGGCGTCGCCTATCACCCCAAGACTGTCGAGGTGATGCGGATGGCCGGACAGCCGGACTTCTGCATCGAGGACATCGATGGATTCCGGGCCGAGGAGCTCGGACGGCTGGTGAGCCGCGCGATCGAGGATCGCGCGCGGATCCGGCCGGCGCTCGCGGAGGGCGTCGCGCCGTTGCGCGCCCTGGTGGAGCGCCAGTTTGACGTGATCTTCGCGCCCAGCGCGGCAGCCGGTGATTCCACCGGTCGGCCTGCGGCGCGCCAGTCTGAACGAGGTCGACACGTTGCCTGAACAGACATACTTCAACCTCCTGCGTCGGTTTGGCCTGGTACTGCTCATTGCCGCGGTGCTGGGCGCCGGGAGTGGCTACTTCCTCTCCCGGTTCATCACACCGACGTACGAGTCCTCCACCACGCTGCTCATCACGCAGCAGGATGGCGCACAGGGCACCGCCGACCTCGGCTCCAGTGCCCAGGTCGCGGCCGTCCTCGCGCAACTTGTGAAGACCCAGCCGGTGTTGGACCGAGCGGAGCGCACGGGCATCACCGGGTACAGCGCCTCCGAGATCGCGCGGCGGGTGACGGTGGAGTCCCAGGCGGTCTTCCTGACCATCACCGGGTCAGCGACCACGGCCGAGGACGCCGAGGCGATCGCTTCGGTCATCACGGAGGCCTTCATCAGCACCGTGGACGAGGGCGTCGCCACCGGCCCCGTGTCCGTGACCGTGGTGGAGCCGGCCGGACTCCCCTCCGCCCCCGCGACGCCCAGGAAGACGCTCAACGCCGCAGCCGGCGGCATGTTCGGCCTGATCGCCGCCGCTGCTCTTGCCCTCGTCTACGTCCGCATGGACGACGTGGTGAAGGAGGCTGCCCAGGTCCGCGCCGCGACCGGCCTGCCCACCATGGGCGAACTGCCGGAGCTGGCGAACGTCCAGGGGCATGACCAGCTGCGTGCCGCGCAGATGTCCGGTTCGAGGTTCACCGAGGCCGTCCGCTCCGCGCGCGCGAACCTCGCCCTCGTGATGGGGGCGCGGAGCGACGGCGGCTTCGACCGCTCGGTCGTGCTCATCACGAGCATTCGCGAGGCCGACGGCGCGAGCGTGTCCGCGGCGAACCTCGCGCTGGCCTTCGGACGCTCCGGGTTCCGCACGCTGCTGGTGGACTGCAATTTCCGCCACCCGACGATCCAGGACCTCTTCGAGATCGCGGGCGACGCCGGCCTGGCGCCGATCCTCGACCGTCAGCTCGACCCCGACCTCGCGGTCCAGTCGACGCACTACGAGGACGTCTTCGTCCTGCCGGCCGGCTACACGAAGCCGTCCTCGGTCGACGCGCTCGGGTCCGGCGAGATGCGCGACCTCGTCACGCGCTTCCGCGGGGACTACGACGTCATCCTGCTCGCCGCGCCGCCCACGCTCGAGGTGCCCGATGCGGCGACCCTCGGGCCGATGGCCGACCTCGCGGTGCTGGTTGGCTGGTCCGGCCGGACCCGTGGGCGCGAGCTGCAGATCGGCATCGAGGCGCTCGAGCGCTCCGGCGGCGTGCCCGTGGGGGTCATCCTCAACGGCGCCGGGAAGGAGAGCGCCGGTTCCCCTCCGGGGGGTGAGCGGACTCGCTCCCAGCGCCCATCCGCGCGGCTTCCCGTGGAGGTGGCAGCACCGAAGAACACGTCCGACTAAGCCATCCAGCCGGACGTTCCGACAGACGCCCGCCGGTCTCCCGGCGGGCGTCTGTTCGCGTGGCCACCTGCCGGTGAGAGTTCGCGGCTGCCGTTTGAGAAGGCTGAGGGTTCGGGCCGGGGGTTCTGGCTGGGGTTCAGGGCTGGGGGAGCGGTTCCTCGGGCGACACGAGATCGAGGCCGCCGGTGCGGCCCTCCGCGATGCGCACGTCGTCGATGAGGATGCGCGTGGGCTGTCCGTAGATGCCCCACTTCGTGTAGATGGACTCGCCATCCACCAGGGTGCGGCCCTGGTACTCGCCGATCAGTCGCTGGTCCAGGAAGAGCTGGACGAAGCCGTCGTCGTCCTGCGACCACCGGACGTGGAAGACGAAGTCGTACCAACGGTCGGTCTCGAATGGCATCGACCACGGGTAGGCGAAGCCGTCCACCGTGCGTCGACGCAAGACGAATCGGTCGTCATCGGCGCGCAGGTGGAGGGACATGGCCGGCGATGAGCCGGTGCCCTCGTGGAACTGGAAGATGATCCGGTCGTTGAAGAAGTTGTCGTTGGAGCCCTGGTTCCAGTCGTCGGGGACGTAGACGCTCACGCCGTACCAGAACTCGCCCCCGGCGTCCGCGTGGAAGTCGCTCTGCCACTCGGAGCGATACCCGACGTTGCCGCGGAACTGGGGGTCATCCGGCTCGAGGACGGCGACGCCCGCAGCGTCCCCAGACCGCACCACCTCGTGCGTCACGCTGAGGCCATCCTCCGCGCCCGACTGGAGCGAGATCTGTGCCTGCTCGCCCGACTCGTACGTCACCTGGTCGACCAGCTCGGCCGGCGTTGCGGGTTGCGGGGGCGAGCTGGAGCAGGCGATCAGCGCAGCGGCGCCCAGGGCGAGGAGCCCGGTCGCGCACGAGGATGCCAGCCCCCGCCGATGCTCGGTGTCACCGTGCATGCTTCCAGCCTAGGTGTGGCCGGGTTAAGCGAAGCTCGCCGGTGCGTGCCAGTGGCACACAGCGCCCTCGGAGGATGCACAGCGCCCGGCTCACACGAGCCGGGCGCTGCGGTAGAACCCGTGGGGACCGCCTGACCTACGGCCGGACGGACTCCAGCGTCCCGGGGCCCTCGGCCGTCCACACCTCGTCGAAGAGGAGGTGCGTCGGCTGTCCGTAGATGCCCCACTTGCTGTAGGTCACGTCTCGCTCGGCGAGGGTGCGGCCCTGGTAGGCCACCTTCCGCTCACCGTTGAAGTAGACGTCGAAGAAGCCGGAGTTGTCCGTGGTCCACTTCACGTGGAAGACCACGTCGTACCACTGGCCCGGCTTGAAGTCCCAGCGGCCCAGCGTCTCGAACTGGGGGTTGCCGTTGCTGTCCCGGTTCGGGAGCTTGCGACGGACCCACAGCTGCTCGCGGTCGACATCCAGGTGGAGGCTGAACATCGGTGAGCCCTGGTCCGCGAACTGGAAGATCAGGCGGTCGTTCCACGTCGCGGAGTTGCTCCCCTGGTTGTAGTCCGAGGGGAAGAAGTACGAGATCCCGTGCCAGCGCTCGGTGCCCTTGCCGGCGTGGTCGTCACCGTGCCACTCGGCGCGGTACCCACCGGCGAAGGAACGCTCGTCGCCGGGCTTGAGGAGGGCATACCCCGCGCTCGAGCCGGCGCGGGCCGTCTCCTTCGTCCGCCCGATGCCGCCCGGAGGCGCCTGCTCGCTGGTCATCGCCGCCTCGCCGTCCTCGAACGTGAGGTGCCGGATCAGAGCAGCGCCGGAAACCATCCCTGGAGCGCCGGCGGGAGCGGGGGCATTCGCCGCGGCCGCGGGAGGCGTCGTGGCGGTCGGGGTCGGGGTCGCGGTCGCACCCGGCTTCGGCGTGGCGGTCGGCTTCGGCGCGGGCGTCGAAGCCGGCGAAGCGCCGGGTACCGGAGGCGTCGAGACGGTCGGTGAGCCGGGCACCCCGACGGGCGGGGTCGTCGCCGGCGAGGTCAGCGAGCCGATCGCGGCCAGCGAGTCGACGGTGGCGACGGTGGCCGACTGGTCACCCCGGTTGCGGCTGATCCAGACGACGCCGGACGGCTGCAGGCCATTCGCCGAGAGCGAGTTGGCCCACGCCGGGACGCCCGGCACGTACGACACGAACCGCTGCTGGGCCACGTCGAACGCGAAGACGCCGCGGACCTCGAAGTCCTGGGCCGCGACGAGCTGGTCGACCGAGGTCGTACCGGCGGCGCCGGCGGTCACTCGGCCGGCCGGGGGCACCGGCAGGGTTTGCGCCTGGTTCAGCGCCACCAGCTCGGACGGAGCGTTCCAGGAGACGCCGCCCCGGTTGTCGCTCGGGGCACGGCGCACCCAGACGATGGCGCCGCGGTCGATGTGTTCAGTGAAGGACTCGTTGAGCCACGCCGGGGCGCCCGGCGTGTACGACATCCAGTACTGCGACGTCACGTTGAACAGGAACATCGAGCTGACGTTGAAGGGGATCGAGGTGAGGAGCGCGTCCACGTTCGCGCTGGTGGCAACGGTGGTGGTCACGCCGCCGGCCGGCGGCACCGACCCGGCGGCGGACGCCTGGGCCGTCTCTCCGCGCGCGCCCGCGCCGGAGGTCAGTGGAGCAAGGATGACGAATACAAACAGCAGTAGCGCCGGTGGCGCCAGGTACCGCAGCAGAGCTCGCAATGGTCTGGTCGCTTTCCGGCGGATCGTGGAGGCACGACCCGCAAACACCCGCCCGGATGTCTTCCGCCAACCCCGCGGGGGACATTAGGGAACGCTCCTGATACGCGTAACTAGGAGTTGCGATCGGTTTAGTGATTGCAACGGTACGGAATGGATAGTCTTTGGGAGATTCCCCTCGTGGAACGGGTGGTGTGAAATCTCACTGTCTCAACACATAATCTCAACCTCCGCGACGCCCTGGAGACGTACCTTCAGCCCGAAGGGCTGCCTCGATGCGCATCCACGGCCTCATGCTCGTCAAGGACGAGGCGGACATCGTCGGGGCCACGCTGGAGGCGGCGGCCCGTTGGTGTGACTCGATCTACGTGTTCGACAACGGCAGTTCGGATGGCACCTGGGAGCTGATCCAGGCCATCGCAGCGCGCGATCCGCGCGTTGTTCCGTACAAGCAGGACGCGAAGCCGTTCCGCCAGAGTCTGCGGGGCGAGATCTTTCGGCAGTTCCGCGATCGCGCGCACCCCGGCGACTGGTGGTGCATCCTCGACGGCGACGAGTTCTACATCGATGACCCGAGGGAGTTCCTGGCGGCCGTGCCGGCCCGCTACGGCGAGGTCTGGAGCTCGAGCTTCCAGTACTACTTCACGGAACGCGACCTCGAACGCTACGAGGCTGATCCCGGCGAGTTCCTGGCTGCGCCGGCGCCGGAGCGCCTCCACTACTACCTGAACAACTGGTCCGAGTCTCGGTTCATGCGCCACCACGATGGGCTGGTGTGGCCGCCCGACCGCGAAGGGCACCCCGGCTACCGGCGTCCCCTGGGGCTCGGGGCGACGTACCCGAGGCGGATCCGCCTGAAGCACTACCAGTACCGCTCACCCGAGCAGATCGACGCACGCCTGCGGTCTCGGATGGCGATCGCCACCAGCTACCGCCACGAGCACCAGCCGGACTGGCTCGCGCGGACGCTGGGGCACTCCGTCCCGCCCGAGGTCACCCGCCCCGCCGGAGGTGCGCCCTCGTGGCGCGACCGGATCGTGCCGTCCCTCTACCTGCACCTCGACGAGGGCGACGGCGTCTACGAGGAGGACGAGCAGGCGCTGCCGCGTATCCCCGTCGATCGGTATGGCATCCGACGCGCCCGCCGGCAGGCCCGCGCGACGTTCTGGAGGCTGCGGTCGGCGGTCGCGGAGGCCGTCGGTCACTAGCCGCCGCCACGTCGCCGATCACCCGATCTCAACCCGGGTTAACCCGCGACTTTTCGCCCAGGGTGTGACAGATCCGCATCAAACACGCCTGATCGGGCCCGAGTGTTCATAACTTCTCATCGTCGGGTGGAGCGACTCAACCTTCCGTCAACGCTGGATGTGAATAATGGGTTGAGCGGGGAGGGCCGGCACCTACGAGGTGGGTCCCATGCTGATTCTGGTAGGCGATGACGAACAGGAATACGGGGAAATCATTGAGGAGCTCCTACGCTCCCAATCTCACCGGGTAGTGCTCGCGGCGAGCCACGAGTCCTTCCGGCGGTTCCTACAGCGGTCCGAAGTGGACCTGGTGGTGATGAGCTCCACCTTCGCGGGGGAGTCGCTTCCCGCCGCGATCTGGGATGTCCGACGGACCCAGTCGGCGCACATCGTGGTGACGTTCGAGGAACGCTCACCGGTCGAGGTCGCCGAGTGCCTGGCTGCCGGCGCAGACGACTGCGTGCGGAAGCCCTTCCACCCGAGCGAGTTCGCGGCACGCGTGGACGCGATCGCGCGTCGGTCTCCACGTCCGATCGAGGACACGGAGCCGGCGGCGGAAGAGTCCGCGACGTGGACGCGCAGCGGAAGCCTCCGGTTCGACGAGTCGACGCTTCGCGTCCACTGGGCCGGTGTCGACCTCGCGTGCAGCAAGACCGAGTACGAGATCCTTCGTGCCCTGGCTGAGACGCACGGCCGCGTGCTGACGCACGCGTACCTCAACCGGCGCGTGTGGGGCTACTCGAGCCTGTCTGACGCGACCCTGCTGAAGGGCCACATCAGCTCCATTCGCTCGAAGCTCCGGGCGGCCGGGATCTCGCAGCCACTCATCCGGACGGTGAACGGTGTGGGGTACGGCTTGGCGCACATCGCTGAGGACCTCGTTCCCAGCCGCTAGAAAATCGTCAGGAACATAGGCGCGATACGGTCCCGAAAAGGTAAACGAACCGCGGGGCTTTATCGTTACGCGAAGTAGAACGTCGCACTGGTGAGTCCCAGCGCGGTTTTGGGCGGCCGCTACCTGGTGCTCCTCAGAGGGCTGCATATGCAGCCTGGGGAGGGCATCTATGTTGATCACGATCCTTGATGAAGTTGACCCGTTGTTCGCGCAGGTCATGACGACCGTTGTGCGCAGGCGTGGCCATACCGCGAAACAAGTCGAGTCCGTCGAGGACGTCCGGGACGCCTTCCCGGCGGAGCCCGCATCCATCGTGGTGGGCGCGGGGATCGTGGACGACACCGTCATCAACGGCCTCCGCCGTCTGCGCGCGGAAGAGCCTCATGCGGTGATCATCCTGGTCGCCGAAGAGGTCACCCCCAGCTCCACCATCGCCGCCCTCGAGGCCGGCGCGACCAACATCCTCCGCAAGCCGCTGATGCCGAGTGAGCTCATCACGTGGCTCGAGCACTCGGCGCCGGTCCAGCCGGAGTCGAGCGAGGGCGCCATCAAGGTGGCCGACCTCGAGATCGACCTGGCGGAGATCCGAGCGGTGAAGGCAGGGCACGTCCTGACGCTGACGCGCATGGAGTTCCGCCTGCTCTACTGCCTGGCCGAGCACTTCGGCCGGGTGGCGCCGACGGACCGCCTGATGTCGTTCAGCAGCGACGGCGAGGAGATGGCGGCGTCCAGCCTCAAGACGCACATCTCGCACCTCCGCCAGAAGCTCCGGAACGCGGGCGGCACTCCCATGCGCATTAGCGCCCGCCAGATGCTCGGCTACGTGCTGGACGCCGAGGCCGACGCCGAGCTGACCGCCGCGGGCTAACCGCCGGCGGGCACTCCCCGACTCCCACGACAGTCCGACGATTACGCCGCGGTGGCTCCCACCGCGGCGTATCTCTGTGCTCGCCGCGCCGCGACTCGCCCCACCTCAGCTCGCCTCAGAGCTCAGCGCGTCGCCAGAGGGCTGACGCCCCGGCTGCCTGATGTTGGCGGCAGCAACGAGGCCGATGGCGGACCGTGACCTCGCCTCCGGATTCGCTGGTCGGCTCCCAAACGCGCACAAGCAAAATCGCGCCCCCGGCGAACCGGGAGCGCGATGGATTGGTCTTGCCTCGCGAGCGGCGAGGCGAGCCGATGGCGCCGCGTCTGCTAGGCGGTGGCCCGCAACTCGCGCTCGCCGGTCGAGGCGCTGGAGGCGGCCATGGAGCGGCGCACGCGCCGGCTCACGGCGCGCACGCGCGCGGCGAACTCCTGCGGGTGGAACGGCTTGCGGATGAACTCGTCCGCGCCGGCCTCGAAGCAGCTGGCGACCTGGGTCGCCGTGAGGTGCGTGGAGGAGGTCATGATGATCGCGACCTCGGGGCGAGTGCGCCGGAGCGCCCGCACCAGGTCGACGGCGGTCGGGTCCCCGCCGAGCGAGCTGTCGATGATGACGAGGCGGTGCCCGTTGCCCTGCAGTCGCGTGACCGCCGAGCTGATCGACGTGACGGCCTCGACGCTGGCGATGTCGTCGACCAGCGCCGCGCGGATTGCCTTCACGTAGTCCTGGTCAGCGTCGACCACGAGTGCCGACTCGGGCGAAAGCCCCTGAACGATTGCCGCGCCTGACTGCATCTTCGACTCCCTGCGTCCGGCCGCCTGTGCCGCAGACCGAGAAAACTCAAACCATGGGGATGGGAGCCGACCCGTTGGGACACGGTACAAAACTCGCCGCTCCTCCCGCCTTCGCGATCCGATGCTGCGCTCGGTTCGCGCGTGACAGAAGCGCATCCCTTCTCTGACGACTGGCCACGCGCCGCTGACGGCGCGCTCGATCAGCCTGTTCCGCGCCGGCCGACGCCGCGAGCGGGGAGGCAGTTGCGGCCACGTTGCCGTCCCCGGCCGACCGAACTGAGCAGCCTTCGCGGGCCACCGACCTCACTTCAACGTCAGGTCAATCGGCGCTTGTCAGATTCCGACGTGCAGCCGGTCGCGACCGATCGGCGTCCGTGATGCCGTAGGAGGTCAGCACAGTGGCAGAGATCGCCGTGATCGGATGCGGGCAGGCGGGCCTCGTCGTCGCGACCTCGTTCGCGTCCCTGGGCCACCAGGTCGTCGGCATCGACATCGACCGTCGCAAGATCGAGGCGTGCAGCCGCGGCATCAGTCCGATCCGGGAACCGGGGCTCGACGCCCTCCTCCTGGACGGCGTGCAGTCCGGTCGCCTGACCTTCCTCGCGGAATACCCGGACGTCATCGAGGCCGACTTCGTCTTCATCGCCGTCGATACGCCGACGTCGCCCTCCGGGGCGTGCGACCTCCGCGCGCTGAAGTCGGCGACGACCTCCATGGCGCCGGTCCTGCGCGACGACGCGATCGTCGTGAACAAGAGCACCGTGCCCGTCGGCACCTGCGATGAGATCGAGCGGCTGCTGCGCACCTCCGGAGCACCTCGGGCCACCGTGGTGTCCAACCCGGAGTTCCTCCAGGAAGGTGATGCGGTCCGGAACTTCACGCAGCCGGACCGCATCGTCCTGGGCTCGAACCATCCTGCCTCGCTGGCACGGGTGGCTTCGCTCTACCAGGACTTCGACGCACCGATCTTCACCTGCGATGTCCGCACCGCCGAGATGATCAAGTACGCCTCGAACGCATTCCTCGCGATGAAGATCTCCTTCATCAACGAGATGGCGTCGATCTGCGACGTGCTCGGCGCGGACGTGAGCCACGTCGCCGGCGGCATGGGGCTGGACCCGCGCATCGGCGGGAAGTTCCTCCGTGCCGGCATCGGCTGGGGCGGCTCCTGCTTCCCGAAGGACGTCACCGCGCTCGAGTACGCGGCCTCCCTCCACGGCGTGCGCGCGCAGTTGCTGCGCGGCGTTGTCGAGACGAACCGCGACATGCGGCGCCAGGTGATCCGGAAGCTCCGCGACGAGCTCGGGCCGATCGAGTCGACCCGTGTCGTGGTCCTCGGCGCCTCGTTCAAGCCGCACACCAGCGACATCCGCGAATCGCCGGCGCTCGAGGTGGCGAACCTCCTGCGCCTCGGCGGCGCCGAGGTGCGCGTGGTGGACGGGCACGTCGCGCCCGAGGACGTCACCGCGCAGTTCCCCCACCTGGTGGTCACCGATGACCTGCTCGAGGCCGCCCGCGACGCGGACGCCATCGTGCTCGCGACCGAGTGGCCGGAGTTCCTCGAGCTCCCGTTCGACGAGCTGGCGCGCGTCATGCGCCGTCCGCTCATCGTCGACGGCCGGAACGTCCTCGACGACCGCGTCGTGCGTGACGCGGGCTTCATCTATCGCTGCATCGGCAGGCCGGGGGCCGAGGGAGGCACGCCGGTCATCACCGAGGTCGTCAACGAGCGGATTGACCGCGAGCCGGTCCTTGTGAGGAACGGGCGCTCGCCCGTCCTGGCGTCCGACTAATGGTTACCCGGCAGCAGCGGCGTACCGAGCCGCACACACGCCTGGTCCTGCAGGAGGGGGACTTCGACGCCGGGGCCGCACGCCTCGCGCCGGAGCGCCCGCCCGAGGACGCGCCGGCGGACGAACCGCTCGAGTGCGTCCCGATGCCGCGCTGGAAGCGCGCGATGGACGTGGTCCTCGCGACCGGCGCCCTCGTCGCCCTCGCGCCGGTGTTCGCCGTGGTCGCGGTGCTGGTGAAGCTGGACAGCCCCGGGCCGGCGGTGTTCCGCCAGCGCCGCGTGGGCCGCGGTGGGGCCGAGTTCGTCTGCTTCAAGTTCCGCTCGATGTACGTCGATGCGGAGGAACGCCTGGCGATGCTGGCGCACCTGAACGAGGCCCAGGGCCACGTCTTCAAGATCCGCAACGACCCGCGCCGCACGCGCATTGGCAAGGTCCTTCGCAAGACGTCGCTGGATGAGCTGCCGCAGTTCTGGAACGTCCTGCGCGGCGACATGACCCTCGTGGGCCCGCGCCCGCCGCTGGTCACCGAGGTCGAGCGCTACGAGGCGCGCGAGCGCCTGCGGCTGCGTGGGACGCCCGGCATCACCGGCCCCTGGCAGGTGAGCGCCCGCGAGCGCCACGACTTCGAGGAGATGCTCCAGTTGGACATCGACTACCTCGACTCGATCTCATTCACGCGCGACTGCGCGCTGTTGCTCGCCACCATTCCGGCGGTGCTGGGTGCGCGGGGTTCGCATTGACCTCACCTGCTGTCGCTGGGGCAACCATGACCGTCTACATCAGTGACTGCGGAGGAGTCCTGGGTCCGCCGCTCGTGCGCTGGCTGCTGGAGCACTCCGGTGCGGCCATCGTCGGGACGAACAGTGATCACGAGAACATGGGGCCGCTACTGACGGCCTCCCGCTTTCGGTTCTACGTCGTCGCCGACCGGGACGACTCGGCGCTGCTCCGGCGCGTGTCCGATCACCCGGACGTCGTCGTGGTGCTGTCCGCCGTTGAGCGTCCGGGCGAGGACAGCATTCACACGCGGAACCGCGCGGACCTCGTGCAGTCCTGCGCGGAGATCGGCGCGCGGCTTGTCTACGTGACCCCCGAGTGGGGCGACGGCGTGGACGACGTCCCGGCCGACGCACCGCTGACGCGGGTGATCCGCGCTGAGGCCGAGCGCGAGACGCGCGAGCTCATCCTGTCGTACCCGGCGGACCGACTGCGCTACGTCGTGCTCCAGGTCTTCGATGTGCTCAACGACCGCCTGGAGGCGCGGCCGATCCGGCACTCGCCGCCACTGATGGAGCGCGTCGTGCATGCTGTGCGCGGGCGCGACGCCGGTGAGATCCAGCTCGACCCGGAGGACACGATCCCTCGGACGATCGCGTACGCGGACGAGGTCGCGGAGTGCATCGGTCTGGCCGTGCTTGCCGACGCCGATCGGCTGGACGGGCAAGTGATCGACGTCAGTCACCCGGGCAACACCGCGTCGCTCGCGGAGGTCGCGCAGATGGCGCTCGACCGCGTCGGGCGGCAGCGCCCCGGCGAATCCGCGCCGACGCTCCTGTCTCCGCCGGCGCCCGCCGACTCGTCGCTGTCGATCCGGCTCCCCGACGCCTCGCGCGCCCAGGCGTTGCTGGACTGGCGCGCACGGCGCTCACTGCGGGACATCGTCGACGCCGGCGTGCGCCGGCTGGTCGAGGACGAACCGACGCGCTGACCGCGCGTCCCGCCCAGGACGACTCCGCCGACACGGACACACAGAAGGCCCCGACGAATGTCGGGGCCTTCTCTTCGCCGCCGCCTTGGGCGTGACGGGGCTTCACAACGGTGGGTGGCGACTCAGGTCGTCGGGGGACGTCGGCGGCGAGGCGCCCGGGCGAGGTCGAGGGGGATGCGCAGCTCGAACGTGCTGCCGACGCCGGCCTCGCTGCGGACGGTGAGGCGGCCGCCGAGGCGATGCGCGAACTCGCGCGCGACGAAGAGCCCGAGGCCCTTCCCGGACGACGACATCTCCACCGCCGTCGGCGAGCGGAAGCCACGCTCGAAGATCCGGTCCTGTTCCTCGCTCGAGATCCCATCGCCATCGTCGTCCACGCGGATCACGAGGCGGCCGCGCCGCTCATCCGCGGAGAGCCCGATCCAGCCGGACCCGTACTTGGCGGCGTTGTCGAGCAGGTTCGCGACGATCTGGCGGACGTAGTGCGGGTTCGAATTCACCGTGAGGCCGGGGCCACAGTGCACGTCGACCGCCACCTGGTGGTGGCGGGCGCGAAGTGCCTCCGCCTCCCGCACCAGCAGGTCCTCCACGGCGAACTCCTCCGGCCCGGTGGGCGAGGCGGCGGCCACGGGAGCGTCGAGCTCCGAGACCCCGAGGAAGAGGTCGAGTCGGAAGGCCATCTCCTGCGCCTGCTCGCGGATCGCCTGGGCCGCCTCGGCGGCCTCCGGCGGAAGCGACGGGATGCGCCCGAGGCGGTGCGCGAACCCGAGCACGCTGGCGAGGGGCCCCCGCAGTTCGTGTGAGGCGGTCTCGATGAGCCGCCCGCGGACCTCCGCGAGCCGGGCCTGTTCGTCGCGCTCGTTGCGGAACGCGGTCACGTCCACGGCGACGCCCAGCGTCGCGATGACGCGGCCCTCGTCGTCATGGACGGGGCGCCAGCGTTCCTCCCAGTAGCGCCGCGAAGGCGCGCAGTCGTGCCCGAGGGTGACGCGGTTGAGCTCGACGGAGAAGCCATCTCGCACCCGGTCGAGGACCGGCTCGAGCTGGATCCACAGGTCGATCGAGGCATCGCGCAGGTGGCGCCCCATGTCCTTGGAAGACAGGTGATGCAGCTCGAGGAAGGCCTGGTTCGCGTGGACGATGTGTCCGCCCTCGTCGACGACGACGGTCGCGGCAGGGGCCTCGGTCAGCAGTGCCGCCAGCAGCGGGTCACGAAACTCCGGCGCGAGCGCGCCTGCCAGTCGCGAAGTTCCCATGGTCGTCATTGCTCACCCCCGCTCGTCGCGAGGCCCAAGAGCCCCGCTCGCTGGGACTCCGAGGAGCTCCCATAACGAAAGGTGAGGTGAAGCAGTTGAGATGCGGTTGAGCGGACGCGAGGAACGTCCTGTTGGAGGTCGTGTGATGCGTCACGAATCAGGACGCCGCGACGCGCCCTTCTTTGACGCCTCCGTCAGCGACGTTCAGGGCGATGTTCGAGACCGGATACGGTCATCGCGTCGGACACTTCGACGACACCGATGACGCGCGCCGCCACTTCTTCGGCATTCTCAGCGTCCACGATGTCGGCTACTTCACCGCTCAACGTGACGTATCCGTTGACCACCGCGACGCGGACGTCCAGCCCCGCTGTCGCCGAATCCTCCCGGAGCTCGCGCTCCACGGCGTCGAGGATTGCTTCGTCGCCGTAGGTCCCGTCGCTTGACCGCTCCGGCTCCGTCGAGTCCATCGAGGAGCGCGAGAAGCCGCCGATGACGCTGTCATTGGTGCCCACCGGGTCGATCGGCGGGACGTAGGTTTCGCCCTCCTCCGCGCGGCGACTCACGTCGGGGCCGAGCGGGCGCCCGTCATCGCTGAGCACCTCGGGCTGCGCGAGGTCCTGCGAGTTGATCGATGGCTGGTCCGTGAAGTCGCCCGGGATCGGGCTCTCGTCATCCTCGAGGCCCGGCGTGGCGCCTCGGAAGCCCGCGACGTCCGACTCGCTGAGTTCGGCGCCGCCGGCTTCGTCCGGCATCGCGCCGCTGACTTCGATGTTGTCGTCGACCCGGAACCCCGGCATGTCCGCGTTCGCGATCGCCGAGTTGGCGATGTCGAGGGCGCCGTCGTGCTCCCGGTCGGTCGTCACCTCGCCGGAGATGACGATCCGTTGTTCGTCGTGCTCGACGATGAGGTCGAACCCGTCGTCCGCGAGGTCAGAGGCAATCTGGCTGGCGAGGTCTGCAGGCTTCATGCATCGAACGTACATCCGCGCCCAGCGCCTGGATGGGCGTTGCGATGCACGTTCGACGGATGGACGGTGGATTGCGAGGGCTGTGCGAGCGGAAGCGTGCGCACGACGCCCGGCTCGACCTACTGGAGGCGGACCAGCACCGTCCCCTGGTCGACGAACTGGTCGACGGCCACCAGCACCTCGGACACGGCGCCGGCCCGCGGGGCCTCGATGTCCGAGAGCATCTTCATCGCCTCGAGGGTCACGAGGGGCGCGCCTGCCTCGACGCTATCGCCCGCCGCGACGTGAAGCGCGGCCACTCGGCCCGGCCACTCGGCCCTGATCTCCGTCGCGTCAGTCACGGCTGCTCCGCTCTGCTGTGCTGTCTCGTGTTGCGCCCTAGGCGGGCGGTCTCTCCACGATGAGGCCGGCCGCGGCGAGTGAGTCGATCTCCTCGGCGCTCAGGCCCCCGACACCCTCGAGGATCTCCCGGTTGTGCTCGCCCAGTCCGGGTGACCGTCGCCACGACTCGTAGCCGCGCCGGCCGCCGAACCGCAGGGGGGAGCCATCGTAGAGCCGGTGGCCGGTGTCGAGTTCGTCGGTCTCGAAGAAGTACCCGCGCGACCAGAGGTGAGGATCCCCGAGCCAGTCGGGAGCAGCGTTCACGGCGCCCGCGGCGATGCCTCGTTCCTGGAGGGACACCATCAGCTCCTGCTTCAGTTGCCCGGCGGTCCATGCCTCCACGGCTGCATCGAGCGACGCGCGGTTCGCCAGACGGTCCTCGATGCTCGCGAACTCGTCCCGATGCTCCCATCCCTGCCCGGCGAGGTCGCAGAGCGCGCGCCACTGCTCCTCGTCCGCGACGGCGAGGGCGATCCACTCGTCCTCCCCGGCGCAGCGGTAGACGCCGTGTGGGGCGAGGTGCGGGTGCGCGTTCCCGGCGCGCTCGGGCAGCTCGCCGGTGAGCTGGTAGTTGATGACCTGCTCGCCGATGAAGGTGATGCCGGCCTCGTGCTGCGACAGTTCGAGGAACGCGCCTTCGCCAGTCCGCGCCCGTCGTTCCAGCGCCGTGAGGATGGCGACGGCGGCCGCCGTCCCGGACATCGCGTCGGTGATCGCCTGCACGGACATCCTCGGCTCGTCGGGGCCGTAGCCCATCAGTGCCGTCGTGCCGGTCAGCGGCTCGATGCTCGGTCCGAGGCCGACGTAGTCGCGGTAGGGGCCCTCGAGTCCGAACGCCGGCATCGCGACGTAGACGATCGATGGATTGGCTTCGCGGAGCGCCTCGTAGCCCAGGCCGAGCGAGGGCATCGCACGGGCGCTGAAGTTCTCGATGACCACGTCGCTCGCCGCGACGAGTCGGAGCAGGGCATCGCGTCCCTCTGGCGCCTTGAGGTCGATCGCGAGGTCACGCTTGTTGCGGTTGAGCTTGTTGTTGAGGCCGTTCCGGTTCCACGGGCGGTCGCCGGGGTCGCCGTCGGCGAAGTAGAGCGGGTCGGTCTTCGGGACGACGGCCGGCCCGCGGCCGGTCGGCGCCTCGATCTTCAGCACGTCCGCCCCGAGGTCGCCGAGGATGCGCGTCGCGAGTGGCCCGGACCAGATGCGCGTCAGGTCGACGATCCGCAGCCCTTCCAGGGGCCGCACACCGGACCGTCCCGCGAGGCCGGCGCTCGGCTGCCCCGATCGTGCGCCCACCGTCGGGAGGGCGGTGCGAGGTTCTTGCGGCGCCTGCTCGGTCGGTGGCTCCTCGCCCACGAAGCGGAATGGGGATCCGGACGTGCGGAGGTCGGTGCCTGCGATCGGGCGCCAGAAGTTCCTCGCGGTGAGGTGACGGTCGTTCACCATCTCGGGGACGGTCAGCACGGTGCCGACGGGCACGCGCCAGACCTCCTGCCCCTCGGTGAGGAACCGCTCGCGCGTCCAGCTCCCGAAGGCTTCGGCCATCATCGCGTCCATGCGGTCGTACCGCTTCATCCGCTCGACGTCCGTGGACCACTCGGGATCGGCGGCGAGTTCGGGGCGCCCGAGCATGTGGGTGAACGGCTCCCAGAACGAGACGATCACGTTGACCGCGGCATAGCCATCGGCGACCGGCACCATCGTCGTCGGGCAGAGGTTCTGCCACCGGTTGCCGTGGCGAGAGCGCACACGGCCCTGGTGCGTCCAGAGGACGTCCGTGAACTGGTGCAGGCTGGTCACGACCTCGAGGACGGAGACCTCGATCGGCTCGGGGTGACCGCCGCTCGTCCGATGGAGGTAGCTCGCGAGCGCGGCGACGTAGGCGAAGTTGCCGGCCTGGTAGTACGGGTAGCGGCCGGGGAATGTGAGCGGCGCCCGTCCGGGATCGCCGGAAAGATACGTGTAGCCGCCGAGGGCGAGCAGCGTCGCCGGCGTCGCCGCGTAGTCGCGATACGGGCCGTCGAGGCCGAACGGCGTGATGCTGAGGCGGACGAGCGGGTCGTCCTCCGAGGTGGGTTCGAGGAGGCGTCGCTCCAGCACCTCGCGCGCCGGGAGGTCGGTGAGCAGGACGTCCGCGGATCCGAGCAGGGCCGCGAGCTGCGCCTGGCCGTCCTCGGAGTGAGGGTCGAGCTGCAGCCGTTGCTTGCCACCGTTGAGGTAGAGGTCGTCGGCGCGCTCCGCCGGGGCGCGGCCCGGTGACTCGACCTTGATCACCTCTGCGCCCCAGCGCGCGAAGAGCTTCCCGGCGTACGCCGCGGCGTCCTCGCGGTCGCTGAGCTCGATGACGCGCATCGAGATCCTCGCTACGGCCGGTAGGGCGTCGGAGACGGCCCGATCTGGGAGGCGAGGATGCGCTGGGCGTCACGGACGAACTCGACGAGCAGCGGCCGCGTCTCGCGCGGATCGATGATGTCCTGGCCCGTCGACTCGGCGGTGCGGAAGGGCGAGGCGAGCGCCTCGAGGCGCGCCTCGATCTCCGCGCGCTTCGCCTCGGGGTCGGGTGCGCTCTCGATCTCGCGGCGATAGGCGGCGCTCGCGCCGCCCTGGATGTGCATCGATCCCCAGCGGGCCGAGGGCCATGCGTAGCGGCGGAACATGCCCGTCGGGCGCTGCTGGCACTGGCCGGCGACGCCGAACAGGCGCCCGACGACCACCGTGCACCACGGCATCTGGCTCTCGCAGGTCGCGACGACGAGTCGCGCCCCGGCGCGCTCGATGCCGCGCTTCTCGGACTCGAGCCCCACGAGGAAGCCGGGCTCGTCCGCGAAGGTGATCAGCGGCAGGTGGAACGTGTCGCAGAGCTGGAGGAGGCGGATCACCTTGTCGCCGGCGGAGACATCGGTTGTCCCGCCCATGAAGGCCGGGTTGTTCGCCATCACGCCCACGGGATAGCCGTCGATGCGCGCGAGGCCGGTGATGCGCGACCGCGCGTACAGCGGGGCGATCTCGAAGAACGAGTCCTGGTCCACGACCGCTTCGATGATCTTGTGCGCGTCGTACGGATAGCGGCGATCCCTCGGCACGACCGAGAGCAGCGACTCCTCGCGTCGCTCTGGGTCGTCGGTCGGCTCGACGCGGGGCGCCGGTTCCCAGACGTTCGAGGGCAGATAGGAGAGGAAGCGTCGGATCTGCCGGTACGCGTCCGCTTCGTCCTCCGCGAGGTTGTCGACGACCCCGCTCTGGTAGACGTGGATCTGCTCGCCGCCGAGGTCCTCCTTGGTGATGTCGTAGCCGAGCGCGGCCTTCACCACCGGGGGGCCACCGGGGAAGAGCTGGCTCATCCCTCGGACCATCACGTTGAAGTGCGCGAGGCAGGCGTTCACGGCCGGCAGCCCGGCAACGGATCCGAGGACAGCCGAGACCACCGGCGACTGGCGCAGCAGCTGCACGTCGTACGCCGCACCGTCGTTCCCGTCGGGGAGGTAGGTGCGCCCGAGTTCCTCGAAGGACCGGACGCTCCCGCCGGCGGCATCGAGTAGCCGCACGTAGGGGACGCGCCATTCGATCGCGCGACGGTTCGCGGGCAGCTCCTGCCCCATCGCGCCTCGCGCCCCGCCGCCGGAGCCACCGCGCACGGTGAAGTCCCCGGCGGTCACGACGACCTTGCGCCCGTCGACCTCCACGAAGCCTTCGACGGCCGGCTTGGGCGTGAAGTGCGCGAGCTTCCCGTCCTCGTACGTGGCCTCGCCCACGAGGCCACGGAACTCGCGGAAGCTGCCGGGATCGGCGAAGGCGTCGATGCGCTCGCGGACGGTGAGCTTGCCGCGCGCACGCTGCCGCTCGACGCCCTCCGGGCCGCCCATCTCCAGCGCGAACGCGCGCCGTCGCTCCAGCTCCTCGAGTTCCGGCTCCCAGGTCATCGGGCCTCCCGCGTTCCGTGTGGAGATTGCGCCCGTGATGAGAACAGCGCGCGAGGAGCGCGTCAACTGATGCGCAGGCTCCCGCTGCCGGCAGCCACCGTCGATGCTGACGCGCCGGCGTACCGGCGCGCATGGAACCGATATCCGCGCTGCGATGACCGCGAGGGAACTGCGAGCCAGGCGATGCGCGCCCGGGACTGCTTCCCCTCTACGTTTAGAAGGACTCGGGTTGGGGCACGCAGACAGGGGGGATCATGTCTCTGCTGCGCCGTGTCCTGCGCACACGGCAGACCTCATCCGGATCGCCGGTCGCCCACCAACCGCCCCAGCCCCGCCGTTCGCGCGGCCTCCAGTGGCCGCTCGTCGTGGCGGCTGGCGTCCTCATGGTCGTCATCGCGAGCGTGGCCACGCAGGACGATCGCGCCGAGGCGCACACGAACTTCACGACCACCGTCGCCTGGATCACGGCCGACGCGAGCGAGTTGCGGCTGGAGCATCAGCGCGTGTCCTACGAGGACGGCGAAGAGGTGCCGTACTCCCAGGCGCCGAGCGACGACCGGCTCGGCTTCACGAGCAGCATCGTGCGCGAGGGAAGCCGGGCAGGGACCGTGCTGCTGCTGCCGGACGACCCGGCGTACCGGGGGAACCTCGGCTACCGCGCCGAGTGGCAGAGCGATGTCTACGGGCAGGAGGGCCGGGAGTACTCCTACGGCGCGTCGTATTACCTGCCGGACGACTGGAACCAGGGCCGCAATCCGAAGACGTTCGACGACCGCATCATCTTTCAGTTCCACGAGGGCAACGGGAAGTCGCCGACATTCTCGCTTCACCTCGACGCCGACCGCGGTCGGATCTTCGTCCGTCACCGCGAGGACAACGGGAACTTCGACGCGCTCTGGTCGACCGAGCTGAAGACTGACAGCTGGTACGACTTCGCCTTCCGGGCCTACTGGTCCCGCGGCAATGATGGGTTCTTCCAGATCTACCTGGATGGCCGTCTCCAGTACCAGTACAACGGCCGCACCCTCAACGACTCGAACCGCATCTACACGAAGTGGGGCATCTACGGGCAGCCGACGAAGCTGATCGTCGACGAGGTGAGCATCGTCGAGGGGGCGGATGGGCTGTTCGATGCCACCCCCGCCCGCGTCGCGACGCTCATGGACGTCGTCCCGAAGACGGGCGTGGCGCTCGTGCGGTTCAGCGGAGGCGACAACGCCGACCTCGTGCGCTCGTCCGGGTGCTCTAAGTCGGCGATGTTCTGGTTCACCGTCGGCGGGGAGCTGGTCTGGTACAACGCGGCCGCGCCGGACTTCGTGAACGCACGATGGAACGCGCTGTTCGGCGGAAGCATCCCCGAGAACACGCTCCTCATCGCGACGTGCGGTGGCTCCGGCTAGGCGCCGGAGGATGCTGAGGTGATTGAGCAACCGGGGAGGGCGGCCATCGCCGCCCTCCCGCGGTTCGGTCGCTACCGCACGACGGAGAACCGGCCGCTATCGCTGCGCCCGAAGACCTCCGGGAACGGCCCCTCCTCCGCCGTCGCCGGCGAGACGAAGAAGTCGCCGAGCGTGGTGGCTCGCGCGTAGTAGACGTACTCGTGCACGCCTCGCGGCAGCTCGGTCGCGAAGAGAGTGAAGCGATCGTCGCGCGCGTCCGTCTGATCCCACGGCGACCAGTACCAGCCGTACCAGGGGGCGTACGCCTTGATCCCGTCACCGTCGCCGACCACGGCGTCGCGACGCTCCTCCTCGAGCTGGCGACGAACGTCGTCGGGGACGGTCGCGAGCTGGGTGTCGAGCGCCTCGAGGCCGGCCGGGAGGTAGTCCTCCACCTGGACGAACTTGCGGTCCGCGTCCGCGACCACCGTGACCTTTACCCGCACGAGGTCACCGAGTCGGGCCTCCGTGATCGGGCGGTCGGGGTCGTCGACGAGCGTGTACTCGTGCGCCACGGAGAGCCCTCGGCTCAGTGACTCCACCTCGGCGGCCGGGGTGACGTAGCGCAGGTTGAGGACGTAGTAGAGGCGTCCCGCGCCGGTCTCGCGCTCGAAGGCGAGACGGTGCACCTCGCCCGGCGTGATGCCCGAGAGCGGCAGGCGGACGGAAGCGCTCGATGTCCCCTCGTCGCGCCCGACCGCGAGGTGGCCGTCCATCACGTTGTCCTCGTCGAGGAGGACGCGGAAGTCGAAGTCGCCCTGGCGCTCGCCGGTGAGCGCGGCGTACGAGCCGAGCCCTCGGATCGCCTGCGCGCGCTCCACGTCGCTGTGCCAGCGGTCGGCGTTCCTCGCCGCCACCAGCCAGCGCGCGGTCTCCTCGATGAGCGGGTGCTCGGGATCGACCTGCGCGAGCGCCCGCAGTACGAGCGACGTCATCGACACGTTGGACTCGATGCTCCCGTAGAGCGGCTCGGCCTCCCAGTGGTTGCCGTTCGCGCTCGGGATGACCGACGCATTGAGGTCCGAGACGAGCCCCCGCACCATCGCGTCATCCGGCTCCACCGAGGAGTCGAGGAGCGCGAGGATGAGGTACGCCTCGCCCCACGGGGTGAGTTCCTCGCGGTGCTGCTCATAGATCGAACGGAGGGTGTTCGCGAGCACCTCGCCGCCGCGCGCCTGCTGCATCGCGTACAGGAGGAAGGCCTCCTCGTTCGGGTCGACTGGGTTGGCGACGTCCGACACGCGGTCGAGGCGCTGCCGGATCGAGGTGATCCCCTGGCGCCACTGGACGTTCGGGCTGTCCCAGCCAGCGTCGACGGCGTCACCGAAGGCGGTCAGCACCCACGCGGTCACGACCGGGTCGGTGGAGCAGTAGCGGGCGCAGTAGCCCCAGCCCGAGTCACCTCGCTGGATGGCCTGGAGGCGGCGGAGGTCGTCCTCCACGGGGGCGAACACGTCGTCGCCCTCGTACCCCTCCGCCTGGCGTGCGGCGATCGTCGCGATCACGCGCGAGGCCGTGCGGACGGTGGACTCCTCGTCGAACGGCCTGAGCTCGCTCAACTCGCTTTCGAGCGCGCCGACGATCGAGGCCTGCACGCCCACATCGAGTGAGCCCCGGTCGGTGATCGCGTAGCCGGGGAGGTAGATCGCCTCGATCGCGGACTGGTCCTCGACCACGCCACCCGTCGACATCGTCTCCGGTGTGACGTCGAGGTAGACCGGGAGGTCGATCTGCACGCCGTCCGCGAGTTCGCCGGCGGTCGCGCGGAAGGCCACCGTCGCCGTCCCCTCGGCCGTGGCGCGCGCGGTCCAGGCGAAGTCGCCCGACTCGCCGGGCGCGACGGTCTGCGTCTGCTCGGCGTCGCCCTCGACCTCCACGCCGTCGGCGTCGAGCGTGACGGTCACCTCCTGCGGCACGTCGGTCGCGTTGCGGACGAGCGTCCGCAGGGTGACCTCGTCACCGACGCGGAGGAAGCGCGGCAGCGCCGGTCGTACGAGGAGCGGCGTCGTCGCGACGATCTCGTCGGTCGCTTCGCCGACGAGCGTGTCGCCCGAGACGGCGCGCACCTGCGTCCGCCACGTGGTGAGGTTGTCCGGGAGCGTGATGTCCACGGTCGCGCGGCCGTCCGGCCCGGTTGTGACCTGCGGTGACCAGTAGGCGGTGTTCCGGAACTGCGTGCGGAGCGCCTCGGCCTCCTCGCCGCCACCGCCCTTTCCGCCGGCCTCCGGCTCACTCACGGTGTCGTTGTTCCGCTCGACGTCGACGGCAGCGGAGGACGCCGTGCGCACGCCGAGCCCGCGCTCGAACCAGAACGCCTGCAGCCCGTTCTGGTCGACGAAGTCGGAGAGCGACAGCACTGCAGCGTCGACCATCGCCACCGAGACCTCGGCGGAGACCGGGGCGCCCGTCGAGTCGGTCACGGTGATGTCGTACTCGATGGTGTCGCCGGGCTGCGCCTGTTCCACGGACGGTTCGAGGTCCACGTTGAGCTCGCGCGTCTCGGTGGACACGGGCAGTTCGACCGAGCCGACGTTGTAGCGCGGCACCGGGTCGTCCTCGGTGGGCGCGCGGTAGAGGACGACGCTGACGAAGACGTTGGGCACGTACTCCGACGTGATCGGCACCTCGACCAGCGCCGAGTTGGAGTCGAGGAAGCGGAGCTCGCGGCTGAGGATCCCGCCGCGCTCGATCGTGATCAGCGCCTGCGAGCCTTCGTACGGCGCCGGGATGAGCACCTCCGCCGTGTCGCCCACCTCGTACGAGTCGGCATTCGCGACGAGCTCGATCACGTTGTCGTTGTCGACGGCCCAGGCCGCGCGCTGCGGTCCGGCGACCCAGAGGTACGAGGCCGCGCGCGCGGTGCGCCCCTGTGCGTCGGTCGTGCGCACGGCGAAGCGCAGCAGCCCGCTGCTCTCCGGCGTGTACTCGAGCGAGCCGAAGCCGTCGCCGTTGGTCGTCACCGTGCGTGTCTCGAGGACGGTGTCGCGCGGCGTCGAGACGTAGCGGCGGGAGCCGGAGGCGGTCTCCTCGAGCACCGTCGTCCACTCGCGGGAGACGACGTCGACGGTGACCTGCTGGTTCGGGACCGCGTTGCCATCGATGTCCACGCTCGCGACGAGGATGCGCGAGGAGCGCCCCGTCTGGCCGATGTACTCGTCCGGGGTCACGCCCGCGTAGACGCTGGACGGGTGCACGGTCACGGTGGTGTCCGCCCCGATCGCCTGGCCGCTCTGATCGAGCACGGTCCCGCTGACCTGGAAGCCCATCGTTGACTCGTCCGCACGGAGGGCGGCGGGCAGCGTGATCCGCGCGACACCGTCCGTGCCCGTGGTCAGCTCGCCGGCGCCACGCTGGGGGTCGTCCGAGAACGAGTCGCTGAAGACGTCGCTGTCCGAGAACGAGTAGCGCTCGTAGCCCTCGAACGAGACGCCGGTGGGGTAGGCGTACGCCGACCACTGCACCTGGGCGTTGGCGAGCGGACCGCCGAAGAAGAAGGACGCTTCGAGGTTCACCTCGATGGTGTCGCCGTCGACCACGTCGGTGCGGGCCGGCGTCATCTCGACGCGGAACTCCGGCGTGCGGAACTCCGCAACCTGGAACGCCGTGCTCGTGATCCAGTTCTCCCAGCCGTCCAGCTGCTGACGCAGCGAGACGTTGTAGTAGCCGGTGGGCGCTTCGTCGGGGAGACCGACGCTACCCGCGAACGTCCCGAACTCGTTGGTGACGACCGGCTCTCGGTAGATCTCCTCGCCCTGCGCGTCGGTGATGACGAGCGTGACGTCCGTCTTCCCGACGGGCGGCAGGGTGTAGTTCGCGTCACGGTCATCGCGGACGACGGCCTTGAACTCGACGGTCTCCCCGGAGCGGTAGATCGGCCGGTCCGTGTAGACGTGGCCGACCATCGGCTGGTCCCAGTACGAGATGGGTACCCCGAGGAGCCAGTCCTCCGAGCCGGCGGTCATGTCCGTGTGCGCCGCGGCGAACCGCTCGGGCGAGACGGACGTCACGACGTAACGCCGGTTCTCGTTCGTGACCTCGCTCGGGCGCGGCACGGGCAGCGTCGCAATGCCCTCAGCGTTCGTGCGAATCGTCGAGCCGGCGCCCGGGCCATCCACGCGCAGGTCGAGGTTCGCGACAGGCGCGCCGGTCTCGTAGTCGATCGCCCAGACCATCAACTCATCGAGTGCGAGCTTCGTGACGATCGTCGTGTCCGTCACGACGAAGAAGAACGAGGAACTCCACTGGTTGAGTCTCTGGGTTCCGACCCAGTAGTAGCCGGGCGCGAGCGGGCCGTTCTCGCCCAGGGTCGTCGTCAGCAGCGTGGACTGGTTCTGCTCCGCGTTGACGTCGATGGACCACGTGCGGATCGGGTTCTTGGGCTCGTCCTTGAGCCCCTCGCCGCGCAGGTACTGCTTCGCCTCATCGTCCGACAGCGCGTAGAGCGTGAGGTCGACGGTGTCGACGTTCGTCGCCCAGATCAGCAACTCCTGCTCGCGGGCGGCGCTGTAGACGCCGACGTCGCTGGGGGTGGCGAAGTAGGCGCCGGACTCGAGGGCGCCCGTGGTGAAGCTCCACGAGTACGGGGGCAGGGGGAGGCCAGAGCGGTCGCGGACCCCCTCGCCGATGCTCACGGTGTAGCCGGTGGACGGCTCGAGCGGCACGTTGATGTTCACCGACTGACCGCCGTACGAGTAGAGCGTCCAGTCCTCGCGGTCGATGCCGCTGATCGTGATCGCGTCCTGCAGGGTGTCGATGTCCATCGGGTTGTTGAACTCGATGTAGATGCCGTAGCGCCCCGCCCGCGTCTCGCCGTCGCTCGGCGAGGTGGACACGACGCGCGGCGGATCCACCGTCCGGAACGTGAGGACACGCTCGCTCGGCGTCGCGCCGCCACTGGATCCCGCGAGCCCTGCGGGAAGGGTGATCCGGTACTCGGTCGACAGGTCGAGGAGTCCGTTCGGCGCGAGCGTCAGCGTCGTGCCGTCCGCGCTCCACGAGGTCGCGTGGGGAACCGCGCTGCCGTCCGAGGTGGCCAGCTCGACGCGCGCGGCGACGCCGTCCGCCATCGGCTGGTTGAACACGAGCTCGATCTGCTGATCGCGTGGGACGAACGAGGTGCCATCGGCGGGCGTGCTCGTCGCCAGCCCCGGCTGGAACGTCGAGAACTCCCACTCGTAGTCGCCCTCGAGGACGCCATCCGCCGCCGAGGTGAGTCCGGCGGCGACGGTCGCGCGGTAGGTGGTGCTCGGGCGGAGATCCGTGGGCGTGAAGGCGTAGAGGGACGTGTTCAGCCATTCGCCCTGGCCGCTGAGCGGGGGATCGAACGCCACGACGGGGCCCGCGGCGGCCTCGGAGAGGAGCGTGAGCGGAGCCACGGCGCGACTGAACTGCACGAAGACTCGGGCCTCGGAAGGCACCTCGGCGTCCCCGGGCGCGGGGATCACCGATCGCACCTCGAGCTTGCCCTCGACGGTGAACGCCTGGACGACGTCCTCGCCGGTGCCACTCGCACTCCCGTTCACGGTGACGCGGTACTCGCGGCCGCGGATCAGGCCGGGGAAGTCCGGCTGGAAGAGGAGGGTGTGATCGTCGAGCCAGGCGTAGGTGCCGGCGGGCGCCGGTTCGATGCTCACGAGGTCCTCGGCGACCTGCGTGGCCGGAGCCTCCGGGAACGACACGACGATCGGGCCGAGGCGTGGCGCCTCCGCTCCGGACGGGGTGACCTGCAGGCCGGTTTCGGCAGGCGTTTCCTTCCCCCCGCTGGTGAGGAGGAGCGCGATGAGGCCGATCACGGCGATCGCCGCGATGCCGCCCGCGATGAGGCCCCAGCGGTCGAACCGCTTCAGGCGGTCCTCGATGCTCCCGGGCTCGGGCCCCCCCGGATCGGGTGTCGTCGGAGGCGTGCCGGAGGGGGCGTCGGCGGACTGGTCGTCGTTGGTCATCGTGCCCTCACCTCGTACTCGCCAATGGCCTCGGCTGTCGCGCCGCCGGGGAGGTGCGCGATGACGCGCAACTCGTACCGACCCGGCGTCATCATCCACTCCGTGAACGGCGCTGCGCCGGTTCCGGTTCCCGTGCGAATACCGTTCACATAGAACTCCACGGAACCCGTCCCTGCCGGCACCGATGCCCGGAGCAGGAGCGGATCGTTGGCGACCTCAGGGGCGGGGTAGAGCACCGATCCCGGCGCCGGGCTGACGATCGCGACGCCGCCGCGATCGCCCGCCTCGTCGCCGTCCGACCAGAGCGACCAACCCGCGGCTGCGGCCCATGCGCGCGCCTCGGCCGGCGGATTGATCGCGAGCGTTGCGCCGGTGCGCTCGTAGTACGACTCGGTCGCCGTCGGCTCGGTGCCGGCGAGGAACCACTCGGGCGCCGCCCCCGGGCAGTCCGGACCCGGGAGCAGTCCGGTCGGAGCGCAGACCGTCGTGCGGACCACCCCGTCTGGGACGCGCCATGGGCTGCGCCCACCCTCGAGGGCTGCGGTCATGACGTCGCGCCAGATGGGCGCCGCGCCATCCACTCCGGAGATGTGCACCATCGGACGCTGGTCGGGATTCCCCACCCACACGCCGACGACGCGCTCCGGCGTGTAGCCGATCGTCCAGTTGTCGCGGAACTCGCTGCTCGTCCCCGTCTTCACGGCGGCGTCGAACGGCGTATCGAGGATGCTGTTCGCGCCGAAGCTCGGCACGCGTGCGATGGGATCACTGAGCATGTCCGTCACGAGGAACGCGGTCGCCGCATCGAGCACCCGGACCGGGGTGGGTGCCGGGCGCTCGTAGAGCACGTTCCCCGCGTGGTCCATGACGCGGGCGATGAGCCACGGCTCGTAGCGGACGCCCTCCTGCGCGAGCGCGCCGTACGCCGCCGCCAGGTCGATCAGACGCACCCCGCCACCGCCGAGCGTGAGCGAGAGCCCGTACGCCTCGGCGGCATCGAGCGAGTCCAGGCCGGCGCGGTGCGCCATCTCGATGAGCGCATCGACGCCGATCGCGTCGAGCGTGCGGACGGCAGGGACGTTCAGCGACGACGCCAGCGCGACGCGCATCGTCACCGGGCCGCGGAAGCGGAGGTCGTAGTTCGCCGGGCGGTACGGCCCCGCGTCCGTCTCGAAGACCGACGGCACGTCCAGCAGCATCGAGGCGGGCGAGTACCCCCGCTCGATCGCGGCCGCGTAGAGCAGCGGCTTGAGCGCCGACCCCGGCTGGCGCGGCTCGAGGGCCATGTCGATCTGGCCGGTGGGCGCGTCGTAGTCAGCGCTGCCGACCAGCGCGAGGACGCGGCCGTCGCGCGGATCGAGGGCCACGACGGCAGCCGAACCCGCCCGGTGATCCTCGAGGCTGACGAGCCGGGTGCGGACGCTCCGCTCGGCCTCGCGCTGAAGCGCCGGATCGATCGTCGTCTCGATCACGAGGCCCGCCTCGGTGGCGTGGTCGGGGAGGACGGAGCGCAGTTCGTCGTACACGGCCGACGAGACATGGCGCGCCAGCGGCGGGTCCGGCGGGATCACGGCGAGCGGCGTCGCGAGCGCGGCTTCGGCGCGGTCAGCATCGATGGAGCCCGTCGCGACCATGCGGTCAAGGACATAACGTTGCCGCTCGCGGGCGGCGTCCTCGGAGGCGTCGTACTCCTGCGGCGACCTCGGCAGACCCGCGAGGAAGGACGCCTGCGCGAGGTCGAGGCGGGCTGCGGATGTGCCGAAGTAGACCTGGGCCGCCGCCTCGATGCCGTAGGCGCCGCGTCCGTAGTAGACGTCGTTCAGGTAGGCCTCCAGCACCTCCTCCTTCGAGGTGCGTGCCTCCAGCGCGACGGCGATCACCGCCTCCCGCGCCTTGCGCACGAGGAGGGGCAGGTCGTCGTCAGCGAGGTAGGCGCGGCGCGCGAGCTGCTGCGTCAGGGTCGAGGCGCCCGAGGGGTCGCTGCGGACGTGGAGGGCGGCCCGGCCGATCGCGAGCGGATCGACGCCGGGGTGGCGCCAGAAGCGCTGATCCTCCGCGGCGACGGTGGCGTCGATGACGGCCGGCGCGACGCGGTCGAGCGTGACCGGGATGCGGACGCCCGCGGCGACATCGCGTTCGATCACGCCCCCGTGGGCGTCGAGGATGACCGTTCCAGGCACGTCCAGCCGGGCGTCCAGGTCAGGCAGTGGGGCGAGGACGGCGAACGCGGGAACGGCCAGCGCGATGCCCGCGATCGCGGCGCACCACTCGGCGGCGCTCCGGGGCCACCAGCGTCGCAACACCATCTGAGCCGGCTCCCTCGCGCACTAGTCCACGTACAGTACGACGCGCCGACCCTGTCGGTTCCCTGCCTTCGCCCCCGATCTCGGGTGACCTCTGGCCCCGAGTCCTGTCAAGAAGGTGTTGGGCGGGGCGAGATGCGGCAGCGAGCGCCCGCCGGAGGCTGCCGAGCGCACTTCGGCTACCGACAGTTGAGGCATGAGTGATGCCGTCGAGTCTTCGCCGACCCCGCGCCTGCTCGTGGTGGACGATCAGCCCGCCGTCCGAGAGATCCTCGCTGCGATGCTCGAACTCGAGGGCTACGAGGTCACCTCGGCAGCGTCCGGCATCGAAGGGCTGGCGCTCGTCCGGGCGCGCCGCTTCGACCTCGTGCTGCTGGACGTGAACATGCCCGGGGCGAGCGGCTGGTCCGTCCTCGATCACCTCGAGGAGATCCCCGGAGCGCCGCCGGTCCTGATGATCAGCGACGAGCGCTACGAAGACGAGGCGTACCGGCGCGGCGCCGGCTTCCTCTCCAAGCCGTACCGTCGAGCCGCCGTGCACGAGGCCGTGGCGCGGATGCTCGCCGCCTAGCGGCCCTCGGACGCCCCCTCGGCCGACGCGCTGAGCGCCGTTCGGACGGCATCGACGAGTTGTGCTCGCGTGTACGGCTTCGCCAGGACGGCGGTCGCCCCGCGGCCTCGCGCATCCTCGTCGTCCGCGAACCCGCTACAGACGATCACGGGGAGGTCCGGGTCACGCCGCCGCAGGGCGGCGAGCACCTCCCAGCCGTTGGGCGACGGCATGTTCACGTCGAGGACGGCGAGGTTGATCCGTCGCCGCCCCGCCTCCGCCAGCGCGTCGTCGCCGTTGGTGAAGGCGAGCGCCTCGAAGCCGGCCGACCGCAGGTACGCCGCCGCGATCGCCCCCAGTGGCTCCTCGTCGTCCACGATGAGCACGGCGGGGGCCTCCCCCTGCGCGGCCCAGCGCGGCTCCTCGCGACCCTCTGCGAACGGTGACTCCGAGTCCTCGCGCCGACGCGACGGCAGCCAGACGCCGAAGTCGGTGCCTTCGCCGAGCTTGGTGTGGATGCGGATCTGTCCTTCGTGGCGCTGGATGATGCCGGTCACGGCGGCGAGGCCGAGGCCCGTGCCACGGTCCGCCGGCTTCGTGGTGAAGAACGGATCGAGGGCACGCTCGCGGACCTCGTCTGTCATGCCGGTGCCGTTGTCACGGACCTCGAAGACCACGCCGGGGACACCTTCGATCGACTGCGCGCGGGCGCTCACCTGGATCGCCGGCTCGAAGGTGCCGGGCTGCTGCTCGGCCTTCTCGAGGACGGCGTCGCGCGCATTCACGATCAGGTTCAACAGCACCTGCTGCATCTGACCCGGGTCCCCGAGGATCGGGGGCAGGTCTTCGTCCGCGTGGCTGGTGAACCAGATGCGGCGGTCGAGCGTCTCGCGCGAGAGCGTCGTTGCTTCGCGGATCATCTCGGCCGGATCGAGCTCGATCTGCTGGGGTTCGTCGCGGCGACTGAAGCGCAGCAGCTGACGGACTACCTCGGCCGCGCGGTCGCTGGCCTGCGTCGCGATCTCCAGCCAGCGCGACTGGTCCGGGAACTCCTGTGCCATGTCGATGCCACCGCGGATGGCGGTGAGGAGGTTGTTGAAGTCGTGCGCGACGCCGGCCACGAGCGTCCCCAGCGCCTCCGACTTCTGCATCTGGCGGAGGTGTTCCTCGGTGGTCTTCTGCTCGGTGAGGTCCATCACGATGCCGACGAACTGCCGGCGTCCCGTGCCGAGCTCGGCCTCCGCGACCGTCAGCTGCGCCGGGAACTCCGAGCCGTCGCGGCGGCGGCCGCGGACCTCGCGGGTACGGCCGACGACCAGTCCCTCGGGTGTCGACGCGCCCCCCGTTTCGAGGTAGTGCGCGAGGTAGCCGCTGTGCTGCTGCTGGGTCAGTCCGGCGGCGAGGACGCCGACATCGAGGCCAACGAGTTCCTCGACGTCCCAGCCGAACACGCGCTCCGTCGCGCCGTTCGCGCGCTGAACGGTGCCGTGCTCGTCGATGACGATGATCGGCAGGAGGGAGGCATCGATGATGCTGATGACCTCGCTCGCCGCCTCCTCTGCTTGCTGACGGAGCTCGGCAAGGTGCGTGATGTCCTGGATCGCCCCGCGGAAGAACCCGCCGTCGCCGCGCTCCGCGGGCATCCACGCGCTCAGGTCGCGGACGACGAGGACCGCCCCGTCGCCCCGGACGATCCGGTATTCCATGTCCCATCCGGCCCGCGCGCGGCTGCCGGCCGACCAGGTCTCCCAGGCTCGGTCATGGTCATCCGGGTGGATCAGCCTGGTGAGGGACTCGACCGTCGCCGGAAGGTCCTCCCGGGCGTACCCGACTACCTCGTACAACTGCTCCGACCACCAGAAGCTGCGCGCCTTCGGATCCCACTCGTACGGGGCCAGTCGCGCCATCTGGTCGGCATGGGCAAGCAGGGCCGTGAGCCGCTCGAGTTCACGCTGGTGTTCCGCCTGCTCCGTGACGTCCTGCACCGTCCCCAGGACTCGCACCGCGCGGCCGCGTTCGTCGCGTTCGACGACGCGCGCGACCGTGTGGAACGTCCGCTCGACGCCGTCCGGGCAGAGGAGTCGGTGCGTGACGTCGTAGTCTCGCTCTCCCCGCAGCGTGGCCCTCATGGCCTCCTGCGCTTCCTCACGTCCCTCAGGGTGGATGAACTGCCCGAACTCGCCACCCGGCGGAAGCGGGGTACCGGGCTCAACGCCGTGGATCCGGTAGTTCTCATCGGACCAGGTCAGCGTGTCGTCTTGCAGGTTCCACTCCCAGTGGCCGAGGTGCGCGACTTCGACCGCGAGGTTGAGGCGAGATTCGCGGTCGCGGATGCGCTCCTCCGCGCTCACGGCCTCGGTGATGTCCTGCGCCGTGCCGACGAGGAGGACGGCCCGTCCCCGCTCGTCGCGTTCCACGACGCGCGCATTCCGGCGCACGACACGCACGGTGCCGTCCGGGTGGACGATGCGGTGTCGGTGGTCCACCAGGTGCTCGCCCCGGAGGACGGCGAGTGCTTCGTCCGCGACGTGCCGGCGATCCTCGGGATGGACGAGTTCCAGGTACGTGCCTGAGTGCGGGCTGTAGTCCCTGTCGCGTCCGTAGATCCGGTACATCTCATCGGACCACTCGATCTCACCAGACCGCGTGTCCCATTCCCAGTTCCCAACGCCGGCGATCTCCTCGGCGGCCCGGAGCCGGGCTTCGCTGAGCCGAAGTTGCTCAGTCGCGGCGACCGCATCTGTGATGTCCTGGACGACGCCGAGCATGCGATAGGGCGAACCGTCCGGGTTCCGGCTGAGCTCGCCGCGCTCGAGCACGGTGCGGACCTCGCCACCGGGCCGGACCATGCGGTGGACGATCTCGTAGGGCTCGTCGTCGTCCAGGGCCGCCTGGACGGACGCGGTAACGCGTTCGCGATCCTCGGGGTGGATGAGGTCGAGGAATCCCCGATACGTCGGTGCGATTCTGTGGTCGACGCCGGCAATCGCGAAGACTTCATCCGACCAGTTCAGGACGCCAGTCCGGACGAACCATTCCCAGTGGCCGACGTGGGCAATCGCTTCCGCTTCCCGGAGCCGTTGCTCACTCAGGCGGAGGTGCTCGTCGGCCCGGACTTGCTGGGTGATGTCCTGGGCGAATGCGCTGATGTACTCGTGTCCGTCCGCGCTGACGCGCATCTGCGCCCGGCCTCGCAGGTGCCTGACATCGCCCGTTCGTGTGATCACCCGGTAGATGACATCGTTCGCTGATTCGCGGACGGCGGCGCGAGGGTCTGTCCAGAAGAGCATCATGCGCGTCCGGTCGTCCGGGTGAACACGCGACTGCAGCGTCTCCATGTCGACGAGGGCGTCGTCATCCAGGTCGAACAGGCGCCGGAACTCGGGCGACGCGGTCGCCACGCCCGAGGTCAGGTCGACCTCGATGTCGCCGGTCTGGCTGATCGCCTGCGCACGCTCGAGGCGTCGGCGCTCGCGCTCGAGCTCCCGCTCGTGCGCGACCTCTTCCGTCACGTCGCGGACCGTGCCGAGGTAAGCGACGACCTCACCGAGCGCGTCTCGCTGCGGTTCGCCGACGTTCTCGATGAGGCGTCGTCCGCCACCGGGACGGATGATCTCGTACCGAGATCGGAACGGATGGCCACCGGCGATCGCCCGATCGATCTCGCCGATGGCACCCTCCGCGGAGGGAGGCTGGAGGCGGCGGCGGTTCTCCCTCGTGGGGAAGAACGTCGCCGGGTCCTGCCCCATGATCACGTACATCTCCGGCGACCACGTGTTCTCGGAGGTGCGCACGTCGAGCCGCCATGAGCCGACGCGGGCGATCCGCTGCGTGCGTTCACGCTCGACTCGGAGGCGCTCGAGTTCCTCGATCCGGCGTCGCTCGCGTGTCAGATCGAGGTGCGTCGCGACGTACAGCTCGATGCCCGGTACCTCGAGGCGGCGGATCTCGATCCGGAACACGAAGTCCCGACGCGCCGTGACCTCGACTTCGACGCTGCTTCGCGGCGTCGCCTCCGTCATGGCCTGTCGCACCGTCTCGGAGACGCGCTTCGCGTTCCCCTCCGTCAGGTATCGGCGAGCCAGATCCTCGTAGGTCGTGACCTCGAGCGCGGGTTCGTCGAGGAACTCACGCAGGGCGACGTTGACCGCGACGATGCGCATCGCCGGGTCGATCGCGACGGAGGGCAGGGGGAACGTGTCCAGCGCCGACTGCAGCAGCGCAATGACGTTGAGTTCTGGCTGATCCGGGCCTATGTCGTCAGCTGTCATCCGACCTATTCGTCCTGCGGCCGCGCAGAAACAGACGAGGTAGCGGGACACAACGACACGCCGAGCCGCCCTCGATCGTTGCCGAATCTACCAATTCACCACGGCTTTCCAACCCGGGTTTGCCCGAGTTTCGAAATATCCCAGTCCTCGGTGTCAAAACCCGTGGTGTCACCACCGCGTGGTGTCCGAACTCGATGCGTCCCGGCGGATGACTGCAATCCGTTTGTTCGCATTGCGGGTGAGCAGCGCAAGGGGACTGACACCGCACGCCTCATACGGTGCCGTGTAGGGCGACCGAGCCACGGAGGACACCGAGTTACGGAGTCACCCGCGCTGAGTGGCGCCCGCAGAGGAGGTTGAGCATGAACCGACAGCCCGGAGAGCCGTTCGGATCGACGGCCCAGGAGCACCGAACCACCGATCCCACCCACGACTCCGACGGTCTGCGCGACCAGGTGGATCAGCGCGCTCATGACGTCGCGGATCGCGCCAGCGGCATCGCCGAGCAGGGGCGCGAGCGCGCCGCTGCCGCCGCCGAGGCGGGCGAGGAGCGCGCCGCCGAGGGCATGGAGCGCGCCGCGGACATGGTCCGCGACCGCGCTGACGGAACGCCGGCTGCCGGCGCCGCGATGATGGCCGCCGATGGCATGGAACGCGGCGCGGGGTATCTGCGCAGCCACGACACCAACCAGATGTGGACGGACGTCGAAGAGTACGTGCGCGAGCACCCCGTGATGGGCATCGCGGGCAGCGTCGCGGCGGGATTCCTCGTCGGACGCATGCTCCGATAGGAGACGCTCGTGGCCGTGATTCCGAGTTCGAATGGCGCCTCGGGCGGGTTCCGCGAGAACGCGCGCGAGTTCCGTGACGAAGTCGAGCGAGGACGATCCGAGTTGCGCGCCGTGGGCGCGCGTGCTCGCGATGTCACCGACGACCTGCGTGAGCTCGCCCGACTCGAGGCCGAACTGGCGAAGGCCGAGTTCGACGAGAACCGCAGTGCGCTGAAGAGCGGCGCGATCAGCGGCTCCATTGCCGGATCGTTCGCGTTCTGGATCCTCGGATTCCTCGGTGGCGCGATGACGTTCGCGCTGGCCGAGGTGTGGCCGGCGTGGCTCGCCGCGCTGACCACCGCCGGGGCGTTCCTGGTCGTGGCGGCGATCGCTGGGCTCGTCGCCCGCAGCCGCTTCAAGCAGTTCTCGCCCACGCCGCGCCGGACGATCGCATCGCTGAGGGAGGACATCGAATGGCTTCGCAGACTGACGACGCAGAACGCCGCGTCCGCGAGCAGCGGGCGCTGATCCAGCGCAAGGTCGAGCACCTCGAGGAGCGCGTCGGCGATGACGTCGCGCATGCTCGCGACCGCGTGCAGTACCACCTCACGCACGCCGCAGACATGCTGCCCGGCGGCCCCGAGTTGATCGGCCACGTGGAACAGCACCCCGTCATCGCGATGGCTGGCGGCATGGGCGTCGGCGTGGCTGCCGGGATGCTCCAGCGACGCGAGTCGCACAACCAGCGGGCGGACGTCGGGAACGACGGCGGCAGCATGGGCATGGTCGGGGCGTTGATGGGGACGCTCTCCAGCAGCGTGATGTCGCCGCTCCGGCCGTACGTGGAGGACGCCGCGAAGCAGATGATCGCCGGATTCGCCGACCGCCAGCGTGAACACGCGAACGCCGAGGGCAGCCGCGCGGCCCAGGAGCGGGCGCAATCGGACGGCCGATAGACCCCGTGACGGATGCGAGACCGCGCCAGCACGATCCGCACGACGTGCACCCGGAAGCCGAACTTCCCGGGCTCGCTGCCCTCGAGGCGTTCGCGGTCGACCTTGCGCGCGTCGCCGGGGAGGAGATCCAGGAGTCCCTGGGGCGCGAGATCGAGGTCTCGTACAAGGATCTCACCGGGCCCCTCGCCCCCACGGACGCCGTCACCGACGTGGATCACCACATCGAGGAGGTCCTCGCGGCGCGGATCCGCGAGGCGTTCCCCGGCCACGGGATCCTCGGTGAAGAAGGGACGCGGCACTTCCCGGAGGGCTTCGAGTACTCCTGGATGATCGACCCGATCGATGGGACGCAGAACTTCGTGAACGGACTTCCGTTCTACTCCTCGTCGGTCGGGCTGCTGTGGCACGGCCGGCCGGTGGCCGGGGCGATCTGGGGCGCGAGCACGCACCGGCTCGGCGCGGGCGTCTACCACGCACGCTCGGGCGAGCCGCTCTACTTCAACAGCATCCCCCTCGACGTGGCGCGACCGGCCCGAGGCCGCGTGCGCGGCCTCGGCGCAATGCCGCACGACGAAGACCAGCACCTGCATCCGGGGGCCACGGAGCCGCAGGGTCGCTACCGGCTCCCGTGGGACCGCCGGCACGTCGGCTCCGGCGCGCTCGAGGCGGCGTTCGTCGCGGCCGGGATCTTCGAATCGGCGTTCAACAGCGGTCCGCGCGTCTGGGACATCGCCGCCGGCGCCCTCCTCGTGCAGTCCGCCGGCCGGCACATCTGGACCACCGAGGACGATGAGTGGCTGCCGCTGGTGGACTTCGGCGAGACAGCCGATGACCTCATCGGGTGGCGGCAGCCGGTGCTGATGGCGACCGATGCGGCCTACGCCCGCATCACCTCCTAGCGATCCGGGTCCAGGGAACGGCCGGCGTCCTCCTCGCCACCGGTGAGGCGCAATCCCTCGCGGGCGGCAGAGCGGGCGATGCCCAGCGCGAGCGCCGGATCGCGCGGGGAGTACGCGAGTTGCCGCAGCGCTTCCGCGTATGCGACGGCGTACACCGCGGCCGGTGAGAGCGCGGCGTCCATTGCCCAGCGACGGCAGGCGCGGATCAGGCCCGGCACCGGGCAGCCCTCGAGGTAGGACTGCAGGTCCGCCCAGCGTTCGCACTGCTCCGCGCTCGGCCAGTCGTGATCGAGGAACGGGCTCCCGGCCTGGAACACGAGGCTGAGCTCCAGCACCACCGGGTCGAATGCGGCCGGCATGGGAGCCACGTTCGCGAAGTCGATCAGGAGCGGCGCTCCCGACTCGGCCACGAGGACGTTCTCGCCGTGCAGGTCACCGTGCTGCAGCGTCCGGCGCACCTCGACGCTGCGTTTCTCGAACGAGCGGCTGGCAGCGTCCAGCGCAGGGGCGTGCTCGCCGAGCTCGCCTCCGCCGATCCGCTCCCGCCGCAGGGAGGTCACCAGCACCTCCTCGGTGTCCTCTTTCCCCCGCCACGTTCCGAGGACCTCGCGGAGCCGGTCGATGGTCGCGACCGCGTCCTCGGGGTTTCGTTCGAGCCACTCGAACAGCGATGTCTGGTGCTGCTCGGCCAGGCCGTAGAACAGTCCGCCGATCCGGCCCGCGCCGGCCTCGACGCGGTCGAGGAGCGGCGCGTACGCCCCCGCGGGCAGGCGCAGCGCGGCCTCGTGGTACCGGCGAGCCTCGTCGTCGAGGGCATCGAGCGGGCCGAGCTTGGCGAAGACCGACGCGATCGGATCGGCGTCGTCCTGGAAGATCGACGCGCGCACGGCGGCCGCGTCCGACAGACCACCGAGCGGTCGGATTTCCACCCGGCGGGCGCCGTTGCGGCGCGCGAAGATCCTGAGCGCCCGGGCCTGGAGCGGATCCGGCCAGTCCTCCGAGGACTCGGTGACCAGCTCGATCGCGTCGAGCGCGTCGAGCTGGAGCGCGATGTCCCCGATGCGCTGCATACAGTCATCGAGCTCGTCCTTGAAGACGAAGTCGCTCATCGGGTAGGGCTCGTTGACGCCGAAGATGTCGGCGGGTGGGCGCTCCGCGACCAGTTGACGGGCACGTCGCTCGTCGCCGCTCCCGGTCACGAGCATGGTCGGCGTGCCGGGCTGCGTCGACGCGACGAGCTGGTACACGGCGATCCCGTGGTCGAGCCGCGGCTCCTTGCCGGCGTCGCGGGGGATGTGGAGGTCGCAGACCGCGAAGTCGAAGTCGACGGCGCGGACGATCTCCCGTGCCGCCTCGAGTGTCCGCGCCGTCGAGACGTCGATCTCGCCGGCGAATGGCTCGGCGCCGAGCCGATCCATGAAGCGCCTGATCGACGCCTCGTCGTCTTCCACGAGCAGGATGCGCAAACGGCGGGCTCCTCGCCGCGCCGACCCAGATCGAGCGTACGGAGCCGGGAGTGGGGGCACCTCAACACGCCGTGCCGTCGACCTCGTCCGTTGTCGCGATCGTGCGTCGATCTGGCTCGATCGACGCGCCAGGCAATCTTGGACGAAATCCTGCCGATTTCAGCCCTTCAGGAAAGAGCGGGCCCGCCGACGATGAAGGGGGGAGGTATTGCCCAAGTCGATGTGACCGCTCGCAGACGCCTTTCGTGACACTCAGTGCACCGGGTTCTTACGGAAATTCACAATTTTCTTCCCGGCTGAGGCAAACGAAATCGGGTCTGGGCGGTTACATAAGCGTCTGTTGGGCGGCCTCAGCGGACGGTGTGACGGGTCGGGCACACACCGTCGGGAGTTCTCGTCACTGCCCGAGCAGCTAGAAGTGGCTGCTCTATGTCAGGTGAACACCTTGTGCTGGTCGCGGATCCAGACCGCGACTCACGGACCGCCATCGCACGAGCCCTCTCTGAGGCGGGCTTCCGCGTGATGGAAGCGGGGGACGGTCCCTACGCGCTCAGGCAGGCGTTCTCGGACCCTCCATCGGCCGTCGTCCTCAGCCTGAACATCCCGCTGCTCAGCGGCATCGAGCTGACGAAGGTGCTCCGCGCCGCGTCGGACATGGCGATCCTCGTCCTGGCGGAGAACCCCTCCAGCCAGCTCGCGGTGCGGATGCTCGAGGCGGGCGCGGACGACTTCCTCGCCGCGCCGGTCCAGATTGCCGAGCTCGTCGCTCGCGTTCGCTCGAACGTGCGACGGTTGGAGCGATTGCTGGTCCCGGTGCAGCGCACGAGTGATCCCTACGAGATCGATCTCGTCCGGACGGGCCCGCTTGCCATCGACCCGAACGGGCACGTCGTCCTCAAGCGTGGCGAAGAGATCCAGATGACCCGCATCGAGTACCTGCTGCTCGCCGCGCTGGCGCGCCGGCTCGGGCAGGTGGCGCAGCACCGCTATCTGCTGACCGAGGTGTGGGGCGCCGAGTACCTCGATGACACGCATTACCTGCGGGGCTACATCGCCTCGTTGCGCAGCAAGCTCGAGGACGACCCCGCGAAGCCTCGTCTGCTGCTCACAGAGTGGGGCGTCGGCTACCGGCTGGCTGCATTGCCGGCGGAGGTCGCCGAGCCCGACCTGGCGCGCGCCGCGAGCTGAACCCCTCCGTCCGCTGGTCCGCCAGCCAGCTCGCGGCGCGCGCTTTGCACTTTTCTACGGACTCCCGACGGAAACCGACGCGGTCCCCGCAGTCCTCGGCATTCCCATTCGTACGCTCGGCGTCAGGACTGGGAGTGTCCCGTTGACGCACGCATGGACGCGCCACGGATGAGCCGAACATGACGCAGCCGACTGTCTCGTCCCACGCTGTTGCTCTGCCCGGCGGGCACGCGTCTCGCCGTTGGTGGCTGGCGCTGCTCGCCACGTTCGCCCTCGCCGGCACGTTCCTTGCCGACGCGCCGACCGTTGCCGGCGCCGGCGAGATCGACATCGTCTCGGTCGACTACCAGTCGGACGGGCGGGTGACGGTCGCCCTTCGCACCGCGGACCCGGCGACCGAGGTCCGCAATGTGCGTGCGGTGGTCGATGGCGTCCCCTACCCGGCTCGGATTGCGAACGAGGCGGCGCTGCCGGTCTCGGTCGTCATCGCGATCGACGCCAGCGCGAGCATGGAGGGCCAGCCGCTCGAGGCGGCACGGCAGGCGGCCATCGGCCTCGTCGACCGCCTCGCGCCCGAGGACCGCGTGGCGGTGATCGCGTTCTCCGACGCGCCGATCCTCATGTCCGCGTTCGACGACGGCGCCGGCGGCGCGATCTCCGGGCTGCAGAACCTCTGGCTCGGCGGGAGCACGTCGCTCTACGCCGCGATCGACGACTCGCTCGCGCTCCTCGCGCCGGAGGAGGGCCGCACGCGCGCCGTCGTGCTGCTATCGGACGGCCAGGACACCCTCGCCGGCGCAGGTGGTGACGGCGCTCGCCGCTCACAGGTCCTCGATGCGATCGGGGACAGCGGCGTCCAGATGCACGCGTTCGCGTTCGGCGCCGACGCCGACCACGCCTTCCTGTCCGAGGCCGCCAATCGTGGTGATGGCGGCTTCTGGTCGGTGACCGATGCCGGTGCGCTCGAGGACCTGTTCTCACACCTCGGCGCCCGGCTCGGCGCCACCACCGAGGTCGCGATCGACGTGCCTCCGCTGGCGCGCGGCCCGCACCGCCTCGAACTGCACGCCTCCGTTGGCGGCTCGACCGTCGAGGCCGGCTCCGACTTCGAGGCGCGGAACGAGGGCTTCGTGTGGCTCGCGCCTCGCGCGGACTCGGCGTCGGAGGCCGGCTCGGGGCCGATCGTCCTCGACGTTTCGACGAGCCTCCCCGCCGGCGGTCTCGTCGTCACCGCCCACGCCGGGCGGACGCCGCTCGAGGTGCTCTCGAACCCGCTTCGAGTGCTCATCGACCCGTGGGCGTTCCCCGCTGGCGTGACCCCCGTGACCGTCGAGGTCTCCACCCTCGACGCGGTGATCGCGGAGGCGAGCAGCGACGTCACGATCCCGGAACTCACGCCCGCGCTCTCGTTCAACGTCGAGGCGAGTGAGCGCGGCGAGGTCATGGGCGTGCTCACCGGACGCGCCCAGGGCGTCGCTGGCACCACGCTCGTGGCACGGCAGAACGGGATGATCGTCGCTCAGGAGCAAGGGACGGAGCTGCGGTTCGCGATGCCACGCAACGGCGTCTCGCTCGACCTCTCGCTCGAGTCCAACGGGCGCGTGCTGCGCTCGGTCGCGCATGCGCTCCCCCAGGCCACCGTCGTCTCCGAGGGGCGGACGTGGCGTACGTACGCCGCCATCGCCGTCCTCCTGCTGGCGCTGATCGCCGGGGTGTCGTGGTGGATGCTGCGTCGTCGCCGCCAGACGAACGAGCGCTGGCAGCCCTCGGGGCGCACGGCGCTCGTCGGGCGGCAGGTGCCCGGCACCAGTGAGTCGCTGCACCCGCTGGGCACGGTGATCGTGCAATCACCCGAGGGCGAGGAGCGCCGCTACGAGCTGCGTCGGCGCCCGCTCTCGGTCGGCAGCAGCGACGAGTGCGATGTCTCGATCCGGGACGAGGGCGTCGCCGCCGTCCACGCCCGCCTGTACGCCCTCGGCGATGGTGAGTTCCGCATCCACGGCATCGCCCCCCGGGGTGTCCCGGACCGGGTCACGCGCAACGACGAGTGGGTCGTCGTCCGCCACGGCGAGCAGGTGACCATCGGTCGCCACCTCCTGACGCTCTATGCGCTCGAAGAGACGCGGGCGACGCCGTACGCGACGGGGGGTGCCGCATGACCATCGAGACCGAACGCACGGAAGCCCCCGCGACGGATCGTCGCGAGGATCCCCCCGCCGATGAGCTCGCCGACATCGAGGAGCGCGACGAGGCGCCGTACGGGGAGTCGGCCGCGCGCGACGACATCTACGCGCTGCTCGGGGTGCGCGAGGACGCCAGCCCGCTGCTCGCTCGCGAGATGTACTGGGCGCGCATCCAGCCGCTGCTGGACCCGGAGCGCCGTGACGACCCTGATGCGCGCTCGACGATCGAAGCACTGAACCGCGCGCTGGCCATCATCTCGGACGCCGAGGAACGCGCCGACTACGACTCCATCGTGCACCCCACAGCGGCGCCGGCGATGGCTGCCTCGAGCCCGGTCCTGCGCTGGCTCTGGCGCGGCACGCTGCTCGCCGGCCTCGCCTCGGCCGTCGCGATCCTCGGCGTGCAGAGCTCGTGGACGACCGCGCTGGCGGCGGGTGCGACGTGCCTCGCCTTCCTCGGCATCGCGCTCGTGGTGATGCGCCCGCGTGCTCCGCAGTCGACGGCGCACCAGCGGCTCGGTGTCCACGAGGATGCCACGAGGCGTGACCTGGACATCGCCTACCAGACGCAGGCGCACCAGTTGCTCGTCCGCCTGGGCTCCGATGCCCGCGTCGTCGAAGCGCTGAACCAGCTCGACCGCGATTACCTCACGGCGATGCGCGCGCTCATGGCGCCCGAGGTTGTCGCCGCACCGCGGCGGAACCCGCTCGCCCCCGTGGGCCGCGCGTTCCTCGCCGGCGCCACGCTGGTCCGCGGCATCCGCATCACATTGCCCAGCGGGACCAGTCGACCGCCCACGGCGGATCGAGGTCGTGCGCCCAGCGAGGCGACGGAGGAACCCTTCGGCGCTCTCGAACGCTTCGACGCCCCCGTGGTCGATCGCGAGTCGCCGGCGGCAACTCCCGCCCGTCGCCCGGCGGCTCGCGCGGACGCCTCCGCCTCGCCACCGGTCGACCAGGCGTCTCCCGTCGCGGAGCCGCACCCGGCGCCCTCCTCGACACCTGCTCCCGAACGTGGCGAACGGCGGTGGGGGCTGGGCCGGAAGTCAGAGCCGGCGGAGCGCCCGGCGATCGATCTCGAGCGACGGCTCGCGGCGAGCTTCAAGGCAAGTGCCCTCGAGATCGCGAGCGCGCCGCCCTCAGCGCCACCCGAAGAGGCGGCTGCGGCACCACCGACGCCGGCGTACCTCCTGCTCTTCGCATCCGTCGGCGTCCGACGAGTCCCGATCGCGGAGCGGCCACTACGCATCGGCAGCTCACCCGACTGCGACCTCGTCCTCCCGGGACGGCAGGGCGTCGCCCCGGAGCATGCGCTCGTCTGGCGGCGTGGGGATGCGGTGGTCCTCCACGTCACCGATCCGACGGGTGACTGCGTGGTGAACGGGCGGAGCAGCACCTGGGCGACGCTCGAGCACGACGACGAGCTGCGCATCGGCGACGTCGAGCTGCGCATCGCCATCGACGGTTCCGACGACTAACGCGCGGATCTGAGTGAACAAGACGGGGGCCATGCGGCCTCCGTCTTGTCGCGTCTGAGGGGCGACGTTGAGTCGTCCACACATCTTTACGGTTTGCTCGCAGTCGTTGGCGCTCGCAGGGGCAACTTCCCATATCCCGATCCGTAGGTTGTGACTACGGCGTGGGGGACAGCCAACCCTTCTCATCAACCCCTCCAAGCCGGATGCAAAGACGGTCAGGAAAGGTGGTTCAAATGTCGTACTTGAAGATGGTCCGCGACTACGCGCGCTACTACGGCGCTCGTGAGGAGGGCCAGGGCATGGTCGAGTACACGCTCATCGTGGGCACGATCTCCCTCGTCATCATCGCGGCGTTCCTCACCGGCGGGATCGAGTCGGCCATCAACGGCCTCTCGGGCGACATCGCCAGCGACCTCGGTGGCGCGACGCCGGCTCCGTAGTTAGTTCGCGGGAAGGGGACAGGAGGATGCCACGCTCGCTACGTCTCGCCTCGGGTGACGACGGGCAGGCGCTGGTCGAGACGGTCCTCCTGTTCCCCTTCCTGTTGATCATGGTGCTGGTGCTCGTGGAGTTCGGCTTCGCGTTCAACGCATTCATCACCGTGAACAGCGCGTCCGCCGAGGCTGCTCGGTACGCCGCGGTCGGCGGTCCGCTCGACAACGGTCTCTGCAGCCCCACGGCGAGCCCGGCCACTATCGAGGGTGTGGCGGTCCGGGCAAGCGGCGACTCCATCGACTGCGCCGACGTGGACGTGACCTACACGAAGTACATGCCGGGCGCCCAGTACGTCCGAGGTGACGCGGTCACGGTGCGGGTCACCCGTACCTACGCGACGGTCACGCCACTGGGTGAACTGTTCTCGGCGTTCTCGTTCGGGACGTTCCCCGCGGAGATGACGCTCAGCGCCTGCTCCGAGGCACGACTCGAGCGGGGACCGGCCGATCAGAGCGGCCTCACGACAGGTTCGAGCTGCTAGCGAGCGGGAACGCCCAGCACGGGCGGATCGGGGGCGGGGTATGAAGGTCCTGCGTGCACTCACCTCCGGCGGAGCGCTCATGCTGCTCGCCGTGATCCTCGGCGTGGGCACGGCCGCCGCCGCGTTCGTCTGGCTCGACGGCCAGGCAGACGACGACACCGGCACCGCCTCCGCTGCCGCGACCTCCGGACCCACCCGCGAGGTCGTCGTCCTGCTCGAGGACGTCCCCGCCGGTTCACCGCTGCCCCAGGCGGCGCTTGCGCTGCGGCGCGTCGCGGTCTCGGAGGTGCTCATCGGCGCGTCGAGTGACCTCGAGCGCGTCGCCGGGCGCGTCGCCCGGTATCCGCTCCTCGCCGGCGAACAGGTCACCGAGGCCCGTCTCGTCGCCCCCGGCGGGCCGACCGGTAACGGCCTCGCGTACACCGTGCCGGAGGGTATGCGTGCCGTTTCGGTACCAGTGAACGAAGTCAGCGGCGCCGGCGGCCTCATCGTGCCGGGCGACCGCGTCGACGTGATGGTCGTGACGGAGCGCCAGCGCGTCTTCGGGCCGGAGGCGGTCACGGCCGAGCAGGCCGACGCCGACATGCAGCGCCAGCCCACGGTGGTCACGGTCCTCCAGGACGTGCTCGTCCTTGCGGTCGGGCAGGAGCTCGCGGACGCGGCCGAAGGCCGCGACCCCGCGACCCTGCGCGCCGACGACGTGGCACCCCAGCCGCGCGCCGTCTCGGTGACGCTCGCCGTGACGCCCGGCGAGTCGCAGGTCCTCTTCATGGCGTCACAGGAAGGGCCACTCGGGTTCGCCGTGCGCGCCTTCGGCGACGGCACGCGGGACGCCCTCGCGCCGGTCACGCTCGTCGAGCCGGCGCTGGGCCGGTCGGAACAGGTGCGCGCCGAGTCGAACTGACGAGGCGCTGACTCGCGGAGACGGGCGTGACGCCCTGAGCACGGATGCTCTCGCGGACCGAGGTGATCGGGACGCGGGGCCGCGCGGGGACGCGCACCAGGAGAGTGTGGAATCGATGGCCCGGAACCTCACCGCCCTCATCGTCGACCCCAACCTCGACAGCCGCCTGGAGGTGGTGAAGATCCTCGAGGAGGTCGGGCTCGACTCCGCCGGCGAGTCCGCGTACGGCGTCGAGGCCACCTACCTCGCGGCCGAGCGCCGCCCGAACATCATCCTGCTCGCGCTCGAGGATCCGCCGATGCGCGGCCTGAGCACGGCCGAGTCGCTGGTGCAGCACGCGCCGGACACCCCAATCCTCGTCTACTCCTCCTCGCCCTCGCCGATGTTGATGCGCCAGGCGATGCGCGCCGGCGCGCGTGACTTCCTTGAGAAGCCGCTGCACGTCCGCGAACTGCGGACCGCCGTGCACTCCGTCCTCGCCAGCGAGGAGCAGCGCCAGCTCGCGCGCTGGGCCGAGCAGAGCGTGGCGCAGGCGCGAGGGACCGTGATCACCGTCGCCGGCGCGAAGGGCGGCACGGGCAAGACGACCATCGCCGCCAACCTCGCCGTCGCGATCCGCCAGGTCACCGGCCAGGAGGTCGCCATCGTCGACGGCGACGCCCAGTTCGGTGACGTCGCGGTGATGATGACGCTCGACGTGCGCCGCTCCGTCGCCGACCTCGCGCGCGAGGAGACGGAGATCAACCGCCTCACCATCCAGCCCTACCTCGCGCGGCACGACTCGGGCGTCATGGCCCTCACCGCGGCGTCCGAGCCGGACGACTGGCGCGCCCTGCAAGCGAACCACGTCGTCGATATCGCGCAGGCCCTGGCCGAGACGCATGAGTGGGTGGTCATGGACACCCCCGGCACCATGAACGAGGTCGTCGCCGCGTCACTCAACGAGGCCGCGATCGTGCTGCTCGTTTCGTCGCTCGACGTCTCCAGCATCAAGGACACGAAGACCGCGCTGCGCATCCTCGAGTCCTGGGCGGTCAGCCCGGAGCGCGTACGCCTGATCGTCAATGACATCACCCGCGCCGCCGCCGTGACCCCCGAGGACGTGGAGCGCGCGACGGGCAAGGAGATCGCCTCGCTCATCGCGCACGACGCGCAGGTCGGCCTCTCCGTGCAGACCGGTATCCCGATCGTCCAGTCCAACCCGCGCAGTCGCTTCGCGCGCGAGATCCTCGCGCTGTCGGAGTCGATCGCCGGGCTGACCGAGGAGCGACAGAGCGGCTTCTCGCTCGCCCGCCTGCCGCTGCTGGGAAAGAGCTTCTAAGCCATGGCGATGCTGCAGCCCGGTTCCCGCCTCATCCAGTCGGTCGGCCGCGCGCCCGACCCGAGCCGCGACGCGATCGTCGAACGCGTCCATGAGCGTCTCGTCGAGGACCTCGATGTCCGCGCTCTCGACTCGCTGCCCGAGGGCGAGCGCAAGGCGCACGTCGAGGCGGCGGTGGGACGCGTCCTCGCGGAGATCGGTCCCGGCGTCCAGGGGATCTCGCGCCAGGACGTCGTCGCGGACGTGGTCGACGAGATCCTCGGCTTCGGGCCGATGCAGCCGTTGCTCGACGACCCGAACGTGACCGAGGTCATGGTGAACGGCCCGTCCGAGGTGTTCTACGAGCGCGACGGCCTCATCTACGCCAGCGCCATCCGCTTCCGCAGCCAGGGGCACATCCGCCGCATCGCGGAGCGCATCGTCGCTCCCCTCGGTCGGCGGCTGGACGAGAGCTCGCCGATGGTGGACGCGCGTCTGCCCGACGGCTCCCGCGTGAACATCGTGCTGCCGCCGGTGGCGGTGGGGAGCACGACGATCACGGTCCGGAAGTTCCGCACCGACCGCTTCGACATCGACGACCTCGTGAAGATCGGGACGATCTCGCGGGAGGTGGCGGGCTTCCTCCGCGCCTGCGTGGTCTCGAAGGTGAACATCGTCATCTCCGGCGGCACCGGCTCCGGCAAGACGACGTTCCTCAACGCGCTCTCGGCGTTCATCCCGAAGCAGGAGCGCATCGTCACCATCGAGGACCCGATGGAGATCCACCTGCGCCAGCCCCACGTGGTCGCCCTCGAGGCGCGCCCGGCGGCCGGCGAGGGGGGCACAGACGTCACCCAGCGCGACCTCGTGCGGAACTCCCTCCGCATGCGGCCGGACCGCATCATCGTCGGCGAGGTTCGTTCGTACGAAGCCTTCGACATGATGCAGGCGATGAACACGGGCCACGAGGGCTCGATCACCACGGTCCACGCGAACTCGCCGCGCGACGCCCTCTCCCGCATCGAGAACATGGTCATGATGGCGGGCTTCGACCTGCCGACCTCCGCGATTCGTCAGCAGATGGCCTCCGCGCTGCACCTCGTGGTGCAGGTGAGCCGCATGATGGACGGCTCCCGCCGGGTCACGCACATCACCGAGGTCGTGGGGCTCGAGGGCGACCTCGTGTCGATCCAGGACATCTTCCATATGCCGGACCGCTCGCTCGACGCATCCGGGCGCTTCGTCGGCGAGCTCGTCGCTACCGGCGTGCGTCCTCGCTTTGCGGATCGCTTCCGCGCGTTCGGGGTGTCCGAGGAATGGATCGAGCCGCCCCAGGTCCACGTGGGGGTGTCGCTGTGACGGACGTCGCCGTCCTCCAGTGGAGCATCGCCGCCGGCGCCGGCGGCGCCATGGCGTTGACCGTCGCGGGCGTCGCGCAGGTCTCGCGGGCGACGAGGCGACGCGTCCGCGGACGGCTGGAGTCGCTGCAGGACAACTCGACCTACACCTCGGAGGCGCCGCAGTCCGTCGAGCTGCTGCGGGACCGCTCGTCGAAGATCCCACTTCCGAGCTGGCTTACGGCCGGGCAATCCGGCGAGCGCATCCAGCGGATGCTGGAGCAGGCCGGCCTCGACCTCCGCGTCGGCGAGTACCTCACGCTGCGGGTCCTCGCGACGACGCTCGGGCTCGCGGTCGGACTCGTGCTGGCGCGGACGCTCGGTGTTGACGCGTTTACCGCCGCCGTCGCGATGACGTTCGGGACGACGCTCGGGGTGTTCCTCCCGACGCTGTTCATCCGACGTCGCATCACGCGCCGCCGGAAGGCGATCGAGCGCGAACTCGTCGAGATGTGCGACCTCATGGCATCGATGCTGCAGTCCGGCTTCGGCTACCTGCAGGCGCTGAACGCCGTCTCGGAGCAGGTGGAGGAGCCGCTCGCGGGTGAGCTCACGCGCATGCGCGACCAGATCCGCCTCGGTGCGGGCGTCGACGAGGCGCTCGTGCAGCTCAACGACCGCCTGAACAGCGCCGACTTCGACATGGTCGCGACGGCGATCCTGATCCAGCGCACCAGCGGCGGCAGCCTGGCGCCCATCCTCAGCGGGGTCGCGAAGACCATCCGCGATCGGCACCTGTTCCGCGCCGAGGTGGCCGCGCTCACCTCCCGCGAGCGGTACTCGGCGATCGTGCTCGCGGGCTTCCCGCTGCTGCTCACGGCGCTGCTCAACCTGATGCTGCCTGAGACGTTCGGGCGGCTGTTCACGGACCCGGTCGGCCGGATGATCCTGGCCGTCGCGCTCGTGGCCGACGCCACGGGGTACTTCCTCATCAAGCGCGCGACGCGGCTGGAGGTGTGAGCGTGACTGCTCCCGCGATCCTCGCTGCGCTGACCGGGCTCTCCGTCCTGCTGTTCACCGCGGGCATCCTCCGCCGCAGTCCGGCGGCGGCGATCCGCCGTCGCGTCCACTCGCTCGAAGAGACCGAGGTTGCTCCCGAGCACCGCTCGTTCGCGGAGCGGGTCCTCGTCCCGGCGGGCGCCGCGCTCTGGAACAGCGTCGCCGCCGTCATGCCGGGGGGCGTCGAACGCCGCATGGCGCGTCGCCTCGAAGCAGCCGGTCTGTCGATCTCGGTGGGGCGGTTCATGGCCGCGTGGATGGGCTTCGGCATCCTGCTGCCGGCCGTCGTGATCTCGCTCGTCTTCCTCGCGGCGCCTCCCTCGACGCGTCCGATGCTGCTTCCGCTGCTCGGATGGCTCGGCATGGGTGTCGCCCTCCCGAGCTTCTGGGTGAGCAAGGCCGCGAAGCGCCGCATCGAAGTCGTCGAGAAGACGCTCTCCGACGCGATGGACCTCATCGTCACCAACGTCGAGGCCGGCGTCGGCCTGCAGGCGGCGCTGATCAATGTCGCCGCCAAGTTCCACGGGCCGCTGTCCGAGGAGCTCTCCCGCGCGATCCGAGAAATCTCGCTCGGCCGTTCGCGCGACGAAGCCCTCGAGGGGATGGCGAAGCGCACGGGCTCGCGGGAGATGGCGCTGTTCGCGCGCGCGGTCGCGCAGGCGGAGCGCAACGGCGTCCCGATCGCGCGCGTCCTCCGCTCGCAGGCGGCCGAGCTGCGCGAACGTCGACGCCAGGCGGCGCGCGAGCGGGCGAACACGTTCCCGCTTCGGATCACCCTCCTCACGGTCATGTTCATCTTCCCCACGTTGTTCCTGTTGCTCCTGGGGCCGGTGGCGCTCAATGTCCTCGATTTCTTCGCCAGCTGATCGCTTCGATCCCGGGGAGCGCGCCGCCCTCGCGGCCGGCACGCTCGCGCCTGCGCTGACGCCTGCGCGAGTGACGCGGCGCGTCCGTGTCGTCGTCGCTCGCACGTGGTGGCTGCGCGCGCGAGGGCTCCTCGCGCGGCCGTGCCCACGTCCGGGCGAGGGGATGCTGTTCCCCGGCTGCACGTCAATCCACACCGCGTTCATGGGCTACGCGATCGATGTCGTCTTCCTCGACCGCGCCTCCGTGATCACGAAGGTCTCGAGGGACGTCCGGCCGTGGCGGTTCAGCGCGGCGGCCCGTGGCACGCGTCATGTCCTGGAACTCGCTTCGGGCGAAGCGGACCGGCTCGGGCTCACGGTCGGCACGCGCCTGGCGTTCGACTCCGACTCGGAGGTGCCATGGGCGCGCTGAGGATCCCCTCGGTCATGCCGGCGGTCGTGCTCTTCGCCACCGCTGCGCTCGGCGGCGCCGTCGGCTCGATGGTCGGGCGCGATGCGCTCGCGATCGCGGCGATCTTCAGCGCGTCGACGCTCATCGTCGCGTCGGTCGCCTGGGATCTGCACGCCCGACGCATCCCAAACACGTGGACGTACCCGGGGCTGGCGGTCGGTCTCGCGCTCGCGATCGCCGGGGGGCCCTCGGATGGACTATCCGCCCTCGCCGGCGCGCTGCTGGCCGGCGTGTTGTTCCTCTCGATGTCACTCGTAAGTCGCGGAGGTCTCGGCATCGGCGACGTGAAGCTCGGGGCCGCCCTCGGCGCGTTCGTCGGGCCGGTCGGGGCGATCGACCTCGTCCTCGTCACCGCGGTGGCGGGTGGTCTGCTCGGCGTGGCGTGGCTCATCGCGGGGCGCGGGCGCCGGAGCGCGTTGCCGTACGCGCCCGCGCTGGCCGTCGGCGGATGGATGGCGCTCGCGGCGCTGGGGCCGCTGGCGACGTGAGGAGGTCACGATGACGATTCCGCAGTTGATCCGTCGACGCATCCTCGCGGCGCACCGCGACGAACGCGGCCAGGCGCTCCCGCTCCTCATCGCGGCGATGGGGCTGTTCGTCGTAATGGGGGTGCTCGTCGTCGACGTCGGGATGTTCTCCGCGGAGCGGCGCACCGCGCAGACCGCCGTGGACCTCGCCGCGCTCGCCGCCGCGCAGGACCTCCCGAGCCGCTCGGGTGACCCCGACCAGGCGACGAAGCTCGCGGCCGCGCAGACCTCAGCGGACAGCTATCTCGCGGCGAACGGCTTCCTCGCGGGTGACCCCGAGGTATCGACCTCGGTGGTCACGAGCTACGGCGGCGACCCGACGATGATCGAGGTCAGCGCGAACCGCGAGTTCAACTGGCTCTTCGGCGGCATCTTTGGCATCGGCGCCGGACAGGTGGGCGCGCGCGCCGTGGCCACGGCGAACGCGCAGCCGCGCGACATCGTGCTCATCCTCGACACCTCGGGGTCGATGTGCCTCGAGACACACGGCGGGCCGATGCTGAACTGTCCGAACCCGCCCGGCGACCCCGACCACAACGGACAGGCCGACTGGGAACCGTTCGACACGATGCGCGAGGCGTCTCTGGAGCTCGGGACCGTCCTCACGCCGACGGCCCAGGGCGGCCAGACCCTCGACCGGATCGCCCTCGTGACCTACTCGACGAGCGCGACGGTGCAGCTCCCATTCACCAACGACTACGACGCCGGATCGCCGTACGAGTCCGCGATCAACGGCATCGTGCCCGCGGGGTACACCAACATCGGATACGCCCTCTACCGGGCGCGCCAGATCATCAACTCCAGCGGACGGCCCGAGGCATCCAAGGTCGTCGTGCTGCTCACCGACGGATACGCGAACCGCTACCGGACGGGTGGTTCGGACTCGAACCCGACGTTCTCGACGTGCTCCAGCTCCACGGGCTGCTCCGCCGCCGACAACTACGCGCTCACCGAGGCAGGGGCCGTCGCCACCACCGGGGCGTCGATCTACACGATCGGCTACACGGGCGGGGCCGGGGCGCCGCTCCTCCAGTCGATCGCGAACGTCGGGCTGTCGCAGGGTGGCGGCGGCGACTTCTTCTCCGTCGAGGACAAGGAACTGCTCGCGGAGACCTTCTTCGAGATCGCCTCGCTGACGCGCGTCGCACTCCTCGAGTAGCCGACGCGCGGCGGCGCGCTAGACGTGGTCTGAGTCGCCCAGCATCAGGTGCACGCGCACGCCGGGGCTCTCGAGGAACGCGAGCTCCTCGGGGTCGGTCCTCGGGTTTGCGTGGAGAACCGGCCGCGTCGAGGTGCGCACGCGCACGAACCCGAGAGCGCCCAGCAGCCCCTCGTACGGGTGCCCGCGCGTCATCCAGCTGCGGATCGCGGAGGAGCCTGCTTCGCGCGCCACGCTGATCGAGTCGCGCAGAAGCGCGCACGCGACATCCTCGCGTCCGGGGAGCACGAGCAGGTCCGCGAGGTCGGCGGTTGCCTGGGTCGTGCGCGTGACCGCGTACCCCAGCAACTCTCCCTCCGCCTCTGCCACTCGGATGGTGAAGTGGCCGGCACGGGGATCGGCGTAGCGCCAGTTCAGGAAGTCCGCACGTCGTGCCTGGATGAGGTCGAACTCGGTGGCCGCGCGCTCGAAGAGGCCGTCGACCCGGTCGTCGAAGCGCTCGATGGCCCCGATCGCGAACGGCTCACCGATGTCGGGCGAAGGCGCGCGACGCCGCAGGCGGTGGGCGACGAGGCGCCCTTCCCAGGCCAGCAGGCGCACGAGCGCGGGGCGCCGCCGTCGGCGACGTTCGTGCTCGATCTGGATGCGCGTCCGGCTCTCCCCGGTGCCCGACCGCGTGCGCTCGCCTCGGACGAATCGCAGCAGGTCGAGTGGCTTGATGAACGTCTCGAGCTGCTGGCCGAGGTCATGCTTGCCCTGGAAGCCACGGTTGCGGATGAGCGCTGGGTGCGAGGCGAAGCTGAACGAGAAGTCCGCCCCGTTCCACGCGTTGATCTCGCGCCTGAGGTAACGGAATGACTCCACCAGCACCCGACCCTGCACGCGAGGGTGCAGGGCGGCGTCGACCATGTCGGTCGCCACCCGCGGCTGCCCGCGCACGAGCCAGTCGCGGCCGAGCGTCGCGACGAAGCCGACGAGCATCTGGTGGTCTTCCGAGAAGTAGGCGCGCGTAGGCCCCGGGTAGTCCACGAGCTTCCACACGAGGTGGTCCCGCGGCTCGACGGGGATCTCGAACCAGTTCGGGCCACCGTTGAACGCGACCCGGAGCAGCTCCACGGACTGCTGCCAGTCCTGCAGCGTCACATCCGTCCCGCTCGCGGCGCGGATGCGGGGCCGCGCACGCGCAGGCGCCGCCACCTCGCGCGGGCGAGTCGATTCGACGGCGAGGCTGACACGTTCGGGCATCGAGCTGTCGAGAGCGGACGGCAGCACGGGAGTCCTCTCGGCGCGATCGGCGTCATCGCGCCGTGGGTGCGCGTCGCCAGATTCTCAAGGCGCAATGGTGAGCAGGCGTTGATCAGGGGTTGGCGCCGACGAATCGCTCTCCTCAGCGAAGACGTATCCCCGGCTCTTCGGCGGAGGCACGCGCAAGGCGTCGCGTCCCGAGGTACTCGGTGCGGAGGCGCCACGGCAGCAGGAAGGCGCGCGTCATGAGCCACCCCGTGTGGCGCGTCTTCGGGTGCGCCAGCAGCAGGAGGTAGGTCACGGCGATGTACGAGATGAGCGTTGCGACCGCAGCGCCGGCGCCGTCGAACCGGGGGATCAGGAGCAGGTTGAGTCCGACGTTCAACGGTGCGCCGACGACATAACGGAGAGCCTCGACGCGCTGCAGTCCCTGCGCCAGCAGGGCGCGTCCGCTGATCACCCCCATGAACACGAACGGTCCGGCCCAGAGCTGGAGCCGGAGGATGTCCGCGGCGCCCTCGAAGCGTGAGCCGTAGAGGACGGCGATGACGATGCCACCGAGGAACGTGACCGCGAGCGCGATCCCGATCGCGGACCAGAGGGCAACATCGAGGGCAACCTGGAGCCGTCGGTCGTGACGCTCGCGATCGGCGTGACTCGCCACGAGGGCCGGCAGCAGGGCAGTGCCGAGGGCGACCGGGACGAAGTACCAGACCTCGGAGAGCCGGGCGGCGGCGGCGTACATGCCCAGCTCGGTCGCGGGCGACATCTGTCGGAGCATGACCTGGTCGATCCGCAGGGAGACCATGGCCGCCGCACCCGCGATCGCGAGGGGCCACGAGTCCCTGAGGAGCTCGCGGACGCGATGCCAGCGCGGTTGGAAGGCCAGCGGGTGCGTCCGCGCGTAGAGCACGACAAAGCCGAGGGCGGCGACAGCCACCTCGACGGTCACGGCCGCTGCGAACCACGCGAGCGGCGCGCCGACGACGAGCAGGGCGACCTTCATCGCGGCCGCGACGGCGAAGCCGGAGGTCCGTGCGATCACCGAGAAGCGCGACTGCATCCTCGCCTGGAAGGCCTGATCGAACGTCGAGAGCGCGCGAATCGGGACCGACGCGAGCACGATCCCGACGACGGCCAGCGCACGCGGGTCGCCGTCGACGAGCCAGGTGAGCGCCAGTGCGCCTGCGGCGATCGCGAGGCCGGCGACGAGCCGGAGGGCGAAGGCGCTCCCGAGCAGCTCGGCTTCGGCCTCCGGTGTCTTCACCAGCTCGCGGACAACGATGGCTCCGACACCGAGCCCGGAGGTCACCTCGGCGATCATCGTGATCGAGATGGCGTAGGCGAGCAGTCCGAAGTCCTCGGGGCCGAGGTAGCGCACCACCCAGATCGTGATCGCGAACGCACCGAGGAGGCGGGCGAGGCGTTCGGCCAGCAGCCAGCCGGTGTTCTGCGCGATCCGCCGCGCGACGCCCTCGGGCAGCACCCGATCGGCGAAGGTCCGCCCTCGCTCAGCGACGCGCGTCTTCACGCGCCCTGAGTACGGGGCGACGGTTCACAAGGCGTGGAGGAGCAGGAGGCGGCCCTCGATGTCCCTCAGCGCGCGCCGGCGGCGTGGCGGGCCGCATCGCGCGCAGCGTCGATCGCCGTGAGGACGGAGCTGGGCCGCGGAATCGCGCTGAGGATGAAGTTCGGCTGCTGCGCGGCCGTCTGCACCTGGACATCACCGAAGTCGAACATCGTGCGCAGGAACCCCTCGCGCACGACGGCGACATCCTCGATGTCCACGAGGTCGACCGAGGCCATGCGGTGATGGAACCAGTGCCGCTTCAGCGAGTCCACGAGCCGCTGGTCGGTCACGACCCACACGTCGTTCTCGTAGCGGTACCAGAGCAGGTAGGCACGGACGAGCCAGCCGCCCGCCCACGCGAGTCCGACCAGCGCCAGGACGAGCCTCGCGGTGCCCGTCGCGTCGGCGACCGCCTCCACCGCCGCCCAGATCGCGATCGGCGGTACGACGGCGATCAGGACGAGGAGCGCGAGGCGGGGGTAGAGGTGCATCCAGTGGCGCCGAAGCACCATGGTGACCGTCTCGGTGGGCTGTAGTTGAAAGGGAACCTTCACGGCTCGACTCCCTCGTTTCGGGCTGATTCTACGTCGCTTCTGAGCCCGTGATGGGCGGCATCATCGCGGCAAGGTCGAACGGTGCCGAGCAGCGGATCGCCGTGGATCGTCAGCCCCGCGCGGCGCTGGCGAGCTGCTCGCCCGAGACGCGGAGCGCTTGCCGGGCCGCGGTTGAGTTGCGAGCTACGCGCCGCGGGCGAGCTGGCGGCGGCTGCTCCGCGCCGAACGGGCGGGGCCGACGGATTCGCGGCGGATGTAGGCGCCCTTCACCACGCGGCGCCGTGCCTTCTCGCCGCGTTCGAGATCGAGGATGACCTCTGCGGCACGGACGCCGCAGAGGTAGTAGTCGACGTCGGTGACACTGAGCGGTGGGTCGTAGATCTCCGCCCACGAGGGCGCTCCGGTGCTCATCACGGAGACATCGTCCGGGATCCGCAGTCCCGCGTCGGTGAGTCCTCGGAGGAGCGCGGGGGCCTGCGCCTCGTTCACGTGGAGGAACGTCGGACCGTCCTCGGCGCGGACGAGCTCGATGACGTCGCTCGTGCTCAGGCCGGGGCCGCCGCTGTTCCCGCCGAAGGGCGCGACCTCGACCTCGAGCGGGATGTGGTCGCGCTCGACCACGCGCCGGAGCACGTCAGAGCCCGGGCGCCCGATACGTCGCGCCGGGATGAGGACCATCGCTTTCTTGTGCCCGAGTTCCACGAGGTGGTTCGCGAGCTCGCGTCGCGAGGGGAACGAATCCACGGAGATGAGCGGGCCCGACCATGAGCCGGCCGCGCCGCCCGAGATCATGATCACCTGGTGCCCCCGCTCGACGAGGCCGGCGAAGGCCTCGGGGCGCGGTGGGTGGAGGACCACCATGTAGTCCGGACGCCGACGCGCGAGCGAGCGGATGCGACTCGCATCCTCGGCGCGATCGTCGCTGTACTCGGTGACGAGGATGTCGTAGCCGTGCGAGTGGAGGGAGTCCGTGAGCGCGCTCACGAGGCGCGCGGAGGAGTTGTTCGCGATGCTCTCAACCCAGACGCCGATGAGGTTCGTCTTCCCCGAGCGGAGGCTGCGCCCGATCGGGTTGTGCTCGTAGTCGAGTTGCTCGGCGATCGCGAGGATGCGCTGGCGCTGCTCGAGCGAGACGCCGGCGGCGCCGCTCAGGGCGCGCGAGGCAGTCGCGATGGAGACGCCGGCTTCGCGCGCGACGTCCGCCAGCCGGGTGCGAGTGCTCTTCGACGAGGATCGCCGGACGCGCTTCGCCGGTTCCTTCTGAGGTCCGCCCATGTCGTGACCCTAGCTCATCGTGTCAGTTCGAGGGTTACGTTCTTGTTCATGATTCGAACAGTGTTCCGGACGTTTACGGCGCTCCGGAAGTCGTCAACCAATCATTGAGGACGTTGGCCGTGTCCGCACCCGTCGCGTGGACGTGGGCCGGCTCGCGACGCGCTTCAGCGGAGTTCGTCAGGTGTGGGAGGAGCGGCAAGCGATACGTGGCGCCGTCCTCGGTAGCGACCTCGCGGAGGAACTCACGGGACTCGAGCTGCGGGCAGGCGAAGAGGTCCTCCACCGCCTGCACGAGCGCGAAGGTCATGTGCATCGCCTCGGCTCGTTCGAACCACTCCTGCGCGGTCTTGTCGCGGAAGGGCGGCACGAACAACTTCAGGAACTCGTCCCAGTGCTGCATGCGGCCCTCGGCGGTCTGGAAGCGCTCTTCGGCCAGCCGCGGCTCGTCGAGGAGCTGCGCGATGCCGTCCATGCGCATCGAGTTCACGGCGCCGGGGGCGCAGTACACGTAGCCGTCGCTCGTCGGCACCATGCGGAGCCCGGCCTTGATGCGCTGCTCGCGGCGCGCCACCTCGCCGTAGTAGGCGTACGGGCCGGTCGCCTGGAACGTGTGCGTCGCCATGACCTCCTGGAGGGAGATGTCGATGCGGGACGGCTCGTCGCGCTCGACGACCCGCAACGCCGCGAGAGCGGCCGCGGCGGCCATCACGCCACCCGTCAGTTCGGCCTGGTACGGGGCGAGTTGCTGAGGCGGCTGGTCCGCCTCGCCGGTAAGGAACATCAGGCCGCTCGCCGCCTGCACTGTGAGCTCCGTCGCCGCCCAGTCCGCCTTCGGGCCGGTGAGGCCGAACGGCGTGACGCTGACGACGGCACCGCGAGGCCGGAGCTCCTCGAAGCTCGCGACGTTGAGGCCGAGCGCACCGAGGCTGGAGGCCCGGAAGTCACCCACCACGACGTCTGCCTGTGCGGCAAGTCGCGCGATCTCCTCGGGGGTCGCGTGGATGCTGTGCTTCCCGGCGTTCAGCGCGGCGTGGGCGGCTCCCTCGGCGCCTCCCCAGCGGGAGGGCTGGTGGCGCGCCGGGTCCCCGCCGGCCGGTTCGGCCTTCAGAACGTCCCAACCGGCGTCGGCGAGCAGCCTCGCCGCGTACGCTGCGGCGATCGAGGACGAGAGTTCGAGGAGTCGTCGGCGGGTCACGAGCGGGCTCCCGTCGTCCGGGTACGTTCGCCCCAGCGCGGCAACTCGTCATCGACGCGGCTGAGTTCGCCTCGATGGATGCGGGTGGCGGCGTCGCCGACGCCGCGACTCCCGAGCCCGCCCGGCGCGCGTCCGATGGCGCCCGATGCCTCGAGGGCGGCGATCTCGTCGGTCGTGAACCCGGCGACGCTCACGAGGACGTCGTCGTTGTCCGCGCCGACCGCGTGTGGATCCTCGACGCGCGTGCCGGGGAATCCACCCCACGCGCCGCTCTGGTGCGGGTGCACATCGCCCGGCGATGGCTCGCGTACCTCGAAGAAGTCGCGCGCCCAGAGTTGTTCATCAGTGGTGAGGTCGCGCGCATCGGCGACCACGCTCGCGGCGATGCCGCGCGACTGCAGCCGTTCGACGACATCCTCCGCGGACGCCGAGGCGACCGCCGCGACGATCGCGTCGTGCTCGCTCGTCGGAATGCCGAGGGCGTTCGCGAGCGCCTCGCGCTGCTCTTCGGTGGCCGCGATGGCGACGTGCCGGTCGTGGCCCGCGGCATCGAACACGTCGTGGACCGCGTAGCGCGCGTCGACGTTTCCGGAACGGCGCGGCATCGCGCCCGCCGCCTGCTCCGCGAGGACCGGACCGAGCTGCGCCGCCATCGTCTCGTACAGCGAGATGTCGATGTGCTGGCCCTCGCCTGTCCGCTCGCGCTCATCGAGCGCGGCGAGGATCGCGAAGAGGGTGTACATGCCGCAGGTGTCGTCGGCGTAGACGCCGGTGCCGGGGCGACCGGGCCACCCATCCGGATCCCCGATGAGGAGGTTGTGGCCGCCGACGGCTTCCGCACCCGGGCCGAACAGCGGTCGCTCGCCCCAGGGGCCGGTCGTGCCGAAGCCGGTGAGCGAGACGTAGATCACGCTCGGGTTCACGTTCCGCACGCCCTCGTAGTCGATGCCGAACTTGCGGACGACCCGCGGCGTGAAGTTGTGGGCCACGACGTCGCAGGCGCTCGCCAGGCGGAGGAAGGCCTCGGGGCCGCCCTCGGCCGCGAGGTTGAGGCCGACCTGCCGCTTCGACCGGACGAGTTCGATGCTGGACTGGTCGGTGGCGCGGGCGCGCTCGTAGGACTGCACACGGATGACGTCGGCGCCCAGTTGCGCGAGATGTCTCGTCGCGAACGGCAAGGCCACGGCCTGTTCGAGCGCCAGCACACGCACTCCCGCGAGGGCATCCCTCATCCCGATCGGCAGCATGCGTGGTCCCCTCAGACGGTCGTCGCGACGTCCTCGCAGCGGGCCCGGGGCGCCGTACCCGTTGCAGGGGCATAGGCCTCGTGGTACAAACTCGCCGCGTAAACGATTGCGTAATCGGTTACGAGGGCTAGGTATAGACGCGGCACCGCGATGCAGCAAGTCACGCGGGTCGCGAGAAGCGAGCTACCACAGAGGAGGGGACTCTTGAACGCTCGACAGACGTGGGAATCGATGCGGCTCGGGCGCCGGCAGGCGCTCCGTGGCGCGGGCATCGGCCTTGCCGGCCTGTCCGCCGCGGCGCTCATTGGCTGCGGGGACAGCGATGAGGCCGACAGCACGACCGCGACGGCGACCGGCACGAGCGAGGGGCCCGGTGCCGCTCCGTCCGTGACCACGCCGGACGCGTCCGCGCGCAGCATGGGCGGCACGCTCAAGGTCGCGCTGGGCTCGGACCCGACCGGCCTGGACCCGAGCACGTCGCGTGGCGGTGGTGACCACCACTACCTCTACAGCATCTTCGACAACCTGGTGAACAACGGCCCGGACTTCAGCGTGAAGCCCGGCCTCGCCACGGAGTGGGAGGTCGTCGACGACCTCACGATCCGCTTCAAGATCCAGGACGGTCGCACGTTCCACGACGGCTCGCCCGTCACGGCCGAGGACGTGAAGTACACGATCGACCGGCACAAGGACCCGGAGACGCAGTCCTACTCCGCCGGCCAGGTGGAGAGCGTGGAGAGCGTCGAGGTGGTGGACGACACCACCGCGATCTTCCACCTGAACACGATCACCTCGCCGATCTTCGCGATCCTCGGTGACCGCAACGGCATGATCATGCCGAAGGAAGCCACCCAGGCGATGGGGGCCGACTACAACAACAAGCCGATCGCCTCCGGCCCGTTCAAGGTCGACTCGTGGGCCGTCGACGCGAACGTGAAGCTGAGCCGCTTCGCGGAGTACGCGGAGAACTACCCGTACCTCGACGCGATCGACGTGCAGGTGGTGCCGAACTCCTCGGTGCAGTTCGCGAACCTGCGCACCGGCGACGCCGACGTGGTGACCGTGGACCCGAAGGACCGCGAGACCGCCCGTGGCACGGACAACATCCAGCTCCACGAGTGGATTTCCACGGCGTACACGCAGGTCAACATCAACACCGCCGTCGCGCCGATCACGGACATGCGTGTCCGGCAGGCGCTGTCGCACTCGCTGAACCGCCAGGCGATCCTCGACGCGATCTTCTTCGGCGAGGGTGAGGTCGCGAACGGCCCGATCACCAAGGCCAGCTGGGCGTACAACGAGAACCTGCTGCCGATCCCGGAGGACCTCGACAAGGCCAAGCAGCTCCTCGACGCTGCCGGCTTCGGCGACGGCCTCGCGTTCGAGATGGTCATCGTGGCCGACGAGACCCGGACGCCGCTGTCCGAGATGATGAAGGCCCAGTGGGCCCGCATCGGCGTCGACATGACGATCGTCGCGCGGAGCGCCGAAGAGGCGGGCGCCGAGTACCGCAACCAGCTGTACCCGATGTTCCTCACGTTCTTCTCCGGCCGCGCCGACCCGGACATGACGATCTACGAGAACTTCCACAGCCAGGGCGGCTTCAACCGCGCCAAGTTCAACGAGGCGTTCACCCCCGGCCCCGAGGCGCTCGCGATCGACCAGAAGATCGAGGCGGCCCGGCAGATCTACGACCAGGACGAGCGCAAGGCGCTGTACGACGAGATCCAGACGCTGCTCATGGAGCAGGCGTTCGGCATCCTCTTCACGCACCGCACCAACGCCGTCGCCCTGTCGAGCCGGGTGGAGGGCTTCCAGCCGTACGGCGACGGGAAGTACCGCTTCCACGAGCTGAGCCTGAAGGCCTAGCCGCTCGGAACGACGCGTCAGCGATCAGCGAAGGCGAGGCCCCTGTGCTCAGGTTCATGGTCAGGCGGTTGGCCAGCACGATCCCCGTCCTGCTGATCGTCTCGATGCTGACGTTCTCCCTCACGAACGTCCTGGGAGGTGACCCCCTCCTCGCCCTGATGGGCGAGGAGGAGGGCCGCCTCTCGCCCGAGGCCGAAGCGATCATGCGCGAGGAGCTCGGGCTCAACGACCCGCTTCCCGTGCAGTACATGAACTGGCTCCTCGGCGCCGTCCGCGGCGACCTGGGCGAGTCGATCCAGACCGGTCAGCCCGTCACCGAGGCACTCCTCGAGCGTCTCCCGGTGACGATCCAGCTCGGCATGGCGGCGTGGGTCTTCGCGATCTCGCTGGCGATCCCGCTGGGCGTGCTCGCCGCGATCTCTCGGAATACGTGGAAGGACCAGGCGGCGACGGCATTCGCGCTCGCCGGGGTCGCCACGCCCAGCTTCTGGATGGGCCTGATGCTCATCCTGCTCTTCGCCGTCTGGCTCAGGTGGCTCCCGCCATCGGGCTTCACACACCTCTGGGAGAACCCGGTGGACGCGGCGAAGCACCTCGTCCTGCCGGGCGTCACGCTTGGCGTGAACCTGATCGGCACCGTCGCACGGCAGACGCGCTCGGCCATGCTGGAGGTGCTCGGCCAGGACTACATCCGCACCGCCCGCGCGAAGGGCCTCGGCCAGCGCGTGGTGCTCACGAGGCATGCGCTTCGCAACGCGATGCTGCCCGTGGTCACGGTCCTCGGCCTGCAGTTCGCGAACCTGCTCGGCGGCACCGTGATCATCGAGCAGGTGTTTGCCATCCCGGGCGTCGGGCGCCTCACGCTCGGCGCCGTCTTCGCCCAGGACCTGCCGGTGGTCCAGGGCGCGGTGCTCCTTGCCGCGCTCGCCACGCTCGCCGGGAACCTCTGGGCCGACATCATGTACACGGTCTTTGACCCGCGAATCAGGGTGAGCTGACATGAGCGACGCTCAGACACTGACCGCTCCGGCCGCCGCCCCCCAGGGCCTTCGGCGCACGCCCTACCGGCGACTGCTGAAGATCGCCTCGCACCACAAGATCGGCGCCGCCGCGTTCGGTGGTGTGATCATCGTCTGCCTGCTCGCGCTGACGGCGCCGATCATCGCGCCGTATGACCCGTTCGAGCAGGACTACAACTCGCTGCTGCAGGCGCCCTCGTGGGCGCACCCGTTCGGTACGGACCGCGTGGGGCGCGACATCCTCACGCGCGTGCTCTACGGCACGCAGGTCTCCGTGCTCGTCGGCCTGGTCGCCGTCGGCATCTCGATCGCGATCGGCGTCCCGCTCGGGCTGCTGTCCGGGTTCATGGGCGGGGTGGTCGACAACGTGATCATGCGTTTCATGGACGCGCTCATCGCGTTCCCGCGCCTGATCCTCGCGCTCGCGATCGTCGCCGTGCTCTCGCCCGGCGTGACGAACGTGATGATCGCCGTCGGCATCGGTTCGATGCCGGTCTACGCTCGACTCATGCGCAGCCAGGCGCTCGCCATCCGCGAGAACCAGTACATCGAGGCAGCCCATTCGCTCGGCGTGCCGAGCATGCGCGTCATGTACCGGCACATCCTGCCGAACGCGGTGTCGCCGATCATCGTGCAGGCGACGCTCGGCCTCGGGTACGCCGTGCTCGCCGAGGCGAGCCTGAGCTTCCTCGGCGTTGGCGTGCAGCCGCCGACTGCCACCTGGGGGAGCATCCTGAACCAGGGCGCTCCGCTGCTGGAGCAGGCCTGGTGGGTGGCGTTCTTCCCCGGCCTCGCAATCTTCTTCTTCGTCCTGTTCTTGAACCTCGCGGGCGACGCCCTGCGGGACATCCTCGACCCCCGGCTCCGGGGGCGGTAACTGACCAGCCGAGAACCACAGCCGAGGAGGCACACATGACCGGCCCGTCCGTCGCGCAGCTCCAGATGGAGGCGTTCCTCGGAAACGAGGACAGCCCCACCATCCGCAACGCGATCCACTCGACGCAGGGAGCGCAGGAGTACGGCTTCCGCGCAGCGCTCGTCGGTGGGGCGACGGTCTTCGGCTGGGCCACGCCGCTCATCCTCGAGGTCCTCGGGCGGGAGTGGCTCGACCAGGGCTGGTGTGAGCTCTCGTTCCGCCGTCCCACGTACCCGGGTGAGCAGATCGGCATGGCGGTCGAAGGCGGCCCGGAGACCGCGACGATCGCCATCACCGGGCCGGACGGCGACGTCCGCATTGCCGGCGACCTTGGCCGCGGCATCGCCCCGTGGCTGGACGACGTGCTCCTGAAGACGCCGATGCGCGATCCCGAGCCGGCGATGGAGGTGCACCCGCGCCTCACGCACGAAGTGGCGCCGGTCGGTCGCCAGCTCGCCGTCCTCGGTCGCACCGAGGACCCGGAGGAGGTCCGGGAGTACGCGCTGAAGAAGCAGCGGTCCGAGGACCCGATCTTCGTCGGCGAGCGTCCCCGGCTGCACCCGGGCTGGCTCGTGAACCGCCCCACCTCGACGCTTCATCACTCGTTCGACTACGGCCCGGCGATCCACGTGCGGACGCACCTGCAGATCTTCGAGCCGGTGTACGCGGGCGAGCCGCTCATCACCACGGCGACCTTCCGCGAGACGTACGAGAAGAAGGGCAACCACTACGGTGCCTACGACTGCACGACGTACTCGCAGGACGGCCGCGAGTTAATCCGCCAGCGCCACACGACGATCTACGAAGTCGCCAAGCGCAACGCGAGCTAGGAAGCCTCCGATGACCTCGACGACCTCCGGGCGCCCGCTGCGCTCGATCCAGGTGCAAGCCCTGAACACCGCCGCCAACTCGCGCGGCAGCATCCACGACGACGAGAAGGCCCGCGAGATGGGCTACCGCGGCGGCCTGGTGCCCGGCGTGACGGTCCTCGCGTACATGGCCCGCCTCATGCGCGAGTCGTTTGGGAACGACTGGGCGATCGACGGCTCGTTCCATGGGCTCATCCGCCGTCCGGTCTACGAAGCCGACATGGTGACGATCGTGGGCCAGGTGACCGGCGAGTCCGATCGCGGCGTCTCGGTCCACCTCGAGGTCCACGACCCCGAGGGGAACGTCTGCGCGGTGGGCGAGGCGACGACGAACGCCCCGCTGGTGGAGGCCTGATGTCCACGACGCTACCCCCACTCACCGAGGAGACCGCGAAGCCGGGGACCGCGCTCAACGGCTACGACCGCACGATCACGCGCTCGGACATCGAGACGTTCGTCGGGCGCACCGGCGAAGACATCGGAAGCTACGAGGAGGGCGGCGCGCTCTCCGTCCCGACCGGGATGCTCATGGGCCTGTACGGGCCGCTGATCCACGGCACGTTCCACTACGAGGCGGGCGTGCACGTCTCCAGCGACCTCACGGTGACGCGCATCCCGCGCGCCGAGGAGCCCCTCCACATTGGCGGCGAGGTCCTCGAGCTGTTCGAGAAGAACGGCAACAAGTACGTCACGTTCAGCGTCGAGGTGGATTCAGCCGCCGGCGAGCGCCTGGCGCGCGTCGAGCACACGTCCATCTACGCGCTGCGGAAGCGCAGCACCTAGCAGCGTGCGCATCCTCGAGCTCAGTGACGCCCTGGGCGCTGCCGCCTACTGCGGCAAGCTCTTCCGCCGCTGGGGCCACGAGGTCATCCGCGTGGAGTCGACGGGCGTCGCGCGCGAGGATGCCGCCGCCGAGATCTACCTCAACGGTGGGAAGCTGCGCGCTGCCTGTGACTTCGACTTGGCGACCGACCGGGCCGAGCTCGACCGCATCGCCGCGACCGCCGATCTGCTCGTTACGGACCGATCCGTCGCGGACATCGAACGATTCGGCCTCCTCGCGGTCGGGGCGGGCGAGGGGCCGCGCGCTCGCGTCGCGCTGACGCCGTTCGGGCTCACCGGGCCCTACGCCCACGCGCCGGCGACGGAGGCGACGCTGCTCGCCCTCGGCGGCTACACGAACCTCATTGGCGATCCGCATCGCGAGCCGCTGACGTTCGTCGGCCGGTACGCCTCGTACCAGCAGGGGACGATGGGCTTCATCGCCGGGGTCGCGACGACGCTGGCGGCAGCCGCCGAGCCGGTCACGGTGGACCTCTCGGCGCTGGAGACGCTCGCCTCGTTGCACCAGAGCACCTACTCGAAGTGGCTCGAGACCGGGCAGGCCCGAGGGCGCAGCGGGAACCGCATGGACGGCGCGGCGAACTCGCTGCTGCGGGTGAAGGACGGCTGGGCCGGCGTCTCGTTCCAGCAGCAGTTCTGGTTCTCGTTCGCCACCATGATCGGGCGCCTCGACATTGCCGAGGGCCATCCGCTCTCCACGCCCGCCGGGCGCCTCAAGCACTACGAGGAGCTCGTCGAGGTGGTCGAGGGAGCGTTCCGCGACCGCACGATGCAGGACCTGTTCGATGAGGCCCAGGGCCAGTGGCGCATCCCGATCGGGAAGCTCCTCGGCATCCGCGAAGCCCTCGACGACCCACACCTCCTGGAGCGCGAGTTCTGGCGACCGCTGGAGGAGCCACTCGCAGACCACGAAGAGCTGCGGGTGCCGGGCTCGTCGTTCCGCGTCATCGGCGAGCCGTTGCCGGCGGAGCACGCGCCGGTCGACGCCGTCCCGATCGCCTCGCTCACGCCCACGCTGCCGGCGGCGAAGCCCGCGCGTGGCGCCGCCAGGCGCGACGCGACGAAGCCGCTCGAGGGCGTGCGGGTGCTCGACCTCTCGCGGGTCTGGGCCGGTCCGACGACGGCCCGCATCCTCGGCGACCTCGGTGCCGACGTGATCAAGATCGAGGCGCCGACCAATCGCGGGCCGCGCGAGGTCGCGCAGGGCACGCGCGGGTACCTGATCACGGACCGCAATCGCGACATGCCCTGGAACGCGCAGTCCGTCTTCAACCAGCTCCAGCGCAACCGGCGCGGTGTCTGCCTGGACCTGAAGAGCGAGGACGGCAAGGCGCTCTTCCTCGACCTCGTGCGTGAGAGCGACGTGGTCATCGAGAACTTCAGCGCACGCGCGATGGGACGCCTCGGCCTCGGGTACGACGTCATGCGCGAGGTCAACCCGCGCATCATCTACGTCCCGATGCCGGCGTTCGGGCGAAGCGGTCCCTACCGCGACTACGTGGGCCTCGGCACCAGCGTCGAGCCGCTCGCCTCGATCCCGTCGATCCTCGGGTACGAGGGCGGCGACGCGCGGACCGCGGCGATCGCGATCCCCGATCCGATGGCCGGGACGACGGCCGCCGCTGCCGTCATGGTGGGCCTCCTCCGTCGCGACGCGACCGGGGAGGGCTGCGAGTTCGACTTCTCGCAGCAGGAGACCTCAATCGGGTTCATCGGCGAGTACTTCATCCAGGCGCAGCTCGACGGCACCGAGCCGGTGCGGGCGGGCAACTCACACCCGAGGTACGCCCCGTACGGGCTCTACCCCTGCGCCGGCGAGGACGAGTGGATCGCCATCGGTGCGCGCGACGACTCCGAGTGGACGGCCCTCGCCCACCTCGCAGACGGTGGATGGGCCGAGGATGCGCGCTTCACGACGAACGAGGCGCGGCTGGCGAACCGGGGCGCCCTCGACGCGCTCATTGCCGCGTGGACGGCGCCGCAGGAGAAGCTGCTGCTCACCGAGCGTCTGATGACCGCGGGCGTGCCGGCCGGCGGCGTCCTCAAGGGCCCCGAGCTGGTCGCCGATCCGCAGCTCGCCGCGCGCGGCTACTTCGCCAACCTCGAGCACGCGGTCACGGGCCCGCAGCGCTTCGACGGCGCGCCGTTCGTGTTCAACGGGCAGCGGGGGTACGAGTGGTGGCAGCCGACGCCGATGCTCGGCGAGCACAATCGCGACGTGCTGTCGTCGGTGCTTGGGCTCGATGGCGCGCGTATCGACGCGCTGGAGGCGGCGGGCGTCCTGAGGGACGCGCCGCCGGAGTAGCGCTCGAGGCGGGCGCTAGCCGGCCTCGTTGTTCTCCAGCAGTTCGACCCAGTTCCCGTCCGGATCCTCGATCATCGCGATGCGCACGTTCGGCCGGATCTCACGCGGCTCCCACGCGACGGTGTAGCCGGCGTCGGCGCACTGCTTCGTCGCCTCGTCGAGGTTCAGCACCGAGATCGTCCAGTAGCGGTACCCGCTCGCGGCATCGATCCCGCCGATCGGGTTCGCCGCGGCAGGGGCCTGCGGGTACTCGACGAGCTTCACCACGGTGGTGCCGCACATGAGGCGGTGCATGGTCCCGCCGTTGGCGGCGGGCACGTCCGCGACGTGCTCGAGGCCGAGCGTGTCGCGGTAGAAGCGCAGGGCCGCCTCGCCGTCTCGGACCACGATGCCGATGTCGATCGAGTCCTTCTTCAGCTGGACGGTCATGCGCTCCCCCTCGTTCTCCGTTGCTCGCGGGTGGCTCCCGGGTGGCTCCTCGGCGGCCGCGCGAACCGCGACCGTCCGAGGAGTCTAGTTGGCTCCCCGGAGGCGCGGGTCGAGCTTGTCGCGGAGGGCGTCGCCCAGCATGTTGAACGAGTAGACCGTCATGAAGATCACGAGGCCCGGGAAGATCGCCATGTGCGGGGCGTACGTGAGGTTCCGGCGCGCGTCGTTCAGCATGCGGCCCCAGCTCGGCGTCGGCGGCTGCACGCCGTAGCCGAGGAACGAGAGCGCGGACTCGATGAGCACGGCGGAGCCGACGAGGATCGTCGCGCTCACGATGACCACCGAGAACAGGTTCGGCACGATGTGCTTGCGCATGATCCGTGTGTGCGACGCGCCGAGGGCGGAGGCCGCCTCGACGTACTGCTCGGTGCGCAGGGAGAGCGCCACGCCTCGCACGGTCCGTGATGCGCTCGAGGCGATCAGGATCGAGAGCGAGAGGATCAGCGCCACCATGTCGCCGCTGAGGAACAGCACGGACGGCATGCGCGGGGAGAGCGTCACCACGACGAGGATGATGAAGACCAGCCCCGGGATCGCGATGCCGACATCGATGATCCGCTGGAGCAGCGAGTCCAGCCAGCCGCCGAAGTAGCCCGAGACGGTGCCGATGACGACGGCGAGGCCCTGGCTCAGGAGCACGACGCCGAAGCCGATCGTGATCGAGGTGCGGGCGCCGTAGACGATGCGGGCGTAGAGGTCGCGCCCGAGTTCGTCGGTGCCGAACCAGTGCGACCAGCTCGGGCCTTCGAGGCGAGCGCCAAGCGCCTGCTTCAGCGGGTCCTGGGACGCCATCGGCGTGAACAGCGCGGGGAAGATCGCCATCCCCAGGAGGACGAGCGCCATGACCGCGCCGATCGCGCCGAGCGGGTAGCGGCGGCAGAACTTGAGCGTCGACCGCACGATGCGGGCCGCCGACGAGGGGCCCTTCATGGGTTCTGGATTGGCCGTTGTTCGGGTCGCGGTTGTCACGAGTATCGAATCCTCGGGTCCAGGTACGAGTAGGCCAGGTCGACCGCGAGGTTGGCGAAGACCACGACGAGCGCGGACACCAGCGCGATGACCTGGATGATGGGGAAGTCGAGCTGGTTGATCGCGGAGATGTAGTACCGGCCCATCCCCGGGATGGAGTAGACGGTCTCGATGATCACCGAGCCTCCGACGAGGTTCGGAATCGTGAGGCCGAGGATCGTGACGACCGGGATGAGGGCGTTCCTCAGCGCGTGGCGGAGGACGACGACGCGCTCCGTCAGGCCCTTCGACCGCGCGGTGCGGACGTAGTCCTGCCTGAGCGTCTCGAGCATCGCGGTCCGGGTGAAGCGCATCACGCCGCCCGATCCGGCTCCGCCGAGGATGAGCGCCGGGACGACCATCAGCTTGAGGTTGCCGATCGGATCCTCGGTGAACGGCACGTAGGTCGTCGGCGGGACGGCCCAGTGGAAGTACCGGCCGGCGAGGGCGAAGAGGATCAGCGCGATCCAGAAGTTCGGCGCGGCGAGGAAGCCGATGGCGACGCTCCGGCCGACGTAGTCGGCCCAGGAGTTCTGCCGCACCGCCGAGATGATCCCGACGGGGACGCCGATGCTGACGTTGAAGATGAGGGCGAGGATGCCGAGCTCGAGCGTGACCGGGAGGCGGTTCGCGAGCTCGTCGCCGACGGGGCGGCTGCTGATGAGCGACGACCCGAGGTCGAGCCGCACCATCTGGCCCAGCCACCGTGCGTATTGCGTGGGAATGTTCGCGTCGAGCTGGAAGTCCTTGAGGATCGCCGCGCGCGTCTCCTCGCTCGCCGAGCCGTAGTCACCCGAGATCAGGGCGACGATGTCGCCCGGCATCAGCCTCACCATGATGAACACGAGGAAGCTGAGTCCGAAGAGCGTCGGCAGCATCAGGATCAGGCGCCTGATGATGTAGGTCTGCATCGGCTTCCGCCTTGCTATCCGGTCCGACGTCGGACCGGTTCGGTGGCCCCGACGACAGGTGCGGGCAAGTCATCGACTTGCCCGCACCGTCGACGGCGACCGGGAGCCCCAACGGGCCTGCGGTGCTCCCTAGCTGTTGAGCCACATGTACGCGTAGACCTCGGTGCCGGAGCCGTAGCCGCGGGTGCGGCGCAGGCCGCGCACGCGCTCGGAGAAGCCGGACCACTGGGTCGTCGAGGAGGACTGGGCGGGGATGTAGTACATCTGCTCCGCCTGCTTCCGCGCCATGTCGTAGAAGATCTGCGTGCGCGCGTCCGGGTCCATCTCGCGACCCTGCGCCTGCACCAGTTCCTCCATCTCCGCCTCGTGGACGCGACCGTGGTTGGACGAGTCCTGGCCGAAGAGGCGCTCCGCGTACCCACCCGGCGTCAGGGTGCTCTCCAGGCCGTAGGCGATGCCCTGGAAGTCACCCTTGAACGTGTTGGTGATGTAGACGGCGCTGTAGTCCTGGACCTCGGTGGCCAGCTTCACGCCGCCCTCGGACAGCATGTTGCCGGCGGCCTCGGCCAGCGTGACGAAGACGTCGGAGTACCGGTTCGTGTACTGGTACTTGATCTCCTCGCCGGCGTAGCCCATCGCGTCGAGGAGCTTCTTCGCCTCGGCGACGTTGTGCTGGAAGAACTTGGCGGTGTCGCCCTGGCCCTCGGAGGTCGGGTCGAGCCAGTAGGTCGGGCCGAAGGCGCACGGCTCCGGGATGTTGTTCCAGCGGGTGAGGATCGGCGAGTCGAACCCGGCCGCGAGGAGCTCCTTGGAGTTCGCGGCGAAGTCCAGCAGGCCGTCACGGTCGAGGAGCATCGAGATCGCCTGCCGGAAGCGCGGGTCGCGCCAGATGGCGTCCGGGCTGACTTCCTTGCCGGAGAAGGCGATCCAGGCCATGCCGTTGCCGGTGCCGGGCAACCAGGAGAAGTCCGGGTGCCGCTCGCGGTAGTCCAGCAGCTGCTCGGCCGGGACGAGCGCCTGGTCGAGGTTGCCGGACTCGAACTGCGCGAGGACGTTCGCGTCCTCGGGGATGATCGCGACGTCGATGGCCTCCATGTAGGGGATGCCCTCGACGAAGTACTCGGGGTGCTTCAGGTAGCCGATGCGGGAGGACGAGACGAACTCGTCCAGGATCCACGGGCCGGTACCGATCGGCTGGAGCGCCGGGTCGAACCCACCGTCCACTTCCTTCGGCTGAATGTGCAGCAGGTTCGCGTCAGCGAGCTGCTCCAGGAACTCCGGCGACGGCGCCTTGAGCTTGAAGTTCACCGTGTAGTCGTCGGTGGCCTCGACGGACTCGACGTTGCTTACCTGGGTGCTGTTCGGGGACTCCGGCGCGGCCAGGCGGTTGAAGGAGAAGACCACGTCCTCGGACGTCATCTCGCGGCCGGAGACCGGCTCGATGTTGTGGAACTTCACGCCCTGGCGGAGCTTCACGGTCCAGTTCTGACCGTCCTCGGACTCCACGCTCTCGGCGACGTCCGGGGTGACGCCCTGGTCGAACGGGTCGACGCCCTCGGCGGTGTCGATGCGCATGAGGCGGCTGTAGACGTAGGCCGCGAGCGTCTTCGTGGTGACGGAGCCGCTGGCCATCGGGTCGAGGCTCGTCGGGTCGCCGGCCTCGCTGTCGCGGAAGGTGCCGCCGGGCTTCGCCTGCTCGGAGCTGGCAGTGGGGGTGATCGAGGTGCCGGTACCCGTGGACGCGGCGGTCGCGCTGCCGGACGGGGTGTCCTCGGTGTCGTCGCCGGAGCAGCCGATGAGGGCCGCACCGAACAGACCGGCGCCGGCGAGGCCGGCGCCGCGGAGCATGGTCCGACGCGACGTGCGCGTGCGGCCGATGCCCTTCCAGTAGTTGGATTCCATCTTGTTCCCTCTGTGCACGCCGAGCGCCCCTCGCACCGGTGGAGCGGGATCGCCTCGACGTACACAGTCCCGCACGGTGTGGGCGGGAGGTTAGGTAGCGGGCGTGCGGGAACCTTCGCCCGGACAATCGAACGCCTATTTGTTTTGCTTATCGCCTGACATACGTGATGGACACGTACGTGATGAGCGGTTCGCGCCCACGTACGGGGCGCGTTCACCGGGCAGTGGGTTAGCCGAACAGGCCGCTCTCCTGCCATGCCGCGTACTCGTCGTCCGAGACGCCCAGCTCGTCGAGGACCTCGCGGTTGTGGAACCCGAGTGGCGGCGATGACTTCGTGGGCTCCAGCCGGGTGCGCTGCATCTGGAACGCCGGCGGCGCCTGCACCTCGCCCTCGCCCAGTACCTCGTGCGTGAGCGCGACGCGGTAGTCATTGGCGACCACCTGCTCGTGCTCCAGGAGCTCCTCGGTGTAGGTCAGCTCGCCGTTGGGCACCCCGGCCGCGTCCAGGTACTCGCTCCAGTACGCACTCGGGTGCTCCAGGAACGCCGCCTCCAGGCGGTCGCGGAGCTGAAGCCCGAACTCGCGCGCCTCCGCGGAGTCCGCGACGTAGTTCGGGTCGTGGTCGCGCGGGTCGTACTCGATACCCATGGCCTGCCGGAAGCGTTCGCGGAGCTGTCCGGAGAGGGAGCCGACGGCGATCGCGCCGTCCGCGGTGTAGTAGACGCGGTAATAGACGTTCGCGACCTGCCCCGCCTCGTACTCCTCGCGCTTCCGCTCCACGATGTCGCGGTAGCCGAGGCCGGTGGCTCGGGCCTCCTCGAGCTCCGCGAGGAACCGCGTGCGCGTGGTGACGTCCGCCGGCGGCAGCGACGAGAACTTGCCGTGCTGCAGGATGAGCCCGGTCTGCAGCAGCGATGTCTCGATGAACTGTCCTTCGCCGGACACGGCGCGGTGGTACAGCCCGGCGAGGGCCGCCATGCCAATGGCGTACCCGGTCGCGAGGTCGAGCACGGGGAGCCCGCCCATCATCAGCACCGGCGTCCCGTGCGCGTCGAACCGGGCCGCCGACGACAGCACGCCCGCGACCGCCTGCGCGACGATGTCGTAACCACCCTTCATCGCCCACGGCCCTCGCCGCCCGAAGGATGTGCTGTCCACGTAGACGAGGTCCGGCTTCAGTCCGCTGAGGGTTTCGTAGTCGAGACCCATCCGGGCGGCGACGTCCGGCCGGTAGTTGATGACGACCACGTCGATCGTGCCGATCAGGCGATGGATGACCTCCTGCGCGTGCGGGTTGCGGAGGTCGAGCGTCAGCGAGCGCTTGCCGCGGTTCAGGACGTGGAACGGCTTCGACTCGCCCGGGAGGAACTGCGAGGTCGCCCGCCAGGGCTCTCCCTGCGGCGGCTCGACCTTGATGACGTCCGCGCCCATGTCGGCGAGGTGCTGTCCGCCGAGCGGCCCGGCGATGATCTGCGTGAACTCGAGCACTCGTACCCCGTGCAGCGGTCCAGACATGGCGTGGCCCTCCCTCGACGGCGCGAGGCTACGCCTGCCTCGCGCCGCTCACGATTCCGGCGGCAATTGACCGTCCTTCGTTCCCCTTATTGAACAGCGCGGTACAGTAGTCAACGTAAACGTTTCCATCCCACCTGCTGCGAGGGTTCGAGGACCACGCATGAACGTCGATCTCCTGGAGGCGCTGGTCGCCGTTGCCGAGGAAGGTGGCTACGCGCGCGCCGCGCGCGTGCTGAACCTCAGCCAGCCGGCGGTGTATCAGCGCATCCAACGGCTCGAGGCCACCGTGGGCACGCCGGTCGTGCAGAAGGAAGGTCGCCGCATCCGGCTCACGCCGCGCGGGCAGGTCATCTACTTCCATGCACGGCAGGTGATGCGCCAGCTTCGCCTGCTCACGGACGCCGTGGAGGAGGGCGAAGCCCCGATCGGCGGGGCGATCTCGATCCTCGTCGGCCACAGTCTGAGCGAGTTCCCCGTCCCGGACATCTGCCTCAGCTTCCAGCGAGACCACCCTGACCTGAGCTTCGACCTTCGCGTCTCGGCACGGCCGCCGCGTGACATCGACCGCGAGATCCGCGACGGGCGCTCCGACGTGGGGCTGCATTCGGACCCGACCCTCGTGAAGGGGCTGGTGAAGGACGTCTTCTACGAGGAGCAGTTCGTCGCCATTGCCCCGCCGGGCCACCGCTTCGAGCACCTCGACATCGTGACCGCGAAGGACTTCCGCGAGGAAGAGGTCATCCCCTTCCGCGACGTGACGTACGCCTTCAGCCAGGGCGCCACCGAGGGCTGGTTCGCCCAGGGTGGCGTGGAGATCCACCCGCGCCTGGTCTCGAACAGCCTCCTCGCCATCCGTGGGTTCGTGGAGCGTGGCGCCGGCGTGGCGATCATTCCGCGCGAGCATGCGGTCCAGTCGCCGGACCTCGTCATTCGCCCGATCGAGAACCCTCCGGTGCGCCGGCACTACTTCGTGACGCGGGTGACGCCGTACGAGAACGCCAACGTCCGGGCGCTCCGTTCGTACGCGCTGTCGGGGGCGTGGCTGCGCGAGTCCCCGGTGGGTTCGCCCCATCGACGCGAACCGCAGCGGATCGCGTAGTCGAAGACTAATGAGAACGAATCGCGCACGAATCGGACCGACAAGCGTCCCTGCGGAGACGAGCACCTAGGCTCGGGAGGAGTCGGGCGGCGCAGGCCGCGGGAGGCGACGATGGACATCGATTCGGCGATGGCGGCGATCGAGGAAGCGGACGGGATCCTCACGGGACCGTTCCGCGCTCCGGCCAACCTCGCGGCCGACTCAGCCGGGAGCATTCACGACGACAAGACCGCGCAGGGCCTCGGCTTCCGAGGCGGCACGGTCGCCGGCTCCGTCCACATGCAGCAGTTCCCACCGATGCTCGTGCGCATGTTCGGCCCCGAATGGTTCGAGCACGGCACGATCTCTACGTACTTCCGCAACGCCACGATGCACGGCGAACGAGTCCGGCCGTTCGGCCGCGTTCCCGCCGCCCGCACCGACGCTCTCACCACGATCTGGATGGAGCGCGAGGACGGGTCCTCCGTCCTCGAAGGCACCGCCTCGATCGGTACGCCGAATGTCCCGACGTGTATCGAGGAGCGGTTGCAGGCCGTGCCAGATCGCGGTGAGACGCGCATCCTCGCCCATGTCGAGCCCGGCATCGTCACCGACGCGGTCCCGGCGCGGATGCCGGACCCCGTCCGCCTCGAGCGGCAGATCGCCGCGATGACCGAGCCGCTCGACTGGTACGACGGACCATCGCCGTGGGGCGGTCCGATCATGAACCCCGGCGCTGCGGTCGGCATGTTCCGCGCGCCCGAGGCGCTCTTCAACCTGAACCGCGAGGGCATCGTCGGGCTCTTCGGAGCGATCGAGATCAAGCACCTCAACGGCCCCATCCTGCGCGACCACCAGTACGACTGCCGGGGAGAGCTCCTCGCGGTCGGGTCGACGCCGAAGTCGGAGTACATCTGGTACCGCAGCACCCTCGACGAGGGTGGGACGGACATCGCCCAGATGATCATGATGCTCCGCTTCATGAAGGCGTCGTCCGCGCACTGGTCCAACTAAGTCCCCCCTCCGGGAGCGCTTCGATCCTGTCCGGCCAAGGTCCCCGACCCAGAGGCCGGGCAGGATCGGCAGCCCCCGCCCGGCCCCCGCGCGGGCCGATCGCCGGGAACGAGGTTGAGCGGGCAGAGTCCGGAGGGACCGGAGCGGGAAGGCGCGCACGATGACGACCCCTGGCAACCGCGGAGCCCTCGAGGGCGTGCGTGTCGTCGACACCTCCACGACCGTCGCCGGCGCGTGGTGCAGCCGGCTCCTCGCCGGCCTCGGCGCGGACGTGATCGTCGTCGAGCCGCCCGAGGGGCACCCCATCCGCCACCTGGCACCGTTCGCCGAGGACGGCACGAGCGCTCCCGCTGCCTACCTGCTCGCGGACAAGCGGTCGGTGCAGCTCGATGCCACGGGCGAGCAGGGACTCGCCGCGGTCCGCCGGCTGGCGGCCGGCGCCGACATCGTCGTCTCGTCGTCGACGCCGTCCGCGCTTGAGGCGCGACGTCTGCGCTTCGCCGACCTCGAGGCGCCGGGGCTGGTGATGGTCCACGTCACACCGCACGGCATGACCGGCCCGCTCGCCGAGGTGCCGGGAAACGACCTCACCGTGGCCGCGCGTAGCGGCTGGGCATCGATCAACGGCATGGACGGTCGCGATCCGCTGAAGCCCGCCGCGTGGCAGTCCTCGTACTGCGCGGGGGTGATGGCCGCCGGCAGCGCCGTCGCCGCGCTCCGGTACCGCGACGCACACGGCGTCGGCCAGGAGGTCGACGTTGCGGAGACCGAGGTGATGACCGGCACCTTCGCGCCGGCGCTCCTCCGCTCCCAGTACGAGGGACGGCTGCCGGCGCGCCCGAAGGAGATGAACATCACCGAGGGCCCGGTCCCCGTCGCCGATGGCTACTTCGCCCTCACGCTGTCGCGCGCCCACTTCTGGCGGGACGCGATGAACCTCCTTGAGCTCCCCGACCTCGCCGAGGATCCGCGCTGGGAGAGCTCGGCGTACCGCCGTGAGCACCACGCCGAGTACACCGAGCGCGTCCAGGAGCGCATGACGCACTGGAACAAGATGGACCTCTTCGACGAGCTCGCGATCCGGCGTGTCGTCGCCGGCCCGGTGCTGTCGATGTCGGAGCTCCTCGAGAACGTGCACCTGCGGGAGCGCGGATTCTGGGTGCGCCCGCTGGAGGATCCCACCGCACCCGAGTTCGCCGGCGCGCCGTTCAAGCTGAGCGCGACGCCGTTCTCGCTCCGCACCACCGCGCCCGAGGTGGGCGAGCACACCGACTCGATCGCGAACGTGGAGGTGGACGCGTGACCCCTCCGGAGATGTCAGGACCGCTGACCGGCGTGCGCGGCATCGTGTTGACCCAGGCCTGGGCCGGGAACTGGTGCACGTCGCTCCTCGGACAGATGGGCGCCGACGTGATCCAGGTCGAGGTGCGCAAGCGCATCGACATCTGGCGCGGCAGCTACGACGCGCCGATCCCCTCGCAGGTGCGAGGCAAGAAGCCCCTCCAGCAGCCGTGGAACATGGGGGCCGGCTACAACTCGATCTGCCTCAACAAGCGCTGCATCACGCTCGACCTCGGCACCGATGAGGGCATGACCATCTTCAAGCGCCTCGTGCCGTTCGCCGACTTCGTCGCTGAGAACTTCTCGCCCCGCGTGATGGGGAACTTCGGGATTGGCTACGAGCAGCTCAAGGAGATCAAGCCGGACATCATCCTCGCGAGCCTGTCCGGCTACGGCCATGACGGTCCGTGGGCGAACGTGCCCGCGATCGGCGGCACCATCGAGCCGACCGCCGGGCAGTCGGCGCTGCTCGGGTACGCCGGCGACCAGCCGCTGAACTCAGGCCAGATGTTCCCGGACCCAATCGCCGCGATGTACGGCGTCCTCGGCATCGCCGCTGCCCTGCGTCACCGCGATCGCACGGGCGAGGGGCAGTACGTCGACCTGTCGATGCAGGAGGCGAACGCCTCGATCATCGGTGACGCGGCGATGGAGTACGTCCTCACCGGGCGGCAGCGCCCGCGCATGGGGAACCGCCACACGACCTTCGCGCCGCACGGCATCTTCCCCGCGGCCGGCGAGGGCCAGTGGGTCGCCCTCGCCTGCGAGACGGAGGCGCAGTGGCGGGCGTTGAGCGACCTCGCCGGCCGTGGCTGGGCCGCCGACGCGCGATTCACGACGCTCGAGGATCGCAAGCGCCACGAGGATGACCTCGAGGCGGCGATCTCCGAGTGGAGCCGCGAGACATCCCGCGAGGAGCTCGTCGCGATGCTGCTGGGGGCCGGCGTGATCGCCGCGCCGGTTCACGACGCGTTCGAGGTGGCCCGCGACGAGCAGATGCTCGACCGCGGCTTCCTCCGTGCCGTCGATCATCCTCAGACCGGGGAGTGGACGCAGGCGACGCTGCCCGTCCACTTCAGCGCAACGCCCGCCGAGCACTTCCGCCCGGCGCCATGCCAGGGCGAACACACCGCCGAGGTCCTCGAGGAGCTCCTCGGGCTGTCCTCCGACGAGGTGGACGCGCTGGTCGCTGCCGGTATCTCCGGCGAGGGCCCGCCGGCGTAGGCTTGCGGAGCCCGCGTCATCGCGGAGGAGTCACCGAGGAACGAGGAGCGCCCGATGTCCGACGACCCGAAGACCGAGCAGCCGAGCAGCAGCGAGCCGCGCGTCCTCTACGAGACGCGGAACGAGGGTTCCATCGCGGTCATCACGATGAACCGGCCGCGCTATCGAAACCCCCTCAGCTCCCAGATGATGGCCGAGCTCGACGAGGCGTTCATCCGCGCGGAGGACGACCCGGACGTGCGCGTGATCATCCTGCGCGGCGAGGGGCCCACGTTCTCGGGTGGCCATGACCTCGGCTCACCGGATGCGCTCGCCACCCGCGCCGAGCGCGAGAACGAGCCGATGGGGAACCGCTACCCGCGCACGCGCGGCATGGACGTCGACCCGCACCTGCGCTGGCGCGACATCCCGAAGCCCACGATCGCGGTGGTACAGGGCGCCTGCATCTACGCCGCGTGGATGCTGGCGTCCGCGATGGACGTGATCTTTGCCGCCGAGGACGCCCAGTTCCTGCCGACGAACTTCGCCTACTTCGCCGTCCCGTGGGACATCGGCGCTCGGCGTGCGAAGTACCTCATGTTCGACAATCGCTTCCTCACCGCCCGCGAGGCGATGGACTGGGGCTTCGTGCAGGAAGTGCACCCGTCTGAGGAGCTCGAAGCGGCGGCGATGGCGTACGCCGAGCGCGTGGCGCAGCAGGACCCGTTCCAGATCCGGCTGATGAAGCACTCCATCCACCAGATGCAGGAGATCCAGGGCTTCACGCCGCACATCCTTTCCTCGTTCAGCGACCGGATGGTGCGAGCAGCCAATGCGGCGGCCATCACCACCGACGGCGCCACGCGGCGCGAGTACATCTCCGTGGAGCGCGCCCGCGCGAACCGCGAGCAGCAGTCCTAGGCTCGGCCTCGATTCAGACGTACGACGGAGGGGTGGCGGCATGACGGCTCGACGCATCGCGGTGATTCCCGGCGACGGCATCGGCAAGGAGGTCGTCCCCGAGGGGCTGCGCGTCCTCGAGGCGGTGGCGACTCGCTACGAGGTGCCGCTGGAGTTCGACCACTTCGACTTCGCCTCGGTCGACTACCTCGAGGAACACGGCGCGATGTTGCCCGACGACTGGAAGGACCAGGTCGGCGGGCACGACGCGCTGTTCTTCGGCGCGGTGGGGTGGCCGGCGAAGGTGGCGGACCACGTCTCGCTCTGGGGCTCGCTCCTCCAGTTCCGGCGCGAGTTCGACCAGTACGTGAACCTCCGCCCGGTGCGATTGATGCCGGGCATCATCGCCCCGGTGGTCCGCCGCGACGGCTCCCCGCGCGAGCCCGGCGAGATCGACATGTACATCGTGCGTGAGAACACCGAGGGCGAGTACTCCAGCATCGGCGGCCGCATCTTCCCGGGCACCGACCGAGAGACGGTCATGCAGGAGACCGTGATGACCCGCACCGGCGTGGACCGCGTCCTCCGCTTCGCCTTCGAACTCGCGCAGTCGCGCCCGGAGAAGCACCTGACCAGCGCGACGAAGTCCAACGGCATCTCGATCACGATGCCGTACTGGGACGAGCGCGTCGCCGCGATGTCCGAGCAGTACCCGGACATCCGCGTGGACCAGTTCCACATCGACATCCTCACGGCGCACTTCGTCCAGCGCCCCGAGGTGTTCGACGTGGTCGTCGCGAGCAACCTGTTCGGCGACATCCTCAGCGACCTCGGCCCGGCGTGCACCGGCACGATCGGCATCGCGCCGAGCGCGAACCTCAACCCCGACCGGCGCTTCCCGTCGCTCTTCGAGCCGGTGCACGGCTCCGCGCCGGACATCGCGGGGAAGGGCATCGCCAACCCGATCGGTCAGATCTGGAGCGCCGCGATGATGCTCGACTTCCTCGGCTACCGCGCCGCGCACGACGCGATCGTGAAGGCCATCGAGGCTGCCCTCGACCCGTCCAACGGCGGGCCGAGGACGCCCGACCTTGGCGGCAAGGCCTCGACGACCGACCTGGGGAAGGCGATCGCCGGAGCGATCGAGTAGGGCTCTAGCCCTCGTCGCCCGTGTCGCGGACGTAGACCGCGTCGAGCCCGCGGAAGCGGCGCCCGGTGTCCATGCCGAAGCCGACCAGCCAGTCGTCCTCGTGCACGTGGAACGCGCAGAAGTCGGCGTGCGGGAACACCTCGCGCTCTCGGTCGCGCTCGATGAGCACCGCGACCCGGACGGGACCGGCGCTGCGCTCCGAGAGCAGGGACACGAGCGCAGCCATCGTCGTGCCGCTGTCGAGCAGATCGTCCACGACCACCACCGGGGCAGCCGCGTCGACGCGTCCCTCGAAGCCCGCGGGGAACTCGATGGACGGTGTCGTCACGTCGCCGTCGGCGACGTAGGCAGCCGCGAAGACCGGGGAGATGAGCCACTTTCCGGGCGCGCGACGTTCGAGGGCGGACGACAGCGCGGCGGCGAAGTGCAGGCCGCCGGTCATCACCGGTACCAGGTTCACGGTGGGCGCATCGCCGTAGGTCGTCACGAGCTCCTCGGCGATGGCTTCCACGCCGTCGGCGATCTGCTCGCGCGTCCAGAGCACGCGAAGTCCCTCGGGAGGCACGGTCTCCACTCATTCCCTCCAGAACGGCCGCCCGAGGGCGGATGGGGGATCGCCTCGCACGAGGCGCCCGAGGATCTCCGAGCGCGCGCCCAGGCGGCGCATCACCGGATGGTTGATCGCGACGAGGGTGAGGATCATCAGCGGGAAGGGGAGGATCGGCAGCACCTGTGAGAAGTCCGGCAGGTCGGGCTGCAGCTTCAGCGCGGCGATCTGGAGGAACCCGAAGAGGTAGCAGCCGAGGGCGGCCCGGACGGGGTGCCAGCCGCCAAAGATCACGATCGCCAGCGCGATCCAGCCGAAGTTCGCGATGTGGCCCTCGGACCACCCGAACTTCACGTCGAGGGAGAACGCGGCGCCGCCGACGCCCACGAGCGCGCCGCCGAGCGCGGCATATGCGTATCGCAGCCGGTTCACCGGAATACCTCGCGCGAAGGCTGCTTCCGGGCGCTCGCCCACGGCCTGCAGCTCCAGGCCGGCGCGCGTGTGGAACATGAACCAGAACGACACGCCGATCAACAGGAACGAGGCGTAGACCACCGGGTTGTGGTCGAAGAACACCGGGCCGACGAATGGGATGTCCTCCAGCACGGGGATGCTCATCCGCTGCACCGCCGGCCCCGGTCGTCGTACGAAGTCCTGGCCGAGGAACGCCGAGAGCTTGGTGCCGAGCAGCGTGAGGACGATGCCGATCGCGATCTGGTTCAGGCGGAACTCGATCCCCGAGAACGCCACGATGAGCGCGAGCGCCATCGAGACGGCCGCGGCGGCGAGGAAGCCAAGCTCGACGCTGCCGGTGGTGACCGCGATCGCGAAGCCGGTCATCGCGGACATCAGCATGCTGCCGTCCAGCGAGAGGTTCACGATGCCGGCCTTCTCCGTGATCGTCTCGCCGATCGCCGCGAAGACGAGCGGAGTGGCCGCTGCCACGATCGCCGCGATCGTCGCCTCGTTCACGAGACGCCCTCGGCCGAGGTGGCCGCTCGCGCGGCCTTGCGGCGGGCGCGGGTGACCTGCCAGCCGCCGATGAGCAACGTGACGAGGACGAGCGCACCCTCGAACACGCCGCCGAGCGAGGAGTGCAGGTCGAGCTTGAGCTGCCACTGCACGCTGCCGACGGCGATCATCGCGAAGAACAACGCGATCGCACCGGACCACGTCGCGCGGAAGTTCGCGAGCAGGACGACGAGGATCGCGAGGAAGCCGTAGCCGCCTGAGATCGACGGCACGAGCTTGTGCTGGAGCGCGGCCGCCTGCACCGTGCCCGCCAGGCCGGCGAGCGCGCCGCCGAGGAGGAACGCGTACATCAGGTAACGCTCCGTCGGAATGCCGAGCCGCGTGGCCGAGCGCCCGTTCTGCCCCACCGCGCGCAGGCGCAGGCCGAACTGGGTTCCTCGGAGCAGGAGGAACACGACGATCAACGCCACGAGGGCGATCGCAACGGCGAGCGGGGAGACCCGGAGCCCCGCGATCGTGGGGAACCACGCGGCGTTCGGGAACGGCTCCGTGCCGCCGGTCGACGCGATGCCGGCGCGCTTCCAGGGACCGATGACGAGGTAGATCACCAGGCCCGTCGCCACGAAGTCGAGCCCGAGGCCCCCGAAGATCTCGTTCACGTTGCCGCGGACGCGCAGCAGGCCGACCACGCCGCCCCAGAACATCCCGCCGAGGGCGCCGGCGAGGATCATCAGCGGCAGCAGGACGGCGGCGGG
>JACKCJ010000006.1 GCA_020634075.1 Dehalococcoidia bacterium | reverse complement strand
GAACCCCCCAACCCTCACGGGCCCATCCTCGGATAGCACATGACCACGAACGCTCCCGCGAGCGCCGCGACTGGCGAGATCGCGTCCCGCACCGACCTCCGTAACGTCGCGATCATCGCGCACGTCGACCACGGCAAGACCACCCTCGTCGACGCCATGCTCAAGCAGTCTGGCCAGATCGACACGCGTGTCGAGATGCCGGACCGCGTGATGGACTCCAACGACCTCGAGCGCGAGAAGGGCATCACCATCCTCGCGAAGAACACCGCGGTCCGGTACGGCGACGTGAAGGTGAACATCATCGACACGCCCGGCCACGCCGACTTCGGGGGCGAGGTGGAGCGCGGCCTCACGATGGTGGACGGCGCGCTGCTGCTCGTGGACGCGTCCGAGGGCCCGCTGCCGCAGACGCGGTTCGTGCTCCGCAAGGCGCTGGAGGGCCACCTCCCGGTCATCCTCGTGGTCAACAAGATCGACCGCCCCGACGCCCGCATCAAGGAAGTCGTGGACGAGGTCTACGAGCTCTTCCTGGACCTCGAGGCGGACGAGGAGCAGTTCGACTTCCCGATCGTCTACACGAACGCGCGCGCCGGTACCGCGACCCTCGACCCCGAGGTCCCCGGCACCGACCTGAAGCCGCTGCTGGATCTCCTGCTCGAGCGGATCCCCGCCCCGACGCACCAGCCCGGTCACGGTCTCCAGGCGCTCGTCACCAACCTCGACGCGTCCCCGTACGTCGGACGGCTCGCGATGTGTCGCGTGGTGAATGGCACGATCCGCCGCGGCCAGGCCGTGTCGTGGTGCCGCCGCGACGGTTCGATCGAACAGGCCCGCCTCGGCGAGCTGTACGTCACCGAGGCGCTCGAGCGCGTCGAGGTGGAATCGGCCGGCCCGGGCGAGATCATCGCCGTCGCCGGCATCGCGGAGATCACGATCGGCGAGACCCTCGCCGACCTCGAGGACCCGAAGCCGCTGCCCGTCATCCGCGTCGACGAGCCGAGCCTGTCGATGCTCGTCGGCATCAACACCTCGCCGCTCGCGGGCCGCGAGGGATCGCTGCTGACGGCGCGGCTGCTGCAGAACCGTCTGCAGGCGGAGCTCGTCGGCAACGTCTCGCTACGCGTGCTCGACTCCGACCGCCCCGACGCGTGGATCGTCCAGGGCCGCGGGGAGCTCCAGCTCGCGGTGCTCGTCGAGACACTGCGCCGCGAGGGCTTCGAGCTCACCGTCGGCCGTCCCGAGGTGGTCACCCGCCAGGTGGACGGCAAGACGCACGAGCCGGTCGAGGCGCTGACCGTCGACATCCCCGAGGAGCACCTCGGCGCGGTGTCGCAGCTGCTGGCCGTCCGCAAGGCGCAGATGACGCGCACCGTGAACCACGGCACCGGCCGCATCCGCATCGACTACATCATCCCGTCGCGTGGCCTCATCGGGTTCCACACGGAGTTCCTCACCGAGACGCGCGGGACGGGCCTGGCCCACCACGTGTTCCACGGCTACGCGCCGTGGTTCGGCGAGCTGCGCACGCGCCAGAACGGCGCGCTCGTGGCGGACCGCCGAGGACCGGCGACCTCGTACGCGATCATGGCGCTCCAGGAGCGGTCGACGCTCTTCGTCCCGCCGGGCACCGAGGTCTACGAGGGCATGATCGTCGGCGAGAACTCGCGGGCCGACGACATGGACGTGAACATCACGCGCGAGAAGAAGCTCAACAACATGCGCGACTCCACGGCGGAGAAGACCGAGAAGATGACGCCGCCGAAGACGTTCTCGCTGGAGCAGGCGCTCGAGATGCTGCGCGACGACGAGTGCCTCGAGATCACCCCGAAGGCCGTCCGCCTCCGGAAGGTGGTGCTGGACCAGAACCAGCGCGCACGCCTCGCGAAGTCCTCCAAGGGCTAGTCCCCGCGCACGGACTGAGAACCGAACGGCCCGCCGAAAGGCGGGCCGTTTGCTGTCTGCGCAACGGACGGTGCTAGCCGGCCGCCGCCGTCTCGAGGGCGCGCTCGCCCTCCTCGCGCATCACGCGTCGGGCGCGTGAGCCGACGAAGGCCGCGACGACCAGGCCGAGCGTGATCGGCACGAACATGCCGATGGCGAGCGTCACCACGCCCGGCTCGAAGAGCATCGAGTAGACGACGTTGTAGCCGGACGAGACCGCCATCTGGATGAACATCAGTGTCGAGGAGGCGATACCGGCCATCTCCCGGAACGGGACGAGCGCGCCGGCCATCGCGGACGGCCGCGACATGCCGATGCCGAATGCCGAGACGAACGAAGGCACGATGACCATCAGCGGGTGCTCGACGCCGAACAGCACGAAGAGCCCCATGCTCGCTGCCGCCGCGCCCGCGATCGACGAGCCCAGCAGCACGATCTTGTAGCCCTCGAGGCGACTGACCAGCCGGCTCGACGCCGTGGCGCCCGCCATGAAGCCGAGCGCCATGAAGCCGAAGGCGAACCCGAAGACCGTCGGCGCGACGCCGAGGCGGTCGATGAGCACGAACGACGACGTCGAGACGAACAGCAACTGGCCGCTGAACATCAGCCCCATCACGAGGGCGAACCCGAGGAAGATCGGGCTCGTGAACAGCGTGCGGTAGTCGCCCATCAGGCCCGCGCGTGGGCCCTCCCTCGGCGGCTTGGTCTCACCGAGGGTGACGGTGAACCAGGCGGCGAACATGAAGCCCGCCGCCACGAGCACGACGAAGACCGACCGCCATCCGGCCAGCGCGGCGATGGCGCCACCGAACACCGGCGCCACGGCCGGCGCGAGCGGCAGAATGATCGCCTGGTAGCCGATCATCCGCGTCGCGTCCTCGCGCGAGTAGAGGTCGAGCGTCATGGCGTTCGCCATCGCCGGCCCCACGCCCCCGCCGATGCCCTGCAGGATGCGGCCGAGGATGAGCATCTCGGCGGACTGCGCGAACACGCACATCGCGCCGCCGAGGACATACACGGTCAGCCCGACGTACAGCACGGGCCGTCGGCCCCAGCGGTCAGAGGCGGGCCCGTAGAACAACTGCGACGCCGCGAAGGAGACGAGGAACAGCGTGACGCCGAGCGTCAGGAACGCCTCGGTGCTCCCGAACTCCTCGACGATCGCGGGCATCGAGGGCAGGAACGTGTCGATGGAGATCGGTGCGGTGGCGCTGAGGGCGATCAGGAAGATCGCCAGGCGAAGCGTCAGCGGTCGACGCGCATGCGGCTGAGTGGTCACGGTCGAGTCCCTCGGAGAATGCAGAGCAGGGTACGCCTGCCGCGCTTACTTCGCATGAGTAAGCGCGAATCGCCCGGTGGTACCGGGCGATTCGTCGATCGTCGTGCTCATCGCGATCGGGCGCGTGAACGCCCGGTGTCTCGACGGCTTCGGGGACCCTCGAGGCCCCTCCTAGCTCACCGGCTCCATGACCGAGCGCGCGACGGTGCCGGCCATCATGTCGGCGAAGGCGTCGTTGATCTCGGGCATCGGGCGCTTCTTCGAAACGAGGTCATCCAGGTTGAGCTTGCCGTCCATGTAGAGGTCCACGTAGACGGGCAGGTCGTACTGGAGCTTCGCCGAGCCGAAGAAGGAGCCGACGAGCTTCTTCTCGCCGAGGAAGGCGCGACCGGGGACGGTGATGTTGTCGCCGACGACGCCGACGATGACGGCGGTGCCACCGCGCCGCACCATCTCGAACGCCTGCTCCGAGGTCTTGCCGAGGCCGATCGCCTCGAAGGCGTAATCGAGGCGATCGTTGGTCAGCTTCCGCACGGCTTCCACCGGGTCGGTCTCGGCGGCGTTCACGAAGTCGGTCATGCCGAACTTGGCGCCGAGGTCCGCCTTCGAGGCGACGGTGTCGATACCGATGATGCGACGGGCGCCGGCGAGCCGCGCGCCCTGGACGACGTTGAGGCCGACGCCACCGAGGCCGATGACGGCCACGTCCGAGCCGGCCTCGACCTGCGCGGTACGCAGAGCGGCGCCGACGCCAGTGGTGACGCCGCACCCCACGAGACAGATCCGGTCGAGCGGTGCGTCCTCGCGGACCTTCACCACGCCTCGCTCCGGCATCACCGTGTACTGCGCGTAGCCGCCGACGCCGATGCCCTGCTGCACGGGGTTGCCGCCCTCGTCCCGCAGCCGCGGGTTCGAGCCGTTGAACAGGCGGTCCGGGTAGTCGGAGCGTTCGCAGAGCTGGGGCTGGCCGCGGACACAGAAGTAGCACTGGCCGCAGTTCGGCTTGAACGCGACGACGACGTGGTCACCCTCGACCACCGAGGTGACACCGGGGCCAACCGCCTCCACGATGCCGCCGACCTCGTGCCCGAGGATGACGGGGGCGGGGAGCGCCGCGCTCTTCGCACGGTTGATGGTGTGGAGGTCGGAGTGGCAGACGCCGCAGGCGACGACCTTCACCAGCACCTCGCCGGCGCGGGGCTCGTCGAGGGTGATGTCTTCCATGCCGATGGGGTCTGCTCCCCGGAGGACGGCGGCTCTCATGCTGACTCCTTCTCGACGTTCGTTATCATGCGCGCGGACCGTGCGAGGTCGACCTTGAGTTCGATCTCGGTCGCAGCCGCGGCGTCGCGCGAGTCTACGCCTCCGGGAGGGGCCCGAGGGCGAGTGGATGGCCCTGTGGCGCGCGGTGCCCGGTCCTGAGAGGGACCGGCACGGTCACGGGTTCATCTGGATGTAACTCAGGAGTCATGCGGGTGTCTCATGCCTCGCCGAATATCACGTCATGAAGGCCACGACTTCCCCCATGGTGATGCGGGCTCGCACGCTGCAGATGCGTGCCGGGCAGGTTCGTTCGCAGCAGATGCGAGCGGGCCAGGTGAAGTCGCTCCAGCAGCGCGCCGGTCAGATCCGGTCGCAGCAGCTTCGCGGATAGTCCGCGCGACCTTCGTCCGTCCGAGCTTCAGTCAGGTACGGTTAGCGCAGACGCGACGTTCCAGCGGCGTGGGGGGGTCGGTGTGACGAGCCTCTTCGAGGGGTACGAGCCCGGGCCAGGCCCTGACGAGATGTTCGCGCCCGGCGGCGTGGTCCGACCCGCCTACCGGAGCTTCGTCGACCAGATGGGCCGCTGGGACGCCGAGACGTACGTCCACCGGCAGGACATCGCCGACATCGAGACGATGAACGGCGGCATCACCTTCACGGTCTACAGTGACGACGCCGGGACGGAGCGCATCTTCCCGTTCTCGCTGGTGCCGCGGATCATCGCGCCGAGCGAGTGGCGACGCCTGGAGGCCGGCCTCCAGCAGCGCGTGACGGCGCTCAACCGGTTCCTCACCGACATCTACAGCGAACAGCGCTGCATCCGGGACGGCGTCGTGCCGGCTGAGCTCGTGCTCGACCACCCCGCCTACCGCAGCCGCATGCGCGGGTTCACGCCGCCGCTCGGCGTCTACGCGCACATCGCGGGCATCGACCTCATCCGTGACAGCGATGGCGTCTTCAAGGTGCTCGAGGACAACCTGCGGACCCCCTCGGGCGTCTCCTACGTGATCGAGAACCGGCGCACGATGCTCAACACCGTGCCCGACCTCTTCCCGGCCGCGCGCGTGGAGCCGGTCGATGACTACGCCGAGCACCTCTCCGAGATGGCGATCGCCGTGCGGCCCGATGGCGTCCCGGCCGACCAGGTGCGCACGGTCATCCTCACGCCGGGCGCCTACAACTCGGCGTACTTCGAGCACTCCTTCCTCGCGCGCCAGATGGGCGTCGAGCTGGTCGAAGGACGCGACCTCGTCGTCGACAACAACCGCGTCTACCTGCGCGCGACCTCCGGCCTCGAGCGCGTCGACGTGATCTACCGCCGCGTCGACGACGACTTCCTCGACCCCCTGGAGTTCAAGCCGGACTCGATGCTCGGCGTCGCCGGGCTCGTCGGTGCATACGTCGCGGGCAACGTGACGATCGTGAACGCGATCGGCACGGGCGTGGCGGACGACAAGACCACCTACCGGTTCGTGCCCGAGCTGATCCGCTACTACCTCGGCGAAGAGCCGATCATCCCCAACGTCGACACGTACACCGGCTGGCGAGAGGACGACCTCGAGTACATGCTCGAGCACCTCCACGAGCTCGTGCTCAAGCCGACCGACGGATCCGGCGGGTACGGGATCATCGTGGGGCCGCAGGCGTCGAAGGAGACGCTCGACGCCGCCCGGCTGCGCGTGCGCGAGGAGCCGCGGAAGTGGATCGCGCAGCCGACGCTCGAGTTCTCGACGATCCCGTCGTTCAACGGCGAGCGTCTCGAACCGCGTCGCGCCGACCTCCGCCCGTTCATCGTGACCGGCGAGTCCTCGTGGGTGCTCCCGGGCGGGCTCACCCGCGTGGCCGCGACGCGCGAGTCGTACATCGTGAACTCCTCGCAGGGCGGCGGGTCGAAGGACACGTGGGTCCTGCGCGCGGAGCCGCCGGGCACTGACGCAGAGGCGGGGGGCGCATAGGTGCTCGCGAGGACGGCTGAGAACCTCTACTGGCTCGGGCGCTACCTCGAGCGCGCCGACAACGTCGCGCGCCTCGCGGACGTGAATCTCGCCGCATCCACGGAGCAGATCGCCGGCACGGCGGCCGACGCGTGGGAAGCGGTGATCGCCACGCTGGGCGCTCAGGAGGCGTACGAGGCGGCACAGGCGCAGGTGCAGTCGCAGCAGGGGCAGCACCAGCAACAGGCCGTGGCGCTCTCGGGCAGCAGCGCCGTCCTCAGCCCCGCGGAGTTCCTGATCTTCTCGCCGCAGTACCCGAACTCACTCGTCTCCACGATCGGGCGCGCCCGCTCGCTCGCGCGGGAGTCCCGCGAGTACCTCTCGCGCGAGGTGTTCGAGGAGATCAATCGCCTGTACCTCTCGACGGCGCGCGCCTCGACGCAGCAGCAGGCGTTGCCGGCGCTCTACGCGAACGTGAAGCGGTCCGTGGCCGCGATCCTCGGGATGTTCGACAACACCGTCGTGCTCACCGAGGGACGCGAGTGGTTCCGCGTGGGCCTGTTCCTCGAGCGCGCCGACATGACGGCCCGCATCATCGATACGAAGTACTTCGTCCTCCTGCCCTCCCTCCACGACGTCGGGGGACCGATCGACCGCTACCAGTGGATGGCGGTCCTCCGCTCCGCGAGCGCCCTCGAGGCGTTCCGCAAGGAGCACCGCGGCCCGGTGACCGGGCGGCGCGTCGTCTCGATGCTCATGTTCGACCGCAACTTCCCGCGCAGCCTCGCGTTCTCCGTGGCCGCGCTCCGGCGCCATTTCGAGCGGGCGACGGCGGAGACGCCGGACCGGCGCGTGGTCCGCGCCGCGCGCGAAGCCGCGCTGATCGAGCTCGACCTGCGCTCGGCGAACGCGGACAACGTCGTGAGTTCCGGGCTGCACGAGTTCCTGGACGAGTACGAGGCGCGGCTGAACGCGATCGACCTCGCGCTGCAGGAGGACATCTTCCGCGCCCGTCCCGCCGGCACGGACGGCGAACCCATCTGACCTGAGCAGCGCCCGCCCAGTCCGGGGTGCCTCGCATGGCCCCGGAGACAGCTCACCCATACGATGCCCGGACGCCGCAGAGAGCGGTGACGCGGGGTTGGAGACGCCGGATGACGTTCTGCCTGGGGATGCGCTGCGAGGAAGGCCTGTTCGCCCTCGCCGACACGCGGATCACGAGCGGCACCGAGATGTCGACCGCCCGCAAGATCTCGATCCACCAGTACGAGCAGCACTCGATGTTCATCATGACCAGCGGGCTGCGATCGATCCGCGACAAGGCGATCACGTACTTCGAGGAACGCCTCAAGGGCGAGGAGAAGCTCGACCGGATGTACAAGGCGGCCAACGCGCTCGCCGAGGAGATCCGGCGCGTCCGCACGGAGGACATGGACTGGCTGCTGCAGGGTGGCCTGCTGTTCGACCTGCACTGCATCTTTGGCGGCCAGCTCTCCGGCGACGACAGCCCGCACATGTACCTGATCTACCCGGAGGGCAACTGGGTGGAGGTCCGCTCCGGGACGCCGTACGTGATCATCGGCGAGTCCCGCTACGGGAAGCCCGTGCTCGACCGCACGTGGGAGTTCGAGCGCGGGCTCGCGGATGCGCTCCGCATCGGCCTCCTCGCGTTCGACGCGACGAGGACCTCCGCGTCCGATGTCGACTACCCCGTCGACGCGGTGCTCTACCGCACCGACTCCTTCGAGCTCCAGGAGCAGCGGTTCACGGGCGCGGACCTCGTGCCGTTGAGCGAGTTCTGGCAATCCGCCATCTCCCGCGCCGTCGACGACGCCGAACCGACGACGCACGAGCTCTTCCAGCGCCTGGACGGCTCGCCTCCCGCGCATACGCGGTACGGCGACGGCGACTGACCTCGCGATCCCGCACGCCCCGCCCTCGTCACCGGGAGGGGCGGCGTACTCTGGATCCGGAGGCGTGAGCGATGACCGTATCCCCGGCCGACCGGCCCGCGATCGATGAGGCGCTCCGCGCGTTCGGCATCTCCGACGCATCCTCGATCGAGCCGCTGAGCGGCGGCGCCGCGAACGAACACTGGCGCGTCGAGGTGCCCGGGGTGGGGTCGCGCGTCCTCCGCCGCTACCACCAGCGCCAGACGCAGGCATCCGTCGCCTACGAGCACCGGCTGCTGCAGTTCCTGCACGAGCGCGGCTGGCCCGTGGCGCCGGCGATCGTCGCCTCCGGTGGATCGCAGCTCGAGACGGACTCCGGTCGCTGGGCGCTCTTCCCGTTCCGCACCGGCGAGCCGCCGGAGCCGGACCAGCGCACGATGCAGCGCAAGGGCGCTCTGCTCGCCCTGCTGCACGCCGACCTGCGCGACTGGACCGAGGGCCAGCGGCCCGGCTTCGGACGCATCACGGACCTCGACACGCCGCTGCGCCTCGATGGTTTCGCCGACTTCCATGCGCTCGTGGCGTGGTTCGCGCTGACCGACCCGGAGCGCGCCGCGCGCCTCGAGGACATGCACGACCTCGTCGTCGCGCTGCTCGATCAGCTCGACTACGGCTCGCTCCCGGACGACGTCGTCTACTTCGAGTGCCTCGGGAACAACATCCTCTTCGAGGGCAACGACGTGACCGGCCTGCTCGACTTCGACCTCGCCCATCGCGACGCGCGCGTCGTGGACATCGGACGCAGCCTCGTCGTCGACGCGTGGATGGACGGCTGGCAGGTGCACGCCTTCATCGCCGGCTACCAGGCGCACGCGGAGCCACAGCTCACGCCGGTGGAGGCGAAGCTCGTCGCACCGATGATGCTCGCCGCCGAGTTCTGGACGACGTGCATCGCGCTCGCCATCAGCGACCGGCACCCGGCAGACTGGCTGACGCAGTCGATTCGCGACGCGATCGACGAGCGGCTCCCGAAGCTCGAGGCCGCCCAGGTCGAGCTGGCGCGAGTGGTCAAGGCCGCCGCGGGCTATCCGAGGCTGTAGCGTCCGTCGCGTCGGCCGAGGGCGCATCCTGCGTGACGGACTTCCCGCCGCCGCCCGGCCACAGGTCGCGCGGACCGAGTCCGATCCACAGCATCGCGGCGATCCCCGTGACGACGATCCAGGCCTGCAGCATGAGGTGTGACCCCAGCGCGAACGCGCCCGCCTCGGTCCTCGGCTCGCCGATCGCGACGAGAGCCTCCGTGACGGCGAGCTCGTACGGGCCGATGCTCCACGGCGTCAGCGGCAGCGACACGATGAGGTTCGCGGCGATCATGAGGATCAGCGCCTGGGAGATGTGCAGGTCCAGGCCGAACGCCTTCGCCAGCAAGAAGTAGACGCCGACCTCGACGAGCCACGCGATCAGCGAGATCGCGACGACGCGCGCCGCCTCCATGTTCGTGCCCAGCGACGCCATCCCGTCGACGAACTCCGGGAGCCGCGAGGCGATGGGGCGCTCGATGCGCTCGGGGAGCCAGCCCAGCGCCCGCCCGAACCACTGCTCGACGGCGGAGCGCGAGCGCACGAGGACGACCATCGCGCCGAAGAGCACCACTGCGGACCCGCCGATGAGCCCCACCAGCGGACGGAGGACGACGGGCAGGTCCGTCATCAGCAGCGCCGCGACGAGCAGCACGGCGAACGCGAAGAGGTCCAGCACCGACTCCACGACGAAGACGCTGCTCGCGAGCAGCGAGCGCGGGATCCCGAACCGCTTCGCCGGCACCTCGACGCGCAGGAGGTCACCGGCGCGCAGCGGGAGCAGCGAGTTCGCCATGTTCGAGATCAGGAACACCGCGGACAGCGGCGCGATGGGCGCCTCGGGCCGTCCGAGGAAATGCCACCAGCGCCAGGCGTGGAGGAACTTCGACGCGGTGAACGCCGCGAGCGCGACGAGCGCCCAGCGGATGTCGACCTTGCCGAGCTGCGCGAGGACGGCGCCGGCGTCCACGCGCCAGAAGAAGATGCCCAGCGCAGCGAGGGCGAAGCCGATCTGCAGGAGCGCGCGCAGGAAGCCTCTGCCCAAGACCGTCCCCATCCCAGGGGTCGCGCCCCCGAGCATCCGATGCCGTCATCGGTGCCGCCGATACCGGCCAGCATCGACCGTTGCCGAATCGTCAGCCCCGTACCGGCAGCCTCCCGTATCTTCCACCCTACTCGGGACGGCGGGGAGTCAACGTGGCCTTATCGCTACGCCGCAAGGCTGGTCTCGGCCTGCTCATCCTCGGGCTCGCCGGGATCCTCGCACTCGTCGCGTTCCACCGCTTCGTGATCTCCGAGCAGTTCGACCGCGTGGAGCACGCGGAGATCGAGCGGGACGCACGCCGCGCTGCGAACGCGATCGATGTCGAGACCACGCGTCTCGACCTGCTCCTGTACGACTGGTCCTCGTGGGACGACACGTATCGCTTCATGGACGGCCCCGGAAGCGCCTTCGACGCCTACGTCGAGAGCAACCTCGTGGACGACATCCTCGAGTCGCTTCAGCTCGGAGCGCTCATCTACATCGACCGCGCCGGTGACAGCTACTTCGAAACGTGGCGATGGCCCTCGGGGGACATGGCCCCGATCCAGGGCCTGGAGGCGGAGAGCCCGCTGGTCACTGAGCTGGTGCGGGGCGCGCAACGCTTCGACAAGACCTGCGGCGTCATCCTCCTCCCCAACGGGCAGCCGATGCTCGTGTCGGCCCGCCCGATCCTCACCAGCGACGATGACGGGCCGGCACACGGCACGCTGATCATGGCGCGCTGGCTCGACGACGACTTCATCGGCGCGCTGAGCGAGTCGCTCGCCACGCCGATCCGCTTCGAGCCGCTCGCCAGCGAACCGGACATCGTCGAGCGGGCTTCCGAGCAACTCGCCATCGCCGTCACCGAGAACGGCGAACTGAACGGCCAGGCCCTCGTCCGCGACATCAACGGCGAACCGGCCTTCCTCATCGAGACGAACCAGCGACGGGGAATCAACTCCCTGCGCAACCAGGTGCTGTGGCTGGGCGTGGCTGCGATCGTGGCGACGCTCGGCGTGACCGGGGTGATGGTCTACTTCGGCGCCAACGTCCTGTTGCTCCGACCGATGCTGCGCCTCCGTGGCGAGCTGGCGGAGCTCGGCGCGGACGAGGAGCACCAGCGCGTCACCGTGCGCGGACGCGACGAGATCGCCGAGGTCGCGGGCGCGGTGAACGCCATGCTGAATCGGCTGGCTGAGTCCGCCGCCGAGCAGGAGCGCCTCACGATCGCCGCGAGCGAGCAGGAGGAGGTCGCACGCACCGCCCTCCTCGAGATGGGCGAGGGGTTCCTCGCCTTCGACGCCTCCGGCAACTGCCTCATCAGCAACCCGGCCGCGGGGCGCATGCTCCAGAAGTCACCGGACGAGATCCTCGGGCGTCACATCACCCAGATCCTCCCGGCGGCCCGGCCGTCCGAGACCGGCGACGGGCCGCAGGTGATCGAGATCGGCGGGCGCTCGCTGGCGATCACGCGGAGCGCGTCGCTCAACCGAGGACGCGGCGGCCGCAGCGTCGTGGTGCTCCGCGACGTGACCGACATCCTCGACGTGGAACGGCTGAAGCGAGACATCATCTCCACCGTCAGCCACGAGCTGCGCACGCCGCTGACCTCGATCCGCGCGACCGTGGAGCTGTTCCAGGACGGCGACGGCGGGGCGCTCACCGACGTGCAATCGCGGATGGTGTCACTGCTCAGCCGAAACACCGACCGGCTCCTGCACATCGTGAACGACCTGCTCGCCCTCACCACGCTGGAGTCCGGCGCCGTCGCCCTGCGGCGCGAGGAGACCGACCTCTCGGTCACCATCGCTCGCGTGGTGGAGGACCTCCAGCCGTCCGCCGTCGCGGCGGGGGTCACGCTGGAGACCGACGGGAACGCGGAGCCCGCGGTCGCGTGGTGCGACGAGCCACGCATCCGTCACGTCATCGAGAACCTCGTGCAGAACGCGATCAAGTTCAGCCTGCCGGACGGCGAGGTCTATGTGAGCGCTCGGGCGGGAGCGCACGAGGTGACCGTCACGGTGACTGACCAGGGGCTCGGCATCATGCCGGCCGACCAGCAGCGGGTGTTCGAGAAGTTCTACCGCGCGCCGGGCAGCGAGCGCGTCGGCGGCACGGGCCTCGGGCTACCGATCGCGAAGCTCATCGTGGACCTCCACGGCGGCCGGATCTGGATCGAGAGCGACGGGGCGAGTGGGACGACGGCTCGCTTCACCGTCCCGAGTCCGCCCGGGTTCGCCTGACGCACCAACCCCACCTGGTGAGCCCTCGGTCAGCGACGGCGATCGTTCGCGTCGAGCGCCGCACCGAAGGCGACGCCGAACGCCGCCCCGAAGGCGACCCCCAGGGCGAGGCTGCCGAACGCCGCGCCGAGGGCCGTCCCCGTCCCGACGCCGAGCGCGATGCCGACACCGAGCCATGTCCCGGGCGGCGGCTTGTTCGGTTGTTCGTCGGGTCGTTCGTCGCGTCGTTCGTCGGGCATCGCATTCCTCCTGGTCACCCTGCGGGATCCCGTTGACGGGGCGGCAGGGCCAGTCCTAGCCTGCCCTTAACACACCGGAACACGGTGCGCCGCTGGGGGGGCCGCAAGGCTGAGATCCGCAAGGACCACCCCGGGAACCTGACCTCGGTAATGCGAGCGTAGGGAAGCGGAGCGAGTGATGACGGATCCCCGTCCGGGATTCCCGTATACCTCCACCCCGGAACCCCGCCCCCTGATCGATCAGTGGGTGTCTTCGCGACCGACGGTCGGCGTTCGACGGCGCGCGCGCCGCGACTGACGTCGGAGGTCGATCCGTGATCATGGAAATCCAGTGCCTGGCGAACCCGCCCGGCACCCCAGAGGACAAGTACGCCCACGTCGAGGCCGCCATCGCGGTCATCCAGGAGTCGGGCCTGAAGTACGAGGTCGACGCGCTCGGCACGACCGTCGAGGGCACCCCGGACGCGATCTGGGCGCTCGGGCGCGCGGTGCACGAAGCCTGCCTGCGCGCCGGCGCGGACTCGCTGGTGACGGTGATCAAGGTCGCCCAGTCACGAGAAGAGGCGAGCGGCGCCACGATCTCATCGCTCACCTCGAAGTTCCGCTAGCAACGCCCGGCATGACGATGCGGCTGGTCACGCGCTACGTCCCGGCGGTCCTCTTCCTCGCGGCGCTCATCGTCGCGTGGGACATCGCCGTGCGTGCCTTCGACCTGCAGCCGTACCTGCTCCCAGGCCCCGGACGCGTCTGGCACGCGTTCCTCGAGGTCCGCGGAACGCTGCCTGGCCACATCCGGACGACGATGACCGAGGCGCTCCTCGGCCTCGGCATCGCCTGCGTCCTGGGCGCGGGGATCGCCGCGCTCCTGGCCGGGTTCGCCCCGGTACGCCGGGTCGTCTACCCGCTGCTCGTCGTGTCGCAGAACGTCCCGATGATCGTGATGGCGCCGCTGATCGTCGTGTGGTTCGGCTTCGGCATCATGCCGAAGGCGCTCGTCGTCGCGCTGATCTGCTTCTTCCCGATCGTCGTCTCCACGACGGACGGACTGCTCCGCGCCGACCGCGAGCTCGTGGACCTCGCGCGTTCGTTCGGTGCGAGCCGGCTGCAGGTGCTCCGGACGATCCTCGTGCCCAGCGCGGTGCCGTCGTTCTTCGCAGGCCTGCAGATCAGCGCCACCTACGCCGTCCTCGGGGCGGTCATCGCTGAGTGGGTCGGCGCGTCCAGCGGCCTCGGCCTCTTCATCTCCCGATCGCAGACCGCGTTCCGCGTGGACCGCGTCTTCGTCGCGGTGGCGGTCATCGCCGCCGTCAGCATCCTGCTCTTCGCGCTCGTGCACCTCGCGGCACGGGCGGCCATGCCGTGGCAGTACGCCCACGGCCAGAACCCGGAGGAATCCCGATGAGTCTCTTCCTGCATACCCGGCGCCGGCGTCGTCGGTTCATCCCGTTCGCCTTCGTCGCGCTGCTCGCACTCCTCGGCGCGGCGCTCGTCGGATGCGGCGCGAACGACGACGAGGAGCCCACGGAGACCGCCACGTCCGCCGTGGAGACGACCGTGACCGGCACCGCCACCAGCGGCACGTCGACCTCGACCGCGACGCCGACCCCGTCCGGCGACGGCCTGCGCGACGTGACGCTGATGCTCAACTGGACGCCCAACGCCCAGCACGCCGGCATCTACCTCGCGCTGGCGAACGGCTGGTACGAGGAGCAGGGCATCAACCTCGAGGTGGTCGAGCCGGCGGCGGCCGGAGCCGACCAGGTGGTGGGCACCGGCGGCGCCGAGTTCGGTGTCTCGCAGGCGGAGTCGTTGCTCCCGGCGCGCGCGGCCGGCGTCCCGGTGGTGTCGATCGCGACGATCATGCCGTACAACGACTCGTCGTTTATGTCGCTGGCATCCGCCGGCATCGAGCGCCCTCGGGACTTCGAGGGCAAGACGTACGGCGGCTACGGCGGAGCGCTCGAGACCGAGCTGCTGCACACGCTCGTCGCCTGTGACGGCGGCGACCCCGACAAGGTGAACATGGTCGAGGTGGGCAACATCGACTACCTCGCCGGGATGGAGCAGGGACGCTTCGACTTCGTCTGGGTCTTCGAGGGCTGGGACGCGCTGCGCGCCCGTGACGTCGAAGGGAAGGACATCAACAGCATCAAGTTCGTGGACTGGCTGGACTGCATTCCGGACTGGTACACGCCCATCTTCATCACATCCGAGGACATGATCGCGAACGACCCGGAGCTGGTCCGGAGCTTCCTCGCCGCCACGGCGCGCGGCTACGAGGCGGCGATCTCCGACCCGGCCGCGGCGACGGACGCGCTCCTCGCGGCGGCGCCCGAGCTCGACCAGTCGCTCGTGGCGGCTTCGGTGCAGTACCACGCGCCGAAGTTCGTCGGCGAGGGCGGCTGGGGCACGCAGGACGCCGAGGTCTGGTCCGCATTCGCGGACTTCCTCGTGACCGCCGGGCTGCTCGATCAGCCGATCGACTCCGACGCGGCGTTCACCAACGAGTTCCTGCCGTAGGCGGCGCGGTCCTCCCGATGCCCGAGCCGGTGCTCAACCCAGCGATCCGCGTGGACGGCGTGAGCCTCACCTTCGGTGGGGCCACGCCGGTGCACGCGCTGGATGACGTCAGCCTCCGCGTCGAGCCCGGGCAGTTCGTGAGCCTCGTCGGGCCGAGCGGGTGCGGGAAGAGCACGCTGCTGAAGTTGCTCGCCGGTCTCGTGCTGCCCGACGCGGGCAGCGCGAGCATCGAGGGCATTCCGGTGGCCGGCCGCCCCGGCAGCGCCGCCTTCATGCCGCAGCGAGATCTGCTCCTCCCCTGGCGACGGACGATCGCGAACGCCGCGCTCGGGGCCGAGCTGGCGGGCGTGTCACGAGAGCAGGCGCGGTCGGAGGCCAGGTCGCTGCTGCCATCGTTCGGCCTCGAGGGGTTCGAACGGGCGTGGCCGGCGCAGTTGTCCGGGGGGATGCGCCAGCGGCTGGCGTTGCTGAGGACGTTCCTGGTCCCGCGAGACGTGATGCTGCTGGACGAGCCGTTCGGCGCGCTGGACGCGATCACGCGGCGCGAGATGCAGCAGTGGCTGCAGGCGGTCTGGACGGAGCACCAGCGCTCGGTGCTGCTCGTCACGCACGATGTCGACGAAGCACTCGTCCTGTCGGACGTGGTCTTCGTGATGTCGCCGCGGCCCGGGCGCATCGTCCATCGCGTGGACGTGCCGTTCGCCCGGCCGCGATCCGTCGCGGATACCACGACGGCGGAGTTCGCCTCGCTGAAGTCGGAGCTCTTGGACGCCCTCGAAGCCGCCGGACGTCCCGTCCGGCGCGTCGAGGTGTCGGAGCGAACTACGCGGCCGGCTTGAGCCGGTCGATCATCGAACGCAACTCGCCGAGATCGGTGCTCGCCGTCGTCTGAGCGCGCGCGAGGATCGCGTCCACGTCCGAGCGCGGAGCGCCGGACCGGAGCGCCGTGCGCGCCGCCTCGATCAGGAGACCGATCGCGACCATGTCCTGGAGGACACCGTCGCGCAGTTCGTAGGCCAGGTAGCCGTAATTACCAGACATCGTGCTCTTCCCCCAGTCGCCTGGGAGCCAACGCCGCTTCCCTGCTAGTAGAACGCCGCGGCGTCGGGAGTGATCCGCGCGCGAGTCAGGGTTCCCCCTGATCTTTGGTGTGATCTTGCCGATCTGTTATGTCGACATGGAATCTGGCGGCGCCTCGACCGACCGGCGCCGACGTGATCGGACACGACCACGCGGTGCCGCGCGCGATCGCGAGTGGTGTGGGCTGTGCGGGAGGATCAGCGCCGTTGCTGGAGCGGCCAGGAGCGAGGTCCCGGTGCGCGAGCGAACTTACGCGCCGACGCGCTTCCAGAGGAGGGCGGTGCGGCTCTCGTCCTCCCAGGACGAACGCACCTTGATCCCCGTCTCCTTGGACGCCTGGCGAAGCAGCCGCTTCATCGCCGCGGGATCGTCGTCCTTGTCGAGCTCGATGCGACCGGCGTGCGCGGCACGGATCGCGTCCACGAACGGGCGGCGCTTCAGGGCATTGGATCGGCCGCGACCAAGGACGACCTGGTTCGGGTCGAGTTTCTGGAACTTCGGCATCTATTAATCCCTCTAGTGCCGACCCGGCTTCCCTCGATCGTATCAGCCGAAACAGAACGCGTTTGCGTTTCGGGGTGGAGTCTGAGTCCAGTCCCGGTGCCAATCCATCGCAGTGGACTGATCGTGTCCCTAACGGGGTGCCAATCGAGCGGAAACGCCCTCCAAGCACGCTTCGGCAGATAGCCAGTTAACAGTAGGAGTGTGCAGGACAGTGACGGACAAGCAGCAGCCGGTGAGCCGTCGGAACTTCCTCCCACTGCGTCTCTTCAGCGAGGGCGTCGATGGCGACCTCCGGTTCGACGCGGATGAGGCCGGGATTCCGAACAAGTGCGTCTGGAAGTGCGCCGGCGCGTGCTACCACGAGGCCCCCAACGAGTCGAACGCGCAGGACAACTCGTTCGCGGACATCATGAAGCGCCGCTTTGGCCGCCGGACCCTGATCAAGGGCGCCGCCGCCGCCACCGTCCCGCTCGTCGTCAGCGCCACCCCGATGGGCGACGCGCTGCTGGGCGACAACCCGCTGAGCCCGCGCGTCGCCTCGGCGCAGACGGCGGGAAGCACCGGCGTGAAGGGGACGAACCTCGGCTTCAAGCCGATCACCCTCACTCGCGAGGACCGCGAACAGCTCCCCGAGGGCTACTCGCGCAAGATCCTGCTCCGCTGGGGTGACCCGCTCTTCCCCGGCGTGCCGCGCCTCACGATGGCGAACGCCACCGCCCAGTTGCAGGAGCAGACCTTCGGGTACAACTGCGACCTGAACATCTGGTTCAGCATGAGCTCGCCCGCTCGCGACACCCGTGGCCTCCTCTGGGTGAACCACGAGTACACCGAGGGCGCCCGGATGTTCCCCTCCTACGACCCGGCGAACCCGACGAAGGCCCAGGTGGACGTCGAGCTGGCCGCCCACGGGGGCACCGTCGTGGAGCTCAAGAAGACCGGCAAGGAGTGGGAGGTCGTCCTCGACTCGCCGTACAACAAGCGCTACTCGGCGCTGTCGTCGGTGTTCGAGATCAGCGGCCCGCTCCGCGGTCACGACCTGCTGAAGACCACCGCCGACCCCGAGGGCGTCCGCGTCATCGGAACGCTGAACAACTGCGCCGGCGGCCCCACGCCGTGGGGCACGGTGCTGTCCGGCGAGGAGAACTGGAACCAGTACTTCGCCAACAACGACGGCAACCCGAACGCGACGCTGCAGGCGATGAACAAGCGCTACGGCGTGGGCGGTGGCGCCTCGAGCCGCTCGTGGGAGAAGTACCACAGCCGCTTCGACCTCTCGAAGGAGCCGAACGAGATCAACCGCTTCGGCTACATCGTCGAGATCGACCCGATGGACCCGGACTGGACGCCGCGCAAGCGCACCGCCATGGGCCGCTTCAAGCACGAGGGCGCCAACTACTCGATCTGCGCGGACGGCCGCGTCGCGTTCTACTCCGGTGACGACGAGCGCTTCGACTACCAGTACAAGTTCGTCACGAAGAACGCCTGGGACCCGAACGACCGCGAGGCCGCTCGGACGCTCCTGGACGAGGGTGACCTCTACGTTGCCCGCTTCCGCGACGACGGTACGGGGACGTGGATCAAGCTCGCCCCGACCAACGGCAGCCTGCGCGACTGGACGATGGAGGACATCCTCCTGAACACCCGTGGCGCCGCCGACGCTGCCGGCGCCACGCCGATGGACCGCCCGGAGGACGTGGAGGTGAACCCGCGGAACCACCGCGTCTACATCGCCTGCACGAACAACACCCGACGCACGGCGGAGCAGGTGGACGGCCCCAACCCGCGGCCGGACAACGCCGCCGGTCACATCATCGAGCTCTCCGAGGACCGCGGTGACGCCGCCGCCACCGAGTTCACCTGGGAGATGTTCATGCTCTGCGGTCGCGCCGACGACCCGAGCACGTTCTTCGCCGGCTTCGACAAGACGCAGGTGAGCAGCATCGGGGCGCCGGACAACGTCGCCTTCGACCGCACGGGCAACCTCTGGATCGCCACGGACGGGATGCAGAACACCCCGGTCGCCGTGAACGACGGCCTCTTCGCGGTCCCGACCGCGGGACCGAACCGCGGCAAGCTCCAGGCGTTCTACAACTGCCCGAAGGGCGCCGAGGTCTGTGGCCCGTACTTCACGGACGACAACCGCGCGGTGTTCCTGAACATCCAGCACCCGGGTGAGAACAGCGAAGGGCCGGATGACCCGGAGACGCTGTGGCCGGACAACGAGTGGCCGCCGCTCCCCTCGCTCATCGTCATCACCAAGGACAACGGCGGGATCATCGGCTCCTAGCCGCCGAGGCGCCTGGAGCCGCGTCCGTCGCTCGAGCAACCGGGAGGGCCGCCGCAAGGCGGCCTTCCTGCTGTCCGGGCCCTAGGGCTCGACCCCGCGTTCCGAGGCAACGCGATAGCGCAGGTACACCTCGTCCGTGTCCGGGTTCGGCACGGCGGACACGAGCCGCAGCGGCCACGTCTCCGCGAACGAGGCGAGGCGCGGGCCGCGCACCGGCGTGAGCGTCACGTCGCCTCCCACGACCCGCGGCGCGACGGTGATGAAGCACTCGTCGACGAGCCCCGCGTCGAAGAGGCAACCGTTCAGTCGAGCGCCTCCCTCGCAGAGCAGCCAGCGCACTCCGTGCTGCTCGCGCAGCGAGCGCAGCATCGCGGCGGGCGCATCCGCCTCCGGGACGACCTCCACCGGGCGAGGAGTGTCGCGCAACCGCCCCAGCGCGCCCTCGGCCGTCGCGTCGGTGGCGAAGACGAGGGCCTCGAAGGCGTCCGAGGTGAAGAACGGCGTGTCGAGGGGGAGGTCGCCGCTGCGCGTGAGGACGACCCCGAGCGGCGTCCGCCCGAGGCCCCGGGCGATGCGCAGGGCCTCAAGCGCTTCGTCGTCCAGCTCCGGGCTGGACCCGCTCTTGCGGAGCGTCGAGGCGCCATTCAGGACGGCATCGACGTTCGTGCGCAGCGCCCGCATCAGCGCCTGGTCCGAGGGCGACCCGAGGCCGGCCTCGGTGCCCTCGATGACGATCTTCCCGTCGGCGGACATCACCATGTTCACGAGGACATACGGCCGATCCGCCGGGGGATCGGGGAGGTCGAGGTTCACGTAGCCGGGAAGGGTGACGGGTGTGCGATTCATCCTCATAGCCTACTGGCGCACGAATATCTGGCCGTCTGGCGACGCCTGAGGAACACGTCGCGAAATTGTTCAAGTTTCCTGACATCGAGGCCGATACTCACGTTGCATCGTCGTCAGACCCGGGCGGCGTCCGGCGGTGCGTCCAACCGATGGGGTAGCGTTCCCGACCGGCGATGCCGTGCCGGGGCGGCCTCGAACGCCCTCGAACGGATCGCCGCATGACTCTGCCGCTGCCGCCCGAGCTGCCCCTGCTCCCCGCGCCCCGCGAGCGGGCGCTCCTGGTGCTCATGAACCCGGACGCGAGCCTGGAGGCGTACCTGTCCGTCATCGAGGGCGACCCGGCCCTGACGGCCGCGGTGCTGCGGGCGGCGAACTCCGCGATGTCCTGGCCGGTGCGCCCGATCCGCGATGCCTCCGAGGGCGTCGTGCGGCTGGGCACCTCGGCGGTCCGCCACCTCATCACGGCCACGGTCGTCCGCTCGCAGTTCGCCTCGATCGAGGCGGCCGGCATCGATGCCGACGAGCTCTGGCGGCACGTCCTCGGTTGCGCGCTCCTCAGCGAGGCGCAGGCGCGCGACGAGGTGGTCGGGCGGCAGGCGTTCACGATCGGGCTGCTCCACGACCTCGGACGCCTGGCGATGGGCGCCCAGGCCCCCACGCGCTACCGGGAGGTGGTGGACGCGGCGCAGAACGGCGTCTCGGCGCGGGAGGCGGAGCGCCGCCTCTTCGGCATCACGCACGCCGAGTTCGGCCAGAAGATCTGCGAGCGCTGGCGACTGCCCGCCGAGATCGGCGAGGCCGTCGGCGCGCACCACGACACCGAGATCCCGGACGACGAGGTGCCGGAGGCGGTGCCGGACGATCCGGTCCGCCGGCTCGCCGTCGCGCGCTGGATCGTGCGCAACATGGGCATCGGGGACGGCATCCACCGGCCGGAGAAGCGACTGCCGGAGGCGGAGGAGCACCCACTGCTGGAGCGCCTCGGTGGACGCGCGGACCTCATGGGCAACATCCGCTGGTTCCGTGACTCGACGCAGGGACGCCAGCGGCACGCGGCGTAGGCAGACGGGGTCGGAGCGGGCGCTAGGTCTCCTCGAGAAGCCCCACGGCGGTCACAGCGATCGCCTCGCCGGCGCCGATCTCGCCCATGCGTTCGTTCGTCGTCGCCTTCACGGAGACGGCGCTCATCGGCAGGCCCAGGATGATGGCGATCGACTCGCGCATCTTCTCGATGTAGGGGGCCAGGCGCGGGCGCTCCGCGACCACGGTCGCGTCGAGGTTATTCACGCCATACCCGCGCGCCGAAATGAGCCGGTGAACGCGCTTCAACAGCTCCCGGCTGTCGATGCCCTTGGTCGATGGATCGCCCGGCGGAAAATGCTTGCCGATGTCGCCTTCGCCCGCGGCGCCCAGGAGCGCGTCGATGATGGCGTGGATGAGCGCGTCACCGTCCGAGTGACCGTCGAGGCAGGGCGCCTCTTTGATCTCGATGCCACCGAGGCGGAGCGCGCCGTCACCGTCGGCGCGGAAGCGGTGGATGTCGTAGCCGATCCCGACACGCATGGCAGGCTCCTCGTCGCGCCGCTCTGGAACGAGATCACGGACAAGTACGGGAGTCCGCTCTACGTACCGCCCGAACCTGAGCGTAGATCAAACAGCGCTTGAGCGACGGCGAGGTCGGACGGGGTCGTGATCTTCAGGTTCTCCCGGTCGCCCTCGACGGTTGCGACGGGAATCCCGAGTTGTTCCAGCATCGCGGCGTCGTCGGTCACGTCCCCATCAAGCTCGAAGTGGACGCGGCGCAGGAGGTCACCGCGGAAGACCTGCGGCGTCTGCACGGCGCGCAGCTCGGAACGGTCGAGGGTGTCACGGACACGCCCCTGCTCGTCCACGCGCTTGATGGTGTCGACCACCGGGACCACGGGGATGGCGGCGCCGCTCGCGCCCGCGGCGTCGAGGACGCGCGCCGCGACCGCCGGAGTCACGAGTGGCCTGGCGCCATCGTGGACGAGGTACCACGCCGCGTCCGGCGCGACGCGGATGCCGGCCGCCACGGAGTCCTGCCGGCGTGCCCCGCCCTCGACGGTGACGATGGGCACCGGGCACGGGAGGAGCGCGATCGCCTCGTGCTTCGCAGCGGGCGCCACGACGACGATGTCCGTCACCCCGGGCGTCGAGGCGAGCGCCGCGATCGAGTGCGCGATCACGGGCGCACCGGCGAGCTCGGCCCAGATCTTGTCGGCGCCCATCCGCGTGGATGAGCCCGCGGCGACGATGATCGCGACGATCTGCTCGGGGAAGGTCATGCGCCCGAGTGTAGGCAGCGCCGTGGCTGTGAGCGCGTGCCTCGAGAGCCTGTCAGTCCTCGAGGCGGACGACCATGCACACCCCCTCCTGGAGGATGCGCGAGGTGTGTCCTCGCCCCGTCGTGTCCTCGGCCTGGAGGACGTCGCCCGGCTCCATGACGATCGAGGTGCCGTCGCCGAGACCGATTTCGACGCGCGCCGTGAGGTAGACCATGTACTGGCGTCGCGGCGCCGGATGGAAGTCGATGAACCCCGACTTCCGGAGCGCCAGCTCGACGCCGACGGCGGAGACCACGGGCGTCCTCGTGCCGTCACGCTCAGTGAACGGCAACGCCGACTGGTCCATCGGCTCGACGTGCGACTCGCCGTCGTCGCCGGTGTAGATGCGGACAAGCTTCATGCGTACCCCCTCGGACGCGCCGATCGAACGTCGGCGCGACGGGAGTGTACGAGGAGACGCGGAGCCGGCGGCTCGGGGAGGCTAGGAGAACTCGGGGAGGTTAGGAGAAGCGGACGAACGGCGCGGAGGCCGTCGAGCGGATGCGCCCACGCATCGGGCGCTGGCGGCGACGCGCAGCCGCGGCCTCGCCAGACTCGGCGCGATGCCGGTCGGCGTACATCGAGATGTCCTGCGTCCCGAGGAGCCCCATCGAGCGGCCGATGATGCCGCACACGGCGGCACCGATGACGAAGCCCACGATAAGGGCGTAGGGGGTCGGCATCAGGAACGTCTGCTCATCGGACACGCCGAAGAAGCGCGCGAGCGCGGCCAGGGGCAGAAGCCCCAGCCCAACCATCGAAGCGTATCCAAGCAGGATCACTGGTCTGTCTTACTGGCCCCGGCGGGGACCGACCGAACCGTTCAAGTCCTCGAAAGGATAACACCCGTGAGCGGTCGCTTTTCGTCGGGATTCTCCCGTATCTCTGACGACTCCCCGACGGGTGAAGACACCCGGCGCGGGCCTGGGAGCTGCTCTTGTGGCCCCTCCGCGGACCTCGGGGGTGCGCAGGCGTCCTCGGGACGTACGATGGACGGCAGAGCCCGGTCGGCGTGGGCCGTCCCTGGGTGCGTGGGATGAGGGCGTGCATGAGCGAATCGATGCTCGACACGGTGCTGGCGCAGTTCCACCGTGCGGCGGACCAGATCGGTCTGAAGGAGGACCACCGGGAGACGATGACCGCCTTCAAGCGGATCCTCCAGACCCAGTTCCCGGTGGAGCGCGACGACGGCAGCTTCGACATCTACGAGGGCTACCGCGTCCACCACAACGTCGCCCGCGGCCCCGCGAAGGGCGGCATCCGCTACGCGCCGATGGTCAGCCTCGACGAGGTAAAGGCCCTCGCGATGCTCATGACCTGGAAGTGCGCCGTCGTGAACGTCCCGTTCGGGGGCGCGAAGGGCGGCGTGATCGTCGACCCGGCAGCGATGAGCCGAGGCGAGCTCGAGAACCTCACCCGACGCTTCACCACCGAGCTCGAGCCGATCATCGGCCCCGATTCCGACATCCCGGCGCCGGACATGGGTACGAATGCCCAGGTGATGGCGTGGGTCATGGACACCTACTCCATGTCGCGCGGCTACACCGTCCCCGGGGTCGTCACCGGCAAGCCGGTCGCCCTCGGTGGCTCCGCCGGCCGGCAGGAAGCGACGGGGCGAGGGCTGATGTACGTCCTGCAGGACCACCTGCGCGACGCCGGCGGCATCCAGGGCCGCAAGGTCGCGGTGCAGGGCTTCGGCAACGTCGGCTCGGTCGTCGCCAAGCTCCTCCAGATGGAGGGCGCCGTCGTCACCCACATCTCGGACAAGGACATCGCGCTCCACTACCCGACCGGCGTGGACGCCGCTGCCGCGGCGAACTACGTCGCACAGGGCGGCACGCTCACTGAGTGGAACGAGGAGCACGGCCGCTGCGAGGTGGTCGACGCGGGCGACGTGCTCACCGCCGACGTCGACGTCATCGTGCCGGCCGCCGTCGAGCACGTCCTCACGGAGGAGAACGCCCCGCACGTGAAGGCGTCGATCGTCCTCGAGGCGGCGAACGGCCCGACGACCAACGCCGCCGACGCGATCTTCAAGGAACGTGACATCACCGTGATCCCGGACATCGTCGCCAACGCCGGCGGCGTGACCGTCTCCTACTTCGAGTGGGTGCAGGCCCGCCAGTACGTCCGCTGGAGCGAGGAGCGCGTCAACGAGGAGCTCCGGCGGCTGATCACCGCCGGCTACCAGACCATCGCGGCGCGACAGATGTCGGCGAAGGATGGCGCGACGCTCCGCGACGCGGCGAACTGGATCGGCATCGAGCGGGTCGTGGAGGCGACGGAGCTGCGGGGCATCTACCCCTAGCGGCCCCGGCTCACGCCGGCGCGCGACCGACCGGCCTTTCGCAACACGGACTGGGCTAGCGCACCACCGACTGGGCGTCGAACGGTCCGGGCGCGATGGCATCCGAGGTGCCGGTGATGCGGTTGTCCTCGTCGACGAACACGACGCGCGGCTGGACCGCGCGCGCCTCGGCATCCTCGACGTGCTGGAACGACATGATGATCGCGAGGTCGCCGGGCTGGAAGTGGTGCGCGGCGGCGCCGTTGGCGCAGATCACGCCCGACCCGGCGGCGCCCTCGATCGCATAGGTCTCGAGGCGCGCGCCGTTCGCGAGGTTCACGACGAGGACCAGCTCGTACGGCAGGATGTCCGCCGCGCGCAGCAGGTCGGCGTCCACGGTCAGGCTCCCGACGTAGTCGAGGTCCGCCTGGGTCACGGTGACGCGGTGGATCTTCCCGCGCAGCATCTGTCGCAGTGCCATGGGTGCTCCGAGATACGTCCGCTCATCAGTAGCGGCGTCGAGCGATCACGGTACCCGGCACGCCCGCTCAGGTCAGTTCTGACAGCGGGAAGCGTTGCAACCGGCGTTCACGCGTCGCGGACGATCCAGTTGAGGTGCTCCTGGTAGTGCCCGACCGAGTTCCCAACGCAGAGCCCGACCAGGCGCATCGACCACTTCTCGATCGGAATGTCCTGCATCATTCGCACGAAGCGGTCGCGCGTCCGGAAGGCGTGCCGCCGGGCGTTCTCGAACTTCACCCTGTCGTCCTCGGCGAGCCACCGCGCGTTCAGCTCGTCCACGCTCGCCTCGAGCTCGGGCACCTCGCCCGTCTCGAGGTATGCCTCGACGCGGGGGAACTGGATCCACATCCAGCGGTGGAGGTGCGCGTAGATGTCGACCGCCTCCCAGGAGATGCCGTCATCGCCGCGATGGAGCCGACCCCGGGAGTGCGAGTCGAGCGCGGCGGTGATGCGCTCCCAGTGCATGGACTCGTGTTCGAGCATGCCATTCACCATGTAGCTGAAGTGCTGGTCGACGTGCCCGACGAGGTTCCCGCGCACCCCCATCACGAAGCGGTCATCGCCGCGGCCGGTCGCGCGGACGGCTTCGATGTAGCCGATGCGAGCGGACTCGGCGCGCGCCTTCGCCTCGCCGTGCGGCACGCGCGCGTCCTCCATCGCCCAGGCGTCGTTCTGCGCGGAGGTGTCCTCGATGCGTGGCGGCGGCTCGGCGCCGTCGAGGCGCGCGCGGACGATCGCCGTGGCGTACTCGAGCCAGTGGGCGTGGTGGAGGTACTCCTGCGCCGGTGTGAACGGGTCCTCAGGTCCACGGATGCGGTAGTCGGGCTGCCAGTCGAGGAGCTCGACGTGGCGCTGCCAGCGTGCGTCCGACTCGGCGAAGACATCGGACAACGTCGGAGCAGAGTCGGAGGCGCGGCCTGCATCGGTGGTCATCGAGTCCTCCTCGGAGGCGCAGGTTAGCCGCGGATGATGCGGCGACGCATCGCCCAGATGCCGAGCCAGAGCGACGGCAGCAGGCCGGCGAACAGGAAGCCGACGTGCCAGAGCAGCCCCCACTCGAGGTCACCGGTCGTGAGCGCCCGGCTGAGCGCGACGGCGTGGAAGAGCGGGAAGAGGTTGGCGGCGATGTCCGCCCACTTCGGGAGGTCGTCCGTCGGGAAGAACGCACCGCTCAGCCAGAACATCGGCAGCACGTAGATGCTGAAGAAGTACGAGAGCTGGCTGATCGACCTCGCCACGCTCGTGAACGCGATCGAGACGCCCGAGATCAACAGCCCGCAGAGCAGCGACACCGGGATCGTGAAGATCACCAGCGGCGAGTCGATGAAGCCGAGCCACGGTGTGAGCACCAGCAGCATCAACAGCACGAGGCAGGTATTGAGCGCCATCCTCGAGGCTGCCCACGCGATGTCGCCGAGCACGATCTCCTCGGGGCGCACGGGCGTCGCCTGGATCGCGGCATAGGTGCCGTGCTGGTCCATGCGGAAGTACGAGCCGAAGAGCGCCTCGAACATGGCGCCGAACATCGGGAACACCATCAGCATCCCAGGCGCGAGGAACTCCACGTAGTCCCGGTCGCCGCCGAGCTCCACGTATGCGCCGAGGCCGAGCCCCAGCCCAAGCAGCGTCACGATCGGTTCGATGGTCGGCGCGAGCACCTCGGCCTTCCAGAGCCGGAAGAACACGTCCCGGTCTCGCTGCCATACCGCGATGAACTGCCGTCCCGGGATCGCGATGCCGAGCCAGGGCACGACGCCGCCGGCCGGTGGACGCTTCCCGGTGGCGCCCGGCGTCGTCGTCGTGGCGGTCATTCGACGAGCCCCCGTCCGGTCAGCGTGAGGAAGACATCCTCGAGGTTGGCGCGACGGAAGATCACCCGGTACGGGTCTGAGGCCATCTCCTCGACCATCCGGTAGTGCGACTCGTCGATGCCGTACGCGTAGGCGACGTCCTCGACCTGCTCGATGCGTCCCGACTCACCGAGCATGGGCGTGAGCCGCTCGACGACGCGCGCCGTCTCCTCGGGCGGCAGGTGCAGCTCCAGCACCTCGCGGCCGGCGTGCTCGCCGATCAGGTCACGCGGGCGGCCTTCCGAGAGGGCCTTCCCGTTGTCCATGATGATCAGGCGATCACAGAGTTGCTCCGCCTCGTCCATGTAGTGCGTGGTCAGCAGGATCGTCGTCCCGCGCTCGCGCAGCAGGCGCAGCTTCCGCCAGACGAGGTGGCGCGCCTGCGGGTCGAGCCCCGTCGTCGGCTCGTCGAGGATCAGCAAGCGTGGCTCGTTCACCAGCGCTCGGGCGATCACGAGGCGGCGCTTCATGCCGCCCGAGAGCGCGTTGATCGACTCGTCCGCCTTCTCCTCGAGCTGCATCAGCGCGAGGCCCTCGTCGATCCGCTCCCGCGCCGCCTGCCTACCGATGCCGAAGTAGCGCGCGTAGACCTCGAGGTTCTGGCGGACCGTGAGGTCCTGGTCGAGATTGTCGTCCTGCGGCACGACGCCGACGAGGGACTTCACCTCGCGGTCGTTCGTGCGCACGTCGAGCCCGCCGACGAGCAGCAGCCCGGAAGTCACGTCCTGCACGCAGGAGATCATCTTGATCGTCGAGGTCTTGCCCGCGCCGTTCGGGCCGAGCAGCCCGAAGAACTCGCCCTCGGCGACCTCGAAGTCGATGCCGGCGACGGCAAGGAAGTCGCCATAGCGCCGGGTCAGCGCCTGCGCCTGGATGATCGGTGTCACGGTGGGGCTCCTGCGTGCCAGCGTAGTCGACACGAGGGCGGGCTGAGTTACCGGCGCGTCACGTTTCGACGACGGCGGCCGCCGCTAGCTGTCCGCGGCAAACCACGACCGGCGGTGACGGCCGGTGGCCACGCGCCGGCCGTCCGCATCGGTCACCTCGAACTGCCAGTTGAGGAACACCGTGCGCGATCCTCGGCCCTTGTCGGCGAGCCACTCGCGCAGCACGTAGGGGCGCCCGAGGAGGATCGGCGCTTCGATCACGAGTGCGTGGTGCGACCAGATCGGCGGGCCCTTCGCGTCGACCTCGGACGGCGGATGCCGGCGCGCGAGGCCGAGGGCGTAGTGCATCAACTGCTCGGGCGGACAGATCGGGCCGCCCCAGGGGGAGGCGCTCGTGTACCACTCGCCGTCCTCCCGGGCCGCCTCGCGCAGCCGCGCGGTGCCATCGAGGGTCGGGGTGAACTCGAGCGGATCGGGCGAGACGCCGAGCGGGATGTCCAGCATCACGTCGTCGACGCCGCGCCGGCCGTCCTCGGTGGGATCCCACGCGCGCTCGGGCCCGAGCGCGGCCTCGCCGGCTCCGAGGCCGGCGCGACCGATCGCGCAGAGCGTGCCGTCCTGCTTCTCGACCTTCGCGACGAGGACATCGCCGTCGAGCTCGGCGAACTCGCGCACCGGCTCACCCTCGTAGATGCCGCCGATGAAGCGGAAGCCGTACCAGCCACCCTCGAAGAAGCGCGGGCCGAAGTGGCTCACGATCGCCGGCATCGCGCGGGTCGCAACGATGCTCCCCGTCACGAGCCCGCCCTTGAAGCCGAACTCGCGGGCGGTGCCGTCCTCGTGGATCGAACCCATCGAGTCGGAGGATGGGTTGCCGAGCGTGCGCCATTCGCCCTCGTAGAGGCGTGTCGAGTCGGTTGTCATGGCGCGAGTGTAGGGGGGACGCCCCGCCCCGCGACCGACAGACGGGAGCTACGCCGCCGGCATCGGTGCGGCGACGTCCGGCTTGGCGGTCTCATCGGGCGCGAGGCGGGTGGCGTTCATCCTCAGGTAGAGCGCTCCGAAGAGCACCCCGAGGAAGCACAGGCCGGCCATCTCGATGACCGCCGCCTGGACGCCCTCGTGCTCCGCGAGCCAGCCGATGACGAGGCTGCCCACCGGCGTCGTGCCCGCGAAGAGCAGCGTGTAGAAGCTCATGACGCGCCCTCGCATCTGCGGGGGAGCGACGAGCTGCAGGCGCGTGTTCGCCGTCGCGGTGAAGGTGATCGAGAACAGCCCGAGCACCACGAGGATCGGCAGCGTCATCAGCCACCAGTGAGACATCCCCAGGAGCAGCAGGGCGACGCAGAACCCGATCGCGCCGATGAACAGCGTGCGACGCGTCGCCTTGCCGGAGTGCGCGATGCGCAGCGCCGAGATCAGCGAGCCGACGGCCATGGCGGAGGTCAGCGTACCGAAACCGGTCGCACCGGACTTGAGGACATAGCTGGCGATGAGGGGCAGCAGGACGGTGAAGTTGTATCCAAAGGTGCCCAGCATCGCCATCATCAGCAGCACCAGCAGGATGTCCGGCGTCTTCGCTGCGAAGGCGAGGCCGTCGCGAATGTTCCGCAGCACGTTCCCGCGGACACGCGCCGGGACATCGAACAGCTCGCCCTCGCGCATCATCAGCAGGCCGATGATCGTGCCGAGGTAGCTCACCGAGTTCACGTAGAAGCAGCCGGCGACGCCGATGGTGGCGATGCCGATGCCGCCGAGGCTCGGGCCAACGAGCCGCGAGGTGTTGAACTGCGTGGAGTTCAACGCGACGGCGTTTGGCAGGTCCTCGGGGCCCACCATCTCGACGACGAACGCCTGGCGCGTCGGGTTGTCGATCGCGCTCGCGATGCCGAGGACGCCGGCGAGGATGTAGATGTGCTCGACGCGGATGTACGGCGTCGAGGCGAGGATCGCGAGGATGAGCGACTGCACCATCATCACGCTCTGCGTGACGAGCAGGACTCTCCGCTTCGGGAAGCGATCCGCCAGCGCCCCCGCGAACAGCGACGTCGTCATGATCGGCAGGAACTGGATCGTGCTCAGCAGGCCGAGCGCGAGCGGCGAGTCCGTCAGCTGGAGGACCAGCCAGGACTGCGCCAGGCGCTGCATCCACGTCCCGGTGAGTGAGACCACCTGCCCCGACCAGAAGAGCCGGTAGTTCCGGGAGGACAGCGCGCGGAAGGTTCGGCGCGTGGAGGCCACGCCGCGAGTCATCGAGGGCATCATCGAGCAATCACCGCACGTTCGGACAACCGACCGCGATCCGCGCGGCCGCGGAGGAACGTCGACGGGTGCCAGACCGGTGGGGCAGTCTCGGGGCGGCCTACGGGGCCCGCACGAGAGGCTGTGGTCGGTGGTGACCGGCGTCTACCCTTTCCGTAAACGTGAGGGTACACCCGCGATGACTACGCGCAACGAACCACCGCCCACGCGGCCCGATCGGCGCGGTCAGGCGTGGTCTAGACGGGCGGACGGTCGCGTATGACACCTCGTGCGGCGAGGTCGGCGATGCGCTCCTCGGACAGACCGAGAACACCCGAGAGCACCTCCGCGTTGTGCTCGCCCAGCGTCGGGCCGGCCAGCCAGCGGTCGTAGCCACGGTCGCCGTCGAACACCCACGCCCCACCGTCGAACTGCTGGCGACCGGTCTGGTCATGTCGCAGGTCGGCGTAGTAGCCACGGGCGAGCAGCCCCGGCTCCTCGAGGTACTCGTTCACGCGGAGGACGGCGCCCGCCGGGACGCCACCCCGACGCAGCTCGTCGGCCAGCGCGATGTGGCTGCGACCGCGCGTCCAGTCGGCGATCGCGTCGTCGAGGGCGGCACGGTGCTCGCGCCGTGCCTCGGCGGTCGCGAACCGCGGGTCGGACTCCCAGCCGCGACCGGCCATCCGGCAGAGGGCCGCCCACTCCGCCTCGTCTCGGGCGGCGAGGGCGATCCAGTTGTCGTCGCCCTCGCACGGATAGATCCCGTGCGGCGCGTACTCCCGGTGTGCGTTGATGAGCCGCTGCGGCTCCTCGCCCGTGAGCTGGCGCTCGACGAAGTACTCACCGAAGAGGGCCATCCCGGCCTCGTGCTGGGACAGGTCGACCCATGCCCCTTCGCCGGTCACCTCGCGGCGCTCGAGCGCGGTGAGGATGCCCGCGGCGCCGGCCACGCCGCCCATGGCGTCCGTGATCGTCGTGCCGGAGATGCGCGGCTCGTCGCCCTCGTACCCCATGATCGCGGCGAGGCCGATCATCGGCTCGATGCCCGGGCCGTAGCCGACGTACTGGCCGTACGGACCATGCTGCCCGAACGCGGGGAGCGAGGCGTAGATGATGCGCGGGTTCACCTCGCGCAGCGTGTCGTAGGACAGGCCGAGGCGCGTCATCGCGCGGGCGGAGAAGTTCTCCATGACCACGTCGCTCTCGCGCACGAGGTCGAGGAAGAGCTCGCGTGCGCCCTCGGCCTTGAGGTCGAGGCAGAGGCTCTTCCGGTTGCGGTGGAGCTTGTTGAAGAGCGCGGCGTAGTTCCACGGATCGGGCATCTGCCCGCCGTTCACGTACGCGACGGAGCCGGGCGGCACCTTCGAGGGACCGCGCGCGGTCGCGGGCTCGACGAGGATCACCTCCGCGCCGAGGTCGCCGAGCAGGCGCGCGGACAGCGGGCCGGCCCAGACCTGGGTCATGTCGAGGATGCGCACGCCCTCGAGCGGACGGGCGGCGGAGCCATCCTCGGATCGTCGCGGCCGGCGGGCCGCGCCGCCGGTGGCGAGGAGCGCATCGGACGCCGGCTCCACCTCGGTGGGTGGACGCTCGGCAGGGCGGTCGACGCCGACGAAGCGGAACGGTGAGCCGGGGACGACGAACGGCTTGCCGTCCTTCGTCGTGTATCCGGGAAGCGGCCGCCAGAACTCGCGCTCGGCGAGGTGCGGATCCTCGAGGCAGTCCTGGAGCGTCGCGGTATAGCCCAGCGCAACGCGCCACGTCTCCTGCGCCTCGCGGAACAGCTCGTACTTCGGCTTGTCGCCGAGCGCCTCGATGACCATCGCTTCGAACTCGTCGCGGTTCGCGAGGCGTCCCTCGTTCGTGGACATCCTGTCGCCCTCGACGAGGTCGGGGCGCCCGATCATCATCGCGAACGGCTCCCAGAAGTTCTGGAGCAGGCTGAAGCCGATCCAGCCATCCTTCACCGGGAGCATGGTGCCGGCCGCGTGCTCGACGCGGTTGCCGTGCCGCGAGCGGATGCGGTCGCCGTAGTAGTAGCGGACGTCCGTGTACTGGTGCAGGCCGACGAGGACCTCGAGGATGCTGATGTCGATCTCGCGCGATCCGGGCGTCTGAGGCGCCAGCGCCGACGCCAGCCCGGCGACGTACGCGAGACTGCCGGCCTGGTACGAACCGTAGTGGCCGGGCATGGAGAGCGGCTCGCGGTCCGGGTCGCCCATGAGGAACGTGTGCCCGGCCATCGCGAGCAGGGTCGCCTCGGTGGCGGGAAGGTCGGCGTAGGGGCCCGTGAGGCCGAAGGGCGAGATCGCGATCCGCGCGGCCGGGCCGCCCTCGTCGGTCATGCCGAGGTCGAGCAGCCGGTACTCACGCACGTCGGCCGGGATCGCATCCGTGACGACGATGTCGCAGGTCGCGGCGAGGCGGTCGAGGTAGGCACGTCCTTCCTCGGTGCGGTAGTCCGCCGCGATGCGCCGCTTGCCGCCGTGGAGGTAGATGAGCTCCGGCTCCCACGGGGACTCGCGGTCCGGGAGCTCGGCGCGGATCACCTCGTGGCCCCACCGGGCGAAGAGCTTCCCGGCGAACGCGGCGCCTGCCTCGGCGCTGCTGATCTCGAGGATGCGCATGGTGGTCCCCTTCACGGACGAGCCACGATGGAATCGATTACGTCGGCACGCCCGAGCCTACCGCGAGCGGCCGTTGACCTGAACCCGCGGCGTCGACACCTCGGCGATCCGCCCCTTCCTCAGAAGGGCTCCTCAGAAACAGAGAGGCCCGGGCGCATGCCCGGGCCTCTCGTGGTTCCGCTGGGGCCGGAGGTTAGTCCGGGTCGGCGGTGAAGGAGGTGACACCCGCCAGCTCGGCGCGCATCTCCTCGGTGGGCTCGAACACCGACGGCGTCTGGCCCAGGAAGCTCTCCTCGCGCTCGAAGTCGAACGTGAACGGGAGCATGAGCGACTCCGGCATCGCGATCTCGGCGATCGGCGTCGGCCGTTCGACGACGACGTTCGCGCGAGCCGGGATCAGCTTGCCGATGATCACGTTTTCCTTCAGGCCGTGGAGCCGGTCCACCTTGCCGGCGATCGCCGCCTCGGTGAGCACGCGGGTGGTCTCCTGGAAGGAGGCCGCCGCGAGGAAGGAGTCCGTGGACAGCGAAGCCTTCGTGACGCCGAGCAGCACCGACTCGACCTGCGGCGGGTTCTTGCCCTCGGCGCGGAGGGCCTCCACCAGGCGCAGGTAGTCGTTCGAGTCGAGGAGCTCGTCCTCGAGCAGCTCGGTGTCGCCCGGGTCGGTGACGCGGACGCGCCGCATCATCTGGCGGACGATGACCTCGATGTGCCGGTCGTTGATGTTCACACCCTGCGACCGGTAGACGCGCTGCACCTCGTCCGTGAGGTAGAGCTGCACCGCCTCCGGGCCCTGGATGCGCAGCACGTCGTGCGGGTTCAGCGAACCCTCCGTGAGCTGCTCACCGGAGGTGACGAACTCGCCACCCTCCACGCGCAGGCGGGCCTGCGCCGGGACCGGGTACTCGCGGACATCCTGGTACTCGCCCACCACCTTGATGGACGTCGGGCGCCGGCGGTTGCCGGAGCGCACGAACTGGACGGTGCCCTGGACTTCCGTCTTGATCGGGACCATCGGGACATCGGTCTCGGCGTCGTCGGCCGGGGTCGCGATGACCTGGTCGGCGCGCACCTCGTCACCGTCCTCCACGCTCAGCTCGTAGCCCTCGGGGAGTTCGTACTCCTCGGAGACGTTCTGCGTCGCGGTGAGGGTGATGACGCGCTGGTCGCCCTGGCGAGTGACGGCGGCGACGCCGTCGATCTCGGCCATGACGGCCTGCCCCTTCGGGTTGCGCGCCTCGAAGATTTCCTCGACACGCGGCAGACCGGAGGTGATGTCCATGCCGGCCACACCACCGGTGTGGAACGTCCGCATCGTGAGCTGGGTACCCGGCTCACCGATGGACTGCGCGGCGATGATGCCGATGGCGACGCCCTGTTCCACGAGCTGCCCCGTGGCCAGCGAGCGGCCGTAGCACTTCTGGCAGATGCCTCGCTCCGCGCGACACGTCAGCGCCGAGCGGACGAAGGCTTCCTGCACGCCGGCGCCCACGACCTTCGCGGCGAGCGCGTCGGTGATGGCCGCGTCGGCCTCCACGATGACCTCGCCCGTCTCCGGGTCGGCAATCGCGGCGGCGGTCCAGCGGCCGGCCAGGCGCTCCTCGAAGTCCGCGAGGAGGGTCTCGCCGGGGCGGTTCCGCACCCAGATGCCCGGGATCGGGCCGTCCTCGGGGGCACACGACTCCAGCTGCACGATCACGTCCTGGGCGACGTCGATCATGCGGCGGGTGAGGTAACCCGAGTCAGCGGTACGGAGCGCCGTGTCGGCCAGACCCTTGCGGGCGCCGTGCGTCGAGATGAAGTACTCGAGGACGGTGAGGCCGTCACGGAACGACGAGCGGATCGGGAGCTCGATGATCCGACCGGACGGGTCGGACATCAGGCCACGCATACCGCCCATCTGGCGGATCTGCGTGATGTTTCCCTTCGCGCCCGAGTGGGACATCATCGCGAGCGCGCCGCGGCGCGGGAGCGCCGTGTTCAGCGCCGCCTGGACCTTGTCCGTGGTCTCCTGCCAGATCGCGAGCGCCTGCTGATAGCGCTCGTCCTCCGTGAGCAGGCCCATCTCGAACTGCTCTTCCATCTCGTCGATGCGCGCCTCGGCGCTCGCGAGCAGGTCGACCTTGTCCGGCGGGGTGATGATGTCGGACGCGGCGATGGTGATGCCGGACTGGGTCGCGTAGCGGAACCCGATGTCCTTGATGGCGTCGACCAGGCGCACGGTGTCCTCGTTGCCGAGTTCCTCGTGCGTGCGCGAGACGAGCTCACGCAGCCGCTTCTTGTCCATCGTCTCGTTGATGTAGCCGAGGGCGTCCGGGACGATCTCGTTGAAGAGCACCCGGCCCACGGTGGTGTCCACCCGCTCGCCGTTCGGCAGGCGCAGGCGGATCCGGTCGTGGATACCGACGCTCCGCGTGCTGTAGTCGCGCACCACCGAGACGGTGGAGCCGTACAGGCGCGGGTGCTCGACCTCTTCGCCACGGTCGAAGGTCATGTAGTAGCAGCCCAGGACCATGTCCAGGGTGGGCGCCACCACCGGCTCGCCGTTGGACGGCGAGAGCAGGTTCTTGCTGGAGAGCATGACCTGCCGCGCCTCCGCGACCGCCTCGTACGAGAGCGGCACGTGCACGGCCATCTGGTCACCGTCGAAGTCCGCGTTGAAGGCGAAACAGACGAGCGGGTGCAGCTGGATGGCCGAGCCCTCGACGAGGGTCGGCTCGAACGCCTGGATACCCAGGCGGTGCAGCGTGGGAGCGCGGTTCAGCAGGACCGGGCGGTCCTTGATGACCTCTTCGAGGACGTCCCACACCTCGGGCTGGGCCCGCTCGACGATGCGCTTGGCGCTCTTGATGTTGTGGGCGAGGCCCTGCTTCACGAGCGCGTGCATGACGAACGGCTTGAACAGCTCGAGCGCCATCTTCTTCGGCAGACCGCACTGGTGCAGCCGAAGGGTCGGGCCCACGATGATGACCGAGCGGCCCGAGTAGTCGACGCGCTTGCCGAGCAGGTTCTGGCGGAAGCGGCCCTGCTTGCCCTTCAGCAGGTCAGAGAGCGACTTCAGCTTGTGGTTGCCGGAGCCGGCAACCGCGCGGCCGCGGCGACCGTTGTCGATCAGCGAGTCCACGGCCTCCTGCAGCATCCGCTTCTCGTTGCGGATGATGATCTCCGGCGCGCCGAGGTTCAGGAGCCGCTTGAGGCGGTTGTTCCGGTTGATGACGCGGCGGTAGAGGTCGTTCAGGTCGGACGTCGCGAAACGACCGCCCTCCAGCTGGACCATCGGGCGGAGGTCCGGCGGAAGCACCGGCAGCTCCGTGATGATCATCCAGTCCGGGCGGTTGCCGGACTTCCGCAGGGACTCCACCACGCGCAGGCGCTTGGTGGCCTTCTTGCGGCGCTGGCCGCTGGTCTCCTGCATCTCCACGTGGAGACGCTCGGAGAGCGCGGAGAGGTCCAGCCGCTCCAGGATGGAGAGGACGGCCTCGGCGCCCATGCCGGCCTTGAAGACCAGGCCGAAGCGCTCCTCGTACTCGCGGAACTCGGCCTCGGTGAGGACGGCCAGGTTGTCCGCCTCGATCGGGTCGCGGAGCTTGTCCAGCCACTTCACCAGCGGCTGGTACTCCTTCTGGACGGCGTCGCGGATCGCGGCCGCCTGGTCCCGCATCGGCTGCAGTTCCTTGTGGGCGGCGTCGCGCTTCTGCTGCGAGGCAGCCTCGGCCATGAGCTGGACGTCCGCCTTCTTGTCGGCGACACCCTGCTCCAGCGCGGCCATCGAGGAGGACACGGCCTCCTTGAGGGACGCCAGCGTCTCCTGCGTGATCTCGTCGCCGCGCTGCGCCAGCGTCTCGTCGCGGAAGACGTGCTTGGCCTTCAGCTTCTCGCCGAGGCGAGACTGCAGGTCCTGCTCCATCTCCCGGCCCTCGGTCATGAGGGCGTCGACGTCGGCGTTGTACTGCTCGTCGGCTTCCTTGAGCTGCTCCGCCTTGCGGTCCTGGATCTCCGCGAGATCGTGCTCCAGCACCTGCTCGCGGACGAGGATGCCCTTGCCGAGGTCACCCTCGCGCTGCGAGGCGACCTCGTCGATCTCCTCGTAGAGGAGCTCCAGGGCGTGCTTGCGGGCTTCCTCGTTGACCTCGGTCACCACGTACTGCGCGAAGTAGACGACGCGCTCCAGGGTGCGCGGAGCGATGTCCAGCAGCAGGCCGAGCCGGCTGGGGACGCCCTTCGCGAACCAGATGTGGGTGACCGGCGCGGCCAGCGAGATGTGCCCCATGCGCTCGCGGCGCACCTTGGAGCGCGCCACCTCGACGCCGCACTTGTCGCAGATGATGCCCTTGTAGCGGACACGCTTGTACTTGCCGCAGTGGCACTCGAAGTCGCGCACCGGGCCGAAGATGCGCTCACAGAAGAGCCCATCCTTCTCCGGCTTCAGCGTGCGGTAGTTGATCGTCTCCGGCTTGGTGACCTCGCCGTACGACCACGATCGGATCTGCGACGGCGACGCCAGCGACAGCCGGATCGCGTTGAAGTCATTGACCTCGAGCATTTAGTCCTCCCGGGTCTCGCGGCCGGACAGGTTGATGCCGAGGCGAGGCATGGCCTCCGCGCCGTCATCCCCGAATCCGACGTCCTCCTCGGCGTCGTTCAGGATCTCCACGCTCAGGCCGAGCGACTGGAGCTCCTTGACGAGGACCTTGAAGGACTCGGGCACGCCCGGCTCCATGGTGTTCTCGCCCTTGACGATCGCCTCGTAGGTCTTCACACGGCCCACGATGTCGTCCGACTTCACGGTCAGCATTTCCTGCAGCACGTGAGCGGCGCCGTAAGCCTCGAGCGCCCACACTTCCATCTCGCCGAAGCGCTGGCCACCGAACTGCGCCTTACCGCCCAGCGGCTGCTGGGTGATGAGGGAGTAGGGGCCCGTGGAGCGGGCGTGGATCTTGTCATCCACCAGGTGGATGAGCTTGAGCATGTACATGTAGCCAACCGTCACCGGCTGGTCGATGCGCTCGCCGGTGCGGCCGTCGTACAGCACCTGCTTGCCCCACACGGGCGGGGCGCTGTTGGTGCGGTCCGCGGTCTCGCGGACGCGCTCCTGCAGGTGCTCCTCGGTCAGCCGGCGGACGTTCTTCTCGCCGTGACCCTCGAGCCAGATCTCCAGCGCGGCGCGCGTGACCGTGCCGGGGACGCCGTTGCGCAGCGTCTCGGCCGGGTCGTACCCGAGCTCGGAGAGGTAGGCCTCCAGCGCCTGGGCGTCCACGCGCTGGCCGTACGCCCCGTCCGTGGACGAGAGCGCGCCGGCCGTCTCCACGGCGTTCGACTGGATCGCCAGCCACGAGAGGCAGAGGGCGTCCGTGATGTCCTCGTCCGTCGCCCCGTCGAAGACGGGGGTGACGGCGCGCCAGCCGAGCGTGGAGGCGGCCCACCCGAGGTGGGTCTCCAGCACCTGGCCGACGTTCATGCGGGACGGCACACCGATCGGGTTCAGGATGGTCTCGACGTGCCGCCCGTCTTCCAGGTACGGCATGTCCTCGACCGCCATGATCTTGGACACGACGCCCTTGTTGCCGTGGCGGCCGGCCATCTTGTCGCCCTCGGTGATCTTCCGCTTCTGGGCGATCGAGACGCGGACCATCATGTTGACGTCCGCGGGCAGCTCGTCGTCGTTCTCGCGGCGGAACACCTTGACGTCGATCACCTTGCCGCGCTCGCCGTGCGGGACGCGGAGGCTGGTGTCCTTCACCTCGCGGGCCTTCTCGCCAAAGATGGCGCGGAGGAGCTTCTCCTCCGGGGTCAGCTCGGTCTCACCCTTCGGGGTGATCTTGCCGACGAGGATGTCGCCCTCGCGGACCTCGGCGCCGACGCGGATGATGCCCTCGTCGTCCAGGTCGCGGAGCGCCTCGTCACCCACGTTCGGGATGTCGCGGGTGATCTCCTCCGGGCCCAGCTTCGTGTCGCGCGCTTCGACCTCGTACTTCTCGATGTGGATCGAGGTGAACTTGTCGTCGCGGACGACCGTCTCGCTGAGGATGATCGCGTCCTCGAAGTTCAGGCCTTCCCAGGACATGAACGCCACGAGCATCGACTGCCCGAGCGCCAGCTCCCCGGAGTCCGTCGACGACGAGTCGACGAGCGGCTGTCCCTTGCGGACGCGGTCGCCCTTGGCGACGACCGGGCGCTGGTTGATGCACGTCCCCTGGTTGGAGCGGACGAACTTCAGCAGCGGGTAGGTCTCCTCGCGGCCGGAGGTGTACTTCAGCTTCAGGAACTCGGAAGAGGCCTGGATGACCTCGCCGTCTTCCTCGGCCTTGATCACCTGGCCGGAGTCCTGCGCCGCGGCCGTCTCGATGCCCGTGGAGACCAGCGGGGCCTCCGGGCGGAGGAGCGGCACGGCCTGGCGCTGCATGTTCGCGCCCATGAGGGCGCGGTTCGCGTCGTCGTGCTCCAGGAACGGGATCATCGCCGCGGCGACCGAGACGATCTGTCGCGGCGACACGTCGATGTAGTCGACGTCGATCGGGTTCGACACGAAGTACTTCTCGCCGTGCCGGACCTCGATGCGGCTCTCGTAGAGGTTGCCGTGCTCGTCGGCCTTCGAGTTGGCCTGGGCGATGCGGTACTTCTCTTCCTCGTGCGCGTCGAGGAGCTTCACCTCGTCGGTGATGAACGGCATCACCGGGATGGTGTCGTCCTTGGCGTCCGCCAGGGCGCGGGCCGTCTCCTCGTCGATGAGCTCACCGGCCTTCGCGAGCACCTTGCCGGTGGCGGACTTCACGTCCTCCGTCGGGATGCGGTTCTCGAGCTGGCGGTTGAAGTTCTTCGAGACCTCGTGCTGCACGACGCGGTACGGCGTCTCGATGAAGCCGAAGTCATTCACGACGCCGAACGTGGCCAGCGAACCGATCAGACCGATGTTCGGACCCTCGGGGGTCTCGATCGGGCAGATGCGGCCGTAGTGGCTGTGGTGGACGTCGCGGACGTCGAACCCGGCGCGGTCACGGGAGAGACCGCCGGGGCCGAGGGCGCTCAGCTTGCGCTTGTGCGCGATCTCGGACAGCGGGTTCACCTGGTCCATGAACTGCGAGAGCTGCGAACCGCCGAAGAACTCCTTCATCGCGGCCACGACGGGCCGGATGTTGATGAGCGCGGACGGGGTCGCCTCGTCCGGGTCGGTGATCGTCATGCGCTCGCGCACGACGCGCTCCATGCGGAGGAGGCCGACGCGGAACTGGTTCTGCATCAGCTCGCCCACGGAGCGGACGCGGCGGTTGCCCAGGTGGTCGATGTCGTCCGCGGTGCCGCGGCCGTTGTTGATGTCCAGGATGCGGCGAATGATCGCCACGATGTCCTCGCGGCGCAGCGTGCGCTGCTCCGGGGCGTCCACCAGCGCCAGGCGCTTGTTCAGCTTGTAGCGGCCAACGACACCCAGGTCGTACCGGCGGTCCTCGAAGAACAGCGTCTCGACGAGCGCGAGGGCGTTCTCCTTGGTCGGCGGGTCACCGGGGCGCAGGCGGCGGTAGAACTCCTCGAGGGCCTCCGCCTTGTTGGTGGTGGTGTCCTTCGCGAGGGTCGAGTCCAGGTAGTGGTGCTCTTCGTTGTCATCCACTTCCTGGAGCAGCCGGACGATGCGCTCGTCGGTGCCCAGCTCTTCCTCGGTCAGGCCCTCCTCGGTGTCGATCGCGCGGAGGAGGACGGTCACCGGGATGCGGCGCTTGCGGTCCACCTTCACGGAGACCACGTCGCGGGCGGAGGTCTCGAACTCGAGCCAGGCGCCGCGGTTCGGGATCAGCTTCGCGCCGGTCAGCTTGCGGCCGGTGGCGGGGTCAATCTCGGCGGTGAAGTACGCGCCCGGCGAGCGGACGAGCTGGGACACCACGACGCGCTCGGCGCCGTTGATGATGAAGGTGCCGTGCTTGGTCATCATGGGCACGTCGCCCATGAAGATCTCCTGCTCCTTGACCTCGCCGGACTCCTTCACCAGGAGTTCGACGCGGACCCGGAGCGGCGCAGCGAAGGTGCGCTCACGGTCACGGCACTCGGTCTCGGTGTACTTCGGCTCCTCGAACCGGTACTCCCCGAACGTGAGTTCCATGCGGCCGCCGGTGAAGTCCTCGATCGGCGAGACCTCGTCGAACAGCTCGCGCAGTCCCTCGTGGAGGAAGCGCTCGTACGAGCGGCGCGGCATGTCGATGAGGTTCGGCATCTCCATCTCTGGAGCCTGGGTGCCGAACTTCTTGCGGACCGATGGGACCCGGCGGTTTGCGACTACGAGACGGCGGTTAGTAGCCAAACAGGTGCTCCCCTTGCCCTATTCCGGCGCACACCCGCGTGGGAGGGTGGGAGCGCGCACGGAGGTGCTCCGTTTCGCGTCCTGTGCGTGAGGTTCGCTCCGGGGTATTCCCCCACGGCCAGTCAGATGGTGCAGGATCGAATGGGGTTTCGACCCTGGAGGCGTTGGACACACTGAAATCCCGAACCGGCTACCCGCCGTCGGGATTCGTTACGCCTCGTTACCTATGTTCTGACAGCGCCCCACGCAATCGACAGTCTACCCCTCGAAAGGGCAGATTGACAACGGTAGGGCGGGCAAATGGGCGAGTCAACGCACGATTGGTGAGCAAAGGTTCGCACAGGGTTACGTCGCAGGCCCCGGATTCGCCGCGACTAGTCCGCCGCTCCGCTAGGCTGGCGCGACCGTCCCGTCCCCGCCCGCTGGAGGCCCAGATGCAGTTCGCCCTCTCCGAGGAACACACCCTCATCCGCGATTCCGCCCGCCGCGTCGCCCGCGAGGTGATCGCGCCCCGCGCCGCCGAGGTGGACCGCACCGCCCAGTACCCGGAGGACTACTTCCAGGCGCTGAAGGCCGCCGACCTGCTCGGCATCACGCTCCCGCGCGAGGTGGGCGGCGCGGACGCCGGGACGCTGGCGATGGGCCTCGCCATCGAGGAGGTCGCGAAGTACGACTGCTCGGCCGGGCTGATGATCATGCTCGGGGCGCTGGCGACCCACACCATCAAGTTCTTCGGCACCCCGGACCAGGTCGAGCGCTTCGTGGGGCCGGTCGCGCGCGGTGAGAAGAAGGCGGCGTTCTGCCTGACCGAGCCGGACGCCGGCTCCGACGTCGCGGGCCTCCAGGCCCGCGCCGAGCGCGACGGCGACGAGTGGGTGATCACCGCCCAGAAGCAGTACATCTCCGGCGGCCCGGTCGCGGACCAGGTGATCGTGTTCGCCAAGACCGAGCCCGGGAATCCGCGCTCGACCGCCGCGTTCGTCGTGGACACGAAGACACCGGGCTTCGAGGTCACGTCGGTGGACCGCAAGATGGGCGTCCGCGGCCTCCCCACGGGCGTCCTCACGTTCGACCGCGTCCGCGTCCCGCATGACCAGATGGTCGGCGGTGAGCCGATCGGCATGCGCGGCCCGCTCGCGACCCTCAACTCGCTCCGCCCCTGCGTCGGCGCGCGCGGGGTGGGCCTCGCCGAGGGCGCCACGGAGTACGCGCTCAACTACGCGCGCGAGCGGCGTGCCTTCGGTGGGCCGCTGACGGACCTGCAGGCGATCCAGTTCAAGCTCGCGAACATGGCGATCGAGATCGAGGCCGCGCGCCTGCTCGTCTACCAGGGCTGCTGGCTCGTGGAGCAGGGCAAGTACGGCCCGAACGACGGCCACATGCTCTCCGTCGCCAAGGCGTTCGCGACGGAGATGGCGAACCGCGTCGCGTCCGAGGCGATCCAGATCCTCGGCGGCCAGGGGTACATGGAGGACCACCCGCTGGAGCGCCACTACCGCGACGCCCGCCAGCTGATGATCGTGGAGGGCACGAGCGAGATTCAGCGCACGATCATCGCCAAGGCGCTGATCGACCGGAACCTCTCGTACGCGTAGTCGGGCACGGCCCGGCGCGTAGCCTCGCACCCCCGTACGATTCGCCCGATGGTGAGTGCTCCCACGAACGTCCTCCGCCTGCTCGTGCAGTGCCCCGACCGCCCCGGCATCGTCGCGGCGGTCTCGCAGTTCCTGTTCGTGCACGGCGCGAACATCATGCAGGCGGACCAGTTCTCCACGGCGGACGGCGCCGGGCGCTTCTTCCTGCGCGTCGAGTTCCAGACGGACGCCCTCGACTGCTCGCAGGCCGAGCTCGAGGCGCAGTTCGCCGCAGAGATCGCCGAGCGGTTCGAGATGGACTGGCGGCTCTCCGGGGACCGGCGGAAGCGCGCCGCCCTCCTCGCCTCGAGGTTCGACCACTGCCTGCTCGACCTGCTGTGGCGCTGGCGCCGCGGCGAACTGGACGTCGACATCCCGCTCGTCATCTCGAACCACGACGCGCTGAGGGATGACGTCGCCACCTTCGGCATCCCCTACCACTACCTCCCGGTGGAGAAGGGGAAGCGCGCCGAGCAGGAGGCGCAGATCCGCGAGCTACTCCGCGAGCACGACGTCGACCTCGTGGTCCTCGCGCGCTACATGCAGATCCTCAGCGGCGACTTCATCCGCGAGTACCCGAACCGCATCATCAACATCCACCACTCGTTCCTGCCCGCCTTCGCCGGAGCCGACCCGTACGGGCGAGCGTTCGACCGGGGCGTGAAGATCATCGGAGCGACGGCGCACTACGCGACCGAGGACCTGGACGAGGGCCCGATCATCGAGCAGGACGTTGAGCGGGTGACCCACCGCGACTCGCGCGACGACCTCGTGCGCGTCGGGCGCGAGGTGGAGCGCTCCGTGCTGGCGCGGGCGGTGCAATGGCACCTGGAGGACCGCGTCTTCGTCCACGAGAACCGGACGGTCGTCTTCCGCTGAGGGGCGCTCGTTGCGTCCGGGCGCTCCCCCATTCGCGCTGTGAGTTACGTCGCGTTAGAATGCATGCAATGACTTCCCACACCCGCGACTTCGCTGGCGCGGACACAACCCCCACCAGGACGCTTGCATGACCCATCGCTGTACCACGGGGGGCGCCCGGTGACGCCTCTACGTGGCCTCCTCCGCCTCCTCAAGGGCGACCAGAATCCCCCTGCTGCCTCTCCTTCCGATGAGCCCACCACGGCCGCCTCTCGGAACCGGCGCAACGCCGCCAGCCCCGCCACCGGCGGGGGCCCCATCCTGACCGACGACTCCCAGTCCAGTTCAGGCAAGCGACGCCGAGGACGGCGTGGCGGCCGTGGCCGTGGTCGCGGCGAGGGCTCGCCGACCGCCGAGGGCGCCTCGGAGGCAGCCCCCGAGGCAGCACAGTCCCGGTCCTCGACCGGATCCTCGAACGGACGTACTCGAACGAACACCTCAGACCGCGGGTCGGCCACGGCCGACCGCAAGACCGAATCACGCGGGACGCGCAACGGCTCGCGCTCCCGGAACGGTCGCTCCTCTTCTTCCAACTCCTCCAGCAAGGCCGCGTCAGACGGCTCGCGCGACAACTACAACTGGGGCCGGCGTGTCGACTCCGACGAGGCCGACCAGCGCTCCCGCCAGGCGAACCGCCGGCGCCGCGGCATCCGCCGCGCCGACCTCGACGCACCGCTGCCCGAGGACGTGGCCTTCCGGCCCGGTGACGAGGGCGGCGACTCCTCCATCCTCCCGACTCGCCGACGCCGCCCCGTGGGCTTCCACGACACCGCCCGCACGCTCGTGGGCGGCGCCCGCTCCGTCGGCACGTGGGTGAAGCGCGACTCGCGCCACGGCCAGGAGCACGAGCCCGACGACGTCGAGACGAACACCGCCGATCCCGGCGAGGAAGCAGCCGACCGCAACGTCGCCCGCGCTGCCCGCCAGCTCGTGGTCGCCCCGAAGGCGACCCCGTCCGCTCCCGCGACCGACGACGAGAGCGACACCGGCGAGTCCCGCGATGACCGCGATGAACACGGCGACGACGGACACGACGACGAGCGACCGCGCCGCCGGCGTGGACGCCGCGGTGGCCGTGGCCGGCGCCGCTCCGAGGGCGCCGAGGCAGCGGAGTCGTCCGACGAGCCGTCGACCGACGAGGACGACGAAGGCGATGAGCCCGAGTCGGCCCCGCACGACACCGACGAGCGCGACGACGACCACGATGCAGACGACGACGAGCGACCGCGCCGCGAGCGACGGACGACGTCGCGACCGAAGCGCGCCCTGGCACCCGTCGCCGAGGAAGACCTCCCGGCCGCGTTCGCCGCGCTGAAGATCCACCGGACGAACCTCGAGCAGCTCGCGCGCTTCGGGTTCGACCAGCCGACGCCGATCCAGGAGGAGGCCATCCCGGCGCTCCTGAACGGGCTCGACGTCGTCGGTATCGCTCAGACCGGCTCCGGGAAGACGATCGCCTTCAGCCTCCCGATGGTGGAGAAGCTCGACCCCGAGCTGCCGGAGGTGCAGGGCATCGTCCTCGTGCCGACGCGCGAGCTCGCCCAGCAGGTGCTGGACGTCCTCACCGAGGTCGCCGCGCCGTGGGGCCTACAGGCCGTGGGTCTCCTCGGTGGCCGCTCGCTCAAGGCCGACTTCCGGGCGCTCGACGACCGGCCGCACATCGTGGTCGGCACGCCGGGGCGCATCCTCGACCACCTGCGGCGGCAGACGCTGTCGCTGCGCCACGTCCGCTATGCCGTCCTCGACGAGGCCGACCAGATGCTGGACATCGGCTTCCTGCCTGACATCCGCCGCATCCTCAGCCGCACCCCGCAGCGCCGGCAGACCGCGCTCTTCAGCGCGACGATGCCGACCTCGATCCGCCGCCTCATCTGGCAGTTCATGACGGACCCGGAGACGGTGCGCGTGGACGCCGAGGCGACCACGGTCGACACGATCGAGCAGATCTACTTCGAGGTCGCCCAGCGCGACAAGGTGAAGGCGATGCGCGAGCTCATCGAGCGTGAGCTCAAGGGCCGCTCGCTGATCTTCTGCAACATGAAGCGCAGCGTGGACCACCTCGCCCGCGAGCTGGAGCGCGACGGCGTGAGCGTCCGTGCCCTGCACGGCGACCTGGACCAGCGCCAGCGCGAGCGCGTGGTGCAGGAGCTGCGCTCGGGCAAGCTCGACGCCGTCATCGCGACAAACGTCGCGGCGCGCGGCCTCGACATCCCCGAGATCACGCACGTCGTGAACTTCGATGTCCCCCAGAACCTCGAGGAGTACGTCCACCGCATCGGCCGCACCGGCCGGGCGGGCCGCGAGGGCAAGGCGATTACCTTCGTCTGCGAGTGGGACGTCGACCAGTTCGACGCCATCCAGCAGGGCGTACCCGCCGGCATCCGGCGCGAAGAGCTGGACCTCTACCGGCCCACCTCGGCCCCGCCGGCGACCCCGGCGACCCCGGCAGCCGCGGCCGCCGAGACAGACGCGCCCGCGGCGTCCACCGAGTCGAGCGAATCCGCCGAGTCCTCTGAGGACGCCGCGTCCGTCGAGGAGACACCGGCCGTCGAGGACACCTCCGAGGCGATCCCGGTCACCGCGACCGACGACGACGAAGATGAGCGGGAGGTCGGCGCGCCGGACTAGCGCGCCGACCGTCCTCGCCGGTCTCCTCCCGCCCCACACGGCACTCGTAGCCCACCCGTAACGCTGCTCCCCGGCGCGCCTATACTCCGCGCGCGGCGCGCCATGGCGTCGCGTCATCGGGGCACGACATGGTGTCCCCAGGAAGGCACGGACAGTGCGCAAGATCACGATGGGGATCAACTGGCAGGGCGAGTTCGACCTGGATGACATCATCCAGCAGGCGAAGATCGCCGACGAAGCAGGCGTTCACGAGATCACGGTCGCGGAGGCCTGGGGGCGTGACGCGCTCTCGATCCTCACCGTGCTCGCCCGGGAGACGTCCAACGTCCACCTCGGCACGAGCATCATCAACATCTTCTCCCGCACCCCGGCGGCGATCGCCCAGCACTTCGCGACGCTGGACGAGTTCTCCAACGGGCGGATGGTGATCGGCCTCGGCACGTCCGGGCCGAACGTCATCGAGCACTTCCACGGCATCCCGTTCAAGAAGCCGCTGACGCGGATGCGGGAGTACGTGGACATCATCAACATGCTCATGCGCGAGGAGCCGCTGAACTACGACGGCGACGTCTTCAAGCTGCAGCGCGGCTTCACGCTCCGGTTCAAGCCGACCCGCGCCCACATCCCGATCCACATCGCCTCGGTGACGCCGAAGTCGGTGCAGCAGACGGCGGAGATCGCCGACGGCTGGATCCCGATCTTCTTCCCGAAGTCGCAGTGGAAGACGCAGCTGGACGCGTTCTACGACGCCGTGAAGGCTGCCGGACGCGACCCGAAGGACGTCGATGTCCGCAACGCCACCTCGGTCACGGTCTCTGACGACCGCGACCGCGTGCTGCAGGGGGTCGCGAGCAACGCCGCCTTCTACATCGCGCGCATGGGCGACTTCTACTACGAGCACTTCACGCGCATGGGCTTCGCCGACGAGGCGAACGCCGTGCGTCGCGCCTGGGCGGACGGCGGGAGCGCCGCCGGCGCCGCGGCCCTGCCGCGTGACCTCGTGGAGGAGCTGAACATGTCCGGCTCCCCCGAGGAGTGCGCGGAGGCGATCGACCAGGGCGTCGAGGCCGGCTTCACGCTGCACTCGGTCAGCGTCGCCGAGCGCGACCCGAAGAAGCGACTGGACATCCTCAAGCGAATCGTCGGGTAGCCGAGCCTCGGGTAGCCGAAGCCTCGGGTAGCCGAAGCAGAGGTGTTTCAGAATTGCTTCTGATTCGGCCGCGTGCGGCGCACCTCGTGACGGCCGCTTGTCACAGGACAAGGAGCCGCCGGACTTCCGGCGGCTCCTTCTTCTTGGCATCATTTATTCGGCAACAGTTGCGCGACTAACTGACGTCAGAAATCAGTGTTTCCCTGTCGCGGCCAGACGCCCGCTCGGGTAGGTTCGAAGCGTCGATCAGGCGGGATCGGCGGGAAGGCGACATGAACGAGGGACAGCGGTCCGCGCTGCGTGCGCGAGGCCAGGAGTTCATCCGTACGTTCATCGGCATCGCCGAGGGCTCTCGCGATCTGATCGAGGCCCTGAACCGCGTGCTCGAGCCCGGCGCGCGCGTCCACCTCCAGAACGGCGACATCGTCCCGCCCGACGTGTCCACGCGGCACGCCGCCTCCGCCGAGCTCGTGTTCCCCGACCTCGAGATCGAGTTCGAGGAAGGCCTCTTCCCGGACGACCGTGTCGTGGTGCGCGTGCGCATGACCGGGACGTCCTCCGGCCGCACGCCATTCGTGCCGAAGGGCGGCACGTTCGACGTGACCGGCGCGTTCATCGCGCGGATCACCCCGGAGATGACGATCAGCGAGCTGTGGTCGTACCTGAATCCCGGCTTCGGCTTCGCGTTCCCGCCTCGCGGCGTCCGGCTGACGCCCCCCGCCCCCGACGGCGCGACGGAGTCCGCTTCTCGATCGCTCTACGACGCCTGGGTGCGCGGCGCCGAGGCCGGCCGTGACTTCGTCTCGTCGGTCGCCGACACGCTCGCGCCCGCGGGTGTCGTCCACCTCGGGAACGGCGATGTCACGCAGGGGGACGGGCTGGACGACCTGTTCGCGCGGATCGCCGCGGGACTCCACGACCTCTCGATCGAGATCGAGGACGTCATGTTCGACGGCGCGTTCGTCGTGTCCCCGTTCCGGATGAGCGGCATCCACGGCGGGCCCATCGGCATGCTCGCGCCGACGGGGCGCGTGCTGCCCTCGACCGGCGCGATGCTCGCCCGCGCCGACGCTGCGGGCCGCGCCGCCGAGGTCTGGCTCTACCTGGCGCCCGCGTACGCGGTGACGTTCCCGCCGGGGCGGCGCTAGCGCGCCACCCCTCGGGATCGACGGCCGGCTCGTCGCCGCACTAGGTCCGGCTGGGAGCGGCCTCCGGGTGCTCGGTCTCCGCTGACGCCGGTCCGCCCTCGGCGCCGCCGGCCTCTGGCTGACCGCCGCGTCGCCGCAGCCGCGAGCCAATCGCGCCGCCGAGGTCACCCAGCACGTCGCCGATGTTGCGGAGGAACGCCGCGCTCTCCTCGTGCGGAAGCCCGATCTCGCGCAGCCGGCGCTCGCGGCGGTTGCGCCGCTGCGAACCACGCCCGCGCATCGCGTCCGCCAGTGCTCGACGCAGCTCGGGGCGGAGGAGGCGCACCGCGCCTTCGGGGTCGAGATGGGCCCCGCCGGCCGGCTCCGGCACCACCGCATCGATGATGCCGAGCTTGTGGATGTCGCCGGCGGAGACGCCCAGCGCCTCGGCCACCTCGGGCGCCCGCTCGCGATCCCGGAACAGGATCGCCGCGGCCCCCTCGGGCGAGGTGATGGCGTACATCGCGTTCTGCTGCATGAGGATGCGGTCCGCCCAGGTGAGCGCCAGCGCACCGCCCGAGCCGCCTTCGCCGATGACGACCGCGACCGACGGCGTCGTGATCGACGCCATCGTCGTGAGGCAGTCAGAGATCGACGCGGCGAGGCCCGCCTGCTCGTCGGAGATGCCATCGCGCGCGCCGGGCGTGTCGACGAACGTGATCAGCGGCAGGCGCAGGCGATCGGCGAGCAGCATCAGGCGCTTCGCCTTGCGGTAGCCAGCCGGCGAGACGCGCCCGTCGTGGCGCCGCCCCTTGAGGTCCATGTCGCCGCGCTCCTGGCCGATCACGACGACGTTCGTGTCGCCGAGGCGGGCGAGCCCGCCGACGAGCGCCGGGTCGTCCTCGCCGGACCGGTCGCCGCGCAGCGGCACGAAGTCCGAGGCAAGCGCGCGGATGTAGTGCAGCGCGCGAGGGCGCTCCGGGTCGCGAGCACGTTCGACCACCGTCCAGCCGCGGTCCTGCCCGCGCACCTCGACGGGCGGCGGGAGGCGGTCCGGGTCCGGACCGGCGGTGCGCTGCATGAGCGATACGACGGTCAGGAGCTGGTCGCGGAGCTGCTGCCGCGGGGCGACGAGGTCCACCTGGCCGTAGCCCTGGAGGTCCTCGGCGTAGAGGGTCTCGCGGTCGTCGCCTTCGTCATGCACGGCGCGCACGCGCGGGCCGGCGAAGCCGATGAGCGCGCCCGCCTCGGCGATGAGCACGTCCGCCTGCGTGCCGTAGGAGGCGAACACGCCGCCGGTGGTCGGGTTCGCGAGCACGGAGATCATCGGGATGCCGGCCTCGTGCAGGCGCGCGGCGGCGGCGGTGGTCTTCGCGAGCTGGATGAGGGCAACCATGCCCTCCTGCATGCGGGCGCCCCCGGAGCACGTCACGGCGACGAACGGGATCTTCGCCTCCTCGGCGCGGTCCATCGCGTGTGCGACGCGCTCTCCGACGACGTAGCCCATGGAGCCGCCGATGAAGCGGAAGTCGCTGACGGCGACGATGACGCGGAAGCCACCGATGCGGGCGGAGCCGGTCACGACCGCCTCGCTGTCGCCGGTCTTGCGTCGAGCTTCCTCGAGGCGTTCGGGATACGGCTGGGAGTCTTCGAAGCGGAGCGGATCGGGGGTGGGAATGCCGGTGTACTGCTCGTCGAACGAGCCCTCATCGAAGAGGAGCTCGATCCATTCGCGGGCCGAGAGGGGTCGAGTGTCCTCGGCCGGGCCATTCGCGGTGGTCATGCGGTCCTCGGTTCTGGTCGCGCCCTCGGAGCCATGCAGGCTCAGCGTCGAGGGCTGCGCTGGGTTGTGTTCCGAGTGTAGGCCGCAGACTTGTGCGCCCCGGCACGAACCGGGGCGCAGCGTTGAGGAACCGTGGGAACGCGGTGAGGGTTAGCGCGGTTCGAGGGCGAAGACCGGGATCGTGCGGTCCGTCTTCGACTGGTAGTCGTTGTACGGCGGATACGCCTCGGCGGCCGCTGCCCAGAGCCGGGCACGCTCCTCGGGGTCGCTCACCTCGCGAGCACGCATCTCCATGACCTGGTCGCGGTCGCGCACGGTCACGTCCGGGTTCGCGCGCAGGTTGTGCACCCACACCGGGTGCTGGGGCGCGCCGCCCTTGGAGCCGACGGCGACGTACGTGTCGCCGACACGGACGCGCATCAGCGGCGTCTTCCGGATCGCGCCGGTCTTGTTCCCGACGTTCGTGACGATCACCACGGGCAGGCCGGAGTCGCGGAGGGTGTTGCCCTCGGCGCCATTCGTCCGCTCGTAGAGCTCCACCTGGTCGCGTACCCACTGGGCGGGGCTGGGGATGTACTCGCGGTCCTCGCTGGTCATTCGGCCTCCTGCATGTGCGCCTGAACCGAGCGTCGCCCGGCGCAGGACGGGCTATCCGCGCGGCTGGGCGCCGAGCGTGGTCATGAGTTCCTCGATGGTGTGGTCGCTCTCGAGCGGGTGCCGGAGCGGGCGATCGAGTTCCACGGTGTAGCGGTTGCGCCGCCCCTCGCGGGTGCGTTCGACGTACCCCTCCTCGACGAGGTCGTACACGATCCGTTGTGCCGCGCGCTCGGTGATGCCGACGGCATCCGCAATGTCACGGAGCCGGGCATCCGGGTGCCGGGCGATGAAGAGCAGGACGTGCCCGTAGTTCGTGAGGAACGTCCAGCGTGCCGCGCGTTCGTCCACCATCGACGGAGTATAGCGGCTGACAGACGGGTGATTCCGGAAATCGTCAGCCGCCTAAGCGGTTTCTCTCCAGACACATAATTCGTGTATTTCACTTCCTGACTCTTTGGTTAAGACTCGCCCCGGAGGCCGTCCTGCGTCTTGTGTTACCGGACTTTTGTTTCGTATGTTTCCAGTCGTGAAAGGAAGGTGGTCAATGGCCACGGGCGCAGAAACAGGACAGGCAACCCCGATCACGGTCGCGTACGGGGACGGCATCGGCCCCGAGATCATGGAGGCGACCCTCCGCATCATCGAGGCCGCCGGGGCGCGGATCGCTCCCGAGCGCATCGAGATCGGCGAGGCCGTCTACGAGCGGGGATTGAGCGCCGGCATCGAGCCGTCGGCATGGGAGTCGCTGCGGCGCACGCGTGTCTTCCTCAAGGCCCCGATCACCACGCCACAGGGCGGCGGCTTCAAGAGCCTGAACGTGACGGTCCGCAAGACGCTCGGCCTCTACGCGAACGTCCGGCCGTGCGTGGCGTACCACCCGTTCGTGGACACGAAGCACCCCGGCATGGACGTGGTGATCGTGCGCGAGAACGAGGAGGACCTCTACGCGGGCATCGAGCACCGCCAGACCGACCAGGTCATGCAGTGCCTGAAGCTCATCACGCGCCCGGGGACCGAGAAGATCGTCCGCTACGCCTTCGAGTACGCACGGCTCCACGGCCGCCGCAAGGTCACGTGCTTCACGAAGGACAACATCATGAAGCTCACGGACGGCCTCTTCCACAAGGTCTTCGACGAGGTCGCCGCTGAGTACCCGGACATCGAGAACGAGCACTGGATCGTCGACATCGGCGCGGCCAAGCTCGCCGACACCCCGGACGCCTTCGACGTCATCGTGATGCCGAACCTGTACGGCGACGTCCTCTCGGACGTGGCCGCGCAGATCGCCGGGTCCGTCGGCCTGGCGGGCTCCGCGAACATCGGCGAACACGCCGCGATGTTCGAGGCGATCCACGGCTCCGCCCCGCGCCGCGCGGGCCAGGACCTGGCGAACCCCTCGGGGCTCTTCCTCGCCGCGGTCATGATGCTGGTCCACATCGGCCAGCCGGACGTCGCGACGCGCGCCCACAACGCCTGGCTCCGGACCATCGAGGACGGGATCCACACCTACGACATCTTCGAGGAGGGCGTCTCTCGCGAGAAGGTCGGGACGAAGGCTTTCGCGGACGCGGTCATCGCTCGGCTCGGCCAGGAGCCGCAGCAGCTCACGCCGGTCGCGTACACGGCCACCGAGGGTGGTGTGCCGGCCTGGCAGCCGGGTCCGCGCTCGGTGAAGGCGATGGTCGGCGTCGACGTCTTCGTGGACAGCATCGACCACTCGCCGTCGTCGCTCGCGGAGGCGCTGCAGGCCGCCACGCCCGAGGGGCTGGCGCTCCAGATGATCACGAACCGCGGCGTGAAGGTGTGGCCGGACGGGCTGCCCGAGACCTTCTGCACGGACCACTGGCGGTGCCGCTTCCAGGCCGCCGACGGTGGCCCGATCACCCACCAGCAGATCGTCGACCTCCTCCAGCGCGTCGGCGCCGCCGGCATCGACTTCATCAAGACGGAATCGCTGTGCACGTTCGACGGGGAGCCCGGCTTCTCGCTCGGACAGGGCCAGTAGCCATCCCCACGGGCGCGGACCCAGGAAAGGAACCCAGGATGCCCTTCTCCGGCCACCACTGGCACGACGACCAGTCATCCACGCGCTGCTGCCAATGCGGCGAGGCGCGCCGCGACGGCGACTTCAGCCAGCCGGCGACCTGCCGGGGCTCGAACGCCCGTGCGCGCCAGGAGCCTCCCACGATCTTCGCGTGGGAGCACCGCCAGGCCAGCTGACCCCCTCACACCCCGGGCCCGAGGACACCCTCTCCCGTCCTCGGGCCCGGGTGGAACGGTGAATCACCATGCCCGCCATCTACGACCTCGGCACCCCTCCACCGCTCGGAATGATCCCCGAGCGCATGCACGCGAGCGTCATCCGACGCGAGCGTTACGGCGAGCCGCAGGTCGCGTTCCAGCGCGAAGAAGTGACCGTGCCACGCCCGGGACCCGGCGAGGTCCTGGTCTACGTGATGGCGGCCGGGATCAACTACAACAACGTCTGGGCCGCCCTCGGTAAGCCGCTCGATGTGATCGCGGCGCGCCGGCAGCGCGGCCAGTCCGAGGACTTCCACATCGGCGGCTCGGACGGAGCCGGCATCGTCTGGTCCGTGGGCGACGGCGTGACCAACGTCGCGGTGGGCGACCCCGTCGTCCTGTCCTGCGGCGTGTGGGATCCGAACGCACCGGACATCCAGGCCGGCGCGGACCCGATCACCTCGACCTCGGCACGCACGTGGGGCTACGAGGAGAACTGGGGCACCTTCGCCCAGTACGCCCTCGTGCGTGACTACCAGTGCCACCCCAAGCCACCCCACCTCTCGTGGGAAGAGGCCGCGGCGTACATGCTCGTCGGCGCGACCGCCTACCGGATGCTGACTGGCTTCGCCCCGCACGATGTCCGCCCGGGCGACCCGGTGTTGATCTGGGGCGGCGCGGGCGGCCTCGGCGTGATGGCCATCCAGATCGTGCGAGAGCTGGGCGGCATCCCCATCGCGGTCGTCTCCGGGGCGGAACGGGCGGCGTACTGCCTCAAGCTCGGCGCGCACGGCGTCATCGACCGCCGCGAGTTCCACCACTGGGGCCGGCTCCCCGACCTGGATGACCCCGTGGCGACGGCGGAGTGGGCGCGCGGGGCGCGCGCCTTCGGCGAGCGGTTCTGGGATGTCCTCGGCGAGCGCCGGAACCCGAGGATCGTCTTCGACCACCCCGGGGAGCAGACGATCCCCACCTCGACGTACGTCGTCGACCGGGCAGGGATGGTGGTCATCTGCGCCGGGACCAGCGGCTACAACGCCGACGTGGACCTGCGCCACCTCTGGATGCGCCAGAAGCGCCTCCAGGGATCGCACTTCGCGAACACCGAGCAGTGCGCGGCGCTGAACCAGCTCGTGTCTGACGGCCGGATCTCGCCGTGTCTCTCGCAGGTCTACGGCTTCGACGAGGTCGCCGAGAGCCACCAGGCGATGTTCGAGAATCGGCATCCACCGGGGAACATGGCGATCCTCGTGAACGCCACCCGCCCGGGCATGACGGAGGCACCGTGGGCCGGCACCGCCGCCCCGGTGGTGGCGCAGTGATGGCCTCCCTCGCCCGAGCAGAGACCCGCGAGCGCTTCGCCGGCCGCGCGGCGGTCGTTGCGACGATGCACGGCAAGGAGCGGAGCCTCGCCCTGCCGCTCGGCGTCGCCCTCGGCGTGTCGCTCCGCGCGACCTCGGACCTCGACACGGATGTGCTCGGGACGTTCAGCGGCGAGGTGCCGCGGCCCGGCTCACCCGCCGAGATCGTCGTCCGGAAGGCGCGGCTCGGCCTGGAGCTCGAGGGCGCGACCCTGGCGTTCGCGTCGGAGGCGTCGTTCGGGCCGCACCCGTCGGCGCCGTTCAGCCTCGTGCACCAGGAATTGCTCGCCTGCGTCGACCTCGAGCAGGGGATCGAAGTGGTCGAGCCCGTGGTGACCGTCGACACGAACTTTGCGAGCGTGACCGTCGCGGACGTCGGCGCGCTGGCGGATCGACCGCACGGTCGGCCGTCGTTCCTGGAGCGGGCGCACTTCCCGTCGCACGCGCTCATCGTGATGCCGTCCGTGGGGCGCCGCATCGCGCCGGTGAAGGGCATCCGCGACGACGCGTCGCTCGCCCGGGCGGTGGCGGCGGCGGCCTGCGCCTCCGAGGACCACCTCGCCCGGGTCGAGACGGACATGCGGGCGCACCTCAACCCCATGCGCCGCCGCGTGATCCGCCGGCTCGGCCTCCGCCTCGCGCGGCGCCTGCTGACGGCGTGCCCGGACTGCTCGGCGCCCGGGTGGGGCGCGGTGGCGGTGTCCTACGGTCTGCCCTGCCGCGTCTGCGGGACGCCGACGGCGCAACCGCGAGCGCTCATCCTCCGCTGCCCCCGCTGCGACGCCCAGGAGGAGCGCCCGAGGGAGGACGGGCTGGTGGCCGCCTCGCCGGGGGAGTGCCCGGTCTGCAATCCCTAGCGGGGCACCCCGGTAGTCCCTGGTGGGAAGGCGGGAGCGCTAATCCTCGGCCCGCGGCGGTGGGGGCGGGCCGAGGAACTCGCGGATCGCCGTCACGGTCGCCTGGAGCTGGTCGTGGTGCATCCAGTGGCCGGCGTTGCGGATGACCTCCGTGCGCGAGTCGTTGAAGAAGCTGTCGAGCGGCTCCTCGTGGAACTTGCTGCGCTTGAAGTGGGAGGTCTCACCGACGAGGTGGAGGACGGGACACTGGATGTTCTTCCAGATCAGCTCCATCTCCGGAACCTTGATCTCGACGGGCGTGCGGCCGCGCACGAACGGGTCGAACTTCCAGACCCACCCGTTGTCGATGGCGTTCGAGCCCCAGCGGGCGAGGTGGTCCGCCATGTCGTCGGTGAGGGCCTTGTTGGCGTCCCGCATGCGGTCCGCGGCGGCGCGGAAGGACGGGTAGACGCGCGGCGTCTGGTGCTCCATCGCGCGCGCCTTCATCACCCACTCCCGCAGGCCTTCCGGCGTGACGGCGGGGCGGTCCTCCATGCGGGCGCCCATGCCCTCCATCTCGACGATCTTGTCGAACTTCTCCGGGAAGGTGCCCGCGGTGAGCAGCGTGATCGCCCCGCCGAAGGAGTGCGCGACGACGGGCGCCTTGCCGCCGACGAGGTCGATGAGCGCGACGAGGTCCGGGATGTGTTCGACGAGGGAGTACGTGCTGCCCTCGGCCCACTCGGAGTCACCGTGGCCGCGGAGGTCGCAGGCGATGACGTGGTAGTCGTCGCGGAACGACTCGGCGACGCGGTCCCAGTTGCGGGCGTGGTCGCGGCCGCCGTGGACGAGGATGAGCGGCGGCTTGTTCGCGTCCCCCCAGGTCCAGTAGGAGAGCTTCAGTCGCTGGGACTGGTAGTAGTGCTGCCACGGCTCGGACACGGATGCGGCTCCCTGGGCTTCGCTCCCGGTGGATGGCCCGGGCTCGGCGAGGTGCCTAGTGGTGATATCGCGTCACGGCGCGGGGCGCGAGTGCCCATCGCACGAGGCGCGCCACCAGGGGCATCCGCCGACGCCTAGATCGCGTCCGTATCGCCCAGCATGAAGTGCACCGACGCGCGGGGCTCGTCGAGGAAGGCGAGCGCCCCGTCGGGCGTCTCGTCGTTGTACGTGAGGATCCCCGGAGCCCTGACCGGGAAGAACGCGTGCTCGCGGAGCGCGGGCATCGCCGGGTGATGCTCCGGGAGCCACGCCCGGATCGAGGACTTGCCCGCCTCGCGTGCCTGTCGGACCGCATCGCTCACGAGTGTCCGAGCGACATCGTCGCGCCCGGGCAGCGTCAGCACGTCCGCGAGCTTCGCCTGGTGGCCGGCCATCGCGGTCGCGGCGTAGCCGAGGAGCTCCCCGCCCTCCTCGGCGACGCTCACCACGAATGGCCCGCCGCGCGGATCGAGGTAGCGCCAGTTCAGATAGCGCCGGTCGCGGTACTGGATCAGGTCGAACGCCTCGCTCGCCTGCTCACAGAAGGCGTCGGTGCGAGCGTCGAACGCCCCGATCGTGCGGATCGACCAGGTCGGGCGCAGCCGCGGCAGTCCTCGCGGGCGCTGGAGCAGCGACGCCCGGCGATGGAGGAGTTCCCAGCGCGCCCGCCGCAGGAACGCCGGGCGCGGAAGGCGGGAGCGTCGCGCCCGGAGGTTCACCATCGTGCGGGCGCCGCCGGCCGGTGGGGCTGCCGCCTGGCGACGCACCATCTGGGCGGGGTCGAGGACGCGCAGCATCGTCCGTAGCTCGTTCGCCACGGGGCGGTCGTGGTGGACGGTGGCGAGGTGCGCCGCCGTCGGATGCGAGCCCACGCCGAGCGTGAACGGCGTCGCCATCAGCTCGGCGCGCCGGGCGCGCAGGAGGCGGTAGCGGGCGCCCTGGAAGCCCACGCCCTGGAGGGAGGGGTGGAAGCCGAGGTCCACGCCGTCGCGCCGCGGCACGAGCTCACCGCGCACGAGCCACGGCCACCAGCGCGCGACGATCATCCCGGCGACGCGGCCCTCGTGCTCGATGCGCTCCCACCAGGCGTCGCCCGGGAAGTCGTGGACCTTCCACTGCCAGTGGTCGGCCGGAGCGACCGGCAGGGCGAACCATCCCGGCCCTTCGCCGCCGAAGGCGTCTCGCAGCAGTTCGAGGGCCTCCCGGTCGTCCTCGGCGGTCATGCGCTCGACGGGGATGTAGCGGGACACGGCGTTGTGCCCCTCGTGGCGGGCCTCGTGCTCGACACTCCGGTCGAGGCCCATCCGAAGGTCGGAGAGTGTGTGCGTTGCCATCGCTGATCCCATCGCCGCGACGTGATTGGTAGGCGGCGGGGATCGAGGAGACCTGTCGATCTGGTTCCGAAGCGGCCAGGATCCGGGTGGACGGCGCCGGACCGCTTGACCCTCGAAACCTGCGATCCGTAGTGTCGCGAGTAATGGACGGCGACGAACCTCCCCAGCTGTCGGAGTCGCTACCGCCGTTCGTGCGCGGGCTGATGAGCCCGTCCGCCTTCCCACACCAGCCCGGCTCCGTCCGCCTCGTCCAGACGCACATCTCGTACGTCTGGATCGCCGACGACCTCGTCTACAAGGCGAAGAAGCCGGTGGACTTCGGCTTCATCAACCAGGTGGACGCGAAGACCCGCGAGGCGTTCTGCCACATGGAGGTGGAGCTCAACCGCCGCCTCGCCCCGGAGACCTACCTCGAGGTCGTCCCCATCATCGAGACCGCCGAGGGCTTCCGCGTGGAGGGGCCCGTCCGCGACGGCGAGCGCGTCGTCGAGTGGGCGGTGAAGATGCGCCGCCTCCCCGAGGACCGCACCCTCGATCAGCTCATCGCGCACCGCGACACCCCGATCGACCTCGTGGAGCGGCTCGCGCGGAAGCTGGCGGCGTTCCACGCCGACGCTCGCCACCTCGAGTACGACCCCGAGTTCGCCGGCGCTCCCGCGGAACGCGCGTGGTGGGCCCGCGAGTACAGCGAGGCCGAGGGCAACATCGGCGGCACGTGGCGCGCCGATGACGCCGCGACACTCCGCGACTTCATCGCCCGCTCGCTCGACGAGCAGGCGGACCTCTTCAACGAGCGACTCGCGGCCGGGAAGGTCGTCGAGGGCCACGGCGACCTGCACGCGAAGCACGTCTATGTCCTCCGCCCTGCGACCGAGGAGGACGACGGCATCGCGATCGTGGACTGCATCGAGTTCACGGAGTGGTTCCACTTCCGCTACCTCGATGTCTCGTACGACATCGCGTTCCTCGCGATGGACCTCGAGGCACGCGGCGAGCGCGAGCTGGGCGATGCGATCGCCGGCCGCTACATCGCGCTGACCGGCGACGAGACGATGGGCGTCCTCCAACCGCTGCACCGCGCGTTCCGCGCGTTCGTGCGCGGGAAGGTGGAGTCGATCGGCGCGAACGACACCGGCATGAACGAGGCGGAGCGAAACGCCCTCGCCGAGTCGGCTGCGGGATACTTCCGGCTGGCGAGCCGCTACGCCGAGCGCCAGCGTCCGCCGGTGCTGATCGTCCTCTGCGGCGTCTCGGGCACCGGCAAGACCAGCGTCGGCGGCGTGCTCGCGGGACGCATCGGCGCCGCGCTCGTCTCGACGGACGTCGTCCGTGCCGCCGTGGCCGCCGAGCGCGGGCTTTCGACGGCGATGTGGCAGCAGTACGAGGCCGGCGCCTACTCGCCGGAGATGAACGTCGCCGTCTACGACGAGATGCGTCGTCGCGCGCAGTCGCACATCGAGCACGGGCGCCCGGTCATCCTCGACGGCACCCACCGCCGCGCCGCCGACCGCCAGGAGGCCCTCAAGCTCGCGCGTGAGCTGGACGTACCGGCGCTGGTCGTGGAGCTGCGGCTCTCGGACGACGCGGCGCTCACCCGCGTCCTCTGGCGTGAGCGGGAGAAGGGTGACGTCGCGGACGCGGAGGCCTACCGCCGCCACGTGACCGAGTTCGAGCCGGTCAGCAGTCGCGAGGGCAACGTCCTCCACCTGGACGGGACGCAGGACATCGTCGAGCTCGCCGCGCAGATCGAGGACGCCCTCCCCTCGTAGCCGCTCTCCCCGCCACCGACGTCGGCGTCACTCGACGAATTTCCACACTTCTTGGCGAATTCGCGCCGCTGCCGCTCATCCGCGCACGGCACCATGCAGCGAGGGGATCGGACCGATCCCCGCCGGGGTTCGCGTGTTCGCGGAGGTTGGTCGATGGCGTTCTGGTCTGGGAAGTCTGAAAGCGCCACGCCGGAGCGGGAGGCCGCTGTCGGTCGCCTGAGCGCGCTGGGCGAACCACTGAAGCCCGCGACGCCCGCCCCTGCCTCGACGCCGCAGCCGATCACGCCGGTGGCCGCCGCACCAGCGGCGGCATCACCGGCACCGTCATCATCAGCATCGACCGTCACCGCCCCCGCGACCCCCTCTACCCCCGGCTCGACAGCGCCCGCCGACGAGGCGCCGGAGGCGAAGCTGGCCGATGGGCCGGCGGTGGCGACCACCACGACCTCGTCCACGACCACGCCGGCCGCTGCTGCGTCGAACGGACCGAGCGCTTCGACCGCGCCCGCGTCGACGGCTTCTCCGGCGAGCGGCGGCACCGCCAGCTCCGGACCGACCACGGCGACAGACTCCGGCAGCGAGGCGCGCTCGGTCTTCGGGCGCGCGCTCACGGAGGCGATCGCCGAAGAGGCCCGTACCTCCGAGCGCATCGCTGAGCTGGAGCGGGAGATCGAGGACCTCAAGGTTGCCCGGCAGGAAGCGAGCGACCTCGCCGGATCGCTCCGCACCTACCTCGACCGCAAGTAGCGCGGAGCGCCTACACCTCGTCCCGAACGTCCCATGAGGCCGGGACGACCGGCGATTCCCCGCACCGCCCTCCAGGACGCATCCTGTGCCGATAGGATGCGCGCGCAGCACGCGTGCGCGGGGAGGTCACATGAAGACGTTGAAGTGGCTCGTGGGTGGGGCGGCCCTGACCTGGGTAGTCGGTGGATTCCTCCACCGCGCTGGGCTCCTGACCCGCGTCCTCCCGTTCCTTCCGAATCCGGGGTCGCCGATGGCGAACGAGATGTTCCACGTCGAGCCGGGCGAGGCGCACAACCCGCCTCCGGGCGACGGCGGGCCACGTGACTCGGCGCGCGGCGACCAGCAGCACGTCGACGCGGCGTACGAGTTGGAGCACGGACACCCGAAGCGCTAGCCTCCGCACGCCCGCGAATGGGTCGCCCCCGAAGGGCTGAGGAGGATCGCCGTGCCGGAGTCACTGCCCGCTGAACTCGTCGACCTGCGTGAACGCCTCGAGGCGTTCGTCGAGGAGATCCGGCCCCTGGGGGCGAAGCTCGACGGCGACACGGTGCCGGACGAGGTGCGCGCGCAGGTGCGCGAACGCTCGAAGGAGCTCGGCTTCTTCGGGATGACGCAGCCCCGCGAGGACGGCGGCAGCGAGGCGGGGCCGCTCGCGATGGTCGTCGCGCGGGAGACGCTGGCCGCGGCCAACACCCCCCTCGCGCGGTACGTCTTCGGCCCGGACCCGGCGCTGCTGCGGCGCGCCGAGGGCGATGTCCGGACGCGGTTCCTCGAGCCAGTGCTCGCCGGCGAGAAGACCTGGTCCTTCGCCTTCACCGAGTCGCGCGGCCCGAACGCGCCGGACAAGCCGACATGGGCCGTCCGCGACGGCAGCGACTTCCTCGTCACCGGCAAGAAGTCGTTCGTCACCGGCGGCGCCACCGCCGACTTCTTCGCAACGATGGTGAACGTCGAAGGCGACGGCGGGCCGACGGGCACCGCCATGCTGCTCATCGACTCCGACACGCCGGGCGTCACGATCACACGCGACTTCCGCAGCATGGAGGGCGGCGGGCACGTCGAGCTGCAGTTCGAGGCAGCGCGCGTCCCGCAGGCGAACCTCCTCGGCGCCGTGGGCGAGGGCATGCCGCGCGCGATGGGGAACATCAGCGAGGAACGTGTCGCCTCCGCGGCGACGGCGTGCGGCATCGCGATGTGGACCGTGAACTTCACGACGAAGCACATCACCGGCGGCCCGGAGGGGCGGCGCCTCGCGGACCGCGAGGGCGTGCGCCTGCGCTACTCGGACATGCGCATCGATACCTACGCCGCGCGCGCCATGCTCTACCGCACCGCCCGGCTCCTGGAGTCGGGTGATGACGCGATCAACGAGGGGGCCGCGACGAAGGTGTTCTGCACCGAGGTCGCGTCGCGCGTCGTCGACACCGCCGTCCAGCTCGTCGGCGGCCAGGCGCTGATCGTCGGGCACCCGCTCGAGGCGCTCTACCGCCGCGTCCGCTCGATGCGACTCGCCGGCGGCGCGTCGGACATCCTCCGGCTGACCGTGGCGCGCGGCATCGTGGAGTTCGACAGCGGACGGCTCTAGGGCGTAGAACTCCCCCGCCAGCCGCACTCGCCACACCACGGAGGACGGGCGAGTGCGATCGAGGGGACGCGACGATGCGCTACTGCCCGAACTGCACCCAGCCGCTGATCGAACGCGAGGAGGGCGGCCGCGACCGGCTGGCCTGCCCCGACCCCGGCTGCGGCTTCATCCACTTCGGCAACTTCTCCATCGGCTGCGCCGGGGTCGTGATCCGCGACAACAAGGCGCTGCTGGTGCAGCGCGGTTGGGAGCCGTTCCGCGGCTCCTGGCAGATCCCCGGCGGGTACGTCGAGCACGACGAGCCGATCCTCGAGGCGGTCGAGCGCGAGGTGCTGGAGGAAGCAGGCGTGGTCGCCAAGGCGCGCGACGCGATCGCCTTCCGGCACTCCATCGGCGGATCGATCGGCGGGCCGAGCACGAACATCTACGTCGTCTTCCGCCTCGACTACATCGAGGGCGATCCGAAGTGGGACGACGACGAGATCATCGGCGCGGGGTTCTACTCCGAGGACGAGATGTCTCAGATCGAGGGCGTGCAGGGCCTCTCGCGCTGGGCGATCGACAAGGCACTGCGTGCCCCCTCGACGTTTGGTCTCGAGGTCGAGCGCGGCGCGACCTCCATGCCGCAGCGCCCCGGCTGGTCGCTCTTCGGACTGCAGCCACCAGACCTCGATCTGCGCTAGCGCACCGTCGCGCATGCTCGCCTCATCACGGACGAGATGAGCAGCGCGTGACACCCGCTCTGGCCGGGAGTAGGCTTCGAGCCTTGCCGTGAACGTGAGGGTTAGTCCGGCACCCCACCCGCCGAGACGCCCCCGGGGAGCGATTCCGTGAGCAGTGGTCTGACCGACCGTGCCCCGGCCGATGCCGAGGACGATTCAGCGGGTACCCGCACCGCAACCAAGGGCCGCCCGGCCACGATGACCGGCCACCGCGCCTCGCGGTACGCCCCCTCCGTCGCGATCGAACACCCCGAGCCGACGCGCAACTGGTTCACCAGGATCCGGACCTTCGAGTCGATCGGGTACCTCGCCTACCGGAACTTCTTCCTGGCCATGCTCGGCCAGATGGCCTCGCAGAACATGCAGATGGTCGTCCGGGCGTGGCTCGCCTACGAGCTCACCGGTTCCTATGCCGCCCTCGGCACCATCGCCCTCGCGAACGCGATCCCCGGGCTCGTACTGTCGATGTTCGGCGGCGCGATCGCGGACCGTGTCGCTCGGCGCAAGATCGTCGTGCAGGTCGGCCAGCTGGTGAACGCGCTGAACACGGCCGCCGTCGGCGTGCTGCTGGTCACGCACCTGCTGACCTTCGAGTTCCTCTTTATCGCGGCGCTGGTCCAGGGCGTGACGATGGCGCTGATGATGCCCTCGCGCCAGGCGCTGCTCCCCGGCCTCGTACCGCAGCCGCAGATCATGAACGCGGTGGCGCTGAATGCCGCCGGCATGAACTCGATGCGTCTGCTGGCGCCCGCTGTCGGCGGTTTCATCCTCGCCTACTCCGGCGCCGGCGCCGTCTACTTCCTCATGTCGTCGTTGTACCTGATCGCCTGCGTCTTCCTGTGGCGGGTGCCGGAGATCCCGCGCGAGACGGTGAAGGCCGGCAGCGTGCGCGGCGAGGGGAAGGCCGCCCTCGTCAACATGTGGGCGGGCATCCGCTACATCGTCCGAAACCCCGTCATCGGGCCGCTGATGCTGATCAACGTGCTCATCGTCCTCACGGCGATGCCGTACATGTTCCTGCTCGCGGGCTTCGTCCAGGACGTCCTCAACGCTGACGCGGACGCGCTCGGCACGCTGCAGAGCGTCAGCGGCATCGGATCGCTGGCCGCCGCGCTCGTCGTCGCGTCGATGACCTCCAAGCGCCGCGGCGCCTGGTTCCTGATCGGATCCGGCTTCCAGGGGCTGATGCTGCTGGCGGCGTTCACGCTCTCGACGTCCGTGTGGATGATGGCCGGCTTCATGCTCTTCATGGGCATCGGCCAGGCCGCACGACAGGGGCTCTCCAACGTGCTCGTCCAGGAGTACGTGGAGGACGAGTACCGCGGCCGCGTGATGAGCGTGTACATGCTCCAGTTCTCGCTCTCGCAGATCGGCGCGTTCCTCACCGGTCTCCTCGCCGAAGCGTTCGGCCCGAGGATGGCGCTGGGGTCGACGTCTGCCGCGCTCGTCGTCCTCGCGTTCGGCGCGCTGATTTTTGTCCCCCGATTGCGCAATCTCGACTAGTCAGACGTCCGGTGAGACTGGACGTACCTCCCCGCAGTTGGCAGGATGCGCGTAGCGGCGGAGGGGGGCGTGAGGGAACGGCCACCCCGTGTTTGAATCCGGTGCGCGCCGGTCGCCCGCCAGGACGGCCTCTGCCGTCCTGCTAGCCCTTGTCGCCCTTGGCGGCGTGCTGGCGTTCCTCGTCATCGGCCTGCTCGACGACCTCGACAGTGCCCGGGACACCCTCACGGGGTCCGACTTCCTCGCCCGACTCGGCTTCTCATTCGCCCAGGCCGGGATCGCCACGGCGATCGGGCTGGCTATCGGCCTGCCGGCCTCGTGGCTGCTCAGTCGAGGCGGGCTCCCGGCACGCGGTCTGCTCGCCTTCGCCCTCGCCGCCCCGCTCGCCTTCCCGGGGGTCGTCGTCGGCCTCGGCCTCGAGCGCATCGCGGATGGCCAGATCGTCCCCCGTGCCCTCGTCGTCGGCGCGCACGCGATCTTCGCCACCGCCGCGGTGACGTGGCTCGTGACGCCCGCATGGGCCGCCGGCGACCGGCAGGCGACCGAGGACGCCCGCACGCTCGGCGCGGGGCGCCTGGGTGCCTACCTCGCCGGGACGGGCCGGTACCTGCTTCCGGCCGTCCGCGTCACCGCCGCCCTCGCGTTCTGGTACGCGTTCGCCGCCGCCGGGACGGTGGCGATCCTCGGCGGCAGCGACGCGACCACGACCGAGTCCGTGCTCGCATTCGGTGAGCCGACGGCGATCCTGCGCCCGGCGCTCACGGACGGCCTGACGGCATCGTCCGGTGCGGTCGCCCTCGTGCAGGTCGGCGTCGGACTGCTCGTGCTGCTGCTCGGCGGCCTGCGCTGGCCGAGACCAACCACTCGTCGGCCGAGCGCCCACCGAGCGGTCCTCGCGATCGGCTCGCTCTACCTCCTGGCCGTCATCGGTGCGACCTGGGCGCCGACCGTCGCCGTGGCCGCCGAGGCGGCACGCGATTCCGCGCTCGGCGAGGTCGCCAGCGCGACCGTCGCCGGACGGGAGGGCTGGCAGCTCCTCGCGTGGACGGGGATCCTCGGCGGTCTCGCCGCCCTGCTGGCGACCGGGCTGGCCTGGCTGGGCTCTGCCTTCGAAGCATCGACCGAGGGCGGACGCCGCTCCGGCCTCGGGCGTCTCGCGTTGCTGCTCCCGGCCGCGCTGACCGGCGCCACGATCGGCTGGGCCGGGCTCGTCATCGCCGACCGTGCCGGGTTCGACCTCAACCGGACGTACGTCCTCACGATCATCGCCCACGCCCTGATCGCCTACCCGTTCGCAATCCGCGTGCTCGCGGTGAGGCGACGCACATCGCGCGCGATCCTCGAGGATGCGGTCCTCCTCGGCGCGACCGAGCGCGCGGTGCGGTGGCGGTGGATGGGCCGCCGCACGCTCATGGCGCTCGGCAGCGCCGCGCTCCTGTCCTTCGTGCTCTCGGCCTGCGAGGTCGCCGCCGCCAGTCTGCTCACCCCGTGGGAGGCGACGCCCGCGGCGCTGGGCGTCCTCCGGGGCTGGGAGAGTGACGGCGCCGGAGCGATCCCTGCGCCCGTGTACGCCCTCGGGGCGGTGCTGACGGCCGTGACAGTGGTAGCGTTCGCGCTAGCCGAGTGGCTCCGACGAGCCGCCACCCGCATGGAGGCCGGATGACGGCGCTGAACGTCCAACAGCTCGCGCTCCGTGCGCGAGGGCTACCCGACGACGCGATCACCTTCAGCGTCGCCGATGGGCAGATCGCCGCGCTCTTCGGCCGACCGGGATCGGGCATCCGCCAGGTCATGCGCGCGATCGCCGGCCTCGAGCCGGTCGGGGGCGGCGAGGTGCGCGTGGGCGACATGCCCGTGCATACGCTCCCCGCGAACAAGCGCCGCATCGGGCTCGTCCAGCGCGACTCCGCGCTCTTCTCGGGCAGCGTCACGGACAACGTCGCCTTCGGGCTGAAGCACGCCGGGTGGCCGAAGGGCGACCGCGGTCGGCGCATCGCCGAGGTGCTCGAGCTGGTCGGCATGACGGGCGCCGAGGACGACCCGATCGAGGCCCTGACGGAGGGCGAGCGGGCGCGCGTCATCCTCGCGCGGGCGATCGCGCCGAAGCCCGCGGCCCTGCTGGTCGAGTCGCCCACGTGGTTCGTTCCCGATGTCGACAAGATCCCGTTCCGGGGACGCCTCCGCGAGGTCTTCCAGTCGCTCGAAATCCCCGTGCTCATCAGCACGAACGACGTCCAGGACGCCGTCGGCATCGCCGACGACCTCCACGTGATGCACGAGGGCGCCGTGAAGCAGTCCGGCAGCGTCTCGCGTGTGCTCGCCGGGCCGAACTCGATCGAGACCGCCGAGCTCGTCGGCTACGTCACGCTCATCCGTGGCGAGGTCAGCGACGGTTGGATCCTCGAGCCGGGCGCCGGGGCGATCGAGTTCCCGACCGGCTTCCCGCTGCAGGGTCGCGCCCGCGCGATGGCGCACCCGGCGGTCATGCTCGGCGTCCCTGAGTCCTCGGGGCTCGGCTGCGGCGTCGCGGGCACGCTGGAGCGCGTGCGCGCGATCGGTCCGACGCACCTCCTGGACCTCCGGATCGGCGAACGCACGATCGAGGTGCGCTGGGAGTGGGACCTCAACCCGCCGGACGGCAGCGAAGCGATCGCCGTCGCCGTGACGCCGGGCACCCTGCGCTTCTTCAACGAACCGAACACGCCTCGCCCTGCCGGCAGCGACAAGGCGCCCGCGGAGCAGCCGTCGGCCGAGCCGTCCTCCGGGCCGCGGATCGCGGCGCCTGCTCCCGCTCCCGCCGAGGAGGCGCCTCCGGCCGAGGCCGGAACCGCGGCGACCGAGGCCGAGACATCGACGTGGACCTCCTCGGACGACGGGGCATCCGCGCCGGCGGGGGGCGAGGTGGAATCGCCTCAGCCGGCGGAAGCGCCTCCGGCGTTCACGAGTCCGCCCGCGGACGACCGCTCCGCATCGCGGGAGTTCACGCCCTCCGCGGGGCTCATGGCAGAGCCGCCGCCTGCCAGCCTCGACACGCCCGAGATCACGTACACGCCGCGCGATGCGTCGAACTCCGACGCGGACTTCCTCGGCGGAGCGGCGTTCCCCGCCCCGGCGCCCCCGCGCACCGAGGCGCCTCCACCCCGCCCGACCGCGAGCGACGCCCCTGCGGCGCCGGCGAGCAGCGAGGATGAGTCCGACGATGACTCGGTCGAGCTGATGGCGCCGTGGCTCCAGGTCTCGCGCCCGGCCCGGGACGACGAAGGTGCGAACAAGCCGCCGGACCCGCACCGCGGCATGCCGCTCGACTAGCTGCCGGACGTAAGACCCCGACGCGCCCGCTCGACCGCGAGAATCGAGCAGAAGCGGAGCGTCCCATGCGGCCCCGCGCCTCGTGAGCGGCCGAGGACTGCGCTAACCTCGGGCCATGGCCTTCAGCGCGATCGACCGCCTGATCCACCGCGACCCCGAGCGTCGCGCCCTCCGCGCCCTCGCCGACCGGACGAAGCACCTCGAGGGCCGTCGGCGCCCCGATGCCTCGCTGCAGATCGTGGTGGACCTCGCGCGCGAACTGACCAACGGCCGCTATGCCGCCCTCTCCGTCACCGACGAGCACGACCACACCGAGGGCTTCTTCGTCTCCGGCCTCGACCGCGACGCGATGATGCGGCTGCGGACGCCACCACAGGGCCACGGCCCGCTGGGGTCGCTGCGCTACGACGGCAAGCCGGTGCGCTTCGACGACGTCTCGCAGCACCGGAAGGCGTTTGGCTTCCCCTCGCACCACCCGGAGATGCAGGCGCTCGTCGGGGTCGCCCTCTGGGCGAACGGCGTGGTGCGCGGTGCGCTCTACGTCACGGACCGGCAGGATGGCCGCTCGTTCGACGACGACGACGAGCACGTGCTCATCACGCTGGGACAGCACGCCTCACAGGTCATCGAGCAGGACTGGTACTAGCCCCGGTACACGGGCCAGGGTCGGAGGGCTGCCATGGGTGAGCCGTCGTTCGCCGCGGGTCGCAACATCGCGATGAAGGTTCCGCCCCACCAGTACGACGCAACGGTCGCCTTCTACCGGGACGTCCTCGGCTTCCACATGCTGGAGGAGTTCGCCCCGGCCGTCGCCTTCGAGTTCGGGGCGAACCGGCTCTGGATCGACCGCGTCGCCTCCGTGAGCCAGGCGGAGCTGTGGCTCGAGGTCGTCACGGACGACGTCGATGCCGCGGCAGAACGCTTCCAGGCCGCGGGCGTGGAGCGCTGTGACGAGATCGAGCCGCTCCGCGAGGGGTTTGCCGGCTTCTGGATCTCGAGCCCGGCCTCGATCGTGCACCTCGTCTGCACGCCGGCGGACGCCTAGCGCTCGATCTCGGCTAGTCGTCCCACGTCGGCGCGTGCTCGCCCATGACGGGCGCGGGACGCGACCAGCGGGGGGTGTACCCCTCCACGCGACCGGGCGGCGCGACGTGCGTGATGTCGCCGGTCTGCTGGAGGTAGGGAGCGGCATCCGGCGCCACGGCCTGCTGGCCGCGTTCGACGTGCCCCAGGTCCTCGAGCCACTTCCCGGTGCGCGCCAGCGCCACCTGCACGTGCCACGAGCCGCCCTCCTGCTGGCGCCGGTGCAGACCGGCGATCGCGCCGAGCGCCGCGAGGTAACCCGTGCCATGGTCGAGGGCCTGGGCGGGCAGTGAGCGCGTACGGGCGTGGCCGTCCTCGGCGGTCTCGGTCGCGACGATGCCGCTCGCCATCTGGACGAGGGAGTCAAAGCCGCGACGGCCCGACCACGGTCCGAGGTGGCCGTACGCCGACAGCTCGACGACGACGATGCCGGGGCGGATCGCGGCGAGCTCCTTCGCGGAGAACCCGCGTGCGCCGAGGCTGCCCGGTCGGTAGGCCTGCACGAACACGTCCGCGTCGCGGACGAGGTCACGCAGCGTCTCCTGGCCGTCCTCGCTGCGCAGGTCGATGAAGCAGGAACGCTTCCCCATCCCCGTGTCCCGGTCCAGCGCCTCGAACGTCGGGAGGTGCGAGCCGGAGACGCGGAGCACGTCGGCGCCGTACGCCGCGAGGAAGCGACCGCACACCGGCCCCGCGAGCACGCGCGACAGGTCGAGCACGCGGACGCCCTCGAGCGGCGCCTCTGACCGCGGGAGCGCAGCCAGGGGCGCATCGCCGAGTGGCGACACGGTGATCAAGGGCGTCTGACCGACGGCCTCGCCCTGCGGGTGGGCGTGCCACTCCTCGGGCGTACGCCACGAGGAGGCCGCGCCGCCCTGCGCGATGATCTCCTCGACGAGCTGCTCGGCATCGAAGCCCGCGACGGCGGTCTCGACCGCCTCGCGCGGCGTATCCGGGCCAGGCGGCATCCCGAGCGCCGCGAGGGCGGCATCGCGATGGTGGTCGAAGTTCGCGTGGATGCGGACGAAGCGCCCGTCGGCGGTGGCGTAGTCACCGGAGAGCGGCGCCCACTGCGCGGCCGGCGGCTCGCCGGCCTCGGAGTAGTAGCGCTCGCTGAGGAACGCCGCGGCCGCGTGCCCCCGGTCGACGTCGGCGTGGGCGGGCGGGCCGCCTCGGTCCTCCCACAGCACGGACGCCGCGAGCGAGGCGGCCCCGATGGAGGCGGTCGCGAGGTCGATGACGCGGTAGGCGGAGGGCAGATTGCCCTCGCCCGTCACGTCGAGGGCGTCGAGGCGATCGGGATCGAAGCCCGCCGCCGCCCACGGCTCGCGGGCGACCTCGCGGATGTCTGACGTCATGGGGTCGCCTCCGGCCTAGACCGGCGCCGCCTCCGCCGCCTCGAGGATAGCCTCCAGGTCCGCGCGCAGCGCCGGACTCAGGCCGGAGCCCTGGCAGCGAGGACAGTTGGGCTCATCGGGAGCGCCGGTGTCGTGCAGCGTCACGACGGCGCCCCCCTCGTCGAGGACGATCCCGCAGATCGTGTCCACGCGGGACGCGTAGAACTTGCGGTCACCGCGCGGCTCGATGTCATGCAGGATGACCCAGTGCCAGTCGTCGCCGAAGTCGTCCAGCGCCTTCGCGACGAGTCTCATGTCAGACACAGGCAGTCCTCGACGTTCCAGTCTTCACGCGGTCCTAGGACGCGACGTACTTCCCGAACCACTCCTTCGAGCGCTCCCACGAGTCGGCGGAAGCCGCCTCGTGGTGCGCGGGCCCGGAGTTGAAGAACGAGTGCTTCGCGCCGTCGTAGAGCTTGATGTCGTTCGGCGTCCCGGCGGCCGTGAGGGCGTCGCGCAGCGCGTCCACCTTCTCCTTCGGGATGCCCTGGTCCTCGCCGCCGTAGGAGCCCATCGTCGGCACCTTGATGCCCTTGAGGGCGTCGCCCTCCGGCATGCCGCCGCCGTAGTAGACGTGGACGGCGTCGACGTTCGAGGTGGGGCGCATGGCGGTCGCGAGCGTGAGTCCGCCGCCCATGCAGAAGCCGACGCAGCCGACCTTGCCGATGCCGCGGTCCTGCTTCATCCAGTCGATGACGGTGTCGATCTCCTCGGCGGCAATCTGCCGCTCGAGGCTCATCGCGAGCTTGCGCGCCTCGTCCGGCTCAGTGGCGAGCGTGCCGTGGTAGAGGTCGGGCGCGAAGGCGAGGTACCCCTCGGCCGCGTAGCGGTCGGCGATGCCGCGAATGTCGTCGTTGAGGCCCCACCACTCCTGGATCACGATCATCCCGCCGCGGGGATTCGCCGGCTCCGCGAGGTACCCGGAGATGCTCTTCCCGGCGTGGTTGATGGTCATGTCAGGCATTGGTCTTCTCCTCGTCCCGGCGGCACCGTCCAGCAGCGCTCCACGGGCTGCGGCGTCAGTATAGGGACGGGGCAAGGCTGACCTCAGCGTCCCGAGGCACCGGGGAGAATCGGCGGAATGCTCGACGGCTGGCGCAGGCGTGCGAGGGCGATCCGGCGCGATACGTACGCGCTCTATCTCGCGAGCCGCGACCCGCGTGTGCCGTGGCTCGCGAAGATCGTCGCGGCCGCAGTCCTCGCATACGCGCTGAGCCCGGTCGACCTCATCCCGGACTTCATCCCCGTGCTCGGCCTGCTGGACGACCTCGTGATCGTGCCGCTCGGCCTGGCCCTCGTCGTGCGGCTCGTGCCGCCCGAGCTGATGGCGGAGCATCGAGCCACGGCGGCGGACACGCGCGCGCCGAGCAGCGGCGCCGGCCTCGCGATCGTGATCGCGACGTGGGTCGTCGTCGCGATCGTCGCGACGGCGGTGGTGGTGCGAGTTAGTCGGTGACGACCGCGTTGAGGTCGAAGAGGTACTCGACGGTGTCGCCCGCCTCGATGCCGTGCGCGGCGTACCACCCGGCGGGGGCCTCGATGGCGACGACGTAGGGCTGATCCGGGCGATGGATGTCCTGCGTGTCCGCGAACATCGTCGTGACCCACACGATCTCCCGGTCGCGGTTCACGAACGCGATGTCGAGGTCGATGTGCGTGTTCAGCATCCAGAAGCCGGTCTGCCCGAAGTCCTCGCGGTAGAAGACCATCCCACGGCCTTCGAGGGAGGGCCGGCCGGAGAGGCCGATCGCGTACTCGCTCCGCGGCGGCACTTCGACCGGCAGCTCCACCCCGGCGCCCTCGAAGCGCACGAGGGGGAGCTGGCTCGTCGGGATCGTGTAGGTGGAGGTGACGGTCTCGGTCGCCGGCGGAATCGGCGTCTCCGAGGACGGCGCGACCGGGGAGCCGGGGTCGGCCGTGGCCGGCGTTCCCGCCTGCGTCGCCTCGCCGGATGGCGTCGCTGGCGCGGTGCCCTCAGCGCCCGACGTGCCGCCCTCGACGGTCGCGGTCGCAGTCGTGGCGTCGGTCGCCGCCGGCTCATCGTCGCTGCACGCGAGGAGCAACACCGGCAGCACGAGGAGGACGAGAGCAAGGAGTACGCGCTTCATCGTGCGATCGTCCTCGCGCGGGTCGCAGGCGGCAACCGGGCGCCGCCCTGCGGCTGCGACTCGCAGCGCGCTCCCGATGGTGCGTAGGAGCGCCCGTGATACGGTCAGAACAGCTCAGACGACACAGAGACGGCTGAGTGACGTACGCCCACCGGCTATCGGGCGTCCGGCGACCCCCTCCAGCGCGCCACCGTTGCCGCGCCCCGGTCGCAGCCATGAAGGCGTCGATAGCCCGATCGACTCGGAGACCGCTTGTCCTTCTTCTCGCGCCGGCGTTCATCGCCGGCTAATCGCTCGTTTCCCAAGACCGATGTCATGACCGAAGAGAACACCCCCACCGACGACGCACCGCGTGCCGAGGGTGCGCCGCGCTCGAACGACCGCCGCCCCGCGGGGCGCAGCGCGACCGAGCGACGGCCGAAGGCGGCCGCGCCCGCTCCCGTCGCGCGGACCGAGGCCGCCGAGGCCCCGTCCTCCACGGCCGACGCCGACGCCTCCTTCGCCGACCTCGGCGTTCCGGCCGACCTGCTCAAGGTGCTGGAGCAGTCCGGCATCAGCTCGCCGTTCCCGGTGCAGACGCTGACCATCCCGGACGCCCTCGCCGGCCGCGACGTGTGCGGCAAGGCCAAGACCGGCTCCGGGAAGACCCTCGCGTTCGGCATCCCGCTGGTCCACCACACGACGACGGCGAAGCCGCGACGCCCGCGCTCGCTCGTGCTCGTGCCGACGCGCGAGCTGGCGAACCAGGTCGCGGAGGCGCTCACGCCGCTGTGTGAGACGCGCCGCCTCTGGCTGATGGCCGTCTACGGGGGCGTGTCGATCAACCGCCAGATCCAGGGACTCCGCCAGGGCGTCGACCTCGTGATCGCGACTCCGGGTCGCCTCAACGACCTCCTCGAGCGCGGCGACATCTCGCTGGACGACGTCTCGATGGTCGTCCTCGACGAGGCCGACCAGATGGCCGACATGGGCTTCCTGCCGCAGGTCGAGCGCATCCTCAAGCTCGTCGACCGGGACGCGCAGACGCTCCTCTTCTCGGCCACGCTCGATGGCGACATCGGCAAGCTCGTGGACCGCTACCAGGACAACCCGGTGCACCACGAGGTGATCTCCGAGACGACGACGGTGGAGACGCTGGAGCAGCGCTTCATCGGCGTGACCTCCGAGACGAAGACCGATATCACCGCTCGCGTCCTCGCCGGCGCGGCGCGATCGATCGTGTTCGTCCGCACCACCCACGGCGCGGACCGCCTCGTGCGCGTGCTGGCGAAGCAGGGCCTCACGGCCCAGCAGATCCACGGCCGCAAGTCGCAGGCCCAGCGCGAGAAGGCCCTGGACGCGTTCGCGCGCGGCAAGTGCCCGATCCTCGTCGCGACGAACGTCGCGGCGCGCGGCCTGCACATCGACCACGTCGATCTCGTGCTGCACTACGACCCGCCCGAGGACGCGAAGGTGTACCTCCACCGCTCCGGCCGCACGGCCCGCGCGGGCGCGGAGGGCCTCGTCGTCACGCTGGTCCTGCCCGAGCAGGAGCGCGACGTGGTCGCGATCCAGCGCGGTGCCGGCACCGACTTCGAGATCGTCCCGATGAGCCCCGACGACCCGCGCCTGGGCGACCTCGGCGCATGGGAGCCGCCCCGCGGCCTCCCGCGCGACCTCGCGATGCGCGGCAACGGCGAGCGACGTCCCGGGCGGCGTCCGCGTGGCGCCGCCGCTGGCGCGCGCAACGGCGGCCCGAACCGCCCCGGCGACGGTCAGCGCTCGCCCGGCCCGTGGCGCCGTCGGGCCAACCGCCGGGCCGCCTCCCGCGACTAACCGAAGCCGCACGAGACGTAGACTGCACCCCGCGAGAGAAGGAGCCCGATGAAGGCAACGATCCTCGGGGTGCAGCCCTACGAACTGCACGGCACGCTCTACTACCGGCTCATCTTCACGCCCGACGGCAGCGAGCAGCCGCGCGAGGCGCGCCTGTCGCACGACATGGCGTACCAGGACCCGCAGCCGGGCGACCGTGTCGAGGTGAACGCGATCCTCGGCATCGTGGACGGCGTGAAGAAGCTCGCCGAGGAATAGCTCGCGCATTATGTCGCGATAACGCCCATGCTAGACTAGTCCGTGCCAGCGAAGGACGGAGGTCAGCATGGCGAACTTCCTCAAAGCCCTGTTCAACCTGCTGAACCACGGCAGCCTCCGCCCGTCCCACGAGGACGAGGTGAGTTCCAACCTCAGCGGCCGAATGAGCGACGCGAACTCCGAGGCGAAGATGGGGCCGCCGCCGGGAGGCGGCAGCGGAGGCGCCGGTCTTCCGTAGCTCCTCCGTCGCTGCCGTTGACACCTCGCGCCTCACACGCGAACGTCTGCGGCACCCATGACTGACGTACTCGCCCTCGCCCAACGTCTCTGGCCGCAGATCCGCGACCACGGCACCGTCGACGATCCGTCGGCGCTCGACACGCTGCTCGCGACCCTCGGGCAGCCGGGCGCGCCGGGCTTCGAGGGCGGCGAACTGCACACGTTCGCCGCGTTCCTGCCGTCCGAGGATGCCTCCGACTTCGCCCTGCCGACCGGGGAGCGGCCGCTCGATGACGCCGACGGCCGCCTGATCGGGCACATGCTCATCACTCGCACGCTGCTCGGCGCCGGGCTGCACGTGGACCGCCGCGTCCAGCAGGCGGTCGGGGCGACGTTCGCGCAGACGTGGTGCGTCCGAGGTGGCTACGCCGCGTCGCCACTCGCGCTCGCGACGAGCCTCTGGCTGATCGCCCTCGACCCGCTCCGGAAGTCCGACCGCCCGATCCCGATCGACTGGTCGCCCGCGCTGTACCAGGACCCGGAGCGCTGGGACGTCGACTACCGGCTCTTCAGCCACTACGACATCCGCGAGCGCGCCCTCGACTGGGTCGTGTACGCCTCGGTCGACCCCGCCCGGCACGAGGGCGTCTCGATGTGGTCGATCGTCGAGCCGCTGCTCCGCCTCGAGGACGACCGCGCCTACACCGCCCTCGCCGGCTTCTCGGAGGCGTCGGACGTGGCGGCGGAGAGCACCGGCGCCGCGGCCATGCTCGAGCGCGGCCGCATCGAAGGGCTGCTGCGGGGCTTCGTGGCGCAGCAACGCGCCCGCCGCTCGCGAGGCTGACGAGGACGCCGGCATGGCGATCGACGACGACGAACTCGTCCCGCTGACCGCCGAGCTCCACGTCCGTGACCTCGACGCTTCCGTGGCCTACTGGCGCGACGTCCTGGGCTTCGAGGTATCCCGTCACGACCCCGACTTCGCCGTGCTCTTCCACCGGTCCGCCGCGGGGGATGCGATGGTGATGCTCGCCCCGAGTCACGAGGACACGCCAGAGCTCAGGCCGGGCGACCCGGAGCGCGGCCTCGGCCTGCATCTGCGCGTGACCGTGGATGACGTCGATGCGCACTTCGAGCGTGCAAAGACAGCGGGCGCGGAGATCGTCTTCGCGCCGACCGATCAGGCATACGGGCTACGGGACTACATGCTGCGCGTGCCGGACGGCTTCTACGTCCGATTCGCCCGAGGACTCACCTCGGGCCACTAGACGGCCCTCGCGGAACCGGGCGCTAGCTGATCGCGACTTCCTCGCCGGGCTCCTCGGTGTCGCCGAGGGTGGGGGCGGCGGCCATCTCCATGATGTCCGCGAGGACCTTCAGGAGCTCCTCGTCGTCCGGCTTCGCCATGTCCGGGATGTGGTAGCCACCGAACGCGTCCACGACGGTCTTGTGGTCGTCGATGACGTAGTCCGGGATCATCGGCACGCCGAGGGCGTCGAGCTTCTCGTGGTGCTTCTCGAGCGGCTTGATGAAGTAGTCGGTGACGTACTGGTCAAGGTTGTGGCGCTTCATGTCCCAGCGCCGGATCCCGACGCCCGACCACACGTAGATCGTGTGTCCCGCGTCCTTCAGCTGCTGGAAGACGTGCTCCGTGTGGTTGCGGAGCTTGCCGTTCCACATGATCAGCGTGTTGTCGACGTCGAAGAAGACGTTGAGTGAGCGCCCGTTGCCGTTCTTCTCGGCGGGTCGCTCCCCGTTCTGGTCACTCACGCGTGTTCACCCTCCTGTGGGCCCTGGATGCCCGATCGGCTGCTCTAGTCGGTCGGCCCCAGGGGCCGGGGTCGTCCTCGCTATCGGTGCTTCGCGAGGAAGTCACCCACGAGTTCGTTGAAGCGCTGCGGCTGCTCGAAGTAGACCGAGTGGCCCGCGCCCGGAACCTCAACATACTCCGCGCTGGGAAGCTCATCGGCCAGCGCCTTGATCAACGGCGGCGGCGTCACGCCGTCGTCGGCGCCCACGAGGCAGAGCGTCGGCACCGAGCAGGCACGCACCTGCTCGAGCGTCGGCGCGCCCGGCGCGGTCACCGGGGAGCCCTCGCGCGGCGGGTTCAGGCCCTGGATCTGCCGGTAGAGGAAGGTCATCGCCGGGTTGTCCTGCTGGTACTGCTCGGCGAGCGCGCGGTGGACGAGTGGCGTCGTCACCGCCGGCTGCATCGAGCGGGCGCGCTCCTGCTGCTCGGGCCAGTCGAAGAAGCCCCACGTGTCCGCCATGACGAGCGCCTTCACGCGCTCCGGGTGGCGCACGGCGTAGCCGAGCGACGCGCGGCCGCCCATGGACTGCGCCACGATCGACAGCTCGCCCACGCCGAGGTGGTCCACGAGCGCCTCGAGGTCATCGATGAACTTCGCGGTGCCCTCGCCCGTCGTGTCGAGCGAGCGGCCAAAGCCGCGGTGGTCGATCGCGATGCAGCGGTAGGCCTGGCGGAAGGTCGGCACCTGCTGCCACCACGACATGTGGTTGCCACCGGCGCCGTGCATGAAGAACACGACCGGCTTGCCGTCGGTGTTCTCCGCGTCACTGTCCTCGTAGAACAGCTCGATCCCGTTGATGGGTGCGGTCGGCATGACTCCCGCCTTCCTGCGCCTGGGCGCGTGCTCCGGAGCGTCGCTAGGAGCGTCGGCGCTTCGCGGACTCCTCGAGGGCGACGAGACGGTCCTCGAGCTTCTGGTTCGCCTGCTGGAGCTCCTCGACCTGCTTCTTCAGGGCGTTCAGCTCCTCGGGCTTCTTCTGGGCCTCGCCGATGCGGCGCACCGCGACGCGACTCAGGCGCTTGAGGCGCCCGTCGAGCGCACGCCCGGCGGCGGCGTTCAGCGCGCCGATGGACGCGGGCTCCGCGATCGTCTGCAGCGCCGCGACCGCCGAGAGCTGCACGCGCAGCCACGGGTCGTCGAGGAGCTCCTCGACCCGCTCGCGGACGCGCGTGCGGTCCGGCGCCTCGAGCCAGCGGTACAGCGTCCCGAGCGCCACGACGGCGTTCCGGCGCGCGTTCTGGTGGACGCCCCAGCGCGTCGCGTCGAGGAGCGCGGGTAGCGCCGCCGCGTCACGCGTGGCGCCGAGGCCGGAGAGCGCGGCAGCGGCGATTGCGTCGTTATGCGACGGCCGGTCGAGCAGGCCGGTCAGCGTCTCGATGGCGCCCGGTTGCAGCGTCTTCCCGAGGGCGGACGCCGCGGCCGCCTGCACGTAGTACGAGGTGTCGCCGTCGCCACCCTTCGCGCCCGTGAGGAGCGCCGTGAGCGCCTCGGCGGCCTGGGCGTCGCGGAAGTTGCCGAGCGCCGAAGCGGACGCGCGGCGGACGCGACGGTCGCGCTGCTTCGTGCCCTGGATGAGCGCGTCGCGCGCGGCATCCGACTTCACGCCGCCGAGCGCCGTCGCCACCTCGGCGCGGACGAAGTCGACCTCGCGCGTGTCGAGGAGCGCCTTGCGCAGCGCCTCGATCGCACCGGGGGAGCCGACCTTCGCGAGCGCCTTCGCGGCGGCGATGCGGCCGACCGCCTCCGGGTTGTTCGCGAGGTTCGCCTTCAGCGCCTTCTCGCCGGGCTTGTAGTCCAGCGTCTTGAGCACACGGTTCGCCGGGTCGATCGAGACGAACTCCGGCTCGGCCGGCAGGGTGAACACGTAGGTCTCGTGGGCGTCGCGCACCTCGACGGTGCGGCGGTCGAGCTTGCCGTTCACCCAGAACCCGATCTCCATCGGCACCTCGTAGACCGAGGTGAGCGTGTCGTCGGGCTTCTGGGTCTGCTCGAGGGTGACGGTCGCCTGCTTCTTGTCGGCGTCCCAGGACGTCGACGCCTTGAACTCGGGGTGGCCGCCCTTCCACACCCACTGCGCGAAGAAGCCGTCGAGGTTGTGGCCGGTCGCCTCCTCGATCGCGCGCTGGAGGTCGGATGTCAGCACCTCGGACTCGCGGTGCTTGGTGACGTAGTGGTTGATCGCCTTCCACCACAGCTCGTCGCCCAGGCGGTTCCTCAGCATGTCGAGGATGACCGAGCCCTTCTCGTAGAGGTGGCGGTCGAAGATGTCGATCGGCTCGGCGTAGACGTTCTCGACGAGCGGGCGGCGGTAGTCGCCGGAGTCCTCCTCGAGGTAGATGCCGCCGTTCTGCGTGACCGCGTAGCGGAACGCATCGTGCCCGCGGTGGTGCTCGACGAACAGGCAGTCGAAGTACGTCGCGAAGGACTCGTTCAGCCAGCCGTGTGACCACTCGCGGCACGTGAGGAGGTCACCGAACCACTGGTGCGCCAGCTCGTGCGCGGTGATCGAGTCCGCCTGCTCCACGAAGTCCGGGTGCGCTCGCTCGTCGTGGAGCAGGGTGTCGGTCATCGTCGTGGCGGAGGTGTTCTCCATGCCGCCGAAGATGAAGTCGTGGATGGCGACGGTGGCGTACTTCGCCCACGGGTACGGCACGCCGATCTTGTCGGCGAAGAAGTCCACCATCAGCGGCGTGCGGCCGAACGCCCGCTCGAGGTCACCCGCGGAGCCGGGCTGGCCGTAGTACTCGACCGGCACGCCCGAGGCGTCCGCGGTCACCTCGTCGAACTCCCCGGCGCAGAGCGTGATCAGGTAGGCCGGGTGCGGCAGGTCCTGCTTCCAGTGGAAGACCTTCACCTTGCGCCGCTTGTCCTCGGCGACGGAGTCGAGGTAGCCGTTCGAGACGGCGGTCCACGTCGACGGCACCGTGACGATCATCTCGCTGGTGCACTTCTCGCCGGGGAAGTCGAAGCAGGGGAAGTAGTAGGCGGAGTCCTCCGCCTGGCCCTGCGTCCAGACCTGGACCGGGCGGTCCGGGTAGCCCTCGTCGGGCGCGTTGAAGTAGAGGCCGCGACGCGGGGTTGCCGTGTAGGCGACGCTCACCGTCGTCGACTGGCCCGGCTTCCGCTGGCGCCCGAGGTCGACCTGGAGCGTGCGATCGCCCGAGGTGAACTTCAGCGGCTTGCCGGCCTCGTCCATCACGGCGGTCACGTCGAGGTCGACGGCGTCGAAGACGGCCTCGCGCACCGCCACGGCGCGAGGCGCGAACGTCAGCGTCGCGAGCCCCTTCACCTGTCGCTTCTTGAGGTCGAACGAGAACTCGAGCTTGAGGTGCTCCATCTTGAGTGGCCGGTTGCGGCCCCACACCGGCCGGTCGCCGGGCAGCGCGAACGCCGTGCGGTCCGCGGCGGCGACCAACTCGGCCCAGCCGAGGCCGTGACAGGCCTCGCCGGACGCGATCAGCTCGAGTTCGCTCATGGCTGTACTACTCCCGGTGTCGCGGTCGGTCGGAACGTGCCCGTCAGCCTAGCAGGAGCCGGGGCCGTGCCGAGTGGTCAGGCCGTCCCGTCGAGGTACTCGAGGATCATCGTGAGCAGGCGGTCGGCGCAGGCGCGCATCGTCGCCTCGCGGTCGCCCTCGAAGATCTGGCGCTCGGCGTGCTCGTAACCGGCGGGACCGACGATCGCCAGGCAGTAGAGGCCACCCGGGCGGTCCGGGTTGTTCGTCGGCGACGCGATGCCGCTCTCCGCGATCGCCACGTCAACCTCGAGCGCGTCTCGCGCGCCGCGCGCCATCGCGAGCACGGTCTCTTCGTGCACGGAACCGTAGGCGGCGACGGTCTGCTCCGGGACGCGGAGCCAGTCGATCTTCGGCTTCCGTCCATAGGCAGCGACGCCACCGACGAACACCCTGGAGGCCCCGGGGACCGCGACGACGAGGTGGCCCGTCAGGCCGCCCGTCGTGGACTCGGCGACGGCAAGGCGCAGCCCTCGCTCCGTCATGCGGCGGACGACATCTTCGGCGGCGGTCATGTGAACCCTCGATCCCGGGCGGCCGCCGTGCCTCGTCGGGCTAGGCGGGGAAGCCCTCCATCTGCTTGAGGCCCTCGATCTGACGGATGTGGTCCATGTCGTGGATGCGTCCGAGGACAAACCACTGGCGCGCGTTCAACTCGCCGAAGCGCGAGTGCTCCACGGTGTTGGCGGGGTTGGCGCGGTTCGAGACGTAGAGCAGCGTCTCGGCCAGCTCGTGCGACGCCTCGACGAGCTGCTCGTACACGGCGCCGATCTCGGCGGCTGGGTCGGGGTCGAGGTAGCCCGACGGGAGCTTGTGCGCTTCGCGTCCTTCGAGGAAGGCGTGGTTCACCTCGATGATGTTCTCGGTCCACTGGAGGACGTGCTGGGCGATCTCAACGATGCTCCAGGCCTCCTCGCCCTCGCCCGAGGGCGGGCGCCACGCGGCTTGCTCGGGCGTCGCCTCCTGGAACAGCAGGAGAAGCTTCGCGCGCTGCTCGAGGAGGCGCGGCCAGTACTGCGTCGGCGTGTACCGCTCTGCCTGCGCGACGATGTAGCCGCGCACGCGGGCCCACTCTTCGCGTTCCTCGGCGGTCGGGTTGGCGTCGGACACGCGGAGCCTCCTCGGGCGGATCGGGGCGAGGCGGCGCTAGCGGCCGGTGACGCGCCGGGTGGCGGCGCCGAAGCGCACCTTGTGGTCGGGGCCGCCGCGGAGCAGGAGGTCCGCCTGCTGCTCCACCGCGAGCGCGTTGCCGCCCGTGATGGCGGTGTTGATCGTCTGCTTCGACCACTTGAGGGCGAGCGGCGACGCCTTCGCGATCGCACCCGCCAGCTCCTCGACCTTCGCGTCGAACGCCTCGGCGCCGACCGTGTGGTTCACGAGGCCGATGCGCTCCGCCTCCTCGGCGTCGACGACGCGTCCCGTGAAGATGAGCTCCTTCGCCATCGGGCCACCGACCAGCGTCGGCAGCGCGTGCGCGCCAACGACGAGGCCGTACTCCGAGCCCGGGAACCGGAAGCGCGCGCGGTCCGAGGCGACCCGGATGTCGCAGGAGCACGCGAGCAATGCGCCCGCTCCGTAGGCGGGGCCGTCGATCGCGGCGAGCGTCGGCTTGGTCGCGGCGCCGACGCGGGCGGCGGCGTACGCCGACGGGTTGAACCGGTGACGGCCTTCCTCGTACGCGGCGTTCGCCTCGGCCATGTCGGCGCCGGCGCAGAAGGCGCCGTCCGTGCCCTCGATCACGATGCAGACGACGTCGTCGTTGAGCTCGAGCTCCTGCATCGCGGCGAGGACCTGGTTGGACATCTCCTCGTTCAGCGCGTTGCGCTTGTCGGCCCGGTTGAGCCGGAGCCGCCCGACACCGTCCGCGACGGATACGACGACGAGCGATTCCGACTCAGCCATGGGTCTCTCCTCGAAGCGGGCGCGACTAGAGGATCGCGCCCGCGGAACGCATCTCCGCGATCTGCTCCGCCGTGTAGCCGAGCGACGTGAGGATGTCCTCGTTGTGCTTGCCGAGCACCGGCGGCGGGCCCTGCGGCGTCGGGTTGGAGACGCTCATCTTCCACGGCGGCGCCTGCATCCGCAGCGGGCCGACGAGCTCGTGCTCCAGCTCCACCACGTAGCCATTGGCCTGCACGACCGGGTGGTCGATGAGTTCCTGCGTGAACAGGATCGGCGCGACGGGCACGCCGCCGTCCGTCAGGATCTGCTCCCACTCCGCGTTGGTCTTGGTGAGGAACAGCGCCTCGACCTTGTTGCGGACCTCCTGGTCGACCCGCATCTGCTCCGGGTCGGCCGCGTTGTACGTCGGTTCGTCGCGGTTGTGCTCGAACCCGAGGGTCGCGCGCACCTTGGCGCGCAGGCTCGCCGAGAGTGCACCAATGGCGAGCGCGCCGTCCTTGGTGAGGAAGCAGCGGTAGTAGACGTTGCCGCCGGCGGAGCGCCCGAGGAGCGCGTCGCGCTCCTTCAGGAAGTCGGCGTACGGGGTGCCCTTGGCGCGGGCGTTCTCCAGCGCCGCGAGCAGGACCGCGCGCTGCTCGCCGTTGCCGGCGGGGATGTCGTCGAACTGGCTCATCGCCATCGTGAGGGCGTTGATGAGCAGCGAGGTCTCGACCTTCTGGCCCTTGCCGGTGCGCTCCTTGTAGAAGAGCCCGGCGAGCACACCCGCGCAGATCGCGTAGGCAGTCGTCGTGTCGGCGTGGGCCGGCGGCACGAGCGGCGTGCCGCTCTCATCGACCTTGCCGACCATCGAGGTGATGCCGGAGGCGGCCTGCACCACGATGTCGTAGCCGGGGCGGCTGCCCCAATCGCCCTCGCGACCGAACGCCGTGCTGTCCATGTAGACGAGGTCAGGCTTGATCGCCGACAGCGTCTCGTAGTCGATGCCGAGCCGGGCGGACACGTCGGGGCGGTAGTTGATCACCACCACGTCCATGTCCTTCACGAGCTTGTGGATCGCCTCGCGCGACTTCGGGTGCGCGAGGTCGAGCGCGAAGGAACGCTTACCGCGGTTCAGGCCGAGGAACGTCACGGACTCCTTCGGGATGAACTGGGCGTTGAGACGCCAGGGCTCACCCTCGATGGGTTCGACCTTGATCACGTCGGCGCCGAGGTCCGACAGCATCTGGCAGCCCATGGGGCCCGCGATGATCTGGGTGAACTCGAGGAGCTTGATGCCGTCGAGCGGTCCGGTGGCCATGCAGGGGGAACCTTCCCGTATGCGTGAGGGCGGGTGAGGCGGCGATAGTAACGGCCTGCCGGGGAGCGGTCAGCCCCTCGGCTCAGGCCGGAAACATCACGGACAGTGCCCGTACTAGTTGATGATGCCGCCCTCGCGGAGCTTCGCGATGTCGTCGGCGCTGTACCCGGCGGACGCCACGATCTCCTCCGAGTCCGCCCCGAGGACCGGCGACGGCCCCTGGATCTTGAGCGGCGTCGCGGACATCCGCAGCATCGGCGCGACCTGCTTCTGCGGCCCCGAGAGTGGGTGGTCCAGCTCCACGATCATGTCGTTCTCGAGCGCCTGGGGGTCCTCCACGGCCTCCTCGACGAAGTTCACCGGGCCCACGGGGACGCCGGCCTCCTCGAAGATGCGCAGCCATTCCTCGGTGCTCTTCTGCGCCATCTGCGCTTCGACCCCGGCGACCGCCTGCTGGCAGAACGCGAGGTACTCGGGGTCCTGCGGGTTGTAGTTCGGGTCTGCCATGCCGAGGAAGTCCGTCGGGATCGCCCCGCGCACCTTCGCCCAGAGCGTGGGCGAGAGCGCACCGATGGCGACCGCCCCGTCGCGCGTGCTGTACGTGCGGTAGTAGATGTTGCCGACGCGGGCGAGCTGCCCCATCTGGTACGCGGCGAGGATCTCGGACCACGGCGCCTTCTGCGCCCGCAGTTCCTTCACCCGCTCCATCTTGGCGTACTTGAGCTCGTCGGCCAGCGGCAGGTCCATCGCGGCCGTCCCCTGCACGGCGAGCGCCGTCTGGAGGAGGTTCGTCTCGATGAGCTGGCCCTCGCCGGTGCGCTCGCGGTGATAGAGCGCGGCGCACACGCCCCAGGCGATCGTGACGCCGGTGGTGTAGTCCGCGATCGCCGTCGAGGTGATCGTGCCGGGCGCCCCCGTGTCCGTGAGCTTGCCCTCGGAGGCCATCAGGCCGGAGACGGCCTGGGCGATGATGTCGTAGCCGGGCCGGTGCGCCCACGGGCCCTTGCGGCCCCAGGCGGTGTTGTCGACGTAGATGAGGTTCGGCTTGATCGCCTTGAGCCGCTCGTAGTCGATCCCCAGCTTCGCGGGCACGTCCGGGCGGTAGTTGCAGACCACCACGTCGATGCTCGGGATCAGCTTGTGGACGATCTCCTGGGCGGCGGGGTCCTGCAGCTTCAGCACCAGCGACTTCTTGCCGCGGTTGAGCGACTGGTACGTCTTCGACTCGCCCGGCATGAACTGGGAGAACAGGCGCCAGGGCTCGCCCTCGGGCGGCTCGACCTTGATGACCTCGGCGCCCATGTCGGCGAGGTGCTGAGCGCCAAACGGCCCCGCGATGATCTGCGTGAACTCCAGGACGCGGATGCCCTCAAGTACTCCCGGCATGGTGTCCCCCTCCTGCCTGCGAGCCAGCCTTGATAGTCGCGCCCGTACCCCACGCTCGGCGGGTCCCCGTCCGCCTCGCGTGGTCCTCCGACCGGCGCGCGCGAATCGTAGTGAGGCCCGCGACGCTTTCCAAGCATCCATGCGGCCTGTATGCGAACCAAGCGGCGAGGAATCTCGGAGGAGCGGCGGCCGGCGCCCGGCGATCCCCGTTGTTCGCGATCCGGGCCGCTCGTACGCTGACGGCTCGACTTCACCGGGGGAACCATGAGCGACGACAGCGAGTCCGCCTTTCCGGCTGCCACCATCGAAGCGCTCCTCGCGCCGGCCGTCGGCCGGCTCGCGCCGAACACATCGCTCTCGCCACTGCCGTATGACCTGAACGCCGGCGTTCCCGACCGCGCGACGCTCCCCGCAGCCGGCCTCCTCGCGGCGATGCAGCGCGCCCTCGACGCCGACGCTGCCGGCGCCCTCACCTACGGCGGGCAGCAGGGGTACGAGCCACTCCGCGCGTGGATCGCCGCGCGCGAGTCGCAGGAGGGCGGCCTCGACGTCACCTCGGCGCAGGTGACGCTGACGTCCGGCAGCGCCCACGGCATCGACAACATCGCCGCGACGTTCGTCGGCGAGGGCGACATCGTCGTCGTCGGGGCGCCGACGTATCCCGGCGCCATCCGCACCTTCCGCGCGCGCGGCGCGACGATCATCGAGTCGCCGCAGGACGACGACGGCCTCATTCCCTCGGCGCTCGCGCGCGTGCTGGACACGCGCCGCATGACGGGGCAGCAGGCGAAGCTGCTCTACATCCAGCCGAACTACGACAACCCGAGCGGCGCGACGCTCCCCGTGGAGCGCCGCGAGGCGATCGTGGCGCTGTGCCGGCAGCACGGCGTGCTCATCGTCGAGGACGACGCCTACACCGGCATCGACCTGGACGGACCGCCGCCGCCGTCGATGTTCGCGATCGCCGGGGGCCGCGGCGTGATGCGGGTCGGCACGTTCTCGAAGACGGTCGCGACGGGGCTCCGCGTGGCCTGGATCACCTCGCAGCCGGAGATCGTGCAGAAGCTCGTCTTCATGCGCTTCGACAACGGCGCCTCGCCGCTCCTCCACCGGATGGTGCTCGAGTACCTCCGGTCCGGCGAGTACGAGCCGCACGTCGAGGGCCTGCGCGACCTCTACCGCGAGCGACGTGACGCCAGCGCCGATGCGCTCCGCGAGTTCTGCGAGCCGTACGTGACGTTCAAGACCCCGCGCGGCGGCTTCTTCCACTGGCTGAAGCTGCGCCCGGGCCTCGACGCGCGCACCGTGCAGGCGGCTGCCGCCGAGCAGGGCGTCGCCGTCACGCCCGGCACCGGCTACTTCGCGACGCCGGACAGCGCCGAGCTCAACGGCGCGGACCGCATCCGCCTCGTGTTCTCGGCCCTGCCCCCCGAGGAACTGCGCGAGGCGATCAGCCGCTTCGGGCGTGCCCTGGAACAGGTCGCCTCCAGCACACGGTAGCCAGCGCGCGGTAGCCCCGCGCGTCGCGAGTCTGAAAGACCTCCGATAGCCCGCTCGATGGCCTGTTGTCCCAGCCGGACGGCAGCAGCCTGACGCTTCCCCTGCATGGGAGGTGACGAGTGGCGCTACCGCCGCGCATCGAGGGCGTGCTCCGTGGTCGGCGGAGACTGCCCGCGACGGGACTCGCCTATCCCGCGCGCCGGTTCATCGAACGCGAAGGGGCCAGCGGGCGACTGCTGATGGTGGCCGCCGCGATCGCGCTCGCCTGGGCGAACTCGCCGTGGTCAGACGCGTACGGCTCCGTCTGGGGGCACGAGGTCACGTTCGACCTCGGGGGACTCGAGGTGCGCGAGTCGCTGCGCGCCTGGATCAACGACGGGCTGATGACCGTCTTCTTCTTCCTCGTGACGCTCGAGGTGAAGCGCGAACTGATCGGCGGCACCCTGGCATCGCGGCGGACGGCCGCCTTCCCGGTGGCGGCAGCGCTGGGCGGGATGCTGGCGCCGGCGGCCATCTACCTCTCGATCAGCCTCGTCACCGGCGCCCCGGCGCACGGCTGGGGCGTCCCGATCGCCACGGATGTCGCGTTCGTGCTTGCCGGCCTCGCCTTCATCTCGCCGGGGGCGCCACCGGTGATGGTGACCTTCCTGCTGACGCTGGCGGTCGTCGACGACATCGGGGCGATCGTCGTGATCGCTGCCTTCTACAGCACGTCGATCGACTGGGCGGCGCTGGGCGTGGTGGTGGTGATCGTCGGCATCATCGTGGGCATGCAGCGCCTCGGCCTCCGCATGCGCACGCTCTATGCGACCGCGGCGGTGGCCCTGTGGCTGGCGGTCCACGAGAGCGGGGTCCACGCCACGCTCGCCGGTGTGATCCTCGCGGCGCTGACGCCGGCCAGCCCCTCGCTCGAACTGCCGGAGTTCCAGCGACGCGCGCCCGCCCTGATGGATCGCATCCAGGAGGATGACCCCGACCAGGACGCCGAGCCGGAGCGCGCCCTCGGTGAGCTGGAGGAGCTGACGTCGCGCACGGAGGCACCGCTGGAGCGCCTCGAGAACGCGTTCCAGCCGTGGAGCGGCTACGTCATCCTGCCGCTCTTTGCCCTGGCAAACGCGGGGATCCGAATCGACCCGGGGACGCTCGTCGCGTCGCTGACCTCGCACATCGCGCTCGGCGTGGCGCTCGCCCTTGCGCTCGGCAAGCCGCTGGGGATCGTGGGCGGAAGCTGGCTCGCGCGGGCGTCGGGGCTGGCAGAGCCTCCGGACGGCCTGCGCTGGCGTCACGTCGTCGTGGTCGCCCTGCTCGGCGGCATCGGCTTCACCGTCTCGCTCTTCATCACGAACCTCGCGTTCGCCGACGCAACCGCCCACGAGGCCAAGATCGGCATCCTCGCGGCGACGCTGCTCGCGCTCCTCGCCGCGACGATCGTTCGACGGGGAATCCTGCGAGACGCCTTCGACTGACGCACAGACGGCGGCAGCGAGCGCGTTGACCGACAGTGGCGACCTCGGCTCACGAGGACGCGCGCGCGATACGCCCGAGACCAGCTCGGGCGCATCGCAGCTATCGGCGCCATCCTCGACGCGCTGAGGGCGCTCCAGGAACTAGCCCTGCGAAGGTCCCTTCGCGCGCTCGACGATCGAGTGCTTGCGGCGCTTGCCCGGCGTCTGCTCCTGCGTGTCGACCTTGCGCGTGGCCGCGCGGCTGACCACCCAGGCGGAGTGGTGCGAAATGATGTGCGGCGTGAAGCCCTGCATGTCCTGCATCTGATTGATGGACATCTTCATGATCCGCAGCTTGAACGGCTCCTGCTCGCACACGCGCTTCGCGTACTCGAGCACACCGTTCTCGAGGTCATCGGGCGCGAACACGCGCTGCACGTAGCCGAGGTCCATCGCCTCGCGGCCGGTCAGGAACCGGTTCTCGTAGAGGATCTCCTTCGTCTTCCGCGCCCCGAGGTCCCACGGCATCGTGAAGAACTCGAGGTCGGTGGCGAGGAACTGCGCGTCCTCCGCCGCGAACACGAGGTCCATCGACGACGCGAGCATGAACGCCGCGAAGATGCAGTGGCCGTGTACCTGGGCGATGGTCGGCTTCGGCAGGGCGCGGAAGCGCAGGTAGTGATCCATGTCCAGCTGCCAGGTGCGCGCGTACATCGCGTCCGTGCGCCCCATCGCCTCCGGGTCGCGCTCGCCGACGTCGGGTGAACCGAGGTCATGCCCGGCCGAGAAGGAGGCGCCCTCGCCCTTCAGGATGATCACGCGCACGGTCTCGTCGTCCACGGCGCGCTGGAACGCCGCGTCCAGCTCGCGCATGGTCGGAAGGCTCAGGGCGTTGCGATAGCGCGGCCGGTTCAGGATGACGTAGGCGATCTGGCCGTCGTACGTGGTCTCGTACTTGACCCGCGGCTCGGCGGCCGTGTCTGGAGTCGCGTTCTCGGGCATGAAGACCTCCGGGCTCGGCAGAGGCCACGGTGGCGGTCCATGCCGGATGTTCTGGGAACGTTTCCAGTGAAATACCGACCGCGCGAGGGCTTGTCAAGATTCCCGCGGGGCCGCGGCGGGACTACGCGGGCAGCGGAAGCACCTCGGTCAGGAGCCGCACGTCGACGCTGGCTCCCGTCGGTTCCTCGAACCGGACGACGGCGTACTCGGTCGTCCCGAGCACCGGCGACGCCGATCCGCTGTAGCAGACGAGCGTCTCCTCGAACCGCGTGACGTGCGAGTTGTCGTGATGCCCGAGCGCGACGTAGTGCACCTCGCGCAGCGCGTCGCGATGTCGCTCGAGGACGATCGGCGAGGACCGCATGCTCGACTCGCCCGTGGTGAGTTCGCCGTGCGCGATCGCCACCGACCACGCATCGTCCCGACCGGCCGCGGTGATCCCGTGCAGCGGGTCGTTCCGGGGCGAGTGCTCCGGCATCCCGCGTCCCCACAGGTGAATCGCGCCTCCGGCGAGGGCCACCGACTCGCCATCCGCGTGGGCGATGAGGCGGTGTCTCGGGCCGATCGCGAGGCCGAGATCACCCAGGGCGTCACGCTCGCGGGCGGAGTACCGGATGTCGTGGTTGCCCGGAATCATCACGACCGGGACACCCACGTCGCGAATGACGGCGGCGACGTGGTCCACGAACTCATCCGGCTGCTCAGTCGTGTCGAAGATGTCACCCGCCATCAGGATCGCCTCGGCGCCCGCCCGGTCGGCCGCCGCCGCGAGCGCCCGCAGGCTCCAGAGCGACTGCTCGAGGTAGGCCCAGTGCAGGTGCAGGTCCGAGGCGTGCAGAATGGTGACGGGATGGCGCACAGGATGACCTCGATCTCCGGACAGGCACGGCGCGACGGTGTGGAAACGTAACCGTATCTTGGCCGTGCGTACGATAGTGGCGCAGCCATTACCCGATGGATGGCACCTCACCTGGACCTCACGCGAGGCGAGGAGATCTCTTGGCGAATAACCGAGGCAGTCGGCGCATCGTCACGCTCCGCGACGTGGCGGAGCGAGCGGGCGTCTCCGTCTCCACCGCGTCGCGGGTGCTGAGCGGGACCGAGTACGCCAGCGAGGACGCCATCCGGCGGGTGAAAGAAGCCGTCCAGAGCCTGGACTACCGCCCCAACGAAAGCGCCCGCGCGCTCCGGCGCGCTCGCACCATGACCTTCGGAGTGGTCTACCACCAGCTCCGGAACCCCACCGTGCTCGACTCGCTCGAGGGCGTTGAGACCGGCGCCGACGAGCGCGGATACAGCGTCCTCGTGGCCAGCGCACGGGACAGCATGGACCGCTACGTGGCGCTCATCCAACGACTGATGGAGCGGCGCGTCGACGCCATCCTGCTGTCCAACCTCACCGACGCAGCTCGCGACGAAGTGGACCTGGTCCGATCGTCCGGCATCCCCGTCGTGGTGATGGCGGCCCGCATGGACGGCGTCTCCCACGTGCCGATGGTCGCCGCGCCCTGGCGCAACCGGATCTTCGACATGGTCCGCGACCTCGCTGCGCTCGGCCACGACTCCATCGCCTTCGTGGGCGCGATCCGAGGTTCGCAGAGCCCGCTCCCCAGCCTCTCGGAGGCGGCGGCGCAGTACGGCATCCGTCGGGTGGACGAACCGGCCCAGGACTACGGTGAGGCCGCGGCGATGCAGGCGTTGGACGCGCTGCTGGCCCGTCGCGATCGACCGTCGGCGCTGGTCGTCCTCAACCGCAACCTCTCCGCGACGCTGGCGCGCCTCGGTGACCGTGGCTTCCGCGTCCCCGAGGACATCTCGGTCGTGAACATCAACGACTCGAGCAGCCGCGCGACGACCGGACTGGTCGCCGAGATCCACGTCGACCAGTTCCAGGTGGGCTACCAGGCCGCCATGACCGCCGCCGACTGGCTGGAGGGCACGGAGCCGGAGAACCGACTGGAACTGGACATCGCCGAGTGGCTGCCGGCGACGTCGCTCGGACCGGCGCCGGCCCGCCTGAACCAGCAGTCCGGGGACCTCACCGCCCGGATGAGCTAAGGCAGCGGGAGTTCCTCCCCCGAGATGCCCGTCTCCACGAGCGTCTCGTACTCCGAGTCGGTCATCCCGAGGAGTTCCGCGAACACCTCGCGGCTGTGCTGTCCCAGCATCGGCGAGGGACGCGAGACCTCCGGCTGCGTGCGGCTCATCACCCACGGCACGCCGGCGACGCGATGGCGCCCCGCCTCGGGGTAGTCGACCTCGACGCCGAATCCCCGACTGACGAGCGCGGGGTGATCGAGCAACTCGCCGCGCTGACGGACCCGCGCCGCCGGGACGCCTCGAGCGATCAGGTCCGCCTCGGCGGCGGCCGCGTCACGGCCCGCCGCCCACTGCGCCACGCACTCGTCGAGCTCGGCCTCGTTCGCCTTGCGGTCGGCCATCGAGGCGAACCGCGCGTCGGCCGCGAGCGCCCCGTCGCCGATCGCCTCGCAGAGCGCGGCCCACTGCCGCTCATCCTCGACGCCGATCGCCAGCCATGAGCCGTCGGCCGTCGCGTAGATGTTGTGCGGCGCGAGGCGCGGGTGATGGTTGCCCATCCGTGGGCGGACGCGCCCGTTGGCCGTGTACTCGAGGACGGCGTCCCCGGTCATCATCGCGTTCGACTCCATCATGCCGAGGTCGATGTACTGCCCTTCGCCCGTGCGTTCGCGGTGGCGGATCGCCGTCACGATCGCCGCTGCGAACCACGCCCCGGCGATGGCGTCCGGGATCATCGAGCCGGAGTTCATCGGGCGCCCGCCCTCGTATCCGAGGAGCGAGGTCAGGCCGGACATCGGCTCCATGGTCCCGCCGATGCCGCGGACATTGCGCAGCGGCCCGCTCGCGCCGTACGCCGAGAGCGAGGCGACGATGATGCCGGGGCGCAGCTCCTGGAGTCGCTCGTACGTGAGGCCCCACTTGCGCATGACGTCGGGCGTGAAGTTATCGGCGATGACGTCGGCCATCGGCACGAGGCGCTCGAACAGCGCGAGTCCCTCGGGACTGACGATGTCGAGCGTGATCGCGCGCTTGTTGAGGTTCACCGAGTTGTAGGACGGCGCCATGTTCCAGCGCCGCTTCCCCTCCGGATCGCGCGTCATCGGGCCGTTGAAGCCCCCGCGCCACGTGTCCGGGTGTGTCAGCGACTCGATCTGGATGACATCGGCGCCGAGGAATGCGAGCAGCTCGGTCGCCGAGGTTCCGGCCCACGCCTGCGTGAAGGTGATGACCCGAACGCCCTCGAGTGGCCCCGTCATGACGCCACCTCCTGCGCCCCGATACCCCATTCGGCCAGCACGGCCTCCGTGTCGGCGCCCAGGACCGGCGCCGGTCGCCGCTGTTGCCAGGGCGTCTCCGACATCACGCAGGGAGACGACAGCGTCCGGACGCTCCGGCCGTCGATGCTGGTCTCGCCGAAGATCCCGCGGGACGCGAGGTGCTCGCTCGTGGCGATGTCCGCCATGTCCAGCACGATGCCCACCGTGGCGCGCTCCTTCGACAGGGCGTCGAAGAGCTCCCAGCGTCCTCGCGCGGCGATCGCGCCCTCGATGCGCGGCTCGAGCGTCGCCGCTTCCTGCTGGCGCACGAGGCGGTTCAGGTACCGCGGGTCCTCCGCGAGGTCGTTGAGCCCGAGCGCCTTCATCGCCTCCGTCCAGAAGTGAGGACGGCTGAAGGTCACGGAGAAGTGGCCGTCGCTGGTCGGCACCGGGCCACTGAAGACCCCGGGCCGCCCGCGGCCGCGAGCCGGACCGTCGCCCTGCGCCGTTGCAAGGATCGACGGGGCGGCCATCCAGAGCATCGGCTCCAGCTCGCAGACGTCGACCGTCTGGCCGATCCCGTGCCGGTCGCGCTCGAACACCGCCGCGACCGCGCCCGAGTAGGCGACGACGCCGGCGAGGTACTCCGACTGGTGGAGCGTGGGACGGAGCGGCGGGCCACCCTCGTCACCATTCACGAGGGCCCAGCCGGTCACCGCCGCCGTCGTCAGGTCATTGCCCGGCGCCGCCGCCATGGTGGATTCCAGCCCGTACGGCGTGACCGCGGCCACCACGATGCGCTCGCCGCCGACCTCGCTCGCTCGCCTCGCCGTCTCGGCGTCCGAAACGACGACGATGTCCGCGGCACGGATGAGCTCATCCGTCACGGCCGCCGAAGCCGACCGGACGGATCGCTTGTTGGCGTTCACGTAGGCGTGGACGAGGGACCGCTCGACGCCGGGTTCGTCATCGAGGAACGGCGCCTCCGAGCGAGCGGGGTGTCCTCCCGCCCCCTCCAGGAGCACGACATCCGCCCCGTTGTCTCCGAGGAGCTTCGCCGCGTAGGCGCCGGAGAGGCGTGTCGAAAGGTCGAGGACTCGCAGATCCTCGAGGGCGGACTTCGTCATCCATGGACTCCCATCGGCGCCGCAATCGCGCTTGTAGTGAGATCGATCCCAGAGCGGATGCTACGCCGCGACCGCAACGTCCCGGCGTATTCGCTTGTCTGGTCTACAGACCCCGTGCTATACCTCGCGGCGGCCCGGATGGAAACGTTTCCGTAACGGAAACATCCACGGTCTGGGGCCGAGAGGGGTTCGTGTGCAGGTCTACGTCTTCCGGCGCCTGCTGAACATCTTCCCGACCCTGATCGGTCTCTCGCTCATCGTCTTCCTGATGATGCGCGTGATCCCGGGCGACGCGACGGCCCTGATCCTCGAAGAGAGCCCCACGGCCGTGCGCAAGGACGAGCTCCGGGCGGAGCTCGGGCTCGATAAGCCGCTCTGGGAGCAGTACACGCTCTGGATCACCGGGGTCGCCCGCGGCGACCTCGGCACCTCGTTCTGGACGAACCGCCCGGTCACCGAGGGCATCCAGCGCACGCTCCCCGTCACCGTGGAGCTGGCCGCGATCGCGTCGATGGTGGCGCTGGTCGTCGCGCTGCCGTTCGGCATCCTGTCGGCGGTGAAGCAGGACACGATCTGGGACTACGTCTGTCGATCGATCAGCATCGCCGCGCTGTCCGTGCCGAACTTCTACCTGGGCACGCTCGTCATCGTGATCCCGGCGGTGCTCTGGAAATGGGTGCCGCCGGTCACCTATCGCCCGATCTGGGAAGACCCGCTCACCAACCTCCAGCAGTTCTGGCTCCCGGCGCTGGTCATCGGGGCCTCCGCCTCGGCCACGCTGATGCGCATGACCCGCTCCGCGATGCTCGAGGTGATGCGCCAGGACTACATCCGGACGGCGCTGGCGAAGGGCCTCACGCACCGCACGGTGGTCCTCCGGCACGCGCTCAAGAACTCGCTGATCCCGGTCGTGACGGTCTTTGGCGCGCTGGTCGCGGGCCTGCTCACCGGCACCGTGATCACGGAGAGCATCTTCAACCTGCCCGGGATGGGGCGGCTGACGATCGACGCGATCGCCCAGCGCGACTACCCCCAGATCCAGGCGAACGTCCTGCTCTTCGGCTTGATCTACACCCTCGCGAATCTCGCGGTGGACCTCTCGTACGTCGTGTTGAACCCGAGGATTCGCTATGGCTAGCTCGCTTCAGCGAGTCGACGACCTCGCCGCGCCTTCACTGGCGAAGCCCCGGGGCCGCAGCCGCCTGCGACGCATGATGGTGCTCGCGCGCCGGAAGCCCCTCGGAGCGCTCGGCGCCGGACTCATGCTGCTGCTCGTCGTGGTGGCGCTGCTCGCGCCGCTCCTCGCCCCGTACGACCCGTACGAGTCGATCAGTGGCGCCCGGCTGCTGTCCCCGTCGCTCTCGCACCCCATGGGGACCGACAACCTCGGCCGCGACCTGCTGTCTCGGATCATCTACGGGGCGCGCATCTCGCTGATGATCGGCGTCCTCGCCGGCGCCCTCGGGACGCTCGGCGGGCTGACCGTCGGCCTCATCTCGGGCTACGCCGGTGGCTGGGTCGACAACGTGATCCAGCGCGTGGTCGACTCCCTGATGGCCTTCCCCGGCCTCATCCTCGCGCTCGCGCTCGTCGCGACGCTGGGCCCGAGCCTCCGCAACGTGATGATCGCGATTGCCGTGGGTGCGATCCCCAACACCTCGCGCGTGATCCGCGGCGCGGTGCTCTCGGCCAAGCAAGAGGACTACGTCAGCGCCGCCCACGCGCTCGGCGCGCCCGGCTGGCGCATCGCCATCTTCCACATCGTCCCGAACGTGATGGCGCCGGTGCTGATCCTCGCCTCGGTGGGGTTCGGCGTGTCGATCATCGCCGAGGCGTCCCTGTCCTTCCTCGGCCTCGGCGCGCAGCCGCCGACGCCGTCGTGGGGCGTGATGCTCAGCGGCCCCAGCCGCCGCTTCATGACCGACGCGCCCTGGATGGCCATCTTCCCGGGCCTCGCGATCAGCCTCGTCATCTTCGGCATCAACGTCTTTGGTGACGCACTGCGCGACATCCTCGACCCGCGGCTCCGCGGGTAACGCTTCACATCGTGAACCAGCGGCCGCCGGCCGCTGCACAAGGAGGGAACTCATGAGCAACTACTGGACGAGACGGCGTGTCTCGCGTCGCGGTGTGCTGCGTGGTGCGGCACTCGGCGGCGTCGGACTCGCCGGCGCGGCGCTCATCGGCTGTGGGGACTCCGAAGAGGCCGACGGCGAAGCGACCGCGACGAGCACGGTCGAGGGGGGCGGCAGCGGCGTCGTCACCACCGGGACCGCAGCTCCGACCGCTGACGCGAACGTGAACCGCGGCGGCGAGATCATCCTCAGCGGCAGCGACCTGCAGAAGCTCGACTTCCAGGCGACGATCTCCACCCCGACCCAGTACGCGTCCTCGCTGGTCTTCAGCCGGCTGGTCCGGTACGACCCGTACACCGGCGCGAACGACTACGGGATCATCCCGGACCTCGCCGAGTCGTGGGAGGTCGAGTCCGACAAGGTCACGTTCCACCTCAAGAAGGGTGTGAAGTGGCCGAACGTGGACCCGGTCAACGGCCGCGAGTTCGTCGCGTCCGACGTGGCGTACTCGTACGAGCGCGTCGCGACTGACTCGGCAGAGTTCGTCCACGGCTACAAGCTGGCGCCGGTCGCTTCGATCGACACGCCGGACGACTACACCGTCGTGATGAACCTCTCCCGGCCGGCCGCCGGCCTGCTCAGCGACCTGGCGTCCGGCCAGGGCATGGGCCTGGTGCCGCGCGAGGTCATCGAGGCGGACGGCGACCTGAACACCCGCTGGGTCGGCACCGGCCCGTTCATGCTCGAGGGCTGGGAGCAGGGCACCCGCATCCGGTTCGTCCGCAACCCCGAGTACCACGAGGACGGCTACCCGTACCTCGACTCGATCGAGTGGCGGTTCATCACCGACGCCTCGACCAACCTCGCGAACTTCGTGGCCGGTGAACTGCACTACTACGCCCTGCCGTCGCTCGAGGCGAAGCAGCAGGTGGAGTCGTCCACGGACGCCCAGATCCAGACGTTCGCCAACCTCGGCGGCACCCACAAGATGTTCAACATCCGGCCGGACGGCCCGAACCCGACGCTGGGTGACCTCCGCGTCCGCCAGGCGATGGACTACGCGCTGAACCGCCAGGACATCCTGGACTTCGTGCTCGGCGGAGACGGCAACATCGCCGGTCCGGTCATGCCGGCGGGCTTCGGCGACTGGTCGCTCTCGCCGGAGGAAGTGGCCTCCATCCACAAGGAGGACCTCGACGAGGCGATGAAGCTGATGTCGGCCGCCGGCATCGACTCGCTGAAGATCGCGAACACGTACGCCAACACGTCGTCCTTCTCGGAGGACGAGGGCCCGATCATGCAGCAGCAGCTCGCCCGCATCGGCATCGAGCTCGACCTGCTGCCGGTGGAGCGCACCGTGTACCTGCAGTCGCAGGTCGACGGTGACTTCGAGATGCAGAGCATCGGCATGGGCGGTTACCCCGACCCGGACAACTTCCTCTACCCGGTCTTCCACTCGACGGGCACGAAGAACTACGGCGGCGTGAACGACCCCGAGCTCGACGCTCGGATCGAGGAGCAGCAGGGCATCCTCGACCACGCAGAGCGCGTCCAGTTCATCCAGAACCTGGACCGCGACTGGAAGAACTACCTGTACCGCATCTACACGGTCTTCCCGAACACCCACCAGGCGTGGAGTTCGTCGGTCGTGAACCCGTTCCAGCCGAAGGGCTGGGACTGGCGCGGGCTGCAGGCCGTCTCCCTCAAGTAGCCCCTCCAACGAGCGGGGTTCCGGGTCACCTGCGGGTGGCCCGGAACCCCCGCCTCCTTCCTCCCAACGTGACGGTGACCCCATGACTGCCCCCGAACCGGCGGTTCTCCTCGGACTCCGCGTCCTCGATCTCTCGACTCGACTGTCCGGCGCGTTCTGCGCACGCCAGCTCGCCGACCTCGGCGCCGACGTCGCGCTCCTCGAAGCACCCGAGGGACACGCGCTGCGGTCCGAACCACCCTTCCTGCACGACGAACCCGGCATCGAGCGATCCCTGCTCCACGCCTACGCGAACTTCAACAAGCGCTCCATCTGTCTCCCCGAAGACGCCCCCGAGCGGCACGCGCTGATCGAGCGCGCCGACGTCGTCATCGTCTCCTCCGCGGACGCGCTCGAGGCGGTCCGACCACTCGTCCGGCCCGAGGCGATCGTGGTGGCGGTCACCCCCCACGGCGCGACCGGACCGGACGCCCGTCTCGCCGGGAACGACCTGACCGCGTACGCGCGGAGCGGATGGGCGGCACTGAACGGCCTGCAGGGGCGACCGCCCCTCAAGGGAAGCCACAACCAGGTCGGCTACCTCGCGGGGACGTTCGCCGCGTGCGGCACGATCGCCGCGCTGTTCGAACGCGAGCACTCCGGGCGCGGCCAGGAGATCGATGTCAGTGAGACCGAGGCCCTGACGATCACGGCCGGTCCGAGCCTGCTGATGGGCGCATACGAGGGACGCAACCCCGACCGGCACGTGGGCGACATCTTCAGCGGCCCCGTCGCGGCCGCCGACGGTTATGTCTCCATCACCTTCAGTCGCGCGCACTTCTGGCGCGACGCCATGAACGCCCTCGGGCTCCCGGAGCTCGCCGAGGACCCGCGCTACACCGACACGTGGGCGCGCCGGCAGTACCGGGCGGAGCTCGCGCCGCAGATCGAGGCGAAGGTCGCGGAGCGCGACCGCTGGGGCCTTTTCGAGCACCTCGGGCTGCTGCGCTGCGTCTGCGGGGTCGTGCTCGACATGCAGGACCTCGCGACCAACCCCCACCTCCACGACCGCGGCCTCCCGGTGTCGCTCACCGAGGCCGACGCGACGTTCGACGTGCCCGGCGCCCCGTACAAGCTGTCTCGCACCCCCTGGGCGAAGCGCCTCATGCCGCCCCGGCTCGGTGAGCACACGCAGCAGGTAGTCGCCGACTGGCTAGGCGAGGGCGCACAGTGACAACTCAGCCCCACGAATCGAGAACCGCCTTCGGCCCGCTGGCCGGCGTCCGGGTGATCACGTTCACGCAGGCGTGGTCCGGCACCTTCGCCACGGAGCTACTGGGCTTCCTCGGCGCGGACGTGATCCAGATCGAGGCGCGCCGGCGTCCGGACACGTGGCGCGGCGGGTACCAGGGGGCGATCCCCGAGGCGATCCAGGGCGCCGCCGAACGACAGCGGCGCTGGAACGTCGGCCCGCTCTACAACGCCGTCAACCTGAACAAGCGAGGGATCACGCTCGACATCGGCGACCCGCAGGGCGCGGAGTACTTCCGGCGCCTGGTCCCGCTGGCGGACGTCATCGTCGACAACTTCAGCCCGCGCGTCATGGGGAACTGGGGGCTGGCCTACGCCGACCTCGACGCGCTGCGGCCGGGCATCATCCAGGCATCGCTCTCGGCCTACGGCGCCTCCGGGCCGTACCGGGACATCCCCGGCATCGGCGGCACGATCGAACCGATGTCCGGGATGTCGTCGCTGCTCGGCTACGAGGACGGGAATCCGCTCAACTCCGGCAACATGTACCCCGACCCGGTCGCCGGGGTGTACATGACCACGGCGATCGTCGCCGCCCTGCGCCATCGCGCGACGACCGGCGAGGGGCAGTACATCGACCTCGGCATGATGGAGGCGAACGCCACCTTCGTTGGCGACGCGTTCGCCGAGTTCACGGCCAACGGCCGCGTCCGCCCGCGGATGGGGAACCGGCACCCCCGTGTCGCGCCGCATGGCATCTACGAGGCGGCAGGCGGCCAGTGGCTGGCGCTCTCCGCGGACGACGAATCACAGTGGACCGCCCTCAAGGGCGTGCTCGCCATCCCGGCCCTCGACGCCACCACCTTCGCGACGATGGCGGAGCGCAAGGCCCACGAGGACGAGCTCGACGCGCACATCGCGGACTGGGCCCGCGGGCAGGACGCGACGCTCGCGGAGCAGCTCCTCCAGCAGGCGGGCGTCCCCGCCGCACGTGTGCGCCTCCCGGACGAGGTGCTCGCGGACGCCCAGCTGCGCGCGCGCGAGTTCGTCGTCTCGGTCACCCATCCGGAGGCAGGGACGCACGAGATGGTCGGCGTGCCGTGGCGGTTCTCGCGGACCCCGGCGCAGGTGACGCGCCCCTCTCCGATGCTCGGTCAGCACAGCCAGGAAGTGCTGGGAGATCTCCTCGGCGTCACCAGCGACGAGTACGAGTCACTCGTGGAGCGGAACGTCTCAGGCGACGAGCCGCCCCAGTAGGCCCGCGTCCGACGGAAGCCGGACGCCATGATTCGGAGCATCCGATGGACGAGCCACGCGTCACCTACCGCACGATCGACGATGGTCGGATCGCGATCGTCAGTCTGAACCGCCCGCGCTACCGGAACGCGCTGAGCCTGCAGACGATGCAGGAGCTCGACAACGCCTTCCAGGAGGCGGCGCGCGACCCCGAGGTGAGGGTCGCCATCCTGCGCGGCGAGGGACCGGCGTTCTCCGCCGGCCATGACCTCGGCAGTCCCGATGTCGCGAACCGCGGTGAGACGGAGAACCGGACCCGGGCGATGTACGAGCGCACGTGGGACCTCGACATCGACCACTACCTCCGCTTCCGGAGCCTGCCGATCCCGACAATCGCGGCCGTGCACGGCAACTGCATCCTCGCCGGATGGATGCTCGCCTCCTCGATGGACGTGATCTTCGCCGCCGAGGACGCGGAGTTCCTGATGTCGGACATCGAGTACTTCTCGATGCCGTGGGACATCGGCGTGCGCCGGACGAAGGGGATCGTCTTCGAGAACCGCTTCCTGACCGCCGAGGAAGTCCAGGAGATGGGGTTCGTCTACCAGGTCGTGCCCGCCGCCGACCTCGAGGACGTCGTGATCGAGTACGCCCGCCGGGTCGCCGAGCAGGACAAGTTCCGCCTGCGACTGATGAAGCTCTCGCTCAACCAGATGCAGGACATGATGGGGTTCTCCACCCACATCATCGGCCACCACACCGGCTGGGCCGTGAGCCGGAGCGGGAGCCTGCCTCCCGAGCGGGACAAGACCGCGAGCCGGCAGCACGGCATCGTCGCGCATGCGCGGACCGCTCCGAAGCGTCGCAAGGAGAAGTAGCCCTCGGGGCGCACCGGAGACCGGGATCGGGCGGCGGGTAACACTCCTCGCCCCTCCTGCGTTCTCAGTCGTGCGAGTGCTCACCTGAGCAGTTCTCCCGTTGAAGGTGACCGCTACTCGACATATCGTGCCCGATTACAGCCGGAATACCTCCCGCGTGTTGCGGGGACCGGCCAGCAGCCCCCAGCCAGTGGAGACATCCCCGTGACAGTGCAACGCACCCTTGCTCAGGAACTCGCCGACCGTTGGTCGCAGTACGACCTGGACGAGCTGGCTAGCGACGCCGTCAAGGTGGTGACCGCCGGTACGCCGACGGACTGGGGCCTGCCGTCCGACGTGCAGTCCGTCGTCACGCCGATCACCCTCGGCGGCGGCATTCCCGACCCACAGTCGCTGCCGCGCGAGGCGCTGACCGAGGCGATGGCGCGTGCCGTGGCCGTGATCGACGACACCCCGCTGCGCTACGGCGGCGCCTACGGCTTCGAACCGCTCCGCGAGTTCCTCGCCGAGCGCTACACCCGCGACCGCGGCTTCCCCGTGACCGCCGACTACTTCCTGCTGACGAACGGCAGCGCCGGCGCCATCGACCAGGTCGCGGCGACCCTGATCTCGCCGGGCGATGTCGTGATCTCGGAGGCGCCGACGTTCTCCGGCTCCATCCGCACGTTCCGCGGCCACATGGCGGAGATCGCCACCGTGCCGATGGACGACGACGGCATGGTCGTCGACGAGCTCGAGCCGCTGCTCGACCGCCTCACGGCGATGGGCAAGACGGTCAAGGTCATCTACACGATCTCCTCGTTCCACAACCCGATGGGCGTGACGCTCTCCGCCGAGCGGCGCGAGAAGCTCCTCCGCATCGCGGCGGAGCGCGGGATCTTCATCGTGGACGACGACGCCTACGGCGACCTCTGGTTCCAGGAGCCCGCGCGGCCGCAGTCGCTCTCCGCGATGTCCGAGTGCAACGGCGTGATCACCGTCGGGACGTTCTCGAAGGTCGTCGCGACGGGCCTCCGGGTCGGCTGGATCCACACCACGCCGGACCTGCTGGACCGCGTGGTGCGCGTGCGGTTCGAGATGGGCAACTCGCCGCTCCTGCACGCGATGCTCTACGAGTTCGCGAAGGACGGTGGCCTCGACCGCCACATCAACCACGTCCGCAAGATCTACGAGCGCAAGGCGAACACGCTGGCCAGCGCGCTCCGCGAGTACTGCGAGCCGTACCTCACCTTCAACAAGCCCAACGGCGGCTTCTTCCTCTGGGTCGACCTCGCGGAGGGCCTCGCCGGCGGCGCGGTCTCGCGCGCGGCGATGGAGGAGGGCCTCATCGCCCCCGCCGGGCTCTCCTTCTTCCCCGACCGCAAGGACACCGGCGACCACATCCGCCTCGCCTACTCCTGGGTGCAGGAGGACGAACTCGTCGAGGCGGCCCGCCGCCTCGCCCGTGCCTGCGAGCGTGTGGCGAACGGCACCGTCCGCTAGTCCTGCGCCTCCCGCGCCCTGCACGGAGCGGCATGCGCCCGGCCCCTTACCGGCCGGGCGTATCATCCTGCGCGCTCCCGTCGTCCCCGACTCTCCGAGGAGGTCCTCCATGCCCGCACGCCGCGTCCCTCGAGCGTTCAGCCTCCCGTGGGGGAGCGGGCAGGTGATGGAGGAAGCCGCGATCGACGAAGGGCTGCACTCGCCGTCGATCCAGTTGTTGCATTACGAGCTGGGTGAGAAGAAGGGGCAGTACGCGATCCGCTTCGCTGCGTACGATGACAACGACCACATCGAACAGCGCCCGCTGATCGTGAACGAACGCGAGCTCGCTCGTCTGCGTTCAGAACTTGAGCTTTCCCCGCGACTCAAGGCGCTCCTCAAGCGGCTGGTCGAGGGATAGCGTTCGCGTCGGGGCGGCCGCACGCGGATCGAGTCGAACGCAGCAGCTGAAAGCAGAACCATGCGCCGTCCCCTGATCGCCACCCTGTTCGCCGTCGCCCTCCTCGTGCCGTTCCTCGCACCGTCGACGGCGTCCGCCGACCTCACCGGACTGGACTCCGAGGAGATCGCCGCGCTGGAGGCGATCAACCAGATCCGCACCGACCTGGGCCTCCCGGCGCTGAAGCTCTCGCCCATCCTGACGGACGCCGCCGAGTGGATGGCGCAGGACCTCGCCAACCGCGACACGATCGATCACACCGACTCGCTCGGGCGCCCGATGGCGGAGCGCATCTACGCGTTCTCCTACCCGACCAATGCCTACATCCGCGAGAACCTCGTGGTCGGCACGAACCTCAGCAGCGGCGTCGACGCCGTGCAGGAGTGGCAGAACTCCCCCGGCCACAAGGCGAACAACGAGGCGAGCGACGTGAACGTCGCCGGCATCGCGCGCGTGTACGCCCCGAACACGCAGTGGAAGTGGTTCTGGGTGCTGAACCTCGGCTCGTACGAGGACCCGGGGACGACGACCATCGCCCAGTTCCAGCAGGCCACGCCGACCCCGACCCCCACGCAGACCGCGACTCCGACCCCGACCGCGACGCCAACGGCCACCCCAACGCAGGCCCCGCCGACCGGGAGCGAACCGCTCGGCACCGGGCCGGACACGTTCACGCTTGCCTTCCCCGGCTCGGGCGTTGGCCTCACGGTGTGGAACGGCGGATCCCTGGCCACGATGGCCGAGGGCGCTCGCAACGGCGGCGCGCGCAGCATGTTCATCACGGTGAACGGGCGCTGGGTCAGCTACAGCATCGGCGGGCCGTCGTTCGTGAACTCGAACTTCGCCGCGCAGTTCCCCGGCGGGCAGGTGCCCGCGGGAACCGTCGTGCTGGTGGTCGTCTAGCCGCTACCCGCCCGCGACCGCGCCCGGCTCGGGTCCCGGGAGCGCGACCACGCTCCCGGTGACCGTGCCGTCCAGGCACAGCCGCACGATCGCCTCCGCCACGTCGACCTGCGTCGGACGGCGGTACCCCTCGAGGGCGTGGCGTCCGAGGACGGCGTCGAACACGTCCTCCATCGCGAGGCGGGTGATCGGGCCGGGGGCGACCGCGTTCAGCGTCACGCCATGGCGCGCCTCGTGGCGTGCGAGCGTGCGCACCAACCAGTGCCGGGCCGCCTTGCCGAGCGCGTAGTCGATCGGACCGACCTCGGGCGGCACGGTCCACTGCTCGGCGTCGTAGCCGCCGACGGTGACGATGCGCCCCCAGCCCGCCTCGCGCATAGCCGGCAGCGTGGCGCGCACGAGCAGGAAGACGCCGTCGATCTCCTCGGCCATCGCCTCGCGCCACTCGTCCGGCGGGATCTCCTCGATCGGACGCGGCACCCACCGGCCACCGGCGGACGCGACGACGATGCCGGGCGCGCCGAGCTCGGCGCGGGCGCGCCCGACCAGCTCGTCGACCACCGCGGGGTCCGAGGCGTCACCCGGCACGACCAGCGCGCGGCGGCCGAGCGACCGAATCTGCTCGGCGACGGCTTCCGCACGGTCGAGCGAGCGATGCGTGTTGAGGGCGACATCGGCGCCCTCGCGCGCGAGCGCGAGCGCCGTCGCGCGGCCCACGCCCTTCCCCGCCCCGCCGGTGACGAGGGCGACGCGACCGGCCAGGGGGAGCGCATCCGCAGCGTTCATGCGCCGTATCGTATGCGCGGGCCGCGGCTGGAGCAGGCGCGCGAGCGGGGACGGTGGGGCAGACGATGGGCGACCTCGAACGGATCGTGGCGGACCTCGAGGCTGCGCGCACGGAGCTGCTCGCGGCGTTCGACGGCATCGACCAGGACACGTTCGACCGTCAGCCCTTCACCATCGACCCGACGGACCGCGCGTGGAACATCGGCGACGTGCTGTGGCACGTCGGCCTCGTCGAGGACTGGATCCGGCGCACGGTGGACCAGGGCGTGAGCGATCGCGACCCCGCGCCATACGTGCACCGCGACCGCCCGACGATCGCCCGGACGCCCGACTACCTCCGCGAATGGCTCGAGCAGACACGACGCCCGCTGCTGGCGCTGCTCCGGCGGCTGCCCGAGGATGAGCTCGGACGCATCTTCGTCCTCAGCGACGGGGAGCGGCGGATGGTGCGACCGATGCTCGAACACATCGCGGCGCACGACCGTGAGCACGCACAGCAGATTGCCGCGCTCCGTCGGGTCGAGTGACGCGTCAGACGAAGTAGCGGCGAGCAGGAGCAGCGGAGGAACAGCGTGGGGATCAAGAAGCGTCCCGAGGGGACGATGCCGTGGATGCCGGGCTTCCGCTACAGCGCGCTGCTGCCTCCCCTGTCCGTGAACCTCTTCGTGACCGACACCGAGCGGTCGGCGGCGTTCTACCGTGACGTCTTCGACGCCGAGGTGCACTACCAGGACATCGACTTCGCCGCGGTCCGCTTCGGCCCGGCCGAGGTGATGCTGCACGCCGACCACACGCACCAGGGCCACCCGTGGGTGGAGGGCGACCTCGCCGGCGGCGCGACGCGCGGCGTCGGGGCGCAGTTCCGCGTGCTCGGCGTCGACCCGGACGCGCTCCACGAGCGCGCCCTCGCGCACGGCGCGACCGTGATCGCCGCGCCGGCGGACAAGGGCCACGGCTGGCGCGAGGTCCTCGTGCGCGACCCGGACGGCTACGAGTGGGCGTGCGGCGTCCTCGTCGCGCCGGCGAAGGG
>JACKCJ010000055.1 GCA_020634075.1 Dehalococcoidia bacterium | reverse complement strand
GACCGCGACGGTCGCGCACCGCCCGAACCGCGACCTGCCGTCCACACCGACCGCACGCGACGCCAGGAGCGCGAGCACAGGAACGAGCGGCAAGAAGAACCGCGTGTTCGCGAACACGAGCGCCAGCGGCGCGGTGAGCCCGGCAACGGCGACCGCGAGCCCGATCTCGACCGCGCCCGGTCTGCGACGTGCGCTGAGCGCGACGCCCACGGTGGCCGCCAGCGCGAGCGGGACCCCGGCGGCGACCCACAACGTCTCGACGATGCGCCGCGGACCGCCGAGAACGTACGTCCGCAGCGCCTCGGGATCGGCGTCCGCGAGTGCCCGGAACGTCGGGAACGCGAGCTCGCCTGCGCGCCCGTACCAGAACGTGTCCCACCCGCCGAGCGCCTCGCCGTGCAGCGCGTACGCGATGTTCAGGTGGTTGAGATTCCACAACGGGGCACCTCGCATCTGCCAGGTGAACGCGGCCCAAGGGGCGAGCACGAGCCCCGCGATCAGCGCGACGTGCGTGGCCCGGGCCGCGGCCGTGCGTAGCGTCGCGCCGCCAGCCGCGGCCACCAGTGGCACGCCGACGAGCAGGGGCAGGCCGTTGTAGCGGGTCAGCACGGCCAGCGATGCCAGCGCTCCCGCCGCCGTAAGCCGCCGCCTCGAAGCCGTCGCGTCTCCGCGGCGCGGCGTCGCGGCTGCCAGCGCGCCCCATGCCAGCGCAGCGAACAGGGTCTCGGTGCCCGCCGACGCCCCGAAGAAGACGATCAGCGGGTTCGTCGCCACGAGCGCGGCCGCCGCGAGCTTCGCACGCGGCGTGCGCGGAATCGCCGCGACGGCGAGCACCAGCGCCCCCGACGCCACGGCTGCCAGCGCCCGCCCTGCTGGCAGCAGCCACCCATCGCCGAGGGCCCCGAACGGCACGAGCAGAAGGCTCAGCAGCGGCCCCCGAAACCGTCCAATCGGGACGACCCCATCGAGCCACTGGTGGACCTCCGAGACCGTCTCGGCGAGGAAGTCGGTGTCGACGCCGTAGCTGCCGTAGCGGTTTGCCCACGGACCGAGCACGGCGCAGACCACGGCGGCAGCGAGCGCGATGGCGACCAGCCTCGCCCCTGTCGCCCGGTCCCCACCCCCGATCCGCTCGATCAGAGGCCTCACGGCCGAGAGACCTGCGCCCGGGGTGGACGCGTCCGCGGCGGTGGCCGATGCAGTGGAGTCGCCGGTCATTCGAGTTCGTGCGGTGGGCCGCGATGCTCGGGCCGCGCGTCCGCCTCTGTCAAGCCAAGCGCTCTCGCGCTACACGCGGTCTCGTCGACCAGACCGAAACCCGCCGTGGCGCGTTTCGTTCACACGTCGCCCCTCCGAACAGAAGCCAATCCATGCAACGCAAGCCCCTGCTCCTCGCCCCCATCGTCGCCGCCGCTCTCGGCGCGTGCGGCGCCCGCCAGTCCGTCGCGCCCCCGCTCCCGGTCACGCGCGTCGTCCTCTATCAGTCCGGCGTCGCCTACCTCGAGCGCGCGGGGACCGTCTCGGGCGAGGCGCTGACGCTGCCGATCCGGGCCGACCAGGTGAACGACATCCTCGCGACGCTGTTCGTCGTCGATCGCGGCGTCGAGGGCGCCACGAGCGTGTCGCTGCCAATCGACCCGTCGGCTGCCGACCAGCTCGCCGACCTTCCCCCCGAGCTCCGCGACGCTGGCGGCATGGTGTCCATCTTGGCCGCGTTCCGCGGCGCAGACGTCGCCGTGGATGCTGGTGCGCTGCACATGCGCGGGCGCGTCGTCGGGATCGAGTACCTCGACGACGGACCGCACGTCTCGATCCTCGACCGCGGGGATCATGTCGTCCCTGTCCGCATCGCCGACATCGACCAGGTCGAGCTCCTCGGATCGTCCCTCACGACCGGCCTTCGGCGCTCCCTCGACCACTCGCTGGCGCAGGGCGACTGGAAGCCGACCGACGTGACCGTCCGATTCGCTCGCGCGGGAGAGCACGACATCGCCCTCGCCTATGTGGTCGAGTCCCCGATCTGGAAGCCGGCGTACCGCGCGATCATCGACGACGGCTCCGTGCTGCTCCAGGGCTGGGCCGTCATCGACAACACGTCCGGCGCCGACTGGACCGACGTTCGGCTCAGCCTGGCGGCGGGAACGCCGCTGTCGTTCCGGTACGACCTCCACTCGCCGATCTACATCGGCCGCCCCGACATGAGCGGATACGGCACCCCGACGTCACTCGACCTCCGCCCCCCCGAGGTGATCGCGGCACAGCAGCGCCGCCCGGCCTCGGCCGCCGCGCCCGCGCCCGCGTCGGCCGAGATGCGGTCGCGCGCTGACTACGGCCGGATCGGACTCGAGGATGACGCCGCCGAGATGCCGCCCGGCTTCTACGACGGCGAGTACGCGACCGGCGGCGCAGCGTTCAGCGCCGACACGTACGGGAACGCCGTCGGCGTGTCCGCGGGAGCCGAGCGCGACGCCGGCATCTTCCGCTTCGACATCCCCGGCCGCGTCACGGTCCCCGACCAGTCGAGCACGATGGTGACGCTCGTCAACGAGCGCGCTGGCGGAGAAGACGCCCTCGTGTTCCAGCCCGGCAGCGCCCCCACGAGCCAGTCGAGCCCCTACCGCGCGCTGATGCTCGACAACGCGACTCCGTACCCAGTGCAGCCCGCCCCCATCGCCATCTACTCGCGAGGGTCGTTCGTCGGCCAGGGCGTCACGCCAGCCATCGCGCCCGGAGAGTCGGCCGTCATCCCCTACGCCTTCGAGACCGGCGTCCGCATCGCCCGGCGGCAGACATCGGCGTCTGGCGAGGTCACGCTCACGCGAATCGTCGACGGGGTCGTCTACACCGAGACGCAGTACGTGAACGCGACGGCCTTCGAGATCGACAGCGCCCTCGACGACGACGAGCGCCTCTACCTCCGCGTCGACCGACTCGGCGGATACGAGCTCGTCGACGGCGACGACTTCGACCTCGACGATGTGCAGACCGAGGCCGCCTACTACCTCGTGCCCGTCGACGTCGCAGCGACCGCCGAGCATACCGTGACGGTCGAGCAGCGCACGCGCACGTCCACGACGCTCGACCCGCTCGGCGCCGACGCAAAGCGCGTGTTCTCAGCCTACTTGTCGCGGCCCGACGCGCGCCCGGACGTCGCCGCCGCCCTGCGCCCGGTCGTCACGAAGCTCGAACAGCTCGCCGACATCGACCGCCAATACGCCGAGGCGACGCGCCTCCAGTCCGACATCCAGAACCGCTCCGCCGAGCTCCGTCGGAACCTCGCCGCGCTCGGAACCTCTGACGCAAACGCCGAGCTGCGGCGGACGCTTACGGAGCGCCTGAGCGAGCAGGACGACCTGTCGGCCGCCACCGCCGGCCAGATCGTCGCGCTCTCGGAACAGCGGTCCGCGCTGCGCGTAGAGGTCGTCGAGGGGCTGCGCGCCGTCCACCTGAATTGAGGTGTGTAGGCGGCGGTGGGAGCGCTGCGGCGCGCTGACTACCGGATTTTCAGGCCGCTGCGGTGCTGCTACGGTTCCCCACACGTCGCCCGATGTGGGATTGGAGCGGCGGACCACGTCGCCACTGGAGCCTCAATGAAGCGCGCGCTGGTCGCGTCGGCCTTGCTGACGTCTATTGCCGCAAGCCCGGCGCTTGCGCTCGACGATGACTTCGCGTCCAACGCGATCAACACCGCCGTGTGGCTAAAGCGCCTGCCGCTCACCGGCAGCAAGGCCCTCTCCGGCCGCGACGACGAGCTCGGTCTCGACGGCGAGGTCGCCCGGCTCGTCTACCCCGCGAACGGACCGACGTGGCAGTGGGGTCCCCGCTACGCGACGCAGATCTCCAGCCGCGCGACCGCCCTCTACGGCGCCTACGAGGCCCGCATGCGGAGCGGACGCGCTGCACGCCTCGACGGCGTCATTTCTGCCCTGTTCACGTACGCCAACGACGGCGGAGACTGGGACGGCGACGGCCTGATCGACAACCACGAGATCGACATCGAGCTGTCCAACACCGAGCGCTCGGTCCTCTACCTCACCGTGTGGACCGAGTACGACGACTCCACCGGCGTCGAGCGCTTTCACCGAATCGCACGGCGCATCGACCTCGCCACCGGCGAGGTGTGGGGCACGCCGGTGGGCGGAGAGTCCGACTGGGACCTCGTCGCCTATCCGTCGCTCCCGTTCGCCGACGCCAGCTTCGACCACGGCGCGCAGTACTACACCTACGGATTCGACTGGGAGGAGACCTCGGTGGCCTTCTGGATCGACCTCGAGGACGGCGAGGGGCCGCGGGCCCTCTGGACCCTCAACGGCAACCCCGGCGACGAGATCCCATCACTCCCGTCGCCGCTCTTCCTCAACGTGTGGCACAACCCAGTCAACTGGTGGACACGCGCGACCGCGCCGCCGGCGACGCGCAACGCCGTGTTCCGGATCGACTACGTCCACGGGCCGTGACCCCCGGTCTATGACCCCGCGGTCCCTGAGCTCCGCCGATGCTCGGGTGACGCTCGGGCGACGCTGCCCGACAGGTCGGTAGGCTGCGCCGAACGCCGCGGCTCTGTGCGTGCCTGTCCGCGCTGACCCGACACCCCTCTCCGTTCTGGCCCGCGGCTCCGCGCACGCTATAGTCCAAGGTGCTGCGCGCCACGGCAATGGTCGCGCCGCCTCGCTGCCCCGCGCGGTGTCCGTCACCGCGCCACACCGACGGAGTTCCTCGATGTCGATCTCGGACCGCTACGAAGGGATGGAGCTGCTTCAGAGCACCCCCACCGGCGAAATCTATCGAGCGCGCCATCGGACACTCGGTCGGCCCGTCCTGATCCGTACCCTCGACACGACGCTGCTCGAGCCGGCTGAGCTCGAGCAGATCCGCGAGGCCGTCGTCAAGACCGCGAAGCTCGTCCACCCAAACATCCTGAGCGTCATCGACGCCGAGTTCGGGGCCGAGCCCTACTACGTCACCGACAACGTCGTCGAGTCACTGAAGGCGCGACTCGGCGACTCTCGGGTCGACGTCGCGACCGGCGCCCGGTGGGGCCTGCAGCTCCTGCGCGGGATCGACCACGCACACGGCCATGGCGTCGTCCATCGCGGCCTCTCCCCGTGGCGGATCCACTTCGACCAGGTCGGCTCGGTCATGATCGCCGACTTCGGGCTCACCACCGTCATGCAGGACAAGCGGACAGGGACTACCGCGATCGAAGCAGACGCCGCGCCCTACCTCCCCGTCGGGGTGCTCCGAGACCCGTCCTCGTACAGCGACCGGGCCGACCGCTACGGCGTCGCCGCGATGGTCGTCCAGGTGCTCACCGGCGCTGTACCCGAAGGCACAGCCGTCGACGTCCGCCAGGCATCCGGGCCGATTCCCGACGACGTGTGCGCCGCCCTTGGGAAGCTGCTCGGGGGTAACGCTTCGCGGGCCGACCTGCAGGCCGCCATCGACGCGTTCAAGCGCTGGGTAGACGCCGTTGGCCCCGTCCCGGCCGGCACACAGACCAACGCCCATCGGCTCGGTAACGGAGCCCCCAGCGGAGCCCCGGCCGCAGTGAACGCTCCAAAGGCCGCCGCCGACAAGGCTGCCGCCGACAAAGCCGCCGCAGACAAGGCCGCTGCCGACAAGGCCGCTGCCGACAAGGCCGCCGCAGACAAGGCTGCCGCAGACAAAGCCGCTGCCGACAAGGCCGCCGCAGACAAGGCCGCCGCAGACAAAGCCACCGCCGACAAGGCCGCCGCTGACAAGGCCGCCGCCGACGTCGGTGCGCCGGAGAGCGAGTCGGGCCGTCCCCGACGCACCGGCTCACGCCGCGCCGTAGCCTCGGGCGCCCAGCCCGCCGTTCCCGCCACGAGCTCCGCCCCGCCCTCCGAAGACGGCGACCGCGTGAAGGGAAAGCTGAACAAGTACGCGTCGCTCTTCCAGGACTGAGACGACGAGCGGCGACGCACACGCCGAACGTCGCGAAGGACCCGTCGCTCGCGGCTGGAACATGCGGGCGCCGTCGGTTACAGGTAGGTGGTTGCCGACACCGTCGACACCCCCACCGGCCAGCCCCCATCTCGCGTGCGCCTGAACTACCGCGGCCAGCTTCCTCAGCTCGCAGACAGCGTCTTCGTCGCGCCGGGCGCAGTAGTCATCGGCGACGTGACGTGCGGTGAGGATTCGTCGATCTGGTACAACTGCGTCGTTCGGGGCGACGTCATGCCGATCCGCATCGGGGCGCGCGTGAACATCCAGGACCTCTCCGTGGTCCACGTCACGTCGGGGACGCACTCGACGACCATCGAGGACGACGTCACCGTTGGACACCGTGCGATCATCCACGGCTGCGTCGTCGAGCGCGGATCTCTGATCGGCATGGGCGCCATCGTGATGGACGGCGCCGTCGTCGGCGCCGGGAGCCTCGTCGGCGCCGGCGCCGTGGTCACGCCGGGGACGGTCATCCCACCTCGCTCGCTTGCCGTGGGCTCCCCGGCCCGCGTCAAGCGCGAGCTCACCGACGCAGAGGTCGAGGGGCTGCTCGACAGCGCGACCCACTACGTGCGCACGGCCGCCAACCACCGCGCGTCGCTCGAGCCAACGCGATGACCGTCAACACCGACGCCGCAGCCGCGCTCGCGGGCTGCCCCTTGCTCGCCGACTTCTCGCCGACGGCGATCGAAGCGCTCCTTCCCTACTTCGAGGTCATGGAAGGCGGCGCCGGCGACCGCCTCTACTCGCAGGGCGACGAGGGCGGCGGCCTCTACGTCATCGCGCGGGGCTCCGTGACCGCGCGCGTGCGCGACGTCGACGGGAACGACCGCGTCGTCGGGCGCCTCTCGGCGCCCGACTCTTTCGGAGAGCTCGCGTTGCTGCTCCGCGGACAGCGCCTCGTCTCGATCGAGGCCGCCACGGACGTGGTGTTGCTCGAGATGTCCTACGACTCGTTCAGGCGCCTCAAGCTCAAGAGCCCCGACGTGTGCCTGATGGTCATCATGTCGATCGTCCGGCGCTTCGGCCACGTGCTCGACGAGTCTCGCGACCTGCTGCAGCGCGTGCTGCTGCGGCAGCTCGCTGGTCGCGACGCCTGAGCGGGCGCGTCGGCGTGCGCACTGCACGGCGCTCCGCGCTGGCGGCAGGCACGGCCCCCCTCGGGCAACTGCTTTGGCTGGTGGCCATGTCGGCGTCCGCCGGCTGCGGTGGGGCTCAGCAGACCGCTCCGACGCCCCTGATGGCATCGGAGCGGCTCGTCGCCTGCCAGACGCTGTCGATCGAGCTGCAGACGCTCGATCCCGACACCGCCCCCGAACCCGAACTGGTACGGCTGATGGAGACTGCCGACCGCGACGCCGACCTGTGCAGGAACCTCTACTTGGCCGACGCCCGCACGCCCGGAGAGACCGCGCTCGCCGAGCACCGCGGGCGGCAGCTCTCGCTCTCGGCGCTCGAGATCGAGCTGACGCTGAGCACGCGGTTCGACCGTCAGGCCAACCTCTGCGCCATCGTCGCAGACACGTTCACCGAGCTGCTCGCGGCGATCGGAGGGCTCGAAGAGGCGCTGGGGCGGGACGACGTCGCCGACGCCGAGCGCGCGCAGCTCGAGGAGCTGCACCAGCTCGACATGCAGGCGGTCGAGGTGCTCGTCGTCACGCAGCGAGAGTTCTGCGAGCAGCGGTAGCCGCACCCGCCCCTTCCTGCGCCGTACCGGCGCTCGTCCCACCGGATAGACCGCGAAGCGCCGTCAGCCCGCCCGGCGCATCGGCCTCCGCGCGGCAAGCAGGCTACCCGCGGTCGACCAGCTTCCTGGCCCGCTTCTGCAGCGTGTAGAGCAGGTTCAGGGCTTGGATCGGCGCGAGCGTGTCGAGTGGCGCCTGTGCGAGCTCGTTCACCACCGCAGGCACGGCCGGCTGCGGCGGCGCCTCGTGGCCGCCAAACAGCGCGAGCTGCGCGCTCCGCTTCGACACCACCGGGCCGGCGTTCTCGCTGCGACCGATCGGCGAAGAGTCGCTGTCGGAGTCGTAGTCCTGCCGCTCGAGGTTGCTCAGCACCTCGCGCGCGCGCCCGACGACGGCCTCCGGAACCCCGGCCAGACGCGCGACCTGGATGCCGTAGGAGCGATTCGCCGGCCCTTCGAGCAGCTTGTGCAAGAAGATGATGTCGTGCTGCCACTCCTTCACGGCGATGTTGTAGTTCCGCAGCGCCGGCTTGGTCCGGGCGAGTCCGGTCAGCTCGTGGTAGTGCGTCGCAAACAGCGTCAGCGCCCCGATCTCGTCGTGCAGGTGCTCGGCGACGGCCCACGCAATCGACAGCCCATCGTACGTCGACGTCCCGCGCCCGATCTCGTCGAGAATGACGAGGCTTCGGCCGGTCGCGTGCGTGAGGATGTGCGCCGTCTCGGTCATCTCGACCATGAACGTCGACTGCCCCTTCGCGAGATTGTCAGAAGCGCCGACGCGGCTGAATATCTGGTCCACGACCCCGATGCGAGCCTCGCTCGCGGGGACGTGGCTGCCGATCTGCGCGAGCAGCACGATCAGCGCGACCTGGCGTATGACCGTGCTCTTGCCGGCCATGTTTGGCCCCGTGATCAGCAGCAACCGCTCCTCGTCGCCCAGCCTCGTGTCGTTGGGCACGAACCGGCCGCCCTCCATCACCGCCTCGACGACCGGGTGGCGCCCATCGCGGATCCACACGCCGCGCTCCGCCACGACCTCGGGCGCGCTGTACCCGCGCCGATGCGACAGCTCTGCCAGACCCGCCAGCGCGTCGAGCTCGGCGAGCCGCTCTGCCGTCAGGCGCAGCCTCACGACGTGCGCGACCACGTCGGCGCGGAGCCGCTCGAACAGCTCGTACTCGAGCTGCGCCCGGCGGTCCTTCGCCGTCAGGATCAGCTCCTCGCGCTCCTTGAGCTCGGCCGTGTAGTACCGCTCCGCGTTCGCCAGTGTTTGCTTGCGAATGTAGTGCGAGGGCACGAGATCACGGTTCGCGTTGGTGATCTCGATGTAGTAACCAAACACCCGGTTGTACCGGACCTTGAGCGACGAGATCCCCGACGCATGCTGCTCCGCGCGCTCGAACTCGAGCAGCCAGCTCTGTGAGTCGGTGGTGGCCTCGATCAGCGTGTCGAGCTCGGGGCTGTAGCCGCCGCGGATCAGGCCGCCCTCGTTCAGCGCCGTCGGCGGCTCGTCGACCAGCGCCGCGGCGATGTGTCCGCACAGCTCCTCGCAGGGGTCCAGCGACGCGGCCAGCGCGGTCAGCGTCGGGTCGTCGACGTCTCCCAGCAGCTCGGCGACCCCGGGGACCGCCGCCAGCGTCACACCGAGCGCCGCGACGTCGCGCGCGTTGCCCTGCCCCGCCGCGATACGCGCGCACAGGCGCTGGATGTCGCCACACGCCTTCAGCGCGTCGCGGACGCGACTCCGGAGCTCCAGGCGCCCCACGAGCACAGACACCGCCGCCTGACGCGCGCGAATCGCCGTCACGTCGAGCAGCGGATACGACAGCCACGTCCGCAGCCGACGCCCACCGGCTGGCGTCACCGACTGGTCGATGACCCTGAGCAGGCTACCCGCCCGGTTCCCGCCCATCAGCGTCTCGAAGATCTCGAGGTTCGCAGACGACGCCGGGTCCAGCACCATGTAGTCGGTCGACCGAACCACGACCGGCGGTGCCAGCGTCAGCGGTACGCCGCCCTGCGTCGAGAGCAGGTAGTCGATGAGCAGCGAGAGGGCCGCGTCGACGGCATCCCGGTCGCGCAGCGTCGCCGCGTCAAGCGCCGCCAGCCGCTCGCGGAGCTCCGCCGGCGACAGGGTCGCCGCGCTCTGGCCGAGCTGCGCGACGGCGAGCGTCGAAGCCTCTGCGGCGGCCACCGTGCGTGTCAGCGAAAGCGCGCGGTCGGGTCGGCGCGTCACGGTGCGGTCGGCGCGACGGACCAGGGGCTCGAGCACCGCCAGGTGAGCCTCGGCAACCAGCGCCTCTGCCGGAGCCACGCGCCGAAGCTCGGCGATCAGCTCTGTCTGTCCGGCGAGCTCTGTCACGCGCAGCTCGCCGGTCGAGACGTCGACATACGCCAGCGCGACGATGTCGCCGGCCTTTGTCGTCGAGACGGCGAGCGCAGCGAGGAAGTTGTTTGCTCGCGCGTCGAGCGACGCGGAGTCGAGGACCACCCCGGGCGTGATGACGCGCGTCACGCCGCGACGAACGATGCCCTTCGCCTGCGCGGGGTCTTCGAGCTGCTCGCAGATCGCGACGTGGTGCCCCTGCTCAACGAGCCGCCGAATGTAGCCCTCTGCCGCGTGGTGGGGCACCCCGGCCATCGGGATAGGCTCGCCCTGCTCCTTCCCGCGTGCGGTCAGCGTCAGGTCGAGCGCCTGCGACACGACCACGGCGTCTTCGAAGAAGACCTCGTAGAAGTCGCCCATTCGAAACAGGACGATGCAATCCGGGTGCTCCTCCTTGGCCTGGAGGAACTGCCGCATCATGGGGGTCTGCTTCACGCGCGCTCCGACCGTGGCGAGCTGCTGCCGCCGCGCGGGCGGCGCGGCAGCAGCCCCCTCCGAGGCATCGTCAGGGGTTGATGAACAACCAGCCGGCCGCGCTGTACGACTTCCAGTTCCACGACCCAAAGTCGTTGAACTCGAACGCGTCGTAGTCGAACGTGTAGGCGTCGATCGCGAGCACGATCAAGACGAGCGAGCCCGTCGGGAGGACGCCCGCGGGCGCGCCCGGCGGGAAGTACGGGAGGTTGAAGCCGGTCTGGTCGCCGGGCAGCCAGACCTCCCAGAACGTCGTCTCCTGCGCCGTGTCCTGGATGTACGCATAGTAGAAGTCCGGCGCAGCGTCGGTCGCGAGCCGCCACTCGAACCGCCGCTCCACGACGGTGCCGCCGGGGGCCGGGTAGACCAGGTCTGCCGGAGGCACCATCGTCGGCAGGTTCACTCGGTCCTCGGGACGCGTGATGTCGCGCCCGTAGGCGATCGCGAACGGGAGCCCACCGTCGGTCGGAACCGCCTGGCCGACAACCTCGTAGTCGACGCCCTCTAGCCCTGGCGCAGTGAGCCGCGCAAAGTTCGGAGCGCTGACGACGTCCGACGTGCCCTCTGCCGTGTGCATGAAGTCGATCGCGCCCTCTCCGCCGAAGTCGAGGTAGGGGATCGCGACGTTGATGTCCGGGCCGCGCGGACCGATCGGCGAGTTCGTGAACTTGAACGTCATCGTCAGGTCGAGCGGGATGTCGCACTCGAGGTTCACCTCATACCGCTCACCGCCACGCGCAGCGATGCCACGGTGAAGCCCCATCCACAGCGGCCGGAAGTCACCCGTCCGCGTGTTGAAGACGCCACACATCGCGACAACCGCCAGCTCCCCCATGCGGGAGAACATCTCGTACGGGATAGGCGCATCGCCCTCGATCCAGTTCACCTGGACGAAGCCCGTGCCCGTCGGGTTCCGTCCGCCCACGCCTGGCGTCGACGTCCGCAAGACACCGATGATCTGCTCGTCTTCGCCCGGGTCCGTGATCTTGTCCAAGCCCGACAGCTCCCCGAAGATGACCGGCAGCTCCCCGGCTGGCGGCGTGCCCGGCGTCGGCGGCGTGGTGCTCGTCAGGGCGATCATGATGTTCTCGGCGTCGACGTCGGTGATCGTGACCGACGAGTATCCGACCGCCGAAGCGCTGACCGTCTGCTCGCCGCGCACACCGGGCTCGGAGATCGTGCACTGGCCCTCGTCGTTCGTCACACACGCGAAGATCGTTCCGCCGACACGGACATTCAGCGTGACGTAAGCCCCCTCGATCCGCTCGCCATTGTCGCCGTCGAAGACGGTAGCGTTGACCGAACCGGCGATCTCGTCGCCCCACCAGCCACCTGCCGGCGAGTACGGGTCGAAGTAGACGAAGTTCTTCCCGGTGCGGACCTCGACGCCGTTCGCCACCACGGTCACCGCCACGCGCTCCGGATCAACCGCCCGCGGCGTGCGCACGACGAGCGTCGCTGCGTCGACGATCTCGACGCTCGTCGCCTCGACGTCGCCGAAGCTCACCGACACGTCGCCGTAGAAGCCGCGGCCGCGTACCACGACGCGCGTTCCGCCAGCGATCGAGCCGCGCGTCGGCGCGATCGAAGAGACGACGACCTCCTCGACGTACGTGTAGCCACCCACGAGGCTCGCCTCATCGGTGACCGTGGTCACGGTGACGTCCGATGGGCCGACGGTGCCGGGTGGCGTCACAACGCGCAGCTCGGAGCTCGACACGAGCGTCACACCGGCCGCGCTCACGGGCCCAAACCGGACCTCCGTGTCGCTCGTGAACCCGGCCCCGCGGACCACGACGGTCTCGCCGCCCGCGACGTCGCCCTCCGCCGGCTCGACGGCCGTGACGGCCAGGCTGGTGCGGTACGTGAACGCGCCGACCGCCGTGGCGGTGTCGCCGCGCGCATCGACCGAGACATCCACGACGCCGGGCGTCCCCGCCGGGACCTCCACGACCACACCGCCGGGGCTGCGCGAGACA
>JACKCJ010000054.1 GCA_020634075.1 Dehalococcoidia bacterium | reverse complement strand
AGCGCGTGCGCCTTCCGCCACTCAGACCGGCGAGCAAACCACGCAGACTCTGCCGCTTCGTCCAGGTACGACGCGCGCTCGCACGCGTCGTACCACGCACAAGCGTCGACGTAGCTCTCGCGCTTCGGCGCCAACGGATACGGGTCCTCGTTTACCAGGATGACCCCGACGTCCAGAAGCCACGACGCCAGCGGGAGTAGAGACCAACGCACGGCTGTCGTCGACGAATCACTTGTGACCGCGCGCGTGAGGCAGCGTCCACGGGCCCAGATCTCCAGCCCGCCCCACATGGCGTCGACCGCGACGGACCCGCTCGGATGCGGGTCTCGTCCGAGTGAAACAGAGACCGCGAAGACCGCAGCGTCGCCGAACTGGCGGTGGTACCAGTCGCTCATGGCCACTTGCCGGGCAGCGAACGCTGTGCGCGGAGCCGGCGAAGCTCCCGAGGGGTGATCATCCCGGCCGCCTCGCAGGCGCGGAGCACTCGCTCAGGCGCGTCGCCGCCGATTACCGGAAATCCATGCCAAGCATCGGCCCCCGCGCCCGGCGAAGGATGCGCGCAGAAGCACCAGTCCCCAGAGGCGGCCCAGAGCTTGTTCGCGCCCTCGTCCGGAACGGGAACCGCGCGATCGAGGAGCTGCTGAGCGTTCTCCGCAGTCATCTTCGGGCACAGCGTTCCGAATCCCTTCGGGTACTTATGCTTCTCGGTGTAGGGCACGTACTTGCGTTGCATCGTCGGCTCGCGCGTCTTCGTACACTTAGCCGCGAGTCGGCTCGAAGTCACGTAGCCCAAACCCCGCTGGCACCGAAGCAGCGAGAGCCCCGGACGCCTGACGCGGTCGCACGGTCATGAACGGCCCCAACCCCGTCGCCCCCATCCCCACCTCAGACACTCACGGCCACGGCGTGCGATCCGGCCGCACCCGCTCGAAGGAGTCGTACAGCTCGAGGCGCTCGTCGAAGGTGCCGTTTAGTTCAAGCGTCCCGATGTCGAGGAAGCTCCCTCGTGGACCCGAGACCGGGATGATGTATGGCTCGCGACCTCCAAACGTCAGCCGGACCTCCGCGTCCTGGGGCTCCCGGGAGAAGTACACACCGATCAGGACCGGTCTGTGGACTTCGGGGAGCTCGAACACCGCTCGAGACCGCTGCTGGGACCGCAGCCGGGGAAGGTCCGTGCTGTGCGGGACACAGGAGCAGTTGCCCCAGTTCGACTCCAGATCGGACCCGTCGTGCTGGTAGCAGCCCCACACGCTCGAGTCGAGGACGACCTCCATGTCGGCGCCAACGGCGTCGACGATGAGCGCCGGCTCCGGGTCCACCGCCCAGAAGAGCTTCGGCTCGGTCCAGCAGCCGCGCTCGGGGACGTAGCCGGCGACCCAGTGGTACCCCGTCTCTACGGGCCAAAGCAGCCCCGTGCCGAGCGACTCGTCGGCGCCCTGGATCACATCGGTGGTCTCGGTCTTCCAGTGGCGAACGCAGTCCTCCCTGACGGTGAAGTGCCCGTCATCGCTCGAGCAGTGACACTCCAAGCCATCGCCGCGCACGACTCGCGTATCCTTCTGTTCCGTGTAGCAACGGGGAGCGCCCGTCGAGCAGCTCAGCGTGACCTCGTCGCAGATCGGCGCGCCTTCTGGGACTGGAGACGAGAAGGTCGGGACGTCTCCGGCGTCTCCGGCGTCGACGGCAAACTCCCCAGGATCTCGGCTGGTCTCTCGGTCGGCGCCGGGCTCCGCGGTCGGGGTCGCCTCCTGGCAGCCACCGACGAGCGCGAGCGTCAGCAAGAGCGGTCCCGCGGCCGACGAGCGAGCGGTGTTCCGAGCGGCCAACAGGCCTCTCGACGTTGACCGTCGAGCGCATGGTTGATCGGTCGACATGGAAGCCTCTTCCAGGGGGTCGCTCACTCTCGGGTCCGACCGAGGATAGCGAGCTGCACGAAACGAAAAAGCCCCGGATGTCCGGGGCTTCTTCAGTGGCCGCTGCAAGGTTCGAACTTGCGACTTCTTCCGTGTGAAGGAAGCACTCTCCCACTGAGTTAAGCGGCCGTGGGGGACGCGCGGTGTACCACGGGGAGAGGCGCCGGCGCAAGTCCCTTCGCTCGCCGCACCCCCCGCCGCGCGACGCGCGCGGACGTCACTCCTTGGCGTCGACCGGGCAGGTGCTGAACCCGAACAGCGTGTAGAGCGGGCAGCTCCCGACCAGGCCGGTCAGCAGCGGCACGATTCCGACGAAGCCGAGGGGGGTCTTCGGGCCGACGAAGGCGAGCGAGATCAGGGCGAGGCCCGCGATCACGCGGACGACGCGCTCGACGTTGTGCTCGTTGCGGGGACGGTGCGGGCTGGCCAGGACGGACCTCTCGGGTGGGTGCCGCTTCGCGCGGCTGCGGGTGGGCGGAGCACCGTCAGGACGTGCGGAATAGCCTAGCACACAGCGTGCCAAGCCGCACGCGCCGACATCGTAGATCTCACCCCACACCGACGTTCATCGATCGCACCCATTGTGCGGACCGCGAACAGTTGCCACCGGGGTGGCGCACCTGGAGCGCCCATAACCGATGACCATGAACATCGCGACAACCCTGGCGAATCGGTGGACGGATGGCGTCAGCGCGGCCACCGGGAAGCGTGGACGACGCGCGACGTGTGCTGGCAGAGCCTCGCCGACAGCGCCAGCGACCCCGTCGCCTTCGCTCCTCGACCGCGAGCGCCAGCGCCGCCGTCGACGACGCGGCCGCACGCCTGCGGACGCCCCCGACTACGGCGCCACCGCCTTACGAGGTTGCCGCGGGCCTGCCGAGCCTGTCGGCGTCTCGGCTCATGGAGCGAGTCGCACAGCCGCTCGCACAGCGACACGCGGGCCCTCGACACCGTCGCGCAGACCGGCGACGACGCTGGCGCCTCGTCAACCGACGAGCGCAGACCGAGCGTGACCGACCGCGTCGACGGTTGAGCCCCTCTGCGCCCCGCGGATCACGCAAGACCGCCTGATCGCCCAGGCAGCGAACATGCAGCCGGCGGGACGACGGCCGCGATCACGTCGAAGACGTGCGCCCACCCGCGGCGTCCTCGACAGGTTGGGGCCCCACCCCCGAGACGCCTGGCTGGCGCGCGCCGGCGGCGGCGCCATCGAGGCGCTTCCGAAGAGGTCGCCCGCCGAGATCGACGCGTGGGGCGAGCTCTCCCAGCCCCTCAACTACGGGCTCACCGCCCTGGCGACCAAGCGGGCGCGCGCGGCGCAAGACGCGATCCAGAACCGCGCCGCGCCCGTCGAGCTCAGCAAGAAGGTCGTCTCGGTGATCCGCCGCCTCGTGCGCCACACTCGCAGGCCACACGCCCTGGCGCTTCGCGTCAGTGGCCTTCGCCTCGACCACAGACCGAGTGCGAGTCGTGGCTCGCCGACGCGCGCCACTACGAGAACGACCTGCTCCTGCGGATCGGCGAGGTGAGCGCCGCCCGCGAGGCCGACACGCGCGCCGCGATCGACGACGAGCTCCGGCGCCTCGTCGAGAGCGTCGCCAACGGCCTCGATGGCGACGCGCTCGCCGGGTCCGGCGTTCAGCAGGCCCCTGACCGCCGGCGTCGAGCTGACGAAATTGCGCCGTCAACCTGCTTCGTCCCCACGTCGACGTGTTCACCGGGCGTCCCGCCCTGCTACCACACGCGACGGGCCGTGCAGGCCGCGATCGACGCGCTGACGCCGAGGCCGACGCCCGGAGAGCTCGCCGACGACGAGGGACTGGCCTGGCTCGCCCACACCGCCGGACGCCGCGCCGTCATCGTCGGAGGCGAGCTGCGCCCCAGGCGCATCGACGCGCTCCAGCGCGCGTTCCGCTTCTGGAGTCCGTCGAGTGACTGCGACCTGAGGGGCTCCTGCCGCGTGCAGTCGCTCGTCCGCGCATGAAGAGCGGCTCCGTCGACATCGTGATCTGCCTCCTGCTCCGGAGCCACAAGGTTCACGACGCGATCTTCGGACGCGACCGACGTCCAGGTCGACCGCGTCCTCGCCGACACGTACGGCGTCACCCAGGTAAAGCTCGCCATCGAGCGCCTCGACGACGCGGCGCGCGCGATCAGGCGGGAAAACGCTGCAACACATTGCGTAAACGTCCACACCTGACCTCGCCTGTTTTCGCTACAAAATCCGGGCATTGCGGATCTGGTACGAGGGTGCTTCGGCGGGGAGCTCCCCACGGAACTCACCCGCACCCTCCAGCCCCGGATGACACCACTCGCCGCGCTCGCCTCCATCGCGATGTGGCTTTACGCCAGCCTCCTCGGAGGCGGTGGTCGATCATGGCCGTGCCAACTTGGTCTACCTGCTCGGCGTCGAGAGACCAAGTCGGCCATCGCCACGTCCTCGTCGTCGTCGGTTCCACCGCGATCATGGGGTTGATGAACACGCGCGCAGCGGGAACGTCGTCTGGCGCACCGGCGTGATTCGGCGTGGTTCGCTGCTCGGCGCGTTCGCGGGCGGAAGTTCGGCACCGTGCTCCGGCCAGTGCTCCTCGGCATCTTCAAAGGCCTCGTTGGGGCACCGCCTCGCGATGCGCCGCGGCAGAAGCGACGCCCCTGAGGGCGGGCGCCGGCGGAGCTCCTGCTCGGTGAAGATCGCCGCCGGAAGGCATCGTGCTCGGCTGCGTGACTGTTACCGAAAGCTGGCGGCGGTTTCCTCTCGTCGTCCCTGCCCTCGTGCTCTCGGCGGGCTGCCGATGCGCAAGGCGATCGGCACGTCGCCCTCGTCATCACGCCGATGAACTCTGCCGCGGGCGTGGCGGGCCATCTGGACCCACGCCGAGATCGACTGGCACATCACTGGCGTCGTCGTCGGCCTCGCGGTCGCGGGCCTGTTCGCTGGCTCGGCGATGTCGCGACGCGTCGACGCCCCGAAGCTGCGCTCAGTTCGCGTACTTCGTCTCGCCGTCAAGGCGTCGCGGATCCTCCTGCGCGAGGTCCCGCTCGCCCCGACCGAAGGCTACTCGGCGCCGCCCTGATCGTCACCTCGCCGGCGCGCTGACCGCTCGGCCGCAGCCGCACGCCCGCGGCGTGCGCAGACGACGACAGCGAAGCGGCCGCGCTCGAGTCCGACGGCTGGCCGCCTAGCTGCGAGGACCTCGATGACGCGGCCCGTCCGTCCCGCGACCGGACCGGCGTCAGTCCTCGAACAGAAAGACGGCACAGCTCTCGACGCGCAGCGCGGCGTTGATCCCCTGACACCTCGCCGGCCCTGTCTGGGAAGATATCTGCGAGGCCTGGGACGATGGGCCCAGCGCCTGCCGAATCCGCTCGTCGCCACAGCCGCCGAGGCTCGTCACGATGCCCATCACGTCGGCAAGCTGGAACGACACCGCTGGATGAGCCCCTGTCAGCGTACCGTCGTCCTCGCCGACAAAGGTGCCCCGCCAAGACTGGAGGTCAATGTGCGGATCTCGCGGTCCAGGAACGCGGAACTCGAGCACGAGGAGTCGCCGCTGGCGTCGCCGGCACAGTCCCTCGCTGAACGTGCACGTCGATGTGGTCGACACGGTCGAGCCTCGCTGCAGCGACAACGTCTGGTGGCTGTCATTCCCCGTCGGCGTCGGTGAGCAGAACGCCCTCCCCATGCCGGAACCTCAGGCCCTCGCACGCGCCAAACTCGCCGTCCATCTGGTATGACCATCAGCAGCGTGCTCTCGCGACGCGCGCGCGCCGCGATCAGGTCTTCGACAGACACGCTGAGCGCGGCGAGCAGCGAAGGAACGAGGCGAGCTGGTTGTCGACGCCGGTCGCCGTTAGCCTGTGGCGTTCGGTTTGCTGCAGCCGGCCGCGTCGCCGGGGCCACTGACCGCTGTCGAGGGTCGGAAGCTGGCGACCACGCTGCCCTCGCCGGCCTGACGAAGTCGAACTCGTCACGAGCCAGCGCCAGTCGTCCGCGCTGCACGCAGTGGCGCCGGCGCGGCGTCGGCCAGGGTCCCGTCACCGTCGACTGAGCTACACTGCCGGGCGCATCCTTCGGCGGTTGAGTCGACGCTGCGTCGCTGGCGTCGACGGCGGCGTCGCCTGTATCGAGGGCGACGTCGGACGTCGCGTCGGGCTTCGGACGGTCGCCAATGGCGCAGGACGACACCACGGCGGTGGCGGCGAGGGCCGTCAGCAGCGGGGCGAGCGGGCGGGTGAGGGGCATCGGGCGTCCGTGGGGTGAGTCGTTGAACCGTACCAACGCGGCGCCGTGAGGCAAGGGAGTCCGCGCAGAAGGTCGGCGGCAGGCCCAGCGGCGCTGACCCCGGCCCCCGTCGCCGAACGGAGCGCGGCGCGAGGCACGGCGGCGTCTGCGCTGGCGGATGCGCGCGCGGCGAGGTATCGGGTGCGCATGACGCTCCACCGCGCGACCCGGGCGACCACGCCCCCTCGTTCCACGGATCCTGAGCCGCGCCGGCGATGCCTGAGGTGTTCGAAACCGTGCGCCGACTCTGGTGCGAACTGACACACCTGCGCTGGTGCGTGGCGAGTCGGGGACGGGCAAGGGAGCTCGTCGCCCGCGCGCTCCACCAGCTCTCCGTCAGCAGACGCGCCGCTCGAGGCAGGAACTGCGCGACGCTTCGCGCCCGAGCTCGCGGCGAGCACGTTGTTTTGGTCACGTCCGCGGCGCATTCATATCGCGCCGTCGCGCCGCGCGTGGTTTGTTCAAGGCGGCAGACGGCGGCAGCGTCTTTCTTCTCGACGAGATCGCGGAGCTCCTGTCCGATCGCGGCGCATTTTGCGGGTGCTGCAGGAGCGGACGTTCACCTGGTTGGCGCGACGCGCCCGGTGACGGTCGACGTGCGGCTGATCGCGGCGACGCTGCGCTTCTGCGCGAGGCGGTAGCGGGCCGGGACTTTCGCGAAGACCTGATGGGTCAGCGTTCGCGTCGTCCTGATCTATATTTGCTGCCGCTGGTGGTAGAGGCGACGGCGACGTCATGCTGACGTGGCACTTCTGTGCGGGCGTTCAACGCGCAGAGATGGGCCGGGCGGTGACGGCGCTGCAGTCCGACGCCGTCGAGGCGCTGCATCGCGTACGGCTGGCCGGGCAACATCCGCGAGCTGCGCAACGCGATCGAGCATGCGTTCACTGCGAGCGACGGCGACGATCCGCAGCGCGGCACCTGCCGATGGAGCTCCGCGGCGAGGGCCCGCCTGAGCGCTTCGTCGGCCCTGCTACGAGCGACCCGGCGCCGCCACGCATGGGATCGGCGACGACGAGCGCGAGTTTGCGGCGGCTCCGATGGCTCGTCGTGGCGAGGGCGCCGAGGCCGTGAAGATCCGCGCGGCGCTCGCGGAGCACGGGTCGCGCGACGCGGCGGCGGCGGCGCTCGGGATGAGCCGCACGACGCTGTGGCGGAAGATGCGCGAGCTCGATCACACGGTAGCTCCTGGAACACCTGGAGCTGACCGGCGCGCCCTTTGGTGCTGGCATGGAGTGATGGGTGGTGGCGGGTCCGCCAACGCCGGGCGCTCGAGAGCCGCACCGGCGGGGACCGCGACTTCCGAGAACGTGGGCGCCGGTTGGCACTTCCAGCACCGGCGCGAGCTCGACCCTCGCGCCGGCTGCGGCGGCGGCGACCGGCAAGAGTCCGGCGCAGGCTGCCCAGCTCCAATCCGGCGGAGAGGCGGATCGGTGACGTTCGGCAGGGACGAGTCGCCCCACACCCTGAGCGCCCGGTGTCGTCGGCGCAGCGACTGGCACCCAGCTCGAACCTGGTCCTGACGCCAGCGGTCGCGCGCCCGCCGGGCGAAACTAACGCCGCGAGATACCGACGCCCGACGCCCGAGGGCCCTGACGCGCTGGCAAAGTCGAGGGAGATCCGCTCGACAAACACGGTCCGGAGCCCGACTGGAAGACGAATGATCGCATCGAGGTGCAGCTGACTGCGGAGATGTCCGTCATCGCGAGATCGCCGGTCGTGGCTCGCACCACGATCGCCGAGACGTCGGACCGCCTCGCTGATGCGCTCGGGGATCGAGGGGGCCTCGCCGACGGTTTGATCGCCGGTCGATCGACCGCCCAGACGCGGGCGCGTCGCGCAGCGACAGTTGGGCGTCGGTCGTGGTGACTGCCGCCCTCTGGGCTGCGTCTTCGAGGGCGCGCCAGCCACACCGACTAATGCCGGCGTGCGCGGACGCTACACAGGACCGGTGGTTGATTACGCGAGGGACGTCGCCTGCACCTCACCGCTGTTCGTCGCGACGGAGCCCCTCGGAGACGTCGTCGAGCAGCACCAGTCTGCGGCCACAGAGCCCAGATCGTCGACGGCGACGCTGGCATCCAGTGAGAACGGCACCATCGGCTCTGAGGCGCGCCCCGGTGCCTTCTGACAAACGCACACCGTGCGTCGGCGCTGGTGACCTGCAGGTCGTCGACGGTGACCGAGTCGCGCCGACCTGGAGTGCGGCCACCGCGTTGAAGTAGCGGACCTCACGCAACGACCTGATCGAGCGTGGCCGACGGGACCGGCTCACAGAGACGCCTAGCGCGCCGACCCGCTCGATCACCCAGTCCGTCCCGCTGACTGCGCTGCCGTCGAGCGCCTGGACCCCCGCACTGCCCTGATCGGTGAGCCAGTCGTTCGCGACATCGCGCACGAGGAGCGCACCTGCCTCTAACGACGTTCCGTCGCCAATCGCGAGCACGCCGACCTCGTACGCGTCGCTCACCGTCACGGTGTCAGCGCGAACCGACGCGCCGCCCGAGACCTGCAGACCTCGACCAAACGAGTGGTCGGCCAGCGTTGGCTCCGTGTCGCGGATCCAAACCCTGTGCAGAGTCGCGGCCGAGCCCACCTGTCTACCTTCACGCCGACGCGGTGGGCGCTCGCGACGATGACGTCCGTCAACTCCAGGTTCCGCCGTCGAGCACGACCGCACCGAGGGCGGGACCGGTCAGCGTCACGCCCGTGACGACCACGGTGGGTGCGAGCACGGTCAGCGCGCCGTTTGTGATCGACTCAACGGTCGAGGTGATGGTCGTCTGCTCTGGGCAGGCTCCTGCCAGCGCGACGTCGTCATCATGATCGTCGCTCCCGCGTGGACCCCGCGAGAGCGCGACCACGCCACCCGCGCCGCCGGCCCCAAGCTCAGAGAGCGCCGCCTCGATCGTGGGCAGCAGCAGCCAGGTGTCCTGATCCCGACGCGGAGTCCGCGTCGGGATCGACAAACAGAATCGACGCCCCGCCAGCACGTCTAGCAATTCCGCTCGGCAAGAACCGCTCGCCATCTGCGAGACAACCCCGGTGCTTGCTCGATGCAGCCACCCTCGCGCAGGGAACTGACCGGCGCCACGACTCGGCAGGGCTCGGAGGCTCACACACCGCCGACCTCCACGCCGTTCACCGCGACGGTCCGTCCCGTGCGCAGACCGCGTCTCTGTGGTCCGGCAGCGAGGGGGACACAGCTGGCGCCCCTCCGACACTTCGGCGAGCGGCTCCGCGCGGCCGGCATCGCCATCGATGCGTCGCCGACACACACGTCGGTGAGGGGTCCGTGTCGGCGTCGCCGCACCTGCCGCCGTCGGTCGGCGTGGCATCGAGGCCTCGCGCCGGTGTCGGTCTCAGCGGAGTCGCCGCTCGGCGCACATCCGCTCGGCGACGCGATACGATGAGAGCGCTGACAGCGTCGCTGCTCGCGCCAAGACGAGTCGGAGCCCCTACCGAACCAAACACCGCACCCTCGCTCCGAGCGAGCGGCCAGATCGGGCCCCCGCCCCGCTCGCCCAGCGCAGAGCCGTCAGGGCCCGCTGTCGAAGCCGTCGTCGTCTTCGAACGGACCGACGGGTGGGGCCAAAGTGGTACCTGCTGGAGTCGCCACACAGGAGCCTCATGGGCGAGCGGACGCAAACGTTCAGCGACCGTCGCGGTCATAGTCGACGAGCGCGAGCGTGGATCAGTACGACTTCGAGTTCCCACCCAGGCGGTCTCTCGAACTGAGGTCGGGGTGCGTGCTCCCCAGTAGCGAACGTCCCAAACGTGCCGTCCCGGCGCCGGGCGCGCAGAAGATGCCGACGAAGCCGCGCGCACAGGTCCGGGCGGCCGTCACCATCGACGTCGCCAAACCGCAGCGTCGCGCCGAGCGATGGCTCACCCAGCCGCCGTCGTCGCGAAGGTCCGTCGAAGCCGAGCGTGAGGGGACCAAACTCGCGCTGCCCTCGTTGCGTGCGCACGCGACGCCCCGCGGACTCCGGGGCGCAGACATCCGCGCCTGTCCATGTGTCGAAGTCGACGAGCTGGATCGACCGAACTGGTCCTTGCGAGAACCACTCTGTCGTCTTGCGCGTCAGGAGAAGTCGTCGCCGCTCGAGTAGACGCGCCCGCCGGCTCGAATTCGCCGTCCGTGAGCAGCGCGCGCACAGCAACCCCTCGCGCACTGCGGCACAGACGTCGTCGTCGCCGTCGCCGTCGAGGTCGCCGAAGCGCACCGTCGCGTCACCGCGAGCGCGGTCGGCGCCCAACCTCGGCGTCGGCGAGCTCTGCGCTCATCAGCGGAGGATCGGCGGCGCGTTCGTCGAGCGGCGCAGCGGAGACCGTCGGCTGCGCGGAACGCACGCCCGGTAGCCGCCGCCGTCGTAGAGGAGCCCAAACGAGCGCGCCGGTCGCTGACCTCGTCGTCCGGACAGGCTGGCGCCTCCCGAGGATCGTGCCGGCCAGCGAGAGCCACTCGCGCTGCGCTGGCGCCACGCGCGCCCGTCGGCCGCCGGCTCGCACGTGAGCCTACCTGCCACCCGTCGACCTCGAGCGGGCTGGCGCAGCGTCCAGGGGCGCTCCGAGCTGCCCGTTCTGCATCAACCTCAGCGTCGACGCCGTCGGGGACCGCGACCCCCATCGACGCCCCTTCGCCCACGAGAGCACGCCGCCGAGCGCGACGCGCCGCGGGACTGATCGCACCAGCAGCGCGGCGTTGGGTCGCATCGGGCCGATCGCCCATAGGCCCTCGGCGTCGACGACGCATCCTGCGTTGACCGAAGCGCCAGCACGCCGGGGCCGGGGCGCAGCATGGACACGATCTGGCGGCGGGCCCACTCTGTGAACGCGACCTGACCACCGCGGCAGATGTCGTCGCCCTCGGCCGAGAGGTCGCAGTAGTCGACGACCGCGGCCCACGTCCGGCGAGGCCTCCGGTGTCGTTCAGCGGCTCGGTGTCGGTGTTGTAGCTGCGGTGTCGCGGAGCTCGACGTCGAGGCCCGCCGCAGCGTCGAAGACCCAGCGGGCCGTCTGCTCGTGGTCCAGTTGTCGTGTCCGTACACGCCGCTGGCGTCGAGCGTGAGGACGGTGCTCGCGACCGAGCTCCTCGCGGAGGGCGGCGACGACCCAGCCCGGTGACCTCGTTGCGTTCTGGACGTCGCGTTGCGCGAGCGCCCCTGACGACGCCGTGCCGAGCTCCCAGCAGAAGCGGGCCTGCAGTCGGAGCTGCAGGTTTACGGCCGAGATCGCGCGGTCGGTGTCCGTAATTCCGCGCGCCGCCACGCTGGCGATGGAGACCTCGGCGGCGGACCAACCTTCGGGCTCAAGGCGTGCCGCCCATTGAAGCCGCGTGATCGCCGCGCGGGCCTCGGCGTCGCGCGCCAGCGAGTCTCGCGTGAAGTTGCCGTCGCCGGCCGTCACGTAGATCGCTTCGATACGGGCGACCGGAGCGGACCGCGCGCGTGATGTCTGGCGTAATGTACGAATGAGCTCGTCAGTCTTGGTGAGCTACAACGCGACCGTCGCGTCGTGCTCCCGGCCGCCGGCCGAAAGCGCGGCGCATCGAGCTCCGCCCGACATCGGGGGTGTCGGGGTCAGACTGCATCGGGCGCCACCTCCCGAGTCGGTGGTCCGCGTCGCCGCTGGCAGAGTCGGCCGCGTCGACTGCGCTGCTCTCGGCCGGGTCTCGATCTGCGCGGCTACGTCGAGCCTGCCGGTCGCCAGTGGCGTCCGGGCCTGGCGGCCGGCGACCGCCACCGCTGCTGCACGCGGGCCGCCAACGCACCGCCAAGCGCCACGAGCCCGAGCTGAGAGCGGATCTTCATGTACGGCACGGTACGCCGTTCGCGGGCCAGCGCAAATGTGAGCGAACACCCCGCGCTCGCGCGGTTGCAGGTTGGTAGCGAAGCGCGCGAGACTCGACACGGGCGGGCCACGCTTCCACAATCTAGCGACCCCGACGACGGACCGCGATGGCGCGCAAGCCTGCGACTACATCCGCCCCCGCAAGCTGCCTTCACGCGGGACGGATGGTGGTTCGTCACGATGACTGCTGTCTGTCGGCTTCGCGATCAACACCGGCAACAACCCTCCTCTACCTGCTGTTTCAGATGATGCTGGCTCGTCCTGTCGGGCATCTTGAGCGAGTGGGTGCCCGCGATGTCTCGCGTCTCGCGCCCGGAGTTCGCGTGACGTTCGCTCGAACGCCGACGACCGCACGGTTCGAGCTGACGAACGGAAAGCGTGGGCCGTCGAGCTTCGCTGTCGGTCGCGGAGCACGAGGCGCGTGTTCCGCGCGCGCGTTTCCGGCGCGTCGCGATTGCTCCCGGAGTCGCCGCCTGCGCGCCGAAAGGACCGCGAGAAAGAAGCTGACGCAATCTGCCGCGCGGCCTGCGCGGTGGGTGCGCCGCGCGGCGCCGCGATCGCGACCGGCACCGTCGAGCGTTCCCTGGTCCGCGGGCCACTACCGCTACGTCGGCATGGACTCCGTGACGCGCCCCGTCTGGCTTTCGAGAAGATCCGGCTGATCCGCGACCTGGCCGAGGTGCCTGTCTACTCCTGATCCGGCGCCGGATACGGCGCGCTTGTAGCCGACGATCCGCGACGGCGAGGTCGAGCGGCAGTTTGAGGCGCGCCGGGAGTTCTTTCGCTTCGCGAGTATCGCACTGGCGACGACCTCCGCGACGTGCACTGGAAGGTCACAGCGCGCCGAGGCCAGCCTGTTCGCCGGCTCGGCTGACCGGCGCGACGACGAGGCGATCGCCATCCACGTCCCGGCTAGCGCCGCCGGCGTCCGATCCCGCGTCCGAGCGCGCGGCGGTCGGTTGGGCTGAGGAGGAGATCGTGGCGGCAGCGCCGGTCTGGCGCCGAGATCATCGCGCGGCCAACGCTTCGCTGCACACGTGCGGATCAGCAAGTCCTGCGGGTGCAGGGCCCTGGAATAGCCTGCAGCAAGGCTGCGCTCCGCACGCCCGTGCCAGCTGCAAGTTCGATGTGACGCCACCCCGCCGCCGCTCCCGATCAGCGGCAACGAACCGCCTGCTCAGCTCACTCCGATCACTCCCCGGCGGGCATCGCTGCCCAGTTCGGCACCGCATCGCGGCCACCCGGAGGTGGCAGCGAGCGCGGCCGTCGAGCCGCGGCGGTCTGCGCGTAAGTGGGCTGCGCGGCTCGTGTTCGCGATGAACGGCATCGCCTACTTCTGCGCAGCAGAGGCGACCGAGACCTGTCGATCAGCGGCGAGCGTGTTTCGTCGTAGCGCATCCTGGTTGGTTCTGACGCCCCGCGTGCGCTTCGAGCGTTGCTGGGCCACCGGGCGGACTGTTCTGGACGCTCTCGCGGTGTTCGGGCTCTGGTCTTGCAGATGATCACGGACCGCGAAGTCTGTGCTCACGTCGGCGATGCCGGTTTCGCATTCTCTTTGCTGCCGCAGCCGTTCCAGCTCGCCGAAGACAAGGACTACACAGTCGATGGCCCTCTCTGCTGCTGCTGCTGGCGGCGGCGTCGGTCGAAATGACCGATGCTGTTCGGCTCAGCTTGGCGTGTATAAATCTTGCTCGACCGTCGCGCCGACGGCCCACCGCCACCTGTGCTTCGAGTCGACGGCGCAGCGCGGACGAGCGGGGTGGTCGACGCGGGTCGAGCGTCGCTGATGGTGGCGACGATGTCGCTCGCCACGCTGGTGCTCGCCGGCCTGATGCTGTTCTTCTTCGTTCTCGCGCATCGGCTTCGCCGTCGTCCAGAAACAACTGCGCCGTGGCGACCGTCGGGGTTCTCGGAGGGCGTCGAGCTGAACGGCGGTGGCATCGGAGGCCGACACGTCGGTCGTGATGCGCGTAAAGTTCCTGAACTTCGCGCCGAACGCCCAGGAGGTTCACTTTCGCGGCCTCTCGCTCGGACTACTACGACGGTCGCGCTTGGCGCGACGGATGACGACCGCGAGGCGACCGTCACTCTGCGACGTCGGCGGGCCGGGTACGTCCTCGACAATGACCGGCGCAACGGGAGGCGGTCACCGCAAATACCATCCGTCGCCGACATCTCCACTCCCCGAGCCGATCGACTCTGTCCGTCCTCTTCGCGCCTGGCTCCATCCGCGCGATCGGTCTGCCTGACGACGTCGTCTGACGACGACCGGCTGTTTGGTCGCTACTCGCGGCCGACGCGACTGGCGAGGTCAACCTGCACTGCGCGTCACTGCAGGGCGCCGCAAAATCGCGCCCGCCGACCCCCACCAGCCAAACGACGGACGAGCTCGCCAGGCGCGGGTATCGGCGGCGCGGACTCGTTCCTCGATCGTCGTCGCCGGCGGGCTCGCGCGAGCGCGTCGCCTGATCGCACCGCTGGTCGGGGAACTGATCGACATCGCGAGCGCAGAGGTGAACCGGGTGCTGGCGCCGCTCTGGCCGCACCAACCTGAGCCGCCCAGCTCACCTCCCATCACCTACAGCTCCCGCCAACCTGCTCACCGCGAATTCAGGAGGCCTCGCGCGACTGCGCGGGCGCGCGGACCCGCCACGAGTTCCGTGCGGGCCGTCGAGGCCTTCACCTGCAGCGGATGGATTACGACGCGAACTCCGCCGAGAGCGCGAACCTGAACGTCGTCGACGAGTTCCTGTTCGACTGGCAGCGTGAAGCTGCGGCTACTTCGCCACCGCGATGGTCAGCTGCTGCGCGCCGAAGCGCATCCCGGCGCGCGTCGTCAACGGCTACATGGGCGCCGGAACCAAACACGGTCGGCGGGCTACTACGTCGTCCGACAGACAACGCCCACCCTGGTTTAGAGGTCTACCACCCTGAGCTCGGGTCCGCTCGACCCGACGCCCGGCGCAGCCCGGCGCGCTCTCCGCGACGTATACGCGCCGCCGCCTGAACGAGCTTCGTCGTGACAACACATGCGCCTGCAGTGGTTCCGCTGGGTCGTCGAGCGACTCGAGAAGCAGTACACGGCAGCAGGCGTCGTCGCTGCCCTCAGCGGCGAGGACTCCGTAAGCCTGCCCTCGACAACGCCGTGCGCGAGCGGCCGCAGGCCGCCATCGGCATCTGGCTGTGGCGCGCCACGGCGCCGCGATCAACTTGCACACATTCCCTGTGGCTGTGCGGGCACGTCGGTACCCGGTGGGCCCATGCACGGCGCCGTCGGTGGGGCTGTTCGACAACACGGCCACGGTCGTCTGGATCGGCGCGGCGCTCGCGAATCTCTGCGCGTTCTGGCCTGAGGCCGACGCTGGTGCGGGATCGCGGTGGCTATCGCCGTCCCCATCGTCGCAGCCACCGCGGTGTATGATTCGGCGTGTCCTGTTCGGACGACGAGAGCAAGCGCGAGCGCACGCGCGGTCTGACACACTCTCGGCGCTGTACACTGGGCTCATTCAGGTGGCCGACGAAGAGACCGACGGCGTGCCGCCCGCGATCACCCCGAAGAGTTGCTCCCGACGCTCGGACCTGCGCGATCTTCAGCCTGCCGCCGAGGTCGCCGAGTCTTGAGCCCTCTACCCGCGCGTCCGGTTATGGGCAGGTGTCGCGGTCGACGCGCAGCTGTCGATGCTGGCGCGTTACCGCATAACGCCTTTCGCGCCGTGGCGCGACCCGCGCGCGCAGATGGCCGAGGGAATCGTCCCTGGGTGAGCCTTTATCGTCGTTGCTGCGTGCGGGGTGCGGCACCCGACGCCCATCCGCAGCCACGCGACGCCGCCATGCCGGAGCGCACCGGCGGTCGGCACCACGCGCGCGCCACTCTGAGGCCAACCTCCCGAGCTGCGGCACCACGACCTCGTCGATCGTCGTGCTCCAGTGAGCTCGCGCGCGTTTCGCGGCTCCGCGAACCCGAGGGCGACGCGCGTCGGCCAGCAACTTCTTCCGAGAACGGCCTGATCGTCGCCGAGAGCACGCACGCTCGTAGTACCCGATGGCGCGGATCGCGTAGTCGGTCGTGGGCGTGGGCGTCCGCGTCGAGCTTGGGCCAGCTCGTGAGGTAGGCCGCCTTCCAGCCGACGCGCGCGTGCAACGTCTCGTCGGCGAGGAGCTGTCAGCGCGCGCCGAACGAACGGCTCCGCTCGTCAGATCGCGCTCCTCGGTCAGCATGCCCACTGCGACCGTCTCATTACGCAGCCGACGGAAGAGCAGGTTCCGCAGCGCCTGCTCGACCGGCGCGAGACGCCGCCCTCGTGGAGCGTCCGCGACTCGGCGGCCAGATCGACGACCGTCGGGATCTCCGCCCAGGTGGCCACGACCGCCACACAGCGTCGCGCCGCAGCTCGTCGGATCGCCGACCACGCAGCATCGACCAAACTTTGTACTCAATCGGGCCTGGCCCTGATCAAGTCGTGGGCAGCAGGTTCGCGAACGTTCGCGACGAGCGGGTGCTCGTGCACCGCCCGCAGCCGCCGCCATGATCGAGATCCGGAGCGCGCGCGGGTGATACGGGTCCCCGAGCGCCTGTCCGCACGCCGCCCGGCGCGGTGTCGCGGCGCTCCAGCGAGAGCGAGCATGGCCGGTCGGCCCGAAGAGGGCCTGCCGGTTCGGTGCGAGGGTCCCGAGGTGCTCGCGTGCGGGCTCGTTCAGAAGTCGCAGCCATCGGGGATGCCGTCGTGGTCGCTGTCGATGCGATCATCGTACGCGGGGCAGACATCCACGTCACCACACACGGTGTCGCCGTCGAGGTCGTTCAGCGGATCGAGCGGGCAGAGGTCGCAGCCGTCCGCTGGCGATCCTGCCGTTGCCGGTGTCGACGTGGTCAGCCAAAGCCGAGGCACACGTCGAACGGAACACACACGCCGTCACCGTCCGCGTCGTTGTCGCGGTCGTAGGGGCACGCGTCGCAGGCGTCGGGGATCCCGTCGCCGTCGGTCTCGAAGAGGTCGTTCTCCCGGGCACGCGTCTGCCTGCTGCACACGGTGCCGAAGTCCGCGTCGTTGTCCGGGTCGTCCGGGCAGTAGTCGCAGCCGTCGGCGATCCCGTCGAAGTCGCGGTCGGCGAAGTCGTCGTAGCCGGGGCACACATCGACGTCGCCGCAGGCTCCGTCGGAGTCGGCGTCGTTGTCTGGGTCGAAGCGGCACGCATCGCAGCCGTCGGCGATCCCATCCGTGTCCCAGTCCTCGGCGTCGTTGAACCCCGGGCACGCGTCGACGTCGCCACACACGCCGTCGTGGTCGGCGTCGTCGTCGGGGTCCAGCGGGCATGTGTCGCAGCCGTCGGCGGTGCCGTCTCCGTCGGCGTCGGCGAGGTCGTCGAAGCCGGGGCACTGATCGACGTTGCCGCAGACCGTGTCGTGGTCAGCGTCGTCGAAGCGGTCGCGCGGGCAGATGTCACAGCCGTCGGCCGTGCCATCGACGTCGGTGTCGACCGCGTCGTCGAAGCCAGGGCACGCGTCGACGTTGCCGCAGACGCCATCGCCATCGAGGTCGTTGTCGCGGTCGTCGGGGCAGCGATCACAGCCATCGGCGATCCCGTCCGCGTCGCGGTCGAGCGCGTCGTCGTAGCCCGGACAGGCGTCGACGTCGCCGCACACGCCGTCGTGGTCGAAGTCGTTGGCGGCGTCATTGGGGCACGCGTCGCAGCCGTCGGCGATGCGGTCACGGTCCAGGTCGGCAGAGTCGGGAAATCCCGCGCAGGTGTCGCAGCCGTCGGGCACACCGTCTGCAATAGCTGGCGTCGATGTGTCGTCGAAGCCGGCGCAGATATCACATTCGTCGGGCAATTGCTGTCGCCGTCGGCGTCGAGAGTGTTGTCGCCGTCGGCGCACACGTCGCAGTTGTCGGGGACGCCATCTGCGTCGGCGTCGTCTCCCGTCGAAGGCGGGCAGTGGTCGCACGCGTTGGGGCCCCTGTCGCCGTCGCAAGTCGTCGACGGTGTCGTCGTCGTTATTGGTGTAATGAAGCCATCGGGGACCCTGTCGCCATCTGCATCCGCGCGGTCGTCTGCGCCGGGGCAGGTGTCGTCCGGCTCGCACACGCCGTCGCCATCGCCGTCGACGCATGGCGCGTCTGTGCCGGTGTCGGCCTCGCGTCCGAGGCGGTCGCTGTTGAGATCACCGGCGGCGTCGCTGGCGTCCGGGCCTGCGTCGGCGGCGTCGTCGCCGGAGCTGCCGGCGGCGTCGCCGCCGATATTCCGCTCGAGTCGGCGACGCTGGCGTCGTCGCCTGCGTCCGGGTCGCCTCACGACGACGCCGCAGTTCAGAGGAGAGGAGTCGCGAAGAGGATCTGGCAGTGGTCGCGCTTCATGGGTCGCCCCTGCCGTTGCTGAGGTCGGCGCGCACGAGGCGCGAGACGCCCGCTGATGTTCATGGTGGCCGGGCGCAAGGGCAAGTTGGGGCAGAGGTGTGAGCCGGTGTCGCGGCCCCGCCTACGTGGGGCTAGGCGCGGAAGCTCGGGGGCGCGAACGGCCCCTCGATCGCGCAGCTACAGCCAGACTCGGGCGAGAACCACGCCCAGTCGACGCCGCCACACTGCGCCACGCAGCACTCGCGGTTGGTCTCTGCGGTGCAGGGGTCTGTACAGGGACCTTCGGCGTTGCAGGTGACGATCTCGGGCTGCGGATCGACGCCGGGATCCGACGCGACGTCAGTGTCGTCGACAGCGTCGGCGCCACCGTTCGAGGCCGCCTCGGTGCCGCAGGCGGCGAGCGAGCCGCAGACCGCCACGGCCTGCGCAGCGCGCAGGCCGCGGCGTGCGGCGAGGGTGGAGCGGAGCGAGCTCATGCGGTCGCCGGCTCGCCGCAGATGCCGTCGCCGTCGGGGTCGCCGAGCGAGTCGTCACCGAAGCAGAGGTCGCAGGCGTCGCCGACTCCGTCGGTCTGCAGCGGGGTGCCGAGGAAGAAGCGCACGCCGTCGTTGGTGAGGCTGAAGTCGGCGGCGTTGCGGCCGGGGAACGCGAAGCCCGTCGTGCCGCCCGGTCCTTCCCATCCCTGCAGGTGAATTGCGCCGCCGGAGGTCGCCTGCGATGTGTGGACCTCCACGATGGGGGAGAACTCGTGGAAGATCATCTGGAAGGACACCAGGTTCGTGTCTGAGTCGCTCGGGGACCAGTGCGGCACGCCGCTGAACTCGACGATGTACTCGTGGTTGAACGTCGTCCCGGTGGTCGCGAAGACGATTGTTCCGCCCGCGGACGGGTCGAGATCCTCCCAATACCCGGCGATGTAGGAGTTGGGCGTCGAAGCGTTCGGGATGACGACCGGCGTTCGCGCGGCGGTGGACGTCGCGTTGATGTCGCCGGTGAACGAGGCGAAGCCGTTCGAGTACAGCGTGATCCCGGTGAACAGGGTGCCGAAAGCCACGACCTGCGATCCGAACGAGACCGGAATGGACTCGTCGTCGCCCAGGGCGAGGACCGTGCCGCCGGTGTAGGTCACCGGTGCGTACGGGATGCGCGCGCCGAGCTCGCTGTCGGTCTGGTCGGGGTTGGCGACGGTCGGGCAGTTGTCGATGTCGCCGCACACGCCGTCACCGTCGATGTCGTTGTTCGGGTCGTTCGGGCAGATGTCGACGTCGCCGCAGATTGTGTCGTCGTCGATGTCGTTGTCGGGGTCGTTCGGGCACAGGTCGCAACCGTCGGGGATGCCGTCCTCGTCGGTGTCGACCGCGTCGTCGAAGCCCGGGCAGATGTCGTCCGAGTCGCAGACGGTGTCGGCGTCGAGGTCGTCCGGGAAGTCGAGCGGGCACACGTCGCAGGCGTCGCCGATGCCGTCCGAGACGCCGCTGGTCGTGAAGGTCACGGAGTCCTCGGCGACGGAGAAGACGGCGCCGTTGCGGCCGGCAACGAACGTCGCCGCCGCACCTCCTGGCCCGGCGATTCCCTGCGTCGCGACCCCCCCGTCGGTCTGCACGTCGTCCGTCGAGATCTCGATCTCACCGCTCGTCTCGTGGAGGCGAATCTCGAACGAGACGGTGTTGGGAGACACGCTGCCGAACAAGTAGTGCGGCACGCCCGCGAACGAGACGATGAACGTGCGGTCGGGCGCCGTTCCGCGCGTCTCGTAGCCGATGACGCCGCCGTCTTCGGGGTTCAGGTCGGTCCAGTACCCGGCGATGACCCCGAAGTCGACGCTACCGCCAAGCGTGTGTGTGCCGCAGCACTGGGATCCGCGCCCGCCCTCGAACGTGATGAAGCCGTTCGAGGAGATGTACGCCGTCGTGTAGTCCTGCCCGAAGAACGGGAACGGGAAGCCGATGTCGACCGGCGTGACGGCGTCGTCGCCCATGGTGAGCAGGTTCGCGACGGAGCTGCCCGGGGTGAACGTCGTCGACGTCCCCGCTGCATCGTACGCGGCGTCGCTGTTGGTCTGGTCGTCGCCGACGAGGGGGCAGACGTCGCAGAAGTCCGGCACCGTGTCCTCGTCGCCGTCGACATTGTCATCGCCGCCGGGGCAGATGTCGCAGGCGTCGGGAACTCCGTCCGCGTCTGCGTCGACGTCGTCGTCGCCGTTGAGGCAGATGTCGACGTCGTCGCAGTACGCGTCACCGTCGAAGTTGTTCGACGTGTTGTTCAGGCCGATGCAGGCGTCGAGCGGGTCGGAGTCGCAGAGGCCGTCGCCGTCGGCGTCGTTCGGGTTGTCGACCGGGCATGTGTCGCAGCCGTCGGGCACACCGTCCTGATCGCCGTCGGCGTTGTCGTCGAACCCCGGGCAGATGTCGACGTCACCGCAGACGCCGTCGCCGTCGACGTCGTTGTCGGAGTCGAGCGGGCAGTCGTCGCAGAAGTCGGGGATGCCATCGACATCGGTGTCGATCGCGTCGTCGCCGCCGGGGCAGATGTCAACGTCACCGCACACGCCGTCCGCGTCGTCGTCGTTGTCCGCGTCGAGCGGGCAGTCGTCGCAGAAGTCGGGGATGCCATCGACATCGGTGTCGATCGTGTCGTCGCCGCCCGGGCAGACGTCGACGTCGCCGCAGACGCCATCGCCGTCGTCGTCGTTGTCCGCATCGAGCGGGCAGGTGTCGCAGCCGTCGGGGAACGCATCACCGTCGGCGTTCGCGAGATCGTCGAAGCCCGGGCAGACGTCGACGTCGCCGCAGACGGTGTCGCCATCCTCGTCGTTGTCGGAGTCGAGCGGGCACACGTCACAGCCGTCGGGGATACCGTCGGTGTCGGTGTCGATGCGGTCGTCGAACGCGGGGCAGACGTCGACGTCGCCACAGACCGTGTCGCCGTCGAGGTCGTTGTCGGGGTCGAGCGGGCACGCGTCGCAGCCGTCTGCCGTTCCATCCGTGTCGGTGTCGACGTTGTCGTCGAAGCCGGGGCAGAGGTCGACGTTGCCGCAGACGCCGTCGCCGTCGATGTCGTTCTCGTCGTCGAGCGGGCACGCGTCGCACGCGTCCGGGATGCCGTCGGCGTCGGCGTCAAAGCGGTCATCCTCACCCGGGCAAGCGTCGACGTCGCCGCAGACGGTGTCGCCATCCTCGTCGTTGGCCGGGTCGAGCGGGCACGCGTCGCAGCCGTCCGGGAGCGCGTCGCCGTCGGCGTTCGCGAGGTCGTCGAAGCCGGGGCAGATGTCGACGTCGCCGCAGACCGTGTCGCCGTCCTCGTCGTTTGCCGAGTCGAGCGGGCACGTGTCACAGCCGTCCGCGATGCCATCGGTGTCGGAGTCCACCGCGTCGTCGAAGCCGGGGCACGCGTCCACGTCGCCGCACACGCCGTCACCGTCCTCGTCGTTGTCCGCGTCGAGCGGGCACGCGTCGCAGCCGTCGGCCGTGCCATCCGTGTCACTGTCCACCGCGTCGTCGAAGCCGGGGCACGCGTCTACGTCGCCGCACACGCCGTCGCCGTCCTCGTCGTTGTCCGCGTCGAGCGGGCACGCGTCGCAGCCATCGGCGATGCCATCGGTGTCGGTGTCCACCGCGTCGTCGAACCCGGGGCACGCATCGACGTCGCCGCACACGCCGTCGCCGTCCTCGTCGTTGTCCGCGTCCAGCGGGCACGTGTCGCAGCCGTCGGCCGTGCCGTCGGTGTCGCTGTCCACCGCGTCGTCGAAGCCGGGGCACGCATCGACGTCGCCGCACACGCCGTCGCCGTCCTCGTCGTTGTCTGCGTCGAGCGGGCACGCGTCGCAGCCGTCGGCCGTGCCGTCGGTGTCACTGTCCACCGCGTCGTCGAAGCCGGGGCACGCATCGACGTCGCCGCACACGCCGTCGCCGTCCTCGTCGTTGTCCGCGTCGAGCGGGCACGCGTCGCAGCCGTCGGCCGTACCGTCCGTGTCGGAGTCTACCGCGTCGTCGAACCCGGGGCAGGCGTCCACGTCGCCGCACACCCCGTCGCCGTCCTCGTCGTTGTCTGCGTCGAGCGGGCACTCGTCGCACCCATCGGCGATGCCGTCGGTGTCGGCGTCGGCGGTGTCATCGAAGCCGGGGCACGCGTCCACGTCGCCGCACACCCCGTCGCCGTCCGCGTCGTTGAGGGCGTCGTTCGGGCACACGTCACAGGCGTCCGCGATGCCGTCGGTGTCGGTATCGACCGTGTCGTCGCCGGCCGGGCAGACGTCGCACGCGTCGTCGATGCCGTCGCCGTCGGTGTCCGTGCCGGTGCCGTCGCATGTGTCACAGCCGTTCGGGATACCGTCGCCGTCGGCGTCCTCGGTGTCGTCGAACCCGGCACAGGCGTCGCAGCCGTCGGCGACACCATCGCCGTCAGCGTCCACCGTGTCGTCAGCGCCTTCGCAGACGTCGCAGCCGTCGGGGACTCCGTCGCCATCGGCGTCATCGGCGTCGTCGGCGTCCGGACACACGTCGCACGCGTCCGGCACGCCATCACCGTCGGCGTCTGCGCCGTCGGAGCCGGCGTCGCAGACGTCACACGCGTCTGGCGTGCCGTCCTCGTCCGCGTCGAGCGAGTCGTCGCCGTCGGGGCACACATCGCAGGCGTCCTCGACGCCGTCGCCGTCGGTGTCGGTCCCGGTGCCGTCGCACGTGTCGCACGCGTTCGGGATGCCGTCGCCGTCGCCGTCGATCGAGTCGTCGAAGCCGGGGCACGCGTCGCAGCCATCTGCGACGCCGTCACCGTCGGCGTCGATAGAGTCATCGAAGCCGTCGCACGCGTCGCACCCGTTCGGCACCCCGTCGCCGTCGTCATCCGCAGCGTCGTCGAAGTCCGGGCAGATGTCGCAGCCGTCGGGCACGCCATCGGCATCGGCGTCGAGCGCGTCATCGCCGGCGGCGCAGACATCGCAGCCGTCGGGCACACCGTCGCTGTCGGCGTCGAGCGCGTCGTCGAAGCCCTCGCAGACGTCGACGTCATCGCAGACCCCGTCGCCGTCGGTGTCGTCGCACGCGACCTCCTCGTCGACGATGTCGCCGTCCGGGCCCACGTCGCCGTCCGGGCCCACGTCGCCATCCGGGCCCACGTCAGCGTCCGGGCCCACGTCGGCGTCCGGGCCCACGTCGGCGTCCGGACCCACATCGGCATCCGGCAGCGCGTCGGGGACGTCGTTGCCGCCGTCGGTGGTGTCCGTAGCGTCGGTACCGGTGTCTTCGTTGTTCTCTCCGCCGCCGCCGCACGCCGTGGTCAGGAGCCCGGCGGCGAGGATGGAGACAAGCCAGCGATTCTTCATCGGATTCTCTGGAACGTGGGCTGCAGATGCTGAGGGTGTCACCGTGTACCGTACCCCGTGCCGGATCTCGCGTCGACCCCTTTTTCCCGCGCCGAGCGTCGCTACATCACCGAGAAGTGGTCCCGGTCGGGCGGGGCGACGTCGGGCCGGCGCCGCGTTGGCAGGCCGGCGCGATGACTCCGCCCGGCGCGCATGCCAGGGGCATCCGCGGGACGCGTGGCCCCCGGCCGCTCTGCGGCGCCAGGCCTAGCCTGCCGATGCCATCGCCGACTCCGCGGCGACGAATCCGAACGTCAGGGCCGGGCTGATTGTGCCGCCCGCGCCGGGGTACGTCGGGCCCATCACCGACGCCATCGTGTTGCCCGTCGCGAACAGGCCCGGGATCGCGGAGCCTTCGGCGTCAAGCACCCGCGCCGCGTCGTCGGTCACGAGGCCGCCCTTCGTCCCCAGGTCCCCGGGGTAGACGCGGATGGCGTAGAACGGAGCGGTCTCGAGCGCACCCAGGCACGGGTTCGGCGTCGAGCGCGCGTCGCCGTAGTAGCGGTCCGAGGCAGACGCGCCGCGGCCGAAGTCGTCGTCGCGGCCCGCTCGCGCCATGCCGTTGAACCGCTCGACGGTCGCACGCAGCGCGCCCGGGTCGACGCCGAGCTTCTCGGCCAGCCCCTCGACCGTGTCGGCGCGCTCCAGGAACCCCTCGCGGTAGCGACGAGGGACCGCCGAGTCCGGCATCGCGTAGCCCGGCGCGATCGGGCCGACCGGGAACCGCTTCCGGAACGTCGCGTCGAAGACGAGGAAGCACGGCACCGACGCGCCGGTCTTCGCCTGGTCGGCGTAGATGTCGATGACGACGTCGATGTACGGCGCCGCCTCGTTGCAGAACCGCTCGCCGTTCTGGTTCACGAAGATGCCGTGAGGGAGGCTCTTCTCGACGACGAGCACCCACGCCAGGTCCGACTTCGGGACGAGCGTCACCGGCGTCCACCACGCCTCGCGCATCCACGCGAGCTGCGCACCGGCGTCAACCCCGAGCCGGATGCCGTCGCCGAGGTCGTGCGGGTTGCCGGCGTGCCACCGCGTCTCGATGGGGTGGCGCTGATGCTCCTGCCGCATCTCCGCGTTCCTGGAGAAGCCGCCCGCCGCCAACACGACGCCGCGCTTCGCCCGAACCGTCACCGGTGCGCCGTCGCGCTCGAGCACGGCCCCAACGACGACGCCCTCTTCGATGATGAGCTCTGTCGCGCGTGCGTTGCGCCAGAGGGGGATGCTGCGGTCGAGGAGCGACGCGCGCAGCCGCCCCGCGAGCGCGTTGCCGCAGACGAGGTGGGTGTCCCGCCCGAACCGGCGTCGCTTGAACCCGCGCAGGATGTACAAGAAGAACAGCCACCCCATCAGCAGGGTCGTCCGGAAGTTCCCTGCGAGCATCGTGTGCGCCTGCGCCGCCGTGATGCCGAACTTGCCGAGGATCTGCGACTGCGGGTGCGGTCGCCGAAGGTGACGAAGCTCGTCGCCGAGCGCGGCGCCGTCGAAAGGACGCGACTCCATCGACCGGCCGCCGGTGCGCCCTCCCGGCGCCTCCGGGTAATAGTCCGTGTACTTCACGAGCGGGTCGAACCGGACGCGGGTGTTCGACTCCATCCAGCTCATCATCCGCTGCGCGGCGCCGACGAACGCCTCCAGGCGACCGCGCGGAACCTCGCCACGCGTGATGTGCTCGAGGTACCTCAGCGCGTCGGCGTCCGAGTCCTCGATACCCGCCGCTCCGATCTTCGGGTTGTTCCCGACCCAGCAGACGCCCCCGGAGATCGCGGTCGAGCCGCCGTACTGGTCGGACGCCTCTGCGACGACCACGTTCGCGCCGAGTGATTGCGCGCGCAGCGCTGCGGCCATGCCGCCGGCGCCGGAGCCAATGACGAGGAGATCGACCTCGATGGGTTGCGCGCTCATGTGTCCTCGGGGGGTAGCTGAAACATGTTCTAGCGCGCCTCCGACGCGGTGGCTACCGAGCCGCGCGGTTCGGGTCTCCGACGGGTCGAAAAATGGGTTGTCTTTGCGCTATTTTCCGCCTCAGAGTCGGGGCGCGCGCGATCCGACAGTCGTAGTCGTCGCGGGCACTTGGGGCGCAGCGGCGCGCGCTCGACGCGCCGCGTCGTCGGCGTCGCTCGATCGGGCGATTCCGCTCGTCGGATTGTTGCAAACGCAGGACCACGTCGTCAGACTGTCGGCGTGCGCGTCGACGCCGGCCACAGATGGGGGCCGCCCGACCGCCGTGTCTCAGGCCGCGAAGTCGGTCCCACTCTCGGTGAGGTTGTGTCCATGCGTCTCGCTACTTCCCTCCGGTACTGTGCGCTCGCCGCGCTGACGGCGATCTCGGCGGCCGTCGCGACACCAGCCTCTGCGGCCACGGGGGGCCCGGACTCTGGCGGCTACATCTTCATCGACAGCAACGAGACGGCCGGGCCGACGTTCGGGTTGGCGACCACCTCGACGGTCAACACGACCACGAGCGGCTGCGACAACTGCTCGTCGTCGGTCACGCTGCCGTTCACGTTCCGCTTCTACGGGACGGACTACACGTCGGTCTCGATCGGCTCGAACGGCACGCTCGCGTTCGGCGGGACGATCAACTCGGGAGACAACCTCGCCGTGTCGAACGCAGCGACGACGACGCGGGCGATCTACGCGTGGTGGGACGACTGGAACCCGGGCGCGAATTCGGACGCCCAGGTTCGCTACGGCACCACCGGCACGGCACCGAACCGCATCTTCGCGGTGACGTGGACGAACGTGCGCCGGTCGTTCTTCCTGTCGTTCCTCTACACCGACGGCGTAACGTTCCAGGCACAGCTCCACGAGGGCACGAACGCGGTCGAGCTCCACTACTCGGACGTGAACCACAGCTACGCGTTCGCCGACGGCGGCTACGAGGGCACCATCGGCATCGATGGGGGCGCGACGGCCGGCCTGCAATACTCGTTCAACACGTTCTCACTCGCCGACCGGCTCGCGATTCGGTTCGCTATCTCGTCGTGCGGCGATGGGATCGTCTTCGGCACGGAGGAGTGCGACAACGGGGGGGCGAACTCCAACACCGTCGCCGACGCGTGTCGCACCACGTGCGAGTTCGCGACGTGCGGCGACGGCGTCGTCGACTCGGGCGAGAGCTGCGACGAGGGCGCGCTCAACGGGTCGTCGCCCGACGCGTGTCGGACCACGTGCGTGCCGGCGCGGTGCGGCGACGGCATCCTCGACACCGGCGAGCAGTGCGACAACGGCGCGGCCAACAGCGACACAGTCCCGAACGCGTGCCGTCGCACCTGCGAGCTCGCCTACTGCGGCGACGACGTGGTCGACGCCGGCGAGGTCTGCGACGATGGCCCGCTGAACTCGGACACCGCGGCCAACGCGTGCCGCACGTCGTGCGAGCGTCCGACCTGCGGGGACGGCGTGATCGACGGCGGCGAGCAGTGCGACGATGGCCCGCTGAACGGCAGCGCGCCGGACGCGTGCCGGGCCACCTGCCGGCTGGCCCGCTGCGGCGACGGCATCGTCGACACCGGCGAGACCTGCGACGCCGGCGCCGCGAACTCCGACACGCGCCCCGACGCCTGCCGCACCAGCTGCGAACCGGCGACCTGCGGCGACTCGATCGTCGACACGGGCGAGGCCTGCGACGACGGCCCGCTCAACTCGAACACCCTCGCGAACGCGTGCCGGACGACCTGCGACTTCCCCACGTGCGGCGACGGCGTCATCGACGCCGGCGAGCTCTGCGACAACGGCGCGCTCAACTCCGACACGATCCCCGGCGCGTGCCGGACGACCTGCACCGGCGCCACGTGCGGTGACGGCGTCCTCGACGCCGGCGAGCAGTGTGACGACGGCGCAGGCAACTCCGACACGGTCGCCGACGCGTGCCGCCGCTCGTGCCGTCTGCCGACCTGCGGCGACGGCGTCCGCGACGGCGGCGAGGTGTGTGACGACGGCGTCCGCAACTCCGACGTGGTCCCGAACGCCTGCCGCGAGACCTGCGTCCGCGCGACCTGCGGCGACGGCGTCGTCGACAGCGGGGAGCAGTGCGACGACGGCGCGCTGAACTCCGACACGGCCCCGAACGCGTGCCGCACGTCGTGCACGCTCCCGGTGTGCGGCGACGGCGTGTTCGACACCGCCACCGAGGAGTGCGACGACGGCGCCGGCAACAGCGACTTCGCGGCGAACGCGTGCCGCACGAGCTGCGAGCTGCCGCGGTGCGGTGACTCCGTGACCGACGCGGGCGAGCTCTGCGACGACGGCTCGCTGAACTCCGACGTGCGGCCGGACGCGTGCCGTCGCTCCTGCGAGCCGGCCTCGTGCGGTGACAACATCGTCGACTCTGGCGAGACGTGTGACGACGGCCCGCTGAACTCCGACGTCGTCGGCAACCGCTGCCGCACGACCTGCGTCGCGCCGGCGTGTGGCGACGGGATCCTCGACGCTCCGAGCGAGGCCTGCGACGCGGGCGTGAACAACAGCGACACCATCCCCAACGCGTGCCGCACCACGTGCCGCAACGCCGGCTGCGGCGACGGCGTCCTCGACGGCGGCGAGCTCTGCGACGCCGGCGCCGCCAACTCCGACACCCGCCCCAACGCCTGCCGCCTGACGTGCCAGCCGCCCAGCTGTGGCGACGACGTCATCGACGCCGGCGAGCAGTGCGACGACGGGCCCGCGAACTCGGATCTCCGACCCGGCGCGTGCCGCACCTCGTGCGTCATCCCCGTGTGCGGCGACAGCGTGGTCGACCCGGGCGAGCAATGTGACAACGGCGCCGCCAACTCCGACACCGCGGCAGACGCGTGCCGCGCGACGTGCCGCCTGTCCGACTGCGGCGACGGCGTGCTCGACACGGGCGAGACGTGCGACAACGGCCGGTTGAACTCCGACACGCGTCGCGACGCGTGCCGCACCACGTGCTTCCCGTCGTTCTGCGGCGACGATGTCGTCGACACCGGCGAGGCCTGCGACGACGGCCTGCTCAACTCCGACGTCGCCCCCAACGCGTGCCGCGTCGATTGCTCGGCGCCGCGCTGCGGCGACGGCGTCGTCGACGCCCGCGAGCTCTGCGACGACGGCGCCGCGAACTCCGACACCATCCCCGGCGCGTGCCGCACGACCTGCACGATCTCGAGCTGCGGCGACGGCGTCCTCGACGCCGGTGAGGTCTGCGACAACGGCGCCGCCAACTCCGACACCCGCGCCAACGCCTGCCGCCGCACGTGCGTCCCCGCCACCTGCGGCGACAACGTGATCGACAGCGGCGAGACGTGCGACGACGGCGTCCTCAACTCCGACACCGACCCGGGCGCGTGCCGTACTTCGTGCACGCGCGCCACGTGCGGCGACGGCGTCGTCGACCCCGGCGAGCTCTGCGACGATGGCGCCGCCAACTCCGACACCATCGCCGGCGCGTGCCGCACCTCGTGCACGTTCGCGAGCTGCGGCGACGGCGTCCTCGACGCCGGCGAGCTCTGCGACGACGGCCGCGCCAACTCCGACACCCGCGGTGACGCGTGCCGCCTGTCGTGCGTGACCCCGAGCTGTGGCGACGGCGTCATCGACAGCGGCGAGACCTGCGACGACGGCGCCCTCAACTCTGACGTGGCCGCCGGTGCCTGCCGCACGACCTGCACGGTCTCGACGTGTGGAGACGGCGTCATCGATCCGGGCGAGGCCTGCGACGACGGTGCCGCCAACTCCGACACCGTCGCCGGCGCTTGCCGCACCTCGTGCACGTTCGCCGGCTGCGGCGACGGTGTCCTCGACGCCGGCGAGCTCTGCGACGACGGCGCCGCCAACTCCGACACGCGCGCCAACGCCTGCCGCCTGACGTGCGTGCCGGCGACCTGCGGCGACGACGTCATCGACACTGGCGAGCTCTGCGACGACGGACCGTTCAACTCGGACGTCGCCCCCGGCGCGTGCCGCGACTCCTGCGTCCGCCCCGCGTGCGGCGACGGCGTCGTCGACCCCGGCGAGCTGTGCGACGACGGCGCCGCCAACTCCGACACCGTCGCGGGGGCGTGCCGCACATCGTGCACGCTGTCGACGTGCGGCGACGGCACGCTCGACGAGGGCGAAGAGTGCGACGACGGCGGCGCCAACTCCGACACCCGCCCCGACGCGTGCCGCCTCACCTGCGTCCTGGCGAGCTGCGGAGACGGCACGCTCGACTCGGCCGAGGCCTGCGACGACGGCGCGTCGAACTCGGACACGGCGCCTGGCGCCTGCCGCCGAAGCTGCGAGCGGCCGTTCTGCGGCGACGGCGTCGTCGACCCTCGCGAGGGCTGCGACAACGGCGCCGAGAACTCCGACACGGTGGCTGGCGCGTGCCGCACCACATGCTCGTTCGCGACCTGCGGCGACGGCGTGCTCGACGCGGGCGAGGCCTGCGACGACGGCGCCGCCAACTCCGACACCCGCCCGAACGCGTGCCGCACCTCGTGCGCCTTCGCGACCTGCGGTGACAACGTGATCGACAGCGGCGAGGCCTGCGACGACGGCGCGCTGAACTCGAACGTCGAGCCCGGCGCGTGCCGCGACACCTGCGAGCGCTCGAGCTGTGGCGACGGCGTCATCGATCCGGGTGAGCTCTGCGACGAGGGTCTCGCCAACTCCGACACCGACGCCGGCGCGTGCCGCACGACCTGCACCGTCTCCACCTGCGGCGACGGCGTCCTCGACGCGACCGAGCTGTGCGACGACGGCGCCGCGAACTCCGACACGAACGCCGACTCGTGCCGCCTCACCTGCGTCCCGGCCAGCTGCGGCGACGACGTCATCGACAGCGGCGAGACGTGCGACGACGGCCGCCTGAACTCGGACACCGAGGCAGGCGCGTGCCGGACGAGCTGCACCCGCTCGACCTGCGGCGACGGTGTCCTCGACGCCGGAGAGCAGTGCGACAACGGCGCCGCGAACTCCGACACCGAGGCCGACGCGTGCCGAACGAGCTGCCTGTTCGCCTCGTGCGGCGACGGGACGCTCGACACCGGCGAGGCCTGCGACAACGGCGCCGCGAACTCGAACGTCGAGGCGGACGCGTGCCGCGTGACCTGCGTCCTCGCGACCTGCGGTGACGGGGCCGTCGACACCGGCGAGGCCTGCGACGATGGGGTCGCGAACAACAACTTCACGCCCGACGCGTGTCGGACCGACTGCTCGACGGCGAGCTGTGGCGACGGCGCCGTCGACTCCGGCGAGGAGTGCGACGACGGCTCGCTCAACAGCGACTCGGACGCCAACGCCTGCCGCACCAACTGCGTCGACGCCGCGTGCGGCGATGGCGTGGTCGACCGCGGCGAGGAGTGCGACGACGCCGACGAGAACAGCGACGACACCGCCGGCGCGTGCCGCACGAGCTGTGTCGACGCCGCGTGCGGCGACGGCGTCGTCGACCCGGGCGAGGGTTGCGACGAGGGCGACGCGAACGACGACACTTCCGTTGACGGCTGCCGCACCAACTGCGCCCTCGCCTCGTGTGGCGATGGCGTCCTCGACGAGGGCGAGGCCTGCGACGACGGGACCGCGAACAACGACTTCCGCCCCGACGGCTGCCGCACCACCTGCGTCGAGGCGTTCTGCGGCGATGGCGTCATCGACTCCGGCGAGGAGTGCGACAACGCCGACGCCAACGACGACGACCTGGCAGGCGGCTGCTCGACGACGTGCACCGAGGTGCCGCTGTTCGAGGACGTCGGTCCGGACGCGGGCCCGGACGCGGGCGACGTCGGCAGCGACACCGGCTCCGACGCCGGCGGCGACACCGACTCGCAGAACGACGCTGGCACCGTCGCCGGCGGTTGTGGCGACTGCTCGCAGACGGGCGCCCCGACGCCGCCGCTGAGCCTGCTGGTCGGCGCGGTCTTCGTCGGCTTGGTCCGTCGCCGTCGCCGGGCCGCTTAGGCACTGCCGGCGGGGCCGCTGGGCCCAGGGCTCGGCTCGGGCGGCGATCGGGGCGGCCTATCCGCCGGACCCCGAGCCGCGGCGAGCGCTCACCTCAGTCTGGCGCCGAGCAGCGCACCACCTCGGAGGGGGTCGTCACACCGTCGAGCAGCTTCGTGATCGCGGACTGCCGCAGCGTCTTCATCCCGAGCCGAATCGCCTCGTTCTTGAGCTCGGCGGCGGAGTAGCCCTGAAGGACGTACTCCTTGAGCTCGTCGCCCATGACCATGACCTCGTAGAGCGCGACGCGTCCCTTGAAGCCGGTGCCGTTGCACGTGTTGCAGCCCTTGCCCTTGTAGAGGGTTGTGCCTGGGATGAGCTCTTCGGGCACCTGTAGCTCCCGCAGCTCGTCGTGGTCGGCCTCGTACGACTCCTTGCAGTTCTGGCAGACCTTTCGCGCGAGGCGCTGCGCCAGGACGAGGTTGACCGAGGCGGTGACGAGGAACGGCTCGACGCCCATGTTGAGCAGTCGCGAGATGGTCGACGGCGCGTCGTTGGTGTGGAGCGTCGAGAGCACCATGTGGCCGGTGAGGGCCGCCTTGACAGCGATCTCGGCGGTCTCGAAGTCGCGGATCTCACCGACCATGATGATGTCGGGGTCCTGTCGCAGGAACGAGCGCAGCGCGGCGGCGAAGTTGAAGCCGATGCCGTCGTTCATCTGCGACTGGTTGATGCCCGGCAGGTTGAACTCGACGGGGTCTTCGGCGGTGGAGATGTTCTCCGACACCTTGTTGAGCTCGGCGAGCGCCGAGTAGAGCGTCGTCGTCTTGCCGGAGCCGGTCGGCCCGGTGACGAGGCACATCCCGTAGGGTCGGTGGATCGCGTTCTTGAAGTCGGCGAGCGGAGCGGGCTCGAAGCCGAGCTTGGTCATGTCGAGCTGCAGGTTCGACTTGTCGAGCAGTCGCATGACGATCTTCTCGCCGAACAGCGTCGGGAGGACGGAGACGCGGTAGTCCATCTCCTTGCCCTCGCCGAGCTTCAGCTTGATGCGGCCGTCCTGCGGGAGGCGGCGCTCGGCGATGTCGAGCTTCGACATGATCTTGAGGCGCGAGGCGATCGCGTTCTTGAGCTTGATCGGCGGCTTCATCACCTCGTAGAGGACGCCGTCGATTCGGTAGCGGACGCGGAACTCCTTCTCGTACGGCTCGACGTGGATGTCGGAGCAGTTCCTCTTGATCGCGTCGACGAGGATCATGTTGCAGAGCTTCACGATCGGGCCGGCTTCTGCCGATTCGGACAGCTCGGAGAGGTCGATCGCGTTGCCGTCGTCTTCCTCGACGGAGATCGAGTCGATGTCGATGTCGTTGAGGAGCGCGTCGACCGAGCCCGCTTCGGGCTCCTTCTCGTAGTACTTCCCGATCGCCTGGCGGATCTGGAGCTCAGAGGCGACGACGACCTCGATGCCGTAGCCGGTCAGGAACTTCAGGTCGTCGATCGCCGTCAGGTTGGACGGGTCGGCCATCGCGACGATGAGCGTGCCACCGGCGCGGTTGATCGGGACGCAGAGGTGGCGCGAGGCGACCTCGCGCGGGACGAGCGAGATGACGTCCGGCGTGATGTCGAAGTCCTCGAGGTTGATCGACGGGACCCCGTAGGTCTTCGACAGGAACTGCGTGAGCTCGGTCTCGTCGACGAAGCCGAGCTTCGTGAGCGTATACGCGAGCCGGTCGCCCGACGACCTGCGGTCCTCCTCGGCGCGCTGGAGCTGCGCCAGCGAGATGAGGTTCTCACGAAGGAGCAGCTCTCCGAGCTTGTCGACCGCCATCTTTTTCCTCGAGCCGGGAAGCGAACCGAAGCGGCCCAACACTAGCCGGCGGCGCTCGCCGCCGTCAATTCGGCCGGCGGATGGACTCGCAGGCGGCGACCGCGATCAACTCGCGGCGCGCGACGGTGTGTGCGACCTCGAACGCTGGCCGTGGCGATCCGCTTGCGCTACTCTCTGCCAATCGGCCGAGGGCAGTCGAGGGCGCGTGGGGTCCTCGGTCGATAGCATCGGCGTCGGCTGACCGCGCATCCCACAGTGCCCCCTACCCTTCGAGTGTCTATGCGACGACCCAATCGGCTCCTGCTCCCCGCGCTCGCGGCGCTCTCGCTCGCGAGCGGCGGCTGCGATGGCTGCGGCAGCTCCTCGTCCGGTGAGCGAGATGCGTCCGGTGACGCGATCGACGACGTCGACGCCGACACCGACGGCGGCGGCTCCGACGCCGACGCAGACACGGACGCCGACACCGGTGGCCCCGACACCGACGCGGACGCCGGAGACGTCGACACCGACGGTGGAGACGACACCGACGCCGACACGGACGGCGGCGGAACGGACGCCGACGCCGACGCCGACGTGACCGACGACTGCCTCCCCGCGCCGACCTGCACCACCAGCGACGACTGCGCTGAGGGCGAGACCTGCAGCGAGGGGTGGTGCCAAGTCTGGATCGACCCTCAGAGCTACCCCACCCCGCCCGACCTCCGCTGGGTCAACGCGATCGCCCTCGGCCCCCCGGGCGAGGTGACCACGTTCGACGTCGACGGCGACGGCGTGCCCGAGAACCTCGTCGGCACCCTCCTCGGCTCGGTCCCCGACGCCCGCGAGTACGTCGAGCAGCAGCTGTCGCAATTCGTTGAGTCCGGCGCCTTCACGGTTGCCGTCGAGGTGGAGCGCGACGCCGATGTCTGCGGCGCAACGCCCGGCAGCCGACTCACCCGCGCCGTCCTCCACCCGGCGACGCGCGACCTCGACTACGACGGCATCGCCGAGACGACGTCGCCTCCCACGCTGCAGATCCTGCCGCGCAGCTTCGGCGACACCGGCCCGACCTGTCAGCTCAACGAGGGTTCGTGGAACCCGGAGACCGGCGAGACCACCCTCGCCGGCGGCAGCGCGTGCGAGCTCATCGTGCCGCTCTTCGACGGAACCACGGTCCGCGTCCCGGTCCGCGGCGTTCAGGCGCGTCTGTCCGACGACATCGCCAAGGACGGCACCGGCTCCTTCGAGATCGGCGGCTACATCAAGGTCGAGGACATCGTCGACGAGGCGAACCGGCTGGGCAGCGTCTGCGCGTGCGCAGGTATCGACACGTCGAGCCCCGTCGCCGTCATGGAGCAGCGCGGTGCGACCGTCGAGGGCATGTGCATCCAGGACGTCAGCGGTGCCGAGGCCTGCTCCGAGGTCGCCGATGGACCTGCCTGCGCGAACCTGATCCAGTTCTGCTCCGCTCTCACCATCCTTGGCTCCGCGGCGGACGTCGAGAGCGGCGACATCCCGGGCGTCGACGACGCGCTCAGCTTCGGACTGTTCGGCACCATGGAGACCGGCACCGCCGCGACCCCCGCCGTGGGTCCCGAGCTTCAGGCGGTAGGCGACCACTACTCCGCCAACGACACGCTGAACTGGCCGTACGACATCCGCGAGTCGCACGTCGACGTCCTGGCGAACGACAGCTACGTGCCCGCGACCGACTCGCTCCAGTCCGCGACGGTGCTCTCCCCCGAGGGCGGTCAGGTCACCGCCACGATCGACGCCGGCCGCATCCACGTCGTCATCGAGCCGACGTGGCCAGGCGTCGGCACGGCCGAAGTGCGGATCGACTACACCGTCGGCGACGGGGCGAGCCGCTCGTCCGGCGCGAGCCTGACGCTGTCGGTGACCGGTCAGACGCCGGCGCCCGTCGCCAACGACGACGACTTCACGTTCGAGTGGGGTGCGACGGACTACACCCTGACCGTGCTCGCGAACGACACCGTCGAAGCCGAGGCGTTCCCGCTCCTCGTCGCTGCCGATGGCGGCGATGGCGGCACGGCGACGGTCGAGCACCCGGTCGTCCACTTCGCGCCGACCCGCGCCGGCGTCCACACCGTCGGCTACTCGGTGCAGGCCCTCTCGGGTCGCGGCAGCCCGTCAGAGCTCGCCGAAGCGACCGCCACGGTGACGCTGACCTGCCCCGACGGAGCCTTCGGAGCCACCTGCACCGCATGCCCCGACTGCGGCACCGGGTCCTGCAACGACGGCGCCGACGGCGATGGAACCTGCTCCTGCCCTGACGGAACCTTCGGAGCCGCCTGCACCGCGTGCCCCGACTGCGGCGCCGGATCCTGCAACGACGGCGTCGACGGAGACGGAACCTGCGCTTGCCCCGACGGCACCTTCGGAGCCGCCTGCACAGCCTGCCCCGACTGCGGCGCCGGGACCTGCAACGACGGCGTCGACGGAGACGGAACCTGCTCTTGCCCCGACGGCACCTTCGGAGCCACCTGCACCGCATGCCCCGACTGCGGCAGCGGGTCCTGCAACGACGGCGTCGACGGAGACGGAACCTGCTCCTGCCCCGACGGAACCTTCGGAGCCACATGCGCAGCCTGCCCCGACTGCGGCAGCGGGTCCTGCAACGACGGCGTCGATGGAGACGGAACCTGCTCTTGCCCCGACGGCACCTTCGGAGCCACATGCACAGCCTGCCCCGACTGCGGCAGCGGGTCCTGCAACGACGGCGTCGACGGAGACGGAACCTGCTCTTGCCCGGACGGCACCTTCGGAGCCACATGCACGGCCTGCCCCGACTGCGGCGCCGGTACCTGCAACGACGGCGTCGACGGGGACGGCACCTGCTCTTGCCCGGCCGATACCTACGGCGCGTTCTGCGCCGCATGCCCGGACTGCGGGCTCGGCTCCTGCAACGACGGCCTCGAGGGCGACGGTCTCTGTACCTGCCCCGACGGCGCGTACGGCCCGGCCTGCGACGCGTGCCCGGACTGCGGGCTCGGCTCCTGCAACGACGGCGCAGACGGCGACGGCCTGTGCTCGTGCCCGGTCGACGCGTACGGCCCGGCCTGCGACGCGTGCCCGGATTGCGGCGTCGGCACCTGCTTTGACGGCGCGAGCGGCGACGGGACCTGCCGGTGTCCGACGGGCTACGAGGGCGAGTCTTCGTGCGAGGACATCAACGAGTGCTCCACGTTCGCCCTCTGCCCCGAGACCTCCGTCTGCGACAACTTCGATGGTGGCTACACGTGCGAGTGCCCGGCCGGCGAGCTCGGCGACGGCCTCGTGTGCACGACGCCGGTGTCGTGCGAAGACGGCGGTGAGCTCCTCTGTCTGATCGACGACGTCTGCGTCGACCTCGCCGTCGTCGAGGGCTTCGACTGCGTGCCGGTCGGTGGGCTCGTCGAGGTCGCGCGCTTCGCGGAGATCTCGGCCGGCTTCCAGATGGGCCTGACCGACGACTGCGTGCTCGCGCCGTTCGTCGATCCGCAGTTCCCGACGCTGCTGACCGCGTGCGCGTCTAGCTCGTGGGACCCCGGCTTCCTGGTCTACCCGACCGCCGGTGCGGCGTCGGCCGACCCGGTCACCGGCCGCGCGATCATCGGCGGCGGCTACATCGAAGACGGGCAGGCGTTCCTGCTCACTCCGGGCGTGGAGGGCCTGGAGACGACCGCTGCGCTGGTGCCCGACTCGGAGCCGCCGTCGGGCGCGACGTACGGGTACTCCGTTGCCGTGAGCGACGACCTCGCGGTCGTCGGCGACGCCGGCTTCTCTGGTTCGGGCGCCGCGTTCGCGTTCGACATCAGCACGCCGGACTCGCCAGTGTCGCTCACCCGCTTCGGGTTTACGCGCGAGGAGGACGGCGACAACTTCGGCTACAGCGTCGCCGCGGGCGGCGGGGTGTTCGCAGTCGGTGCGCCGTCGGGCGGCGGGGCGCCCGAAGGCGCAGGTGTCGTCGAAGTCTACACCCCCGGCGACGGCGGCATCGCGCAGCAGACGCTCAGCGACGACCGCCTCGGAGCAGGCTCGGCCTTCGGCACCTCTGTCGCCATCAGCAGCGATGGCCAGTACCTCGTCGTCGGTGCTCCGTGGACGTTCTTCGACGGCGGGAGCGGGAGCGGCGCGGTGTTCGTGTACGAGCGTCAGTCCGATGGCTCGTACGCGCAGATCGATGAGCTGCTGTCGACGTCGATCGAGTCTGGCTTCGGCTCTGCGGTCGCTGTCGACAACGGTGGCCGCGTCGTCGTCGGCGCCCCGTACGAGGGAGGATCCGGTACTGCCTACGTGTACGAGCCCGGCCGCTTCGCGGGGACGTGGGTGATGACCTACCGCGAGGTCGCGACGTTCGGCTCGGGCTTCGGCAACGTCGTCGCCGCAGGCGCCGGGCGCGTCGCCATCGGCTCGCTGTTCGGCGACGTCGTTGTCCTCGAGACCGCGCCGTAAGCGGGAAGTCGCCGCCGACCCGACGGGTCGGCGGCGGCCCACCGCGCCCGCGCCGCTCGACGCGGCGAGCGGGCCGGTCCGAGACCGCGACCTGCGCGAGTGAGCTGAACGAAGAAGGCCCCGCCGGCGATGCCAGCGGGGCCTTCTTCGCTCTTTACCCCGGCTCCACCTCGTGGGCGGCGGCGTACGGGCTACTTCGCCTCGTGGGCGGCGTGGAGGCTACGTGCTGATCGCCAGGATCAGCGTCCCGCCCGGCACGCTCGCGCCACCGACGAAGAAGAGTCCGCCGCGGGTCCGCAGCGTGGTGCCACCGCCTGGGATCGACACCCGAAGCTCCTGCTCACCGCCGGTGACGGACCGCAGCTCGATCGTCGCCGTCTGGTTGCCGGGCAGCGTGATGGACTGCGCCTGACCGACGACCAGGGTCAGCCGATGTGAGCTGTGCTGGCGGAACGAGTCGAACTGCGCGAACTGGCGCGCCAGCCTCGGGGCGAGCGTCGACAGCGCGGCGTCGACGGTGCCGCCGCCGCTCGTGCCGAGGATGACCCGAACCTCTGCCGACACCTGCTGAGCCTCTGCGCGGGAGGGGCTGAGCGTCGCGGCTCCGAACAGCGCGACGGCCACGAAGAACGGCAGCATCAGGCGGTAGGGAATCATGGACATGGCGTCACCAGCACGGGCGAGGGGGCGGTTCACAGCGCGACGTCGGCCTGTGAGCCGGCGTCGGGATCGGTCGAGGGGTCCTTCTGGAACGCCGTCGCGGCGGGAGAGCTCCCGTCGGGCGCATCGCTTGGCGCCTCCGCGGTGATCCAGATCACGGGCGCCGTGTCGGCGACCTTGTCCTCGGGCTGAAAGGTCCCCTGAAAGCCCTTCTGGATCGAGTCGAAGTCGTAACCAACGGTCTCTGCGGCGGGCATCTCGTAGTAGTGGTTGTGGATCTCGACCGGCGTGGCCGGGTCGGGCTCCGTGCCCGGGCGCAGGATCACGAACGCCGCGGCCGCGGTCACCGCGCTGGCCAGGATGGCGCGCGGGCCGCCGATCGCGTCGAGCAGCCGGTGCCACAGCGACGGCTGCGGCGCCGGGGCCTCGCGGCGCGCAGGCGCAGCGGTGGCGAGCTCGCGGTCGATCGCCGCATCGATGCGGCGCGAGAGCGCCGCGAAGTCGACGGTCGCGCTGGCGGCGTCGATCGGCGCGCGGACGATCTCCCCGAGGTCGCGGATGGCGTCGAAGCCGGCGCGCGCGCCGGGGTGGGCGTCGATGTACGCCGAGACGCGCGCCCTGTCGGCGTCTGCGAGCTGGCCGTCGGCGAACGCGACGACCTTCTCGTCGAGCGCCCGGCTTCGCTCCGGTGCGTCGAGCCGCGCCTCGACGCGGTCGAACAGGCCCGAGAAGTCGACGGTCTCGGCGGCTGCGTCCAGCGGCAGCGACACGAGGTCGCGCAGCTCGGCGAGCGCCGCGACGTACTCTCGCGCGTCGGCATCCTCGTCGAGCATCGCGACGACCGTCGCGTGCTCGGCGTCCGAGAGCTCGCCGTCGGCGAAGCGCTCGAGCAGCAGGCGTCTGTCCTCGTTCGGGGGTCTCATCGTCCTTCTCGGTGGAAGGGGTGCACAGTGGCTGCCGCGGGGAAGCGGCACACGGGCTACGACGCGCGGCAGGCGTCGATATTCACGCGGAGCACGGGTTCAGCGATCCACCTCCAGCTTGTTCCCAACGTAGTCGGCGAGCAGCCGCTGCATGTTCTTCCGCGCGTGGTGCAGGCGGCTCATGACGGTGCCGATCGAGATCTCGAGCACGTCGGCCATCTCCTGGTACGAGAGGCCCTCGACCTCGCGGAGCAGGATCGCCTGTCTGTGCGCCGGGCTCAGCTTCTGAAGGGCCTCCTCGATCTTCTCGAGCAGCTCCTTTCTCCCGTACACGCGCGCCGGGTCGAGCCCGAGCCGCGACGGCAGGATCGAGCCGGCGTCTTCGGCGTCTTCGTCGCGCTGAATCGCGTCGTCGTAGTCGACGGTCCGGTACCGGTTCGCGCGGCGCAGAAAGTCGATGCAGACGTTGGTCGCGATGCGGTAGGTCCACGTATAGAACGACGACTGCCCCTCGAACGAGTCCAGGTTCTTGAAGACCTTCACGAAGGTCTCCTGAACGAGGTCCATCGCGTCGTCCTTGTTTCGGACCATGCCGAAGCAGAGGCCGAACACCCGCCGCTGGTGTCGCTCCACGAGGATGCGGAAGGCGTCGCGGTCGCCGTTGCGCGACCGCTTCACCAGGTTCAGGTCTGTCTCGTCCATGCGCAGGGCTCCGAGGTGGACGGCCCGTTGTTAGCTGCAAGGTCACGCGCGGCGCAAGTGAACGAGGTGCGCCGAGCCGCGCGACGCGCTAAGCTGCTGCCGTGCGCGCCACGCCTTTCCATACGTCGCAACACCTCGACGACGACGCGCTCGAGTCGCCCGGCGACGCGTGCCCCGCGTGCGACGCAAGCCACCCGCGTCGACACATCGCCTGGCTCCAGCGCGAGCCCGACGTCGCGCTCCTCCGCTGCGACGACTGCGGCGCCTCTTCGGCGTCGCGAATGCCGACCGGTGCCGCACTCGAGGCGTACTACGCGCGCTACTACGTCGCGGCGCGTGACCCAGGGCCGGCCGGCGACACCGATCCCTCGGACGGCGGGACAGCGAGCGTGACGTTCGACGAGCCCGTCCGCTTCGCGCGCATGCTCGCTGACGCGACGCCGTGGATCCATCGGGGTGCCCTACGCGTGCTCGACTTCGGTGGCGGCGACGGGACCCTCGCCGCGGCGGTCGCCAGCGAGCTGCTGGCACGCGGGCGCGCGGCGGCCGTCGACGTCACCATCGCAGACCCGACGCCAGCCAGACCGAGCTACGACGCCCGCATCGTGGTCTCGTCGGTCCCGTCGCTCGACGACGTCGTCGGACACTTCGACCTCGTGATAGCGTCGGCGATTCTCGAGCACATCCCGGCACTCGGCGCCGCGGCCCGCGCTCTGTTCGCGAGGGTCGACCCCGGCGGCGCGTTCTATGCGCGCACCCCCTACTGGGCTCCGTTCGCCGCACTACTCCCGCACGTCGATCTCACCTTCCCCGGGCACGTGCACGACCTCGGGCCCGAGTTCTGGAACGCCGTGACGTCGACCTTCGGAATCCCTGCAGACGTCGCCGCCAGCCGACCTTCCATCGTCGAGACGTCGCTGCGGCGCGCCCCCGTCCGCACCGCGGCAGCGACGGTGCTAAAGGCGCCCGGTCGGCTCGAGGCGGCGCTGCGGCCGGGCGCGTGGCGCCGCCCGCTCTGGCCCTGGGTCGGCGGCTGGGAGGTCGTGCTCCGCTTTCACGGCGCCCCGGAGAGGCCGGCATGAGCGGCGACCACGACCTCTCGGCGCTCGACGCCGAGCTCTTTCGGCTGCTCGCGCTGCGCTCGGCGGCGGCCCGTCGCCGCGCCGCGGAGGCCCCGGGTGCTCGGTTCGCAGACGAAGCCGCGCTCGTTCGTCTCGCCCAAGCCGCCGTGACCTCCGGCGGCGTCGACGCCGACGCGGCCCGCGCGCTCGCGTCGGCGCTGGCGAGGCAGCAGGTCCCCGAAGAGCCCGCCCCACCGGCGCCTGCGCCGCACGACGCGCGGACGGCGCTTGTGATCGGAGGCGCTGGACGCATGGGGGCTTGGCTCGCGCGCTACCTCGCGGCGCGCGGACTCGCCGTGACGGTCGCCGACCCGGTGGGCGCGCCGGCGGGGTTCGAGCACGTCGCCGACTGGCGCGACGCCCCAGCAGCTTCCCTCGTCGTGGTCGCGGCGCCGCTGCGCGCGTCGAACTCGATCCTGCACGCACTCGCGGACGCTGGCACACCGGGGGTGATCTTCGACGTCGGCTCGCTCAAGTCCCCGCTCCGTTCGGGCGTCGCGGCGCTGCGCGCGGCCGGATGCCGGGTCACGTCGATTCACCCGATGTTTGGTCCCGACGCGGCGACGCTGTCGGGCCGGCACATCATCGTCTGCGACGTTGGAGACACCGAGGCCACCGCAATCGCCGCTGGGCTCTTCGACGACACTGCCGCTAACGTGGTCCACATGTCGCTGGAGCAGCACGACCGTGTGATCGCCTACATCCTCGGCCTCTCGCATGCCCTGAACATCGCCTTCGTGACGGCGGTCGCCGAGAGCGGCGAGGGCGCGCCGCGCCTCGCGGAGCTCTCCAGCACGACCTTCGAGGCTCAGCTCGGCGTCGCCCGCCGCGTCGTCCGCGAGAATCCGCGTCTGTACTTCGAGATCCAGTCGCTCAACGACTACGGCGCCGAGGCGCTTGCGGCACTCTCGTACGCGGTCGAGAAGGTGCGCTCGGTGGTCCGCGCCGGCGACGAAGAGGCGTTCTGCCGCTTGATGGCGCAGGGCCACGCGTTCGTCGAGGGGCGTGGTTAGCAAGCCGGCCGCGCGGAGGTGGATCGCGCGCGCATCTCGTGCTGTAAGGACGGTCGCGACCTGAGTTTCGAGAGAGGATGGACGAAGAGCTCCAGCGCATCGCCGACCGGTACGGGATCCCGCAAGACGCGGTCGAGGAGCTGCGGGCCTTGCGCGCGGCGGCGGGGGCACCGGCGGCGACGCTAGAAGAGGCCCCGCCAGAGCCGGCGCACGCGACCTGGCAGTCCGCGGCGACGCGGACGCCGGCGGCGCACGCGCCGCAGCCCGAGGCACCCGTCGCAGCGGCCGTCCCCGGCGCGCCGAGCCTGGGCTCCGTGGGGCCCGGCCGCCCCGCGGCGCGCGGAGTCGCCACCGGCGCGCTGGTCGTCAGAGCCGAGCGCTTCGTCGACCGCGGCGCGCTCGGCCGCGGCGCGATGGGCGAGGTCCGCCGCGTGTTCGACCCGGAGCTGAACCGCGACGTCGCGATGAAGACGCTCCGCGCCGAAGCGATGAAGCGATCGCACGCGCTCGCGCGGTTCGTCGCCGAAGCCCAGACCACGGCGCAGCTGCAGCACCCCGGCATCCTGCCCGTCTTCGAGATGGGGACGACGGCCGACGGACGCGTCTACTTCACGATGCAGGAGGTCCGCGGCGAGACGCTGTCGCGTGTGATCGAGGCGGTCCACTCCGCTTCGTCGGCAGGGATGTGGGAGACCGCCGATTCGGGGTGGTCGCTGCGCCGGCTCGTCAGCGCGTTCGAGCGGGCGTGCCGCGCCGTCGCGTATGCACACAGCCGCGGCGTCGTGCACCGCGACCTCAAGCCCGACAACGTGATGGTCGGCGAGCACGGCGAGGTGCTCGTCGTCGACTGGGGGCTCGCGAAGCTCCTGGACGCGGCCGCCGACGCCGGCGCGACCCCGATCGGTCTCCGGGGCGCAAGCGCAAGCAAACAAACACTCGAGGGGACCGTCGCCGGCACGCCGCTGTACATGGCCCCCGAGCAGGCCCGCGGCGAGGTCGACCGAATCGGTACGACGTCCGACGTCTACAGCCTCGGCGCGATCCTCTACGAGCTGCTCACCGGCGCCCCGCCCTACCGCGGAAAGTCCGCGCGCGAGGTCCTCGCGCAGGTCCTCCAGGGGCCCCCAAGGCCGCTCCCGACGCGGACCGGTGTCGCGGGACTCGGCATCACGGGCGATGATATCGTCGACAGCGCGTTCAGCCGACTCCCGCTGCCGCTCGAGCTCTGCGAGACATGCAATCGAGCCATGGCGCGCGACCCTGCCGCGCGCTTCGCAAACGCCGGGGGGCTGGCAGACGAGCTCGCCGGTTGGCTCGACGGCGCCCGCAAGCGGGACCGCGCCGTCGAGATCGTGGCCGCCGCCGAAGCTCGTGCCGCCGAAGTGCCGCAGCTGCGCGAACGCGCCGCCGAGATTCGCGCCACCGCCCTCGACCGCCTCCGCGCCGTGCCGGCCTGGGCGCCCGAGGACGAGAAGGCAAACGCCTGGGCCCGGCTCGCCGAAGCCGACCGCCTGGAGCTCCGGGCAGACCAGCGCGACGTCGAGGAGGAGCTGCTGCTCCACGGCGCACTGACCCACGCGCCCGACCTCTCCGACGCACACCGACGTCTCGCGCAGCGCTACCGGCGCGAACACGAACATGCCGAGATCCGCCGAGACGGCGTCGCCGCGACACGCGCCGAGAACCGGCTGCTCGCACACATTGGCGCGCTCCCCGAGCGCGACGGGTGCCGCGTCGAGACGGAGGCGTATCTTCGCGGCGACGGGACCCTGTCGCTGACGTCCGAGCCTCCGGGCGCCGAGATCTCCCTGTACAGCTACCTGCCGCGAAACCGGCGCCTAGTCCCCGTCTTCGAGCGCGTCGCCGGCGTCACCCCGGTGCGCGGGATGCCGCTCGCCATGGGGTCGTATCTCGCCGTCTTGCGGCTCGAAGGCCACGCTCCGGTCTCGGTGCCGATCCATGTGGGGCGTCAGGAGAGCGTCGACTTCGTGGCGCCCGGCGAGTCCAGACGCGCCGCGGTCGTCCTTCCCCCTGCAGACAGCGTGGGGACCGACGAGTGCTACATCCCACCCGGCTGGTTCCTCGCCGGCGGTGACACTGACGCACCAAACAGCGCCCCGGCGCGGCGTGTGTGGGCCGACGCCTTCGTCATCAAGCGCTTCCCCATCACGAATCGCGAGATGATCGCGTTCCTCGATGACCTGGTCGCACGCGGCGATGAAGCGGGGGCGCTGCGCTGGGCACCACGCGAGCGCGCCGGAAGCGGCGAGAAGCACGGCGCGATGATTTACGGACGGCGGGCTGATGGCTCCTTCGTCCTGCGCCCCGACGACGACGGCGACATCTGGCAGCTCGACTGGCCCGTCATGATGGTCGACTGGGACGGCGCGGCGGCCTACGCAGCGTGGCTCGCGTCGAAGACGGGCCTCCCGTGGCGCCTGCCACACGAACTCGAGTGGGAGAAGGCCGCGCGCGGCGTCGACGGCCGGTTTCATCCGTGGGGTGACGCGCACGACGCGTCGTGGTGCCACATGCGCGACAGTCACCCCGGCCCGCCGATGATCGCGCCCGTCGAGAGCTACCCGGTCGACGAGTCCCCGTACGGCGTCAGGGGCATGGCCGGTAACGTGTCCGAGTGGTGCGCCAACATCTGGGAGGCGGACGGGCCGAGCCTCGCGGCGGGCCGGATCCCAGCGCCGACTCAGACACAAGACAGCGACGCCTTCCGCACCGACCGCGGCGGTGGCTGGTTCGACTCTCGCGAGTACGTCCGGTGTGCCGTGCGGCGCCACCTGCCGCGCCACACGCGACGGAGCGATGTCGGATTCCGCGTCGCGCGAAGCTGCACACCGTCTGGCGGCTGAGCGCGCAGACAGACGTACACCCCGACGCGTGTCGCCTTTCCCCGCGGCGACGCCCCTGCTAGACGCGGGCGCTCGTGCATGGACGTCCGTGAGTAGGAAGACGATGCGGGTTCGACGACAGACAGTGTGGGCGCTTCTCGTTTCTGCGGCCGTTGGAGCCTGCGCAGGGAGCGTCGAGCGCGACCCGCACAACACCGACGACGTCGCCGAGGACGGCACCCCCGGCGACGCGCCCGACGCGGGCGACGCCGACGCGGCGGCAGACCCAGACACGGCCGGCGACCCTGACGCGACCGAGACCGGGCTCGACGCAGACCCCGATGGTGACGCGGACGGCGACATCGCCGACGAAGACGGCGCTCTCGATGGTGACGATGTCGATGTCGAAGACGACGGGACCGCGCTCGACGCCGACGAGACCGGAGAAGACGCCGACCCCGACACGTCGGACGAGCTGCCGCCAAACCCGCTCCCGAAGCACGAGGCCGCGCGCCAGTCGGTCTACGTACACGTCGTGGACTCCGGTGGCGACCCCGTGGTTGGTGGCCACGTCGCGCTCGACGGGCGCAACGCGGTCACGAACAGCCTGGGCGACGCCGTGTTTCACCAGGTCCTACCAGGGGAGCAGCTCCTCGTGGCGTCGGCGCCGGGACACATCGAAGGGCTGTTCTCGGTCGAGATCCCCCACCTGAACCCCGTCGACGTCGAGATCCCTCACCTCCTCGGACGACACATCGGCATCACGCTCTTGGGCGCGGGTACGCCGCAGGCGTTCGTGCACGGCCTCGGCGACGTCGTCGCGGTCGCCGGTCCGGCACGGCTGACCTTCGACAGCGACGGCTTCACCGACCTCGAGGGCAGCCCGTACGCGTCGATCGGAACGGTCACCGTCACGCCGATCATGTTTGGCGGCCCGCTGTTCTCGTCGTCGATGACCGCGACGAGCGAGCCGGGCGTGGAGTTCGGCGACCGGTTCCAGATCGCGCCCTACGGCGGAATCCAGATCGACGCGCGCGACGCCCTCGGCCTGCCCCTTCAGCTCGCAGCGGGCACCACGGCGCTCGCTCGCATCACGGCAGACACGCGCGGCCTCGCCGTTGGCGGCATCGCCTCGATGTGGACGATGAATCCCGCCACGGGCGTATGGGAGGCCGACGGCAGCTCGTTCGCGACCGTCGTCGGGACGAACCTGTGGGAGGTCGAGATCCCGCACCTGTCGCGCTGGGTCATCGCCTCGCCCGCCGGCGCGGGCGGATGTGTGCAGGTCCGCGCGCCGCTCGCGTACAAGTACCCCGGCGCGGAGCTGCGGGTTCAGAGCGGCGCGATCGACGAGACGTTCGGGCTCCCGTTCGAGCGCGGCGACGCGCTACGCCTCACGGCCGGCGAGGAGGTCACCGTGTCGCTGCTGATCGGCGGCACCGAGGTCGACTCCGGCACGACGCGAGCGTTCGCACAGGCGGATGCCGACGATTCGACGTGCTTCGAGATGTCCGACCCGTTGGTACTCGAGCCGCCAGCCGCGATCGACGCGGGCTCCGGGCCGAACTTCGTCCGCCTGATCGTCGACGCCGAGGGGTGCCCCGCGACCTCGCTCGACTACACGCTGAGGGACGCCGTCGGTTCGATCGTATCGGCGGGCTCCCTGGTCGGACCGATCGCGCTGTTCGACGGCGTCGCGGCCGGCGAACACACGCTCACCGTCTCGGCGGGTGGGGTAGAGCTCGCGTCCTCGACGCTGGACCTCCCCGCGGACTGCGGCGACTGCGAGTTCAACGACGTGCGCCTGGTGGTGCCCGCGGCGTTCCGGCAGCCGCGCGAAGGCGTCTGCACGCCCATTCCTTGCATCGGCGCCGCGTGCGACAGCTGCGTCGCGGTCACCGTAACCGACGCCGCGGGAGCCTCGGCGGAGTCCAGCGTGTACGTGTACGAGCCTGCGTCGGTCGTGGCAGCCGCAGCCGACGGCGCGATCTGCATCGACGTCGCCGATGGCGCAGCTCGCGCGCCGGTGGTCTGGGCGGACGCCACGGCACCTGCAGCGGTCGCGCTGCCCGACGGTGCGTCGTGCGAGACCGGCGGGTGTGCGCAGGTCGCGCTGGTCGCCGGCCCGCGGACGGGCTGTGGTTCGGGCGAGGTCTTGGTGTCGTCGACTGCCCAGCTCGCCCAGATCCGCGACGCCTCCGCGCTCGGCATGTTCGACATCCTGGGCTCGCTCGGGGGCTCATGGGTCCGCCTGCAGGTGCTCGAGGGGGCGGGCACGTTGACGGAGATCCTGGGCACGGAGCGCGTCGCCGCCGGCGCGACCTATGCGTTCACCGAGACGACGCAGGACGCAGACGGCCAGCCCGTCGCCGGCGACCTCGTCTATCGATCGCTCCTCGAGACCGGCCTGACGCTCGAGGTCCGCGTCACCCACGAGAAGATCGGCCTCCTTGGCACCCCCGCCGACGACGGGATCGTACGAGTCATCGCCGCGCGAGACGTCGGCGGGGTGGAGACCCGCGACGTGTGGAGCTCGGCGTCCGGGGCCGTCTCGGTGCAGGGCTGGGGCGAGGGGCTCATGACCGTTCGCTACGATGGCCCGTTGGAGCGCGACGGCGTGATCGTGCGGGTCCAGCTCTCGGTGACGGCCAAGCTCCGGACACGCGCCGAGTTCACTCGAGAGGTCGCGAACCTGTTCAAGCAGCCGCT
>JACKCJ010000053.1 GCA_020634075.1 Dehalococcoidia bacterium | reverse complement strand
GGACCGAGCCGGAGCAGGGCTCGGCCTACTTCACGCTGCGCGACGTCCGCCGCACGCTCCAGGACGAAGCGCCTCAAGCCGGATTGGAAGGCGCCATCTACTCGGGGCTCGAGCGGCTCTGCGATCGCACCCTCGGACGGGAGTGGGCGCGCGATGGTGGCGGGGTGGTGCGCATCGGCCGCTGCCTGATCGACGCCAACTGGGGAGCATCGACCGACGTAGTGCACCAGTTCTGTCGCCAGTCGAAGCACGCCGGGCTGGTGATGCCCGCACATGGGCGGTACGTCGGCGCGTCGAGCATCCCGTTCAACGAGTACAAGCGCAAGCGCGGCGAACGGGTCGGGCTCAATTGGCGCGTGCCGACGACGTCAGGGCGGCGGGCGGTTCGGCATGTGCTCTTCGACGCCAACTGGTGGAAGTCGTTCGTCCTCGGACGCTTCGTGACGCCACTGGGCGACCCCGGCTCGCTCTCGCTCTTCGGGCGCAGGCCCGAGCGCCACCGGATGCTGGCCGAGCACCTCACCAGCGAGATCCGCGTCCGCACGGAGGGACGCGGGCGAACCGTCGACGAGTGGCGGCTGAAGCAGCCCGGCCTGGACAACCACTGGCTCGACTGCCTCGTCGGCTGCGCCGTCGCGGCCTCGATGGAGGGCTCGGTTCTGTTTGGGACCGACACGAAGCCGACCGCACGCGGACGCATCCGCCTCTCAGAGTTGCAAAGGGCCAGGCGGTGACGCAAACGCACGCACCTCGCCATGATTCAGAAGAACCACGCCGTGGGCTGACTTGCCCCAAGTGCGGCTGCCAGCACCTCCCCGTGCTCTACACACGCCGCCGCAACGGGTGCATCCAGCGCGTCCGCGAATGCAGGCACTGCGGTCGTCGCCTCATCACGCGGGAGCGCTGACAGCGGAATCGTCCAGATACGGACGGAATGGGGGCCGCCGCCGAAGGAGGCTCCGAGATCGAACCGTCATCGCGCACGTACTGGGTGGATGAACGACGCCATCCCTCCAACCCGGGCGCCGGACCGCGTGGCCCTCGAACTGCGCTTCGTGCGCGTCGAGGACCGTGACGACGCGGTGCAGGAGGCGTGGCTGGCGCACCTGGAAGGGCGCGATCCAGCGAAGGCCGTCAGCGCGTTCCGCCACCGAGTCCGCCGACGCCGGCTTCGGGAGGTCGTCAGCGGCGACCTCGTGACCGGCGCTCTGTCCTCGATCGCGTGCATGCACGCGGGGAGAGCCGCCTGTGCCTGAGCCGCTCGACCAATCCATCGCCGAGAACGCCGCCGGGCCGAAGCGCGCCCAGGGCGACTCGGGTTCCGTCGAGCAGCACTCGCTGAAGGACCAGATCGAGGCCGACCGCTACCTCGCCTCCAAGGAGGCGTCGAAGCGGGCCGACCGCGGCCTTCGGATGACCCGCATCGCGCCGCCGGGCGCGGGGGAGATGGCCTGATGGGCTTCTTCTTCCCGCGCAGCAAGACGAGCGAGCCACGCCGGATCGCTGCGGCCAAGGGCGGGCTGATCCGCAGGATGGTCCCGGCGGTGCGGGCCCGGTTCGACGCGGCCACGACCAACGACGCCAACCGGCGGCACTGGTCGATGGCGGACTCGCTGTCCGCCGACGCGGCCGCGTCGCCCGAAGTCCGGCGCATCCTGCGCGCACGAGCGCGGTATGAGGTCGCCAACAACGCCTACGCCCGCGGCATCGTGCTCACCCTCGCCAACGACGTCATCGGCACGGGGCCTCGGCTCCAGATGCTGACCGACGACGCGGAGGCGAACGCCGTCATCGAGGAAACCTTCGCACGGTGGTGCAAGGCGATCAGTCTGCCCGAGAAGATGCGCACGATGCGGATAGGCCGCGCCGAGAGCGGCGAGGTCTTTGGCGTCCTCGCGAGCAACCCGCGGCTCGACGCTCCGGTGTCGCTCGACCTGCGACTCGTCGAGGCGGATCAGGTTGCGACGCCGACGATCGATCTGCTCAGCGACGACGCCGTGGACGGGATCGTCTTCGACTCCTTCGGCAACCCGGTCGAATACCACGTCCTGAAGGTCCATCCCGGCGACACGAGCGCCGGCGCGCGTTTCGCGTTCGGCAGCGCCTTCGACCGTGTGCCGGCGGAGTCGGTCGTCCACTACTTCCGCGCCGACCGGCCCGGGCAGAGCCGGGGCATTCCCGACATCACGCCCGCCCTGCCGCTCTTCGCGCAGCTGCGGCGCTACACCCTCGCGGTGCTC
>JACKCJ010000052.1 GCA_020634075.1 Dehalococcoidia bacterium | reverse complement strand
CACGTTCTCCTCGACGGTCACGACGGCGCCCGTCTCGCGGGCGGCGCGGAGGATGAGCTCCTCGTCGAGCGGCTTCGCAAAGCGCGCGTTCACGACGCCCGCGCGCACGCCCTCGTTGGCGAGGCGGTCGGATGCCTCGACGCAGGCGGTCACGGTCGCGCCGATCCCGATGAGCGCGACGTCACTCCCCGCGCGGATGGAGACGCCCGAGCCGGTCGCGATCGGATCGCATGCCTCGGCCATCGGCGCCCGGCCGCGCGGGTAGCGGATCGCGAACGGGCCGCCCTCGTGGGCGAGCGCGGTGCGGAGCAGCGCGCCGAGCTCGGCGGAGTCCGCGGGCGCGGCCACGACGGTGTCCGGCAGGCAGCGGAGGTAGCTGATGTCGGCGAAGCCCTGGTGCGTCCGCCCGTCCTCGCCGACGAGGCCGGCGCGGTCGATCGCGAACACCACGGGCAGCTTCTGCAGCGCGATGTCATGCACGACGGAGTCGTAGCCGCGCTGGAGGAACGTCGAGTAGATCGCCACGACGGGACGCATCCCGGCGGCCGCCAGTCCGGCGGCGGTGGTGACGGCGTGCTGCTCCGCGATGCCGACGTCGATGACGCGGTCCGGGAACAGCTCGCGCGCCTCGGAGAGGCCGGAGCCCTCGATCATCGCGGGTGTGAGGACGACGACGCGCTCGTCGGCGGCGAGGAGGTCGATGATCTCCTGGCCGAAGACCTCGCTGTAGGTCGGCGTCGGCGCGCCCTGGGAGGCCGCCTTGAGCCAGTAGGTGCCGCTGTGGCTCTTCACCGGGTCGGCCTCGGCCTCCGGGATGCCACGGCCCTTCTCGGTGAGGATGTGGATCAGTGCGGGCTTCCCGGTGAAGTGCTGGACTGAGTGCAGCGTCGACTCGAGGACCTCGATGTCGTGGCCGTCGATCGGGCCGTAGTAGTCGAAGCCGAACTGCTCCCAGAACCCCGCCTGCACCAGCAGGTCGCGCGAGGTGCGCTTGATCTTCCGCGCCTCGTCCCAGAACCGGCGCCCGGCCGGGAGGTGCATCACGACGCTGCGAAGTTCGTTCTTGAAGTCCCGGTACGCCGAGGAGACCCGGATGCGGTTGATGTTCCGGCTGAGCGCACCCACGTTCGGCGAGATCGACATCGCGTTGTCGTTCAGGATCACGACCACGTCCGACCCCATCGCGCCGAGGTGGTTCAACGCCTCGAAGGACATGCCGGCGGTCAGCGCCCCGTCACCGACGACGGCGACGATGTCGTAGTCCTCGTGCCGCAGGTCGCGAGCGATCGCGTAGCCGGCTGCGGCGGAGAGCGACGTGCCGGCATGGCCGGCGCCGAAGGCGTCGTGGGGGCTCTCGCTGCGCTCCGGGAAGGGCGACAGGCCGCCGCGCTGGCGGATCGAGCCGATCTGGTCCATGCGCCCGGTGAGCATCTTGTGGACGTACGCCTGGTGGCCCACGTCCCAGATGATCTTGTCGCGGGGGGTATCGAACACGCGGTGCAGCGCGAGCGTCAGCTCCACCACGCCGAGGTTCGAGGCAAGGTGTCCGGCATCACCGTTCGAGTGAACGGTCTCGACGAGCAGTTCGCGCGTCTCTTCCGCGAGCTGGCTCATCTCCTGCGAGGAGAGCGAGCGCAGATCGCGACCGTCGCGAAGCTCATCCCACACGCGAGTCATGCTGCCCCCAGGCTGGCCGCGGCGCCGAAATCCCTCCTACGAGGGTACCGACCGCAGCCGCCACGGCCTACCGCCTCGCTCGCATCTCGAGGCGGGTCGAAGGGCGCTAGGACTTCTTGCCGCCGCCGTTCCCGTTGCCGTTCGAGCCACCACCGTTGCCCGAACCGCCGCCGTTGTTCCCAGCGTTCCCGCCCGCGTTCGAGCTTCCGCCGCCATTCCCACCGGCGTTCGAACCGCCGCCGCTGTTCCCGCCAGCGTTCGACGAACCACCACTGGATCCGGCTCCACCAGGGTCGGTGCCACCCTGATCGGCCGCCGGAGTCGGAGCAGGCGTGGGGGCGGGAGTCGGAGCAGGCGTGGGCGTCGAGGTCGGAGCAGGCGTGGGCGTCGAGGTCGGAGCCGGCGTGGGC
>JACKCJ010000051.1 GCA_020634075.1 Dehalococcoidia bacterium | reverse complement strand
CGTAGTGCATGTCACCCGTGGCTCTGTCGGGAACGGGGAGCACCAGGATGCCGCTGCGAGCGAGCTCCCGGGCCTCCTCCGGCGACAACTGCTGGTTCTTCAGGGCCGGGTTCTCGGCGAGCACCTGCCTGGTGAACTCCATGAACATCAAGCGCAGCTGAACCGTCGCACTCACCGTGTCTTCGAAGGAGAGGGTCCGTCCGAGAGCTTGGTTCAGCGTCGTTCCGGGGAGCACTTCCCGATCGCCGTAGTGCGGATACAACGACGGAGGGCGCCCTGCCTCAGGAGAAGGGGAAGGTGACTCCGGGGCCGAGCCCAGGGCCTCCCGGTGCGCCGCTGGCTCGCTCACTGGGCCTGTGTCCAGGAGATCTGCTTGCCCGGCGACGGGCGCCGACCCCGAGACCCCTTCTCCGTCCGCCGGTGCGTCTGACGAACGCATCGTCAGTACCGTGATCGTGATCACGGATGCAACGGCCAGTAGCAAGACTCTGAGGAGCAGCTTGCCGCGGTTAGTGGCTGGATGTGTGATGTTCGGCATCCTAGCTTGGCTGTCGTCAAAGCGTGCCATGTCGCTGTGGAGGCGCAAGAAGTGGAATCAGGACGATTGCCGAGCGGCGCCCCAACTGCGCAGGGTGACCTTCCCCCGCTGGAGTGGACACCCCAGATCGCGCGGAATGCGCGAGGATGTCCATCATGCCGAAGCGGAAACGACGGAGCTTCACGCCTGAACAGAAGGCGGAGGCGGTACGCATGGCCCGCGAGGTCGGGAACGTGGCGCGGGTCGCCCGGGACCTGGACCTGACGGAGACGGCGCTGCGGAACTGGTGCAAGCAGGCCGACATCGACGAAGGTCGGGACAGCGGGGGCGCGCTGACCAGCGCGGAGCGCGAGGAGCTACGGCGACTGCGTCGCCAGGTGCGCATCCTCGAGCAGGAGCGTGACTTCGCAAAAAAGGCAGCGGCCTTCTTCGCCAAGGACCTGGATCCGCCTTCGAGTTGATCCTGGCGGAGAGGGCCAACTTCCCGGTGGCCTTGATGTGCCGCGTGCTCGGCGTCTCGCGCAGCGGGCTGTACGCCTGGCTTCGCCGAGGCCGGAGCCGTCACGAGCTCGAGGACGAGCGGCTGACGCGGGAGATCCGAGTGATCCACGCGACGAGCCGCGCGACGTACGGGAGCCCCCGCGTGCACCAGGCGCTTCGGCGCATGGACGTGCGCGTGGGCAAGAAACGGGTCGAACGGCTGATGCGGCGAGCGAACCTGCGTGGACGCATCCGCCGCCGCTACCGTCGCACGACGGACTCCGACCACGGCTATCCCGTAGCGCCGAACCGGCTGAATCGCCAGTTCGCGGTGAACGAGCCGGATCGCGTCTGGGCCGGTGACATCACCTACATCAGGACGATGACGGGGTGGGGCTACCTCGCGGTGGTGCTCGATCTGCACTCGCGACTGGTCGTGGGCTGGGCCGTCGCCGAGCACATGCGGACCGAGCTGGTGAGCGAAGCCCTGGAGCGCGCCCTCGGCTGGCGACAACCCGCTGCACAGATGCTCCATCACTCCGACCGCGGGAGTCAGTACGCGAGCGACGGCTACCGCGCCAAGCTCGCTGCGCACGGGATCGAGAGCAGCATGAGTCGTCGCGGAGACTGCTACGACAACGCCGTCGTCGAGAGCTTCTTCGGGACGCTCAAGCAGGAGCTCGTCCACGAGGCGCGCTGGCTGGGCGTGTCGGAAGCCCGCTCGGCGATCCACGACTACATCGAGGTCTTCTACAACCGGCAGCGACTGCACTCGTCGCTGGGGTACAAGACGCCGAGCGAGGTGGATGACGAGGCGGCAGCGACGCCGACGCGGCTTTCCACAACCTGTGAGTCTCCTCCCCCTGCACCCCCTCCTCCCGGGGGCTCCGCCCCCGGACCGCCGCGCTACGCCTAAGCCTGCCGGGGGCAGGCTTCGCGCGGCTCCCCCGCTTGACGGCTCGGTGCTGTCTCGCTCGAATCGCAACTCAAACCTGGGGTCCACCGAATCGGGGGAGGGTCACTCCGAGATTCGGCGGGCTCCGCGGCAGAGGGGCAAGAACGGAACGATGGCGATCGGGGATCGTGCGAGCCGCCTGCGGGCCG
>JACKCJ010000050.1 GCA_020634075.1 Dehalococcoidia bacterium | reverse complement strand
GCGACGAAGCTTGCCTGGACGCGTTCTGCTGCACTCACCGGCGTCACCGTCGGTGTTCTGGTTGGTTCGATGCTGGTTGGCCTGCTGGCGGCGCAGCCGGCGCACGCGGCCGAACTGGGCGCCGAGGGCGTCCCGGCCGTGCTCGAGGAACAGACGGCGCCCGAGCCGGCGGATCCGGCCAGTCCCGGCGACGTGCCCGGTGAGGGCGCGACCAACGACGCCGTGCCGGACGGCGAGACCGCGGTTGCCGATGGCGGCAGCGCGACACCGTGGGTGATCGCCGGTATCGGCGCGGTCCTGATCCTCGCCATCGCTGCGGTGGCCTGGTCCGGCCGCAAGCCGCGACGCATGGACCTCGAGCGTGGCGCGCACGACCTCCCCGATGCCCGCACCAGCGAGCACCGCTACATCCCGCCGGGCCTGTAGCCCGCTCCCACCATCCGCTCAGCCCGGGGAACTTGCAGCAGGGAACCTCGGGGACTGGCCCCGCCGACTCGGCGGGGCCAGCTCGTGTCCGCGCTACCCGACCCGACCTGCTAGACCAGCGGCAGGAACAGCTCCGTGACCGGGGGCGGGCCGTCTTCGCGGTAGACCTCGAACGCCGCGCCCGGCGCGACGCGCTCGCCGCTGGTCGGCAGCCACCGGTCGACGAAGCGAGCCCATGCGCCGCCGAGCCCCTCGTAGCCGCCGACGTAGGTCGCCCGGGCGTAGCGCCCGGCCTGGATCGCGTCGACCGTTAGCCCCGAGGGGACGTCGACGCCTGCCGGGAGGATGACGGCGGTGTCGTACTGCGCCGTCGGGCCGACGCCGCCCCCGGCGACATCCTCTGCGCGCAGGATCGACGCGCGCTTCACGCCGGGCTCGCGGAGCACCGGCGCCGCGAGCTCCATCGTGCGGCCCCACTGGCTCTGCGCGTCGCCGAGCGTGCCGCGGAGACGCGCGATGCGCTGCTCCGGCAGTTCGACGATCTCGACGGTGATCTCCGGCAGCGTCGTCGCGCCAACCAGCGCGGCGAGGACGTCCGCCAGGCGGTCGTACGTCTCGGTCATGCCTTCGACCATGTCCGTCGAGAAGGCGACGGCCATCGCCTCGGCGGAGTCCCAGCGGCTGGTCACCGTGAGCCGCGTCCCGAGGCTGCCGCCGGGCATGGTGGTGTCCTCGAAGACGGTCGTGTTCACGCACTGGCCCGGGTACCACGGATCGTCGAAGCGCTCGTCCGCGACCAGGCGGTCGATCGGCGAGAACTCGAAGATCGTCCCGCTGAGTCCCATGCCCGCGCCCGTCTCGTCCTGCCGCCACTCGTAGCGGAACGAGCCGCCCTCGCGAGCGTCGAACTCGCACACCGGCATGCTCCAACCGTCCATGCCGAGCATCCACTGGCGGATGAGCTCGGCCTTCGTGTGGGCGTCCCAGACGAGCTGCCGCGGGGCGTCGAAGAGGCGCTCGACGCGCATCTCGTTCGGCGAGGGGTGCGTGAGCTTGAGGGTGGATTCGGTGGAGTTGGTGGACCCAGTAGTCGTCATCGGAGGCTCCTTGCCACGAGGGCGATCGGACGGCGCGGATGGTGCGCCGGTTACGCGCTCGCCGAGAGGACGTCGTCCAGGCGGTTGAACGAGATCGCGACGCCGTCGGCCATGCCCGTCGCCACCGCGCCGTCGCGCGCTTCCTTCGACTCGAAGCGCTGGAGCATCGAGAACAGCGTCTGGCCGCCCTGGTCTCCGGAGCCGCGCTCCTCGAACGTGATCGTCACGTGCGAGGAACCATCGAAGCCCTCCATGCTCTCGGTGCTCACGATCCGCGAGGTCGGGTCCACCTCGAGGAACTCGCCGCCCGTGCCGAACTCGCCCTCGTCGGGGTGCGACCAGCGATAGGCGTAGCGGCCGCCGACGCGCAGGTCGATGTCGCAGACGGGCATGTCCCACCCGTCCGGTCCGAGGAGCCACTGCCTCACCAGCTCGGGCTTCGTGTAGGCGTCCCACACCATCCGCGGCGGCGCGTCGAAGACGCGCGTCATCAGCACCTCGGTGTCCGAGGGCTGCGAGACGGTGAAGGTGTCGGCGAGTGCGTTGTTGGTCACGGTCGGTGCTCCTTGAGGTCGCCGCCCGGCCGCCGCTTCCGACGGCGTCCCGGTGCGGGTGTCGTCGATGCGTTACGAGCCGGCGTCCTCGGCGGTGCCGTGGGTCGCGTCCTCGGACGTCTCCGGGGCGCTCGCGGCCTCCGCCGCCTTCATGCGCTCGAGGAGCGCGTCGAGGCGGGCGTAGTTGGCCTCCCAGTGCTTCCGGTAGCCCTCGAGCCACGCGACCGCCTCCGCCATCGGCGCGGCCTCCAGGCGGGCCATGTGCCGCTGGGCCTCCCGGTGGCGGGAGACGAGCCCCGCGCGTTCGAGGTACTTCAGGTGCTTGGAGATCGCCGGCTGGCTCATGTCGAAGGGCTCAGTCAGCTCCGCGACCGACGCCTCCCCCTCCATCAACCGTTCGAGGATCGCCCGCCGCGTGGGATCAGCGAGCGCCGCGAACGTGTCGTCGAGGGTGGGTCGTTCGGCGAGAGCGGTGGCCATGACTGCATAACCCTTCGGTGATGAGAACCGAAGGGTTATTTACAGGGGGGCGCAGGACGTGTCAAGGTCAGCGCTACGACCAAGTCGGTTCGGTTTGCAGCCGGTCGCGGTGCAGATAGAAGGCGTTGCGAACCCGTCGCCATGAAAATGCGTCGCGTCGCACCGACTGGCGCCTTATCGAAACGAGGCCTTGGGCGTTGAGCTCCCGCGTACCGCG
>JACKCJ010000005.1 GCA_020634075.1 Dehalococcoidia bacterium | reverse complement strand
CCCGCGTTCCAGAAGGTCAGCCAGTTGCCCTCGGGATCCTCGATCGTGAACTCGCGCTGGCCCCACGGGCGCTCCGCGATCGCGTCGACGACGACCGCGCCACCGGCCTGCGCGCGCTCGTAGAGGGCGTCGAGGTCGTCCGACTCGATGTAGAGGGAATGCGGGCCCTGTTCCCCGGCCCGGCCTCGGATCGCCTCGTTGTAGGCGGGGCTGTAGAAGACCGCCTCCACGGGCTCGATCATCAGCCGCGCGTCGCCGAGCTCGACCGCCGAGTTGCCGGTCTCGTCGCTCTGGCGCAGCACGGTAAAACCGAGGACCTGGTCGTAGAACTCGACCAGGCGCTGCGGGTCGCGGGCACGGATCGATGGGATGACACCCCAGCCGGGCATGGTGGACCTCCTGCCGTTGGCTAGCCGGCCGCTTCGGCCTCGCGGGCTTCCTCGACGCTGTGTGGCGCCACGGGACGCGCGAGGAGTACGACGCCCCCGGCGATGAACGTCACGATCGCCGTCACGACGAACGACGAGGTGTAGGAGCCGGTCGCGTCCTCGAGGATGCCGACCGCCAGCGGCCCGAGGCCGGAGCCGGCCTGAGCCGCGAGGAGGATCAGCCCGAAGATCGAGCCGAACGAGACGACCCCGAAGATCTCGCTCGTGAGGAGCGACTGCATCAGGTAGACGTTCCCGATGGTGAACCCGAACACCAGGATCAGGAGGAACGTCGCGACCGAGTTGTCGATCGCGAGCACGAGCAGCACCGCCGAGCCCTGCACCGCGAAGATGCCGGCGGTCAGCCAGCGCTTGTCCATCGCGTCCGCGAACTGGCCGACGATGAGCCGCGCGATGATCGATCCGAGCGCGGTCGTCGAGAGCGTCCACGCCGCCGCGCTCCGCGACCCGAGACGCTCTTCGAGGAACGCGATCTGGTGGATGACGAAGCCCGTCTGCGCCATCAGCACGAGCACGAAGCCGACGAGGATCGCCCAGAACGAGAGCGTCCGCATCGCCTCGCCGCGCGTCCACGGCCGGAGCTGCGACTCCGCCGAGAGCTGTCGGCGGCCGGAGGCGCGCACCGCCGCCTCGGCTTCCTCGACCGATCGGTCGCCGTCCGGCAGCAGGCCCATCTCGCGCGGGTCGAAGACGAGCACCCAGAGCACCATCGGCAGGGCGACGACGAGCACGGCCCCGCCGAGGACCGGCGCGGCGAGGGCGATGCCGCCCTTGTCCACCATCCACGCCCCGAGCGGCGTGAGGATGACGCCGCCCAGCGAGATGCCCGTCGCGGAGATGCTCATCGCCTTCGCGCGCCGACGGACCCACCAGCGAGACATAATCGCGTTGATCGACACCGCCGAGGCGAGTCCGTTCCCGACGGCGATCAGCGCGTACAGCAGGTAGAGCTGCCAGAGGGCGGACACGCCGCCGATGAACATCGCGAGCGCGCCCGTCATCACGACGCCGACGATCTGGAACATCCTCGGCCCGTAGCGGTCCACGTACGGCCCGACGACGGCGCCCATGATGCCGCCGATGAGGAAGAACATGCTTGTCGCGCCGGAGACGGCGGAGTTCGACCAGCCGTGCTCCTCCTGCAGCGGTTCGAGGAACACCGCGAGCCCGTAGTACCCGACGCCGCCCGCGACCATCATCATCGCCGCGCACCCGAGCGCGATGTACCAGCCGTAGAACAGCCGAGTCGGGAGGATGCGCGAGGCGAGCGGCGTGCGAGGACGCAGCGGACGGGGGAGGGGCTCGGTGGTCACGGCGCTGTCCGATCCAGGCGCCGCTTCGGGCGCCGCGACAGTCTACCTACCTCGCGTAAGTGCCTACCTCGCGTACTTGCTGGGCCCGCCCGCTAGCTCTGCAGCCGCGGGATCACGTCTGTCGCGATCCTCGTGAGCTGCATGAGGCGGTCGCCGCCGGCGAGCACGATGTTGAAGTGGCGCACCCCTGCGTCGACGAACTCCTGCAGGCGGCTCACCCACATGTCGGCGTCGCCGTAGACCGTGTACCGCTCGAAGCGATCGAAGTCGACGCGGTAGGTCGCCTCGATGCGCGCGGCGATGACCGGCAGCGCCTCCGCGAGGTCATCGTCGAACTGCCCCCAGAGCTGTAGCGCCGGCCGGATCGCGTCGGGATCGCGGTCGAATCCCTCGGCGCGAGCGCGGACGTTCGCCCACCCCTCGGCGAAGCGGTCGGCCCCGATCACGAAGGGCATCCACGCGTCGCCGTACTGCGCGGCGCGACGCTGGCCCGCGGCGGAGCGTCCTCCGACCCACACGGGGATCGGTGGGTCAGGCGGGAGGTCGAGCCGAGCGCCGTCGACGTCGATCTGCGCGTTGTGCAGCGAGACCTCGTCGCCGGACCACAGCCCGCGGAGCGCCTCGAGCGTGGCGTCGAGGTAGGCGCCGCGCGCGTCGAGCGGGACGGCGGACGCCTCGAACTCCTTCGGGTACTCGCCCCCGGCGCCGACGCCGAGGCGGAAGCGCCCGTTGCTCAGCCACTGGAGCGTCGCGGTCTGTTTCGCCAGCGGGGCGGGGCGTCGCAGCGCTGCGAGCAGGATGCCCGTGCCCAGGTGGATCCGGTCCGTCACCGCGCTCGCCGCGGCCAGCATCGTCAGCGGCTCCGGCCAGAACGACGGCCAGAGCACGTGGTCGCCCACCCAGACGGAGTCGTACCCGAGCGCCTCGGCGGTCTGACACGCCGCGAGGAACTCCTCGGGCGAGGAGCCGCCGGGCAGGGCGCCGAACGTGATGGGGTCAGTCGCGGCTGGCATCGACGCGATGGTATCGCTCGTGTCGTCCGGGCTCTCGCATCTCCTCCTTGCAGCGTCGGCCAGGGAGATACGAGAGGTTGCGACTGCTCGCGGGCGTCCGCGTGCCTTCTCGACACATCTTTGTCATGCGGATGTCAAACACGGCTCGATATATTCGACGCGTTCGGGCGGCTTGGAAAGTCTGCGAAGATGTCCCGAGATGACAGCTCGGTCGTCCGCCGAGCGTTCCGCAATCTCCGTGTCGGCCTCGGGTTCCGGGCCGGCCCCGACCCCCTCGATGACGTCGAGGTCGCCGCGCACGAGGTTCGTCAGCGCCTGGCGCACCTCAGCCGCGAGATGAACGCCACCCCTCGGCTCCTGCGGACTCGACCCGCCGATCGCCGCGTCTAACGACCGGCTGCTAGAGACCGTCGGCTGCTAGAGATCGTCGGCTGCTAGAGGAAGACCGGCTCCCGCGAGGTGAAGCGGTAGAGCTTGGCCGGACGGTGAGCGCCTTCGCGCCGCGTCCCGCCGGTCGCCTCGATGATCCCCATCGACAGCATGCGCTTCCGGAAGTTCCGCCGGTCCAGCGGCTTCCGCAGGATCGCCTCGTACGTCTCGTGCAGGTCGCGGAACGTGAACTGCTCCGGCAGCAGGCCGTACGCGATGTTCGTGTACTCGAGCTTCGCGCCGACGCGCGCGACGGCCTGGTCGATCAGCTCGTTGTTGCGGAACGCGAGGTCCGGGAGCGAGTCGACGGCGTGCCACTGCGGGCGCCACGACTCCTCCTTCCGCAGCCGCACCGTGGACGGCTCCACGAGCGCGAAGTACGCCACCGCCAGCGACGGCGCGCTCGCGTCGAGCGAGTCCGCCGTGAAGAGCTGCTCCAGGTAGAGGTTGGTGACGCCGGTCTCGCGTTCGAGGACGCGCGTGGCGGCGGCCTCGAGGTCCTCGACGCCATTCCAGCGCCCGCCCGGCAGTGCCCAGCGGTCCTCCTCCGGGGGCCCGGAGCGGTGCACCAGCAGGACGTGCAGCTTCCCCTCGCGGACCGCGAGGATGACGACGATGGCGGCGACGACGGGCGAGTCGGGCGACATTGGATCGAGCGTAGCCGACGCTCGTGTCGGGGGCGTTAGTACGAGCGCGCCCTAGACGACGGAGAGCGTCAGCTCGTCCGCCACGTGGCCCTGGGCGGACCACGGCGTGACCTGCGAGACGGTGACGTCCACGAGGTCGCCACGCTCACCGGCGTAGCCGAAGTGGACGATCTGACCTCGGCGCGTGCGGCCCGAGGCTCGCCCGTCCTCGATCTGCTCCACCAGCACCTCGACGGTCTGGCCGAGGATGGCGCGATTGATGCGCTCGGACGACGCCTTGTGCACCGCCTCGACGGCCTGCAGGCGCGCCTTCTTCACCTCGACCGGCACGTCGTCGGCCAGCTTGCGGGAGGCGTAGGTGCCCGGCCGCGGCGAGTAGGCGGCGACGTGCACGGTGTCGAAGCCGATGCGCTCGAGCAGGTCCAGGGTCTCCTGGAACTCGGCCTCGGTCTCACCCGGGCAGCCGACGATGACGTCGGTCACGATCGCGGCGTCCGGCATGAGCGAGCGGATCTTCGCGACGCGCTCCTCGAACTCCTCGACGGTGTAGCCGCGGCGCATCCGCTCCAGCATCGAGTTGGAACCGGACTGCACGGGGATGTTGAAGTACTCGCAGACCTTGGGCTGCGAGGCGACGGACTCCACGATGCGGTCCGTCATGTCCTTCGGGTACGAGGTCAGGAAGCGCACCCGGCGGATGCCCTCGATCGCGTCGATGCCCTCGAACAGCGTGGCGAGGTCGGGGCGGGAGCCGTCCGGGAGGTCCGGCAGGTCGTGCCCGTACGCCTCGACGGTCTGGCCGAGCAGCGTGATCTCGCGCACCCCGTGCTCCGCGAGGAAACGCACCTCGTCGAGGATGTCGTCGACATCGCGCGACTCCTCGCGCCCCCGGCGCAGCGGGACGATGCAGTAGGTGCAGAACTTGTCGCACCCGTGGATGACCGGCACGTACGCCGTGGGGCCGGAGGGCATCGCGTACGTGCGCTTCATGCCGCGGTTCACGGTCTCGAGTGGGATGAGGTTCCCGAGCTCGCCCTCGGACGTGTCGCGCACGTCGGAGGCCAGCTCGAGGATCGGCTCGAACTGCTGGGGGCGCGCCCACGCGTCCACGAACGGGAAGCGGCGGCGGAGGTCGTCCGTCTTCGGCCCGACCATGCAGCCCATCACCGCGATGGAGACGCGCTGGCCCTCGCGGCGCCGCTTGTTGAGGACGCCCATGCGCGAGTACGCACGGTCCTCCGCGTGCTGGCGGACGGAGCAGGTGTTGATGACGACGAGGTCCGCGTCCGCGTCATCCTCGACGGCGCGGTAGCCCATCTTTTCGAGGCCGGCGGCCAGCTTCAGGGAGTCCGCCTGGTTCATCTGGCAGCCGAGTGTCCAGATGTGGAAGGTCGCCATCGGTCAGTCCTCGGGGCGCCCTCCGTCGTGCGGTGGAGGGGCAGTGTGGCGGAGGGGGAGGGATTCGAACCCTCGGTCCCGGAAAACCCGAGACAAGCGCTTAGCAGGCGCCCGCACTAGGCCACTATGCGACCCCTCCGCGCGAAGCCTGATCGTATTCGGGCAGGTGAGGCGGCGGCAAGGCGAGTGGCCGCGTCCGGACGTTCCCTCAGAACTCGCGGTTGCCGGGATGGTCGGGCTGGGGCGGGGGCGCCGGCACATCCTCGTCGCTATCGGGGCCCGTCGGGAACGCCTCCCGGTGGACCACGGTGGGCTCCTCGCCGGCCCGCCACGCCGCGCGCCCGAGGACGTGGCCGGCGATGGGCGACGTGAGCAGCAGGAACGCCATCCCCGCGATCGCGCGGGCGGTCACGCCGGGGTCGCGGGCGTAGATCGCGGCGGCCGCCAGCAGCAGCGTCGCGCCCAGCGTCACCGCCTTCGAGGTGGCCGAGAGCCGCCCGTACACGTCCGGCATGCGCGTCAGCGCCATGGCGGCCAGGCCGAGGAAGATCGCGCCGGCGAGCGCGACGAGCGAGGCGATGAGCTCAATCATCGATGTGCCATCCCTCGAAGAACGCGGCGAAGGCGACCGTCCCCGTGAAGGAGACGAGCCCGACGGCGAGCGCGACGTCGATCGCCGCGGTCTCCGCGTTGACCATCGTGATGAGGGCGGCGCCGCCCACCGTGATCGCCGCGATGACCTCGAGCGCGACGATCCGGCCGATGAGCGTCCGCACGCGAAGCAGGTGGAAGAGCGTCGTCAGCAGCGACGCGCCGAGCAGCACCTCCACCACGATCAGGATGGCGTCGGCGGCCTCGGTCACCGCAGCACCTCCAGGATCCGGCGCTCGAAGCCCTCGATGATGTCCCGTCGCGCTTCGTCTGGCCCGCCGTCCGGGAGGTTCGTGACGTGCACGAGCATGTGGCGCCCGTCCGGGCTCACGTCGATCGCCGTGGTGCCGGGCGTGAGCGTGACCAGCGCCGCCAGCAGCGAGACCTCGGTGTCCGTCCTCGATCGGATGGGCACGGAGATCAGCGCCGGGCGCATCCGCGTGACCGTGAGGATGTCGCGGCTCACGCGCAGGTTCGCGAGAAGGACCTCCCACGCAACGAACGCGGCGAGCGTGACCACCTTCCAGGAGCGACCCGTGTAGGTCGGCACGCCGGGGACGCGCTGCGTCACGATGAGCGCCACGAACCCGACCGCGAAGCCGAGGAGGAAGTTCGTGATCGTGAATGACCCGGTGATCGCGAGCCAGGCGAGGGCGAGCAGCGCGTTCCATGCGACCGGGTTCACCGGGCACCTCCCAGCACGGCCTCGACGTAATGCGTCGGGTCACTGAGTTCCTCGCCCGCCGAGAGGGCGAGCTCGAACAGCGGTCCTGCCGCGAGGCCCATCATCACGCTCACGGTGGCGAGGAGCGCCGCGGGGAGCAGGATCGCGCGGCCGCGATAGAACGTGGCCGCGCTGCCCAGTGACTCCTCCTCGGCGGGGACGACGAGCGGGGTCGCGACGTCTTCCTCGGTGGGAGGGGCCTTCCAGAACGCCTCGTTCCAGATCTTCACCATCGACAGCAGCGTGAGGAGGCTGACCGCGAGGGACACCCCCACGATCGGCCACGACCCGATCTCCATGCCCGCGCGCGCCAGCGTGAACTTCGCCACGAAGCCGGCGAAGGGCGGGATGCCCGCGAGTGACAATGCCGCGAGCGCGAACACGATCGCCAGCGGGAGGTTCGCGCGATACAGCCCGCCCAGCGCCTTGAGCTCGCCGGTGCCGCGCCGCTCCTCGATGACGCCCGCGACGAGGAAGAGCGCCGTCTTCGTGACCATGTGCTGCGCCATGTAGTACGTGGTCCCGGCGAGGGCGAGCGGGGTCAGCAGGCCGACACCCATGAACATGTACCCGACCTGGCTCACGATGTGGAACGAGAGCAGGCGCCGGATGTCGTACTGGCCGAGCGCCCCCAGCACGCCGATCACCATGGTCAGTCCGGCGCCGGCGAGGACCACGTTTCGGATTGCCTCCTCGTCGGGGAAGAACAGGGTCACGCTGCGCGCCACGGCGTAGACGCCCACCTTCGTCAGCAGGCCGGCGAATAGCGGGGACACGTCCGGCGCCGGCGTGTGGTAGGAGGCCGGGAGCCAGGCCGACAGCGGATACGCGGCGGCCTTCGAGCCGAACGCGGCGAGCAGCAGGATCGCGAGCGCCGTCACCAGCTCGCGCTGCTCCACGGCGGCGAGCCGGCCGGAGAGGTCGGCGAAGTTCAGGGTCCCGGTGAGCGCGTAGGCGAGCCCGGCGGCCGTGAGGAACGTGGCCGACGCGACGAGGTTGAGCGTCACGTACGTCGTGGCCCCCGCTGCCTGCTGCGGCCGGCGGCCGACGGCGAGCAGCACGAACGATGCGATGAGCATCACCTCGAACCACACGAACAGGTTGAAGAGGTCGCCGGTGAGGAACGCCCCGGCGACCGCCGCGGTGAGGACGCCCGCGTAGGAGAAGTACCCGATGCGCGCGCGCCGGCGGTCCACCGTCATCGCCGCGTACAGGATCGCCGCCCCGCCGGCGATCGAGCCGGCGAGGAGCGAGAGCGCGCCGAAGTGGTCGGCCACGAGCGTGATGCCGAAGGGCGCCCTCCAGTCCCCCACCTGCATCACCTGGATGCCCTCGGTCGCGACGGCGTGCGTCAGTCCGACGGCGGCGACGAGCTGTCCGGCGGCCGCCGCGACGGCGAGGGTCCGCTGCGTCCGGTCCTTGCCGAACGCGACGAGGCCGAGCACAGCGCCGAGGAAGGGCAGCGCGATCGGGAGGACGAGCCACCAGTTCATGCGAGCTGCCCGTCTTCCTCGGCAGACGGACGGTCGGCCGCCGGCAGCGCCTCCAGGTCGTCGGTCCCGGTGATGCGGTAGACGCGATAGGCCAGCGTGATGAAGAAGGCGAGGACACCGAAGCCGATGACGATCGCGGTGAGGATCAGCGCCTGCGGCACCGGGTCGGCGGAGCCCTCGGGCGTCATCTTCGTCAGCGGGTCCACGATCGGGGCGGCGCCGTCCCCGAGTCCCGAGGCCACGAAGATGAACAGGTTCGCCGCGTTCGACAGCAGGGCGAGGCCGATGATGACGTGCCCCAGCGAGCGCTGGAGCAGCAGGTAGACCGCGCACGCGAAGAGCAGTCCCACGACGGGGGCGAGCAGCACTTCCATCAGCGCTGCTCCTCGAGCAGAGCGGTCGCCAGCGCGCTCGCCACGCCCAGGACCACCAGGAACACGCCGAAGTCGAAGAGCAGCGGCGTTCCGAGCTTGAGCTCCGTGTCGGCGGGCAGGGTGAGGACCGTCCACTGGCCGGTGAGCAACGGGTGCTCCCAGGTGCCGAAGCCGGCGGCGGCGATCGCGACGAGGAGGCCTGCGGCCATCAGCGACCGTGGTGGCACCCGCAGCAGCCGTCGCGCGACGCGAGCGTTGTAGGCCATCGCGTAGAGGGCGACACCGGCCGCAGCGACGAGGCCGGCGACGAACCCCCCGCCCGGCTGGTCGTGTCCGCGGAGGAAGAGGAAGAACGCGAAGACCACGAGCAGCGGAAGCACGGCGCGAGCGGCGGTGCGGAGGACGCGCGGGTTATCGATGCGTTCGACCCGGCTCGCGGCGCGGCCGGTCAGGCGGAGCAGGGCCAGGATGCCCAGCGCGGCGACCGCCAGCACGCTGATCTCGCCCAGCGTGTCGAGCGCCCGGAAGTCCACGAGGATCGTGTTCACCACGTTCGTCCCGCGCGCCCCGGGGTACGAGGTCGCCTCGAAGAACTGGCGGAGGTGGTCGCCACCGTCGCGGTTGGCGAGCAGCAACGTCAGCCCGGTGGTCGCCAGCCCCGTGGTCCCGGCGATCGCCAGGGCGGCGTAGTGCCGGCGCAGGTCATCGCGTTCCCGCCGGATCGGCAGGAACCGGAACGCGAAGATGAAGAGGATCACCGTCAGCGTCTCGACCAGTGCCTGCGTCATCGCGAGGTCCGGCGCGCCGAAGTACAGGAAGATCAGTGTGATCCCGAAGCCGGCCGCGCCGAGGGCCGCCACCGATCGGATCCGCGTCCGCGAACGCGCGGCGGCGAACGCGCCGATGCCGACGACCGCCGCCATCGCCGCCACGAGCGGGTCGGCCTCCACCTCCAGGTTCGCCAGCGGGCCGGCGTACGCCGTCACCGCGAGCAGCGGCACGACCGCGACGACGATCGCGGTCGCCGTGTAGACCGGCAGCGAGCCGTGCTGCGTCACGCGCTCGACCAGCTCTGCGAGTCGAGCGAGGCCGTCGAGGATCGCCTGCACGACAGCCGGAGTGCTCGTGCGCAGCCACGGGATGCCGGGCATCGCCCGGTGGAACCGCACCAGCAGCAGACCACCGCCGATGGCGAGCGCGCTCGAGAGGAAGATCGCGTCGAAGCCGGTGAAGAACGTCAGATGCGTCTCGTACGGCTTGCCGTAGGACGCTGTTACGACCTGGTCCAGCAAGGGCGGCAGCAGCGCCGGCCCGGCGACGCCGGCCGCCACGCCGAAGACCGCGAGGAGCGCCACGGGCATCCAGAGCCCGGGTGGGCCCTCGTGCGCGTGGTTGGCCGCCTCCGTCGTGCCCCCGAGGAATGGCGCGACCCCCGCGGCCCACGCGGAGACGAGCGTGAGCGCTCCCATCGAGGCCACGGCGATGGCGAGCAGCCACGCGGCGTCCTCCTCGAACCCGGCGGCGAGCGTGGTCTCCTTCGAGAGGAAGCCAAGCGCCGGCGGCAGGCCGGCCATGGAGACGGCGGCGACCCCGGCCGACAGGCCGAGCAGCGGCATCGAGCGGCGCAGTCCGCCGAGCGCGAGCCGGTCGCGGGTGCCGGCCTCGTGGTCGATGGTCCCCGCGGTCATGAACATCGCGGCCTTGTAGGCGCCATGCGCGAGCACGGTGACCCCGAGCGCCTTCAGTGCGTCCGAGGTCCCGAGGCCGGCGAGCAGGATCATCCAGCCGAGGGCGCTGACGGTGCTGTACGCGAGGACGCGCTTCAGGTCCCGCTCTCGCACGGACAGGACGGCTCCCAGCACCATCGTGAAGCCGCCGACCACCGGCAGCACCGTGCCCCAGAGCTCCAGGCCGCCGAGCGCGGGCTGGAAGCGTGCGACGAGGTAGACGCCGAGCTTCACCATCGTCGCGGAGTGGAGGTAGGCCGAGACCGGCGTCGGCGCTGCCATGGCGCCCGGCAGCCAGCCGTGGAACGGGAACTGCGCGGACTTCGTCAGCGCGCCGAGGAGGATCAGCGCCAGCGCCCACGACGCCACCGCGGCGTCCAGCGCCTCCACGTCCGCACGGGTGAGGTCGCTGAAGCGCCATGTGTCGGTTCCGACGCCGAGGAGGATCAGCCCACCCAGCATCGCAAGCCCGCCCGCCGACGTGATGAAGAGCGCGTGCTGCGCGGAACGCCGTGCCTCCGCGTCCTCGTGCTTGAAGCCGATCAGCAGGAACGACGTGATCGAGGTGAGTTCCCAGCCGACGAAGAGGACGGCGAACGAGTCGGCGGTGACGGCGATGAGCATCCCGGCCTGGAACAGCAGGAGCGTGGCGAAGAAGCGAGCATTCCGCGCGTCGTCGCCCATGTAGGCGCGCCCGTACCACCCGATCAGCGTCCCGATGCCGGTGATGAGCATCGCGAAGAGGATCGACAGGCCGTCCAGCCGGAACGCCAGGGGCCAGTCGAGCGCCTCCACCCACGTCCAGGCCCCTTCCACCGACTCGCCGTCGAGGATGGTTGGGAGCGTCGCCGCCAGCAGGGCGAAGCCGCCGAGGGAGGCCAGCGCCATCACGGCGCCGGGCAGGCGGGTGCGTCCCGGCGCGAGGCGCGCGAGCAGAGCGACGATGAAGGCCGCCACGACGGGGAGGGCGATCAGGGTCGGTAGCACGATCTGGTAGGGCTCTAACTGCTACGTGGTCGGGTTGGGGCCGCGTGCGGGAGGGGTCAGCGTTCCGGCGGCTCTTCCGAGCCGAGGCCACGAAGCGACGCCCCTACGCGGATGGCGAGGAGCCGCGCAAGGGAGGCGGGGCCGGGGACGGTGAGCATCGACACCCTGGTCATCGAGGATCAGCATACCGAATTCGGGCGGACCTACGTCCCGATCGAGGAGGTACGAGCGCCGTCCGAGGCCGTCGCCGTTTCTGCGACGCTATCCCCACGATGAGGGTGTCTTGACGATGAATCGCCCGTACTGGCCCCGCTGGGCGCTCGCGACCGTGATCGGCGAGGTGGTCGGGCTCGGCGGGGCGGGCATCCTCGCGGGGATCGCCTCGGCCCTCGCGCCCGAGGACCCCGGCACGCCGCTGCTCGTCCTGCTCACAGTGGCGATGCTCGCCTCCGGCGCCGGCGAGGGCGCCGTCGTCGGCTACGCGCAGTCGCGCGTGCTGCGCCGCGCGCTTCCCTCGCTGCCGGCCCGACGCTGGGTCGTCGCCACCGCGGCCGGTGCTGTCCTCGCGTGGGCGCTCGGCGCGGGCGTGTTCATGCTCGTCCTCCCCGACGATGCCGCCTTCGAGGACTACCTGCCGCTGATGCTCGTCCTCGGAGTCGCCTGCGGGACGCTGCTCGGTGCGGCACAGTGGGTCGCCCTCCGCGGCCACGTGGTGCGGTCGTGGCTGTGGATCGTCGCGAACACCGCCGGCTGGTCGATCGGGCTGCTGTGGGCGTTCTTCGTGCCGATGGCCATCACCGAGGACACCCCGCTCGCCCTCGTGATCCCGCTCGCGCTGCTCACCGGGCTCGGCACCGGCCTCGCACCCGGCGTCGTCACCGGGCTCGCCCTCGACCGGCTGGTTTCGACGTCAGCGCCCGCGCCGACCCGACGAGCATCAGCGCCAGCGCGCTGAGGACGATCGGGGCGGTGCTGCGGTCGGCAGTCGAAGGCACACCCTGGCCCGCCGCCGCGGGTGCGACGCCGGCAGTTGCGAGCGCTTCGAGGATTGCTGGATCGCTGGGCCCGGTCCCCTTCGCGATGACGGATGGGATCGACAGCCGGTAGTTCCCGTCGATCAGGTTCGCGGCCGCGACCCAGTACTGCCCGCGGGGATCCTCGAACAGGGCGCCGCAGGCGCCTCCTGCCCCGGCGAATTGGGCGCGGTCGAAGTCGCCCGCGCGTGTGTCCTCGATGTCGCTGAAGATCACGCTCACCGGGTCGAAGCCGCTGAAGACCGCAGGACCCGAGCCCTTGAGGTACCGGTCGACGCGAAAGTCGACCCAGACCGGCACGAAGTGATTCACGCCGTCCCAGTAGTCCTCCGCGACCCTCAGTCCGACCACCTCTCCGGCGAAGGCGATATCGCCTTCTGCAATCGCGTCGAAGGGCCCGCCACTACATGCCTCGGCGCTCCGAGGTAGCGCGAGCACGGGTGCCAGCAGCACCGCGAGGAGTCCGAGCACGAAGACGGGGCGTCGCATGACGCCCCGCATCGTAGCCACCGAGGGGTGGCCTGTGTACTAGTCCGACCTACGAGAGGCCGCGCTCCTTGAGGACGCGCTGCATCGTGGAGCCGATGTCGCCGGGGTTCTCGACGACCGCGGCGCCCGCGTCGCGGAGGGCGGCCTGCTTCGCGGCGGCGGTGCCGGCGGCGCCGGCGATGATCGCGCCGGCGTGGCCCATGCGGCGGCCTGGAGGCGCCGTCGCGCCGGCGATGAACGCCACCACCGGCTTCGACATCGTCTTCACGTACTCGGCGGCCTCCTGCTCGGCCGTGCCGCCGATCTCGCCGATGAGCACGACGGCCGCGGTGTCCGGGTCGGCCTCGAAGAGCTCCAGCGCCTCGCGCTGCGACGTGCCGATGATCGGGTCACCGCCCACGCCGACGGAGCCGGACTGGCCGATGCCGAGGCGGGTCAGCTGGTCCACGGCCTCGTAGACGAGGGTGCCGGAGCGGCTGATGACGCCGACGTTGCCCGGGAGGTAGACGTCCACCGGCATGATGCCGGCGCGCGACTTCGCGGCGGGGTTGATCACGCCGGGGCAGTTCGGGCCGATGAGGCGGGTCTTGCCGCCGGCCAGGGCGCGCTTCACGCGCATCATGTCCAGCGTCGGGATGCCCTCGGTGATGCAGATCGCGGTCGGGATCTCCGCGTCGGCGGCCTCGAGGATCGCGTCGGCGGCGAACGGCGCCGGGACGAAGATCAGCGAGACGTTCGCGTCGTACTTGTCGACGGCCTCGCGGACGGTGTTGAGGACCTCGAAGCCCTCGATGGTCTGGCCGCCACGCCCGGGCGTGACGCCGCAGACGATGTTCGTGCCGTAGTTCCGGCCGGTGATTGCCTCACGCTGGCCGGCGCCGCCGAAGCCCTGGACGACGACTCGGCTGTTCTCGTCCATCAGGACGCCCATGGTGTAGTCCTCTCTCCAGTGCTTCGCGTTACTTCGCGGCCTCGACGGCCATGCGGGCCGCCTCGGCGAACCCGTCGGCGCGGCCGAGGTCGAGCCCCGACTCGTCGAGGATCTTCGAGCCGAGCTCGACGTTGGTGCCGGCGAGCCGGACGACGACGGGCTGCTTCACATGGCCGCCCTTGATCGCCTGGACGGTGCCCTCGGCGATGATGTCGGTGCGGGCGAGGCCGCCGAAGATGTTCACCAGCACGGCCTTCACGTCCGGGTCGCTGCCGATGATCTTCAGCGCGGAGACCACGGCCTCCGGGTTGTTCGCGGTACCGATGTCGAGGAAGTTCGCGGCGTCGCCGCCGGCGAACTTGATCGCGTCGAGGGTCGCCATCGCGAGGCCGGCGCCGTTGACGAGGCAGCCGATCGAGCCGTCCAGCTTCACGTAGTTCTGGATGCCGGCGTCGTGCGCCTCCAGCTCCTTCTCCGCCTCCTGCGAGCGGTCACGGAGCTCGAACATCGGCTTCTGGCGGTAGTCCGCGTTGTCGTCGATGGAGAACTTCGCGTCGGCGGCCAGGATGCGGCCGTCCTTCGTCACCACCAGCGGGTTGATCTCGACGATCGACGCGTCCGCCTCGAGGAACGCCTTCGCGACGTTGCCGATGAGCGCGGCGGCGGCGTTGAGGTGCTCACCGCCGAGGCCGACCGCGAACGCGAGCTGGCGGCCCTGGTAGGGCTGGAAGCCGCAGGCCGGGTCGATGTGCGTCTTGACGATCGCCTCGGGCGACTTCTCCGCGACTTCCTCGATGTCCATGCCGCCCTGGGAGGAGGCGATGAGCACCGGGCGCCCGGGCGAGTTGTCGATCGCGGCCGAGAGGTAGATCTCGCGGTCGATGTCGATGGCTTCCTCGACGAGCACGGAGCCGACGGGGAGGCCCTGCGGGCCGGTCTGGTGGGTGACGAGGGTCATGCCAATGATCTCGGAGGCGAACTTCTTCGCCTCCGCCGGGTCATTGGCGACCTTCACGCCGCCGGCCTTGCCGCGGGCGCCGGTGTGGGCCTGCGCCTTGATGACGACGCGGCCTCCCAGCTCCTTCGCAATCGCCTCGGCCTCGTCCGCGGTGCGCGCGACGCGCCCCTTCGGCACGGGCACGCCAAAGCGTGCGAGGACCTCTTTGGCCTGGTACTCGTGAAGTTTCATGACGCCTCGATCCGTCGTGGATGTGAACTGCCGTCGAGTGTTGGGACGTGCGAACGGGCCGCCGTGGGCGGCCCGCGCGATGGTAGCACCGAGGTTGGTGGGGGCTAGGAGGCGCTCCGAGCCCCTACCGGCGCGTCCCGCGCATCCCAATCACCCACAGCGATCCGGCGAGCGCGACGCCGACGATCACCACGCCGGGGATGAGGAGGGCCGCGCCCCACGTGAGGGCGGTGAGCACCGCGCCGCCGATGAGGACGATCGCCGCGATGACGACGCCCCAGAAGGCGTTGCGGTTGCTACGCAGGACCGAGTGGCGGGTCTCGTCGGAGGTCATGGCGGCACCGTGGCCGGACTCGGGTTCCGAAGGTGTGTCAGCGCTCCGACCTGCGTGACGCGCGCGGGGCAAATCCGCCGATTCGAGCGGACTGCAACGACGTTGCGATCCCCGTGCTGCGGGCTTGATGCGGCGCCGCGGAGCGTTCCTTCAGCCTGATGGAAGCAGGCGACACCGGGTTGGAGGAACCAATGACGTTCAAGTGGACCTACATCGCCGCCGGACTGCTCACCGTGGCGGCGATCGTTGTATCGCTACCGATCGACGGGGGATTCTGGGGCGCCGTCTCCTACATCCACGGCATCGTCCTCGTGGCGATTGGTGGTGGCCTCGTCCTGTTCACGCGGACGAGGAAGCAGCGTCCGCACGCCGAGGGCGACGTGCCGTTCGTCTCCTACCCCGAGCACCAGGTGCTCGCGATCCTCGAGTCGCGCGACGAGGCGGCCCGCGCGGTCCGCGAGATGCGAAACGAGAAGTTGCACGACCACCTCAACCTCTACCACGGCGAGATCGGCGCGGCCGCGATCGACTCCGAGGGCATGGTCCACGGCGTGGGCGGCGTGACCTCGCGCTCCGTCGAGCACCTCATGACCGACCTGGACGACCTCACCAATTACGACGAGGCGATCCGGTCCGGCAGCGTGGTGATCGCCTTCAACGGGCGCGACGCTGAGACCCGTCGCCGCGGCGCCGCGATCCTGAAGTCGCACGGGGCACACGACATCCAGTACTTCGGGCCGATGTCCGTGGAGGTGCTGGACGTCGACCGCTCCCGCACGCGCGCGTCCTAGCGCACCCCGCCGCCTCCCGATCACGGCCGCTCGGCTCCCGCCGGGCGGCCGTTCGTCCCTCGCGGCTGCGTGGCGCCACCTCGATACTCCCCTCAGCGGGTCCGGACCGGAGGAGTGGTCGATGCGAGGCGTGCGCAGGGTTGGCGTGGGGTTGTGGCTGCTGGGAGCGCTGATGCTCGCGATGACGGTCGCCGGCTGTTCTGGCGACGACTCCGACAGCTCCGGGGACGCCGAGCCGACCTCGACCGCCCCCACCACTCCGGCAGAGCCGACCCAGACCGCGACGACCGCGACGACCGGGACTGCCACCGCCGAGGCGAGTGACACGCCGACCGGTGGCGGCGCGGGCGTTGTGCCGCCGGCCCCGTTCGCCGTCACCTCGCCGGCCTGGGAGCCGGGCGGCGAGATCCCTGAGACGTTCACCTGCAAGGCCGAGGACCTCTCGCCCCCGCTCGAGTTCACCCGCTTCGACGAAGGGACTCAGAGCCTCGCGATCCTCATGGATGACCCCGACGCTCCGGGTGGCTCGTTCACACACTGGCTGGCGTGGAACATCGAGCCGGGCATGGTGCCCGAGGGCGCCTTGCCGCCGGGCGCCGTCGAGGGCGCCAACGACTTCGGCGAGGTGGGCTACGGCGGCCCGTGTCCGCCCGCACGGCACCAGTACGTCATCACCGTCTACGAGCTGGACACGATGCTGGACCTCGCGGAGGGCGCGGACGTCGAGGCGTTCCGGGCCGCCATCGAGGGCCACGTGCTCGGCCAGGCCTCGTACATCGGGGTGTTCGGGTAGCCGTCGCTCGACCGGCATCGAGTCGCCCCCACGGGGGCGGCGTGCTACCAACGGCGGCATGACCCGCATCCTCGTCGTCGGCGATACGCACGCGCACCACTGGGACCACGTTGCCCCGGAGTTGCGTGCGCTCGTCGCGTCCGCCGACATCGCCATCCACTGTGGCGACTGGGTCAACATGGACACCGTCGACGGCTTCCGACGCGAGGCGCGCCAGTCCGTGGTGGTGCACGGCAACTCCGACCCCGTCGAGCTGCGGAAGGCGCTGCCGTACCGCGAGCTGCTCGAGGTGGACGGCGTGCGGATCGGCGTGACGCATCCGGCCTGGGGGACGATCGAGCCCGAGCTGCACGAGCTGCTGCCCGACTTCCCTGCCGAGCAGGTGGGCCAGCTCGATGTCCTCGCCTACGGGCACATCCACGTGCCGCTCTCCGAGGTGGCCCACGGCGTCCACTTCATCAACGGTGGCCAGGGCTACGCCTCGTTCCGTGTCCCCGGCACGGTCGGATGGATCGAGACGTCGCCGGGCGGCCCCGGCGGTCGTGGCACGTTCCGCGCGTGGACCGAGGAGTTCGCCCCGGCCCGCTAGCCGTCGCGCGTCCGGCCGGCGCGTTTGCCGCCCCACCTAGACTGCCCCGGTGACTGACGCAGCCGGAGGTACCCCTCCCCAGTACGACTACGACGACGGCCACAAGTGGCGCGCGTTCACGGCCATCGGGATCTCGTTCGTGACGATGGTCATGAGCATCTCGATGGTGTTCGTCGCGTTGAACGCCATCGCGGAGGACTTCGACGTCACGCTCCGCGCCGTCACGTGGGTCGTGATCGCCCAGGCACTCACCATCAGCGCGCTGATGATGCCGATGGGGCGCCTCGCCGACATCGTCGGCTGGAAGCGCGTCCACCTCGTCGGTCTGGTGCTGTTCGCGACCGGTGCGACGCTCATCGCCTTCGCGCCGACGTTCCCGCTGGTGATCTTCGGCCGCGTCGTGATGTCCATCGGAAACGCGATGGGCCAGGCGGTCGGCACGGCGATGGTGGTCGCCGTCTTCCCGGACGACGAGCGCGGAAAGGCGATCGGGAGTCAGACCACGGCCGTCGCGATCGGCGGCGCGTCCGGCCCGATCATCGGCGGGTTCGTGCTGCAGGTGCTGCCGTGGGAGGCGCTGTTCCTCGGCCTCGTCGTCCCGATCGGGATCGCCTTCGTCGCGGGGCTGATCATCCTCGATGACGCGCGCATGCAGCCGAACCGGCGGACATCGCGGCCCGCGTTCGACTGGGGCGGGGCGATCCTGTCGGCGCTCGCGGTCATCCTCCTCGTGATCACGATCAACAATCCGCGCGGTGACTCGTGGTTGTCGCCCGTGATCCTCGGCAGCCTCGGGGCGGCGGCACTGCTCATCGTGGCGTTCGTGCGGTGGGAGCTGCGCATCCCCGCGCCGATGCTGGACCTCACGCTGTTCCGCAACCGCGTGTTCAGCCTCGCGGTCCTGACGCGGTTCCTCGGCTTCATGGGGACGACCGCAACGCGGTTCCTCAGCCCGATTTACCTCATCAGCCTCCGGGGCCTCGAGGAGGGCGCGGCGGGAGCGATCCTCTTCCTGATCTCGTTCGGGATGGGTATCTCCGCGCAGGCCGCCGGCCAGCTCTCCGACCGCTTCGGCTCGCGCCGGTTCTCGGTCGCCGGCTTCGTCGTCCTCGCCGTCACCTCGCCGCCGATGGCGTTCCTCGACCAGGGGACGCCGATGGCGCTCGTCGGGCTGCTGCTGTTCGCCAACGGCTTCGGGATGGGCCTGTGGAACGTCCCCAACAACAGCGTGATCATGGGCTCGGTGCCGTCGAGCCGGCTCGGCGTCGTGAGCGCCCTCACCAACCTCACCAGGAACGTCGGGAACGTCGTCGGCCAGGCGATCGCCTCCGGCGTGATCGTCGCGGTCATGGCCGCCAACGGCTTCGACATCCCGCTCGACGAGATCTCCGACACCGCCGGTGCCGCCGCCGCGTTCGTGCAGGGCTGGCGCGTCGCCTATGCGCTCGTGACGGCGTACGCGCTCGTCGGGCTGCTCCTGGCGATCTCGACGAAGCCCCCTGCGGAGGGGCAGCCCTCGGAGGCTTCGCGACAGCCGTCGGCCGTAGCCCGCTAGGAGCGCGCTTCCATCGCCTCCGCGCGCGAGGCGACGGCGGCTGCCAGCCGCCGGAAGATCGGGCCATGGATCGGCACCAGCGCGATCCAGTAGAGGAGCCCCCACAGGCCGGCGGGGTGGAAGTACGCGCGTGCGGACACGCGCGACGTGTCCTCCGTCGCGCCGGGGAGTACCTCGAGCTCCAGGACGGCAGCGCCCGGCACCTTCATCTCCGCGAGCAGCGTCAGACGCCGGCCCGGCTCGACCGCCACGACGCGCCACCAGTCGATGGTGTCGCCCACCCGCACCTCGTTCTGGTCGCGCCGCCCCCGCCGGAACCCGACGCCCCCGATGAGCCGGTCGAACGCCGCGCGAATCCGCCAGAGCCACTCGAAGGCCGGCCAGCCGTTCCGCCCGCCGATTGACGCGACCGCGTGCCAGGCGGCGTCCGTCGAGGCGTGGCACTCCGCTTCGCCACCGTCGCTCCGCGAGTAGAAGGCGATGTCGGGACGTCCCGCCCGGAACACGAGGGCGCCCTCCTGCCAGCGGGCCGGCATCACCCCCGCCTGCTCCATCGCCAGCGCGCGCTCGACGGCGTCGCGATAGCTGTGCAGCTCGAGCGGGATGAGTTCGCGGATCGCCGTCGTGTCCGCCAGCAGATCGTGCTTCAGCCCGTCGATCAGGGGGCGCGCGACATTCGACGGCACGGCCGTTACGAGGTCGAGCCAGTACGAGGAGATGCGGGGCGTGAGCACCGGCACCGGGATGATTGTGACCTTCGCCCCGGCGACCTCCGCGAAGGTGCGGATCATGTCCTGGTAGGTGAGCGTGTCGGGCCCGCCGACGTCGAACGTCGCACCCTCCGTCCGTGGCTCGTCGAGGACGCCCACGAGGTAGGCCAGCAGGTCGTCGAGGGCGATCGGCTGCGTGCGCGACCGCACCCACCGAGGCGTGACCATGACGCGGAGGTGGAACGCCAGGTCACGGATCACCTCGAACGCGGCGCTCCCGGCGCCCACGATGATCCCGGCGCGCAGCTCGGTCACCGGGATCGAGCCGTCGCGGAGGATCTCGCCGGTCTCCTCGCGAGACGCGAGGTGCTCGCTCTGGTCGCTGCCGGGCTGCAGGCCGCCGAGGTAGACGATGCGCCGGACGCCCGCCCGCTCCGCGGCGCGGCGGAAGTTGCGGGCGGCGCGTCGGTCACGGGTGGCGAAGTCCGACCCCGCGGCCATCGAGTGGACGAGGTAGTACGCGACCTCGACCCCGGCGAGCGCCTGGTCGAGCGAGGCGGGGTCGAGGGCGTCGGCCGAGACCGTCTCCACGGCTTCCCAGCCGCGGCCCGTCAGGGACTCGGCGTTGCGGGAGGTGGCGCGGACCTCGTGGCCCGCGGCCACGAGGCGCGGGACGAGGTGGCTACCGATGTAGCCGCTGGCTCCGAAGACGAGGACGCGCATGAGGTTCCTCTCCGTGCCGCGGATGAGGCGCTGAACGTGGACTCGATGCAGATCTGCGCGAGTCCGGGATGGGCGCGTAGCCGAGGTGGCGAATCCGGGCTAGCGTTTGACGATGCGGTTAGCCCGACCTGTGGCGGCGTTCCTCCTCGCGATCACTGGTGTGATCTTCGTCGCGTGCGGCGGCGACGCACAGCCCTCGGTCGCGACGACCACCGCCGTCCCGACCGCGACGACCGGGACGGCAGCGCCGACGACATCTGCGGGCACCACCACGGTACCCGAGGTCACCTCGACGGCCGCCGGCATGAGCGTTGGCCCGGCCGGCACCTGGTACGGCATCGCGGGGCTGGTGCCGCCGAACTTCCCGGAGTCATCGGACGCGGACTGGCTCGCGTTCTTCGCCGCGCTCCCCGGGCTGGGTGGCACCGTCGGCAACTACTCGCAGCTCTCCGACCTCGAGAAGAACGAGGAGGTCGGCCTCGCCGCGGGACTCGATGTCCTGCCGGTCACGGGATTCCACCGCGACGTGGAGGGTGGCCTGGAGGTCACCGTCGACTTCTCGGACCAGCAGCAGCGCGATGCCTTCGTGCAGGCGCTGCTGGCCTTCGTCGCCAAGTACCGCCCCGCTTACCTCGGCATCGGGAACGAGGTGAACCGCGTCTGGGAACAGGATCCGGAGGCCTACGCAGCCTGGATCGACGCGCTCCCGGGCATCGTCGACGCGGTCCACCGGGTGTCGCCGTCGACCCGGGTCTTCGCGACGTTCCAGTACGAGTTCCTTCGCGGCATCGACCGGATCACGGGTCAGCAGCGGGTGGAAGACTGGTCTCCGCTGGAGGCCGCCGCTCCGTACCTCGACCTCGTCGCGTTCACCTCGTACCCGTACTTCGGGTTCGAGACGCCCGAGGATGTCCCGGATGACTACTACGCCGCGATCGCGGAGCACACCGACCGGCCGGTCGGGTTCACGGAGCTGGGCTGGCCGTCGGCGCCGATCTTGCCGCTGGTGGGGACGAGCCTCGAGGGGCTCGGCGGGACGCCCTCGGAGCAGGCCGACTTCGTGCACCGCCTCGGCCCGCTACTCGCCTCGGTCGAGCCTGAGTTCGTGATGTGGGTGTGGGCCTACGACACACCCGCCGTCGGTCCGTCGTTCGAATCACTCGGACTCTCGACCGCGGATGGCACGGCGAAGCCCTCGCTCGCGGCGTGGAAGGCGTTCGTCGGGGTCGAGTAGCTTCGCGGCCGTCGGAGGATGCGAGGCCGGTGTGCGAGGCGCGCTAGCCGCGCGTGCTCTGCATGAACGCCGACACCCGCTCGAGGATGCCGTCGATGCCGCCGCTCTGGTTGAGGGCGGTGTTCACGCGTCCGCTGCTCCACTCGGTCTCGGGCTTCGGCGGCTGCTCCGGGACGTCGAAGCCGTCGTTGATGCCGTTCGAGCGCGCGAAGAGCCGGGCACGTACGACGAAGGCCGTCACCGACTGCGGGTTGGGCAGCGCGTTCACGTCGAGGTGGTGGTGCGCGACTGCGTCGGCGAGCGCCTCCGGGAAGTTCCAGTGCAGCGCGAGCGCGCCGCCGAGGTCGGCGTCCGTGTAGCCAAGGACGAGACGCTGCGCCTCGGGGAGGGTGACGCCCTGCTGGCGCGCGAGGTTCCTCGACGCCATGAGTTCACGCGGCCGGTGCTGGTCCAGCGCGAGGCGGCCGATGTTGTGCAGGACCCCGGCGGTGAACGCCTCGTCCTGGTGCATCTGCGTCGCCCGCGCGAGCACCTCCGCGAGCAGCCCCACGGTGACCGAGTACCGCCACGCGGTCGCCGGATCGAGGACGGTGCCGCCGGGGAGCGTGTCGATGACGCACGAGGCGAGCGTGGCGGAGCGCACGGCACGGAACCCGAGGAGCACGACGGCGTCTCGGACCGTGGTGATGCGGCGGGGGAAGCCGTAGTACGCGGAGTTCGAGAGCCGCAGCAGCTTCGCGGTGAGGGCCTGGTCGGCGGAAATCGCCTGGGCCAGCTCGTGGGCAGAGAACTGTTCCCCCTCGGCGATCTCGAGGGCGCGCACGGCGACGGCCGGAAGCGGGCGGAGCTCCGCCACTTCCGCGATCAGCATGCCGAGTTCAGCGTTGCCGTCCACGATTGCCCGATCCGCTCGTAGCTGGTCGCGTGCGCCTCGGAGCATCCGTGCCTCGAAGAGCGCAGACGGGCGGCGACTGACGCCGCGCTGGCTACTCAGGGATCATCGGGCACTCAGTGCTAGGGGTTCTCGGGGAATCCCCCTACTTCCATTCAGCTACCTGTCTCTCCGCTTCGTGGAGGGTCCAGGGAAGGCGCCTGGGAGTGCCGGAACGGTATTCACACGGTAGAAACCGCGGCTTCATGATTGCTTCACCGCTGATGTGCAGGATGGAGAGCATGAAGTCAGGAACTGCGTCCCGGCCCGTCGTGCGTTGCGACGACTGTCACCAGGAGTTCGAGCTCTTCTCGGACCTGGCGAACGTCGCGACGTGTCTGGACGGCCGCGCGCACCGCGCGGTGCGCATCGCGCGCGCAGCGTAGCCGCCGCCCCTGGCGGGTGCCGCGCCCTCGGCTTCCCTTCGTCCCGTCGGCACGCGATGATCCGAGTGCGGACCTCGACGCATTCGTGAGCGCGTCCGCCCTCTTCGCCCCTGGCCGCGGCGGCGGATCCGCCGGTCGGAGCACACCCTCATGTCCTGGCAGGACCTGGTCCTCGCGGCCGGCGGCTTCGTGATCGCCGCCGGCATCATTCCCACGATCCTCTCGCGCGTGAAGCCGGCCCTCTTCACCACGCTCACCATCGTGCTCGTGCTCGGCGTCTCCGGGGTCGCCTTCGCGACGCTCGGCCTCTGGCTGACCGCGATCGGCGTCGCGCTGCAGTTCGTGCTGTGGTCGGTCGTGCTGGTGCAGACGCTCGCCGCGCGTGGCCCGGCGCGGGACGCCCTCGTGCATCCCATCGACACGATGCCGGCGCTTGGCTTCGAGGAGTTCACCGACGAGCCGCCCGTGGAGGGCGCTCCGGCCGGTTAGCGGCTCAGGCCGGGACGTACACCAGCCTGAGCACGTCCTCGCCGATCGGGTCCTGGCTCACGAGCCGCAGCCGCGGCCGAGGGCCGGCGAAGTACGGGTTGCCATCGCCGAGCACGACCGGGTGGAGGTAGATGCGGTACTCGTCGATCAGGCCGAGCTCCGTGAGCGCGTGCGCCAGCTTCGGTCCGGCGACCTCGATCTCCCCGTCGCGCTGAGACTTCAGCTCCCGGATGGTCGCCTCGAGGTCCCCGCTGAGCAGCATCGCGTTCGGGCCCACGGAGTCCAGTGTCCGCGAGACAACCCACTTCGGCTGGGCCCGCCACGCCGCAGCGAACGCCAGCTCGTCGGTGCCCCAGTCGGGCTGATCCACGTCCCAGTAGCGCATGATCTCGTACATCTGGCGCCCGTAGATCGCGCCTGCCTGGCCACGCGCCTCCTCGATGAAGTGGCGGAAGACCGTGGGCGTCGGTGCGAAGGCGGTGTGGTCGACGTAGCCGTCCAGCGACTGGTTCATCCCGAACACGAGCCGTGCCACGTGCGCTCCTTCAAGCTGGTCGACCTGCAACGTCTCATCGAGGTGTGGCGGAGGGGGTGGGATTCGAACCCACGGTCCTCTCGCGAGGACGTCCGTTTTCAAGACGGATCCGTTCAACCACTCCGGCACCCCTCCGCGGGATACGACGTGGTCGCGATCCGATCCTAGCCGCGATGCGCGGCTGTCGCCCCTAGCGGCCCACCTCGCCAGCCGCGTCCGCCACGCGCTCGAAGACGGCGGCACTGCCCAGATATCGCGTTACATAACGGTCGTCGTCCCGCAAGGAGTTGCGGAGCGGGGCGCAGCATCCCGCCGGCAGGTAGACGAAGGTGAAGGGGGCGTCCTCGGCCAGCGCCTCGAGGCAGTCCGCGTGCTGAGAGGCGCAGGAGCGCGCCCGCGCGTGGAGGGCGGCGCGGTCCTCGAAGGCGCCGCCGACCCACTCCAGGCCCTGCGGGGTGCCGAGGCTCTCGCGCTGCGCGAGGACCGGGAACCACTCGCCCTCGCGGTCGCCGAACCACTCGCGCTCGGGGATCACGAGGAAGCGCGCGTCCTCGGGCGTGCGGATCGCGATCCACTGCATCGCGATCTGGTCGCCCTCGGAGACCGGGCGGAGCAGGCGCGCCTCGCCGCGGTTCGGCTCCACCGCGCCGTAGAGCATCACCGCGACGGCCGCCCCCGCGACGAGGGCAATCCTCCCGCGTCCCGCTCGCTGAGAGGGTGCGCGCCGGATCACCTCGCGGGCGGCGGGGATGCCGACCTCGACGACCACGAGCGCGGCGAGGAGCGCCGTGGGCACCACGGTGAACGTCGCGAACGAGCGCATGTGGAACACGATGATCAGCGCCCACCACGCGGGCAGCATCCAGCGGCCGTGCGCCAGCGCGAGCAGCGCGCCGAGCGCCCCCAGCGCTCCGACGAACGAGAAGAACGGCTCCGCGGTGAACACGGGGTCGATCACGGTCTGCCAGACCCAGAGCGGCGCCCGGCCGCTCGCGACGAGCGAGCCGCCGTGCTCGGCGCTCGCGAGGAAGGGCTCGAGCCCGTGGCGCGCGAGCACCGTCGCCCACCACGGCGCCGCGAGGACCGTGGCGCCCGTCGCGGCGACCGCCCACGCGGCGAGCGTCCAGCGGTCGCGTCGTTCGAGGGCGGTCAGCGCGACGCCGGACGCGAGGAACACCGCCGCCTCCATGTGCGAGAGCAGCGTGACCGCGGCGAGCACGGCGGCGAGTCCGATGGCGCGCCGCGACCGGTGTTCGACCCCGCCGCGGAACGCGGCGAGCGCGGCGAGCGCCGCCGCGATCCCGAGGCCGCGCGTGAGTCCTCCACCCATGACGAGCCACTCGAACGCCCGGGGCGTCAGCGCGAACGCCGCCGTCGCGAGGAGCACCGTGAGGCGGTCCGCGAAGCAGGTGCGTGCCAGCGCGTAGAACGCGACGACGGCGAGCGAGGCGCCGATGAGCGGCAGCAGCCAGTACACGTCCTGCATCGAGAGCGGCGTCAGGTCGTCGACGATTGCCGCGAGGTAGAGCGCGAGCGGGGGGTACGCGAACGGGATCTCGGCGTGGTTGTACGTCGTGAAGGTGGGGAGGGCGTACCCGGCGCGCTGAATATCCTCCGACATCGCCGCGAACATCCCGCCGTCGTTCACGGGACTGCCGGCGAGCAGGACATGGCGAGCGCGCACGGCCACGGCGAGGACGAACGTCGCGACCAGGCCGGCGCGCCACGCGTCCACGCGGCTCGTGGCGCGGATGAGCGCCTGTACGCCCGTCGCGCGCAGCGAGCCTCGCTCCGAGGCCCAGCGAGGGGTGGCCGAGGTCGGGACGAGTTCCTCGTTCATAGGCGATAGACCGTACATACTGTGGAAGTTAGGTGCATAACAGTCGCCACATACGTCTGTGCTGTGTGTGGTTTCCTCCCTGGTCGGTGAGTTGTCATGAATCGGCTGGTCCGATCCCTCGGGCTCTTGCTCGGCGTCGCCTCGCTCGCTCTCCTCGCTGCGTGCGGGGGAGACCGTGGGGTGCGCACCGAGGAGGCGTTCGGGGGGCGCGTCTTCGAGCTGCCGGTCGACCTCGTGCCGTTGCCGGACGGGACCTACCTGCTCGCCCAGCAGTCGGGCGAGGTGCTCCGGATCGACTCGGACGGAAACGGCGACGTCATCCTCGACCTCTCCGGCGCCGTGGCGACCGGCCACGAGGAGCTGGGCCTGCTCGCCGTCGCGCCCGACCCGGCGTTCGACCGGACGGGCGCGTACTTCGTGCACTACGTGGCCGACGAGCCGCTCCGGAGCGTCGTCGCCCGCTACACCGTCGGTTCGTCCGAGGGACGGACCATCCTCGAGGTCGATCAGCCGTTCGAGAACCACAACGGCGGCGCGATGCGCTTCGGGCCGGACGGGATGCTCTACGTCTCGTTCGGGGACGGGGGCGACCGCTGGGATCCCCTCGCGAACGGGCAGCACCCCTCCACCCTGCTCTCGACGGTCATCCGAATCGATGTGACCTCGCGTCCGGGCACCTATCGCATCCCCGCCGACAACCCGTTCGTCGGTCGCGCGTCGCGGTCGGGGCGGGCGCTCTCGGAGGTCTGGGCCTATGGCCTCCGCAACACCTGGCGGTTCGAGTTCGACGAGGTGACCGGGGAGCTCTGGGGCGGGGACGTGGGCCAGAACGACGCCGAGGAGGTGAACCTCCTGCGCGCCGGGGGCAACTACGGCTGGCGCCCCTTCGAGGGGCCGCAGTGCCGCATCGAGTCCTGCGAGGGCATCGATGCCGTCCCGCCGGTCGCCTGGTACGCGCACGACGAGGGCTGCGCCGTGGTCGGCGGCTTCGTGTACCGAGGTGAAGAACTCCCGCTGTCAGGGGAGTACCTCTACGCCGACCTCTGTCGGGGGACGGTCTGGGCGCTGCCCGTCGATGTTCCGGAGGCCGAGCCCCGTCTCGTCATGGAGCTCGAACCGCCCATCGTCGGGTTCGCGAGAGGGCAGCACGGCGAGGTCTTCGTGCTGCGCCAGGGCGGACCGATCGTCCGGCTCGTCAACTAGAGCAACGCGCTATCCGCGCGACACCTCGGCCGGGATGGGCTCCTCGACGGGGAGGGCGCGTCCGATCGTCCAGTCGTAGACCAGGCCACCCAGCGTCCCGCCCACGAGCGGGCCGAGGATGTACGCCACGAACCCGCCTCGCGGGCCGGGGATCGCGATGTCGCCCCACCCGGCGAGGAACGCGACGATCCTCGGGCCGAAGTCGCGCGCCGGGTTCCATCCGGCCTGCGTGATCGGCGCGAAGAGGCTGATCAGCACCGCGACCGTGAAGCCGATGAAGAACGGCGTCATCCACTGCGGACGGTTGCTGTTCCGCGGATCGATGAGCGCGAAGATCAGGAACACGAGCACGGCCGTCCCCAGGCCCTCGACGGCGGTCGCGGCGAGCGGGCTCACGAGCGCCTCGGCATCCGCGTCGGTGCCGAACATCGCCGGGTTGGGGAAGTACTCCCCGAAGATCATCGCGGACGCCTCCGAGCCGGCCTCCCCGCGGACGATCCCGCGCTCCTCCTCGAACCGATCGACGAACGGGCCGAACACCGCGAGCACGACGGCGCCGGCGAGCACCGCGCCGGCGAGTTGCGCCCCCCAGTAGGGGAGGATGCGCTCGCGCGGGAACGAGGCCGGGCGCAGCAGCGCGAAGGCGAGCGTGACCGCGGGGTTCAGGTGCGCGCCGGAAACCGTTGCCGTCGCGTAGATCGCGAGGGCGACGCCGAAGCCCCACACCACCGCGACCTGCCACAGTCCGACCTGTGCTCCCGTCATCACCGCCGCCGCGACGGAGCCCGTCCCGAACAGGACGAGCAGAAACGTCCCCACCACCTCAGCCGCGCAGGCGCGCCCCAGCGACGTCACGCGCGGCTCGATTCCGTCGAGACGACCTCGACGCCGAGGTCGCCGAGCAGGCCGGTCACGTGCGAGCGGATGTCCTCGCGAATCCAGCGCACGACCTCGATCGGCTGGCCGGCCGGATCCGGGATCTGCCAGTCGAGGTAGCGCTTGCCGGGGTAGACCGGGCAGGCGTCGCCACAGCCCATCGTGATCACCACGTCGGCGGCGCGGACGGCCTCGTCGGTGAGCGGCTTCGGGAACTCCTGGGAGAGGTCCAGGCCCTCTTCCTCGATCGCCTTCACGACGTTCGCGTTGATCTCGCTCGCGGGTGTCGAGCCCGCCGAGCGGACGTTGACGCGCCCGCCGCTCATCGCCTTGGTGAGCACGGCGGCCATCTGGGAGCGGCCGGCGTTGTGCACGCAGACGAAGAGCACCTCGGGCGCATCCTTCGTCGCGAGCCCCTCGGCCTGTGCGAGCGCCTGGGCACGCTCACGCGCCATGCGCTCGGCCAGCACCGGGATGAACGTCTCCACGGCCGAGACGGACCGGAGGTGCTCCGTGGCCGCCTCGAGGTAGCCGAGGATCGTCTCCATCGGCACGGCGTTCCCGAGTTCCTCCGCCAGGTCGGTTGCCGTTCGCGGCATCCACGTTTCGACCATCGCTGTACCCCTTCCCGGACGCCACGTCCGGATCGTCCGCCCGCCTAGGAAGTGCGGGCCTGGTAGTCCGCCGGCTGGGTGTGCTCCGCCAGTTGCTCGATGCGGTCTCGAAGCTGATCCACCGTGCGGGCGAACGCCTCCGGGCGTGCCTCCCGCACCGGATCGGGGATCGACCAGTGCAGCGTCCCCGGTGACTCCTCGTGGGCCTGGTCACACACGGTGATCACGAGGTCCCCGTCGCGCGTGAACCCCTGGAGCGCCTGCGGTCGGTGCTCGATCGCCAGCCCGGCGCGACGGCCCGCCTCGGTCGCCAGCGGGTGGACGGCTTCCGCCGGGTGCGTCCCCGCCGAGGTGGCGGGGATGTCCGGCCGGAGCTGGCGCCACAGCGCCGAGGCGAGCGGCGAGCGTGCGGAGTTCCTCGTGCAGACGAAGACCACGCGCTCCGCGCGCAGCGGTGGCTCGTGCGGGCCGAGGAGCCCAGGGACCCCGCGCTCGAGCGACAGGTAGCGCCGTCGTCCGTCCCCCTGCGAGCGGGAGCGGTGGACCAGCCCCGCGTCCTCGAGGATGCCCAGGTGGTGGGCGAGGAGGTTCGAGGGGACGTCGAACCGGGCTTCGACCTCGGACGGGGTGAGGTCGCCCAGGACGAGCGCGTCGACGATCGCGAGTCGCAACGGGTCGCCGAGCGCGCGGTGGCGCGCGGCGCGGCGTTCGAGGTCGTCCGGGAGGTCCTTCGCGGCGCCGTTTGCGGTGACCATGACGGCAGCATCTGACTCAACGGATGATGAGTCAATCATGGTTGAGTTAAAAACTGCGAGGTCAGGTGCGCGGGAGGATAGACCTCCACTGGGGTGACTTGTAGGATCGGCCCGATCCGCCCCGGTGCCCGCGGACGCGCGCGGCCCGTCGGAAAGGCCTCGCTTTGGCATTCGTCATCACTGATCCGTGCATCGGCACCACCGACCAGGCGTGCGTCTCGGTCTGCCCCGTGGATTGCATCCACTTCGACGAGGGCACCGACAAGATGCTCTACATCAACCCCGCGGAATGCATCGACTGCGGCGCGTGCCAGCCGGCGTGCCCCGTCAGCGCGATCTTCCCCGAAGGTGATGTCCCGGCCGACCAGGCGAAGTTCATCGAGATCAACTCGCTCTGGTACGAGGACGCGGCGGCTGCTCGCGCCATGGTCGGTGGCGGTAGCGCCCCGGCCCCGGCGGCTGCTCCTGCCGCTGCCGCACCGGCCGAGGGCAACGCCGCCGAGACGGCTCCCGCCGCCGAGGCTTCGGCCGAGACGGCCGCCGCCACGGAGGCAGCGGCCACGCCCGCTCCCGCCGCGGCCGCTGCGCCTGCTCCGGAGCCGGAGGTTGCCGCCATCCGCCAGGTCGCCGCGAGCGTCGGCGCTCGTGCGCCCGAGGTGTCCACCTACACGCTGCCGTCGGCGGTGCCGGTCGGCCTGATGGCGCTCATCGGCCTGTGCATCTACACGATGTTCGTCTTCCCCGGCCCGACCTGGGCGACGATCGACTGGGCGGACGGCATCTTCTCCGCGATCCGCATCGACAACGGCGGCAAGGTGGGCGCCACGGTGCTCGTCCTCGCCCCGGTCCTCCCGATCCTGCTGCTGCTGTTCATCGGCACGCAGTGGAAGACCTTCTCGAAGTTCTCGGCGGCTCACCCCCGCGTGACCAACACGTGGCGCGCCCGCACCAACGAGTGGCGCCGCAACGAGGAGTCCCGCGGCTACTACCTCACCGAGACCGTGAACCGCATCGCCCGCGACCGGTTCAACTTCCCGGACGAGGCGAACCCGGACCTCCGCACCTACGTGAACCTGCCCGAGCCCCACATGGGCATCGAGGTCCGCGGCACGGGCGACAAGGTCTTCCCGGACATCGTCACGCTCATCGAGCCGGGCATGTACCCGGTCGCGATCGCGCAGGTCGAGTCCAAGGAAACGGTCTCGCGCGACCAGGCGACGTACGTCTGGGCCGCCCTCGAGAACAAGGACTGCCCGCTCTACATCTACGTCCCGGCCGGCTCGCTGCGTGCCGCCCAGGACTACGCGACCGCCGCCGGGCTGAAGAACGTGAAGTTCCGCACGTGGCGCTGGACGCCGAACGGGATGCTCGTCCGCGAGGCGTAGACCCGTTTCGCGCGCATACCGCGCAGCCCTCGAGGCATTACGAGAAGCCCCGGCACCAGCCGGGGCTTCTTCGTGTCGCATCGATCGCGGGACCGAGTCTCGCGGGACCGAGTCTCGCGTCCGGTCGAGCTAGAACTGGTCGAAGAGGAGCTGGTTGCCGTCCGGGTCCGTGAGCATGAAGTGCGCCGGCCCGCTGTCCTCGGACGACGCGCCACCCGCTGCCGGGTCGCCGTCCTCGCCGGCACCGTGCTGGAGTTGCACGCTCACGCCCTGCGCCTCCAGGTGCCGCTGAATGGCGCGGACGTCGGTCGGAGTGAAGGTGATGAGGTTCTTCTCGAACATGCCATGGAAGAGCCCGATGTTGGCCTCGCCCGAGCTGAGGATGAGCCAGCCCTGGTCGGCGTCACCGCCGACGACCTCGAAGCCCAGTCGCTCGTAGAACGCCCGGGAGGCGCCGAGGTCGCCGACGGTGAGGCTCAACGAGAACGAACCGAGATCCGGTGAGGGCATCAGTGGGCTCCGTTCCATGCAGGAGGTGTCAGGGTACGCGTTCGACGAGGCCATCTTTCAGCGCTCGCTTCAGCGCTTCGCGCTTGCTCAGCGGGCTGAGGATGTCTCGGTGTGCTTCGACGTATCGGATGACCTCGTGTGGATCGGTCTTCGAGTGCTCCCGGAGCGCCCAGCCGATCGCCTTCCGGATGAAGAAGTCCTTGTCTCCGGCGTTCGCCTCGATGCAGTCGTAGAGGAGACCGAGGTCCGTGTCGGCCTTCCGGCGCATCTGGCAGAGGATCGCGGTCCGACGCTTCCAGAGGTGCGGGTCGACCGACCACTCCCGCATACGAGCGGTCATCCACTCCGCGTCCGAGGCGAAGAGCCCACCGACGAGGTAGGCCGCGGTGCCGTCGACGATGTCCCACCACGCGCCCTCGGTGATGATCGCCTCGTAGATCGAGAGCGACTCGAGGCGCGAGGCGTACTCGCGGTAGGCGCGCCACTCCGCCAGTTCCTCGGCGACGTACCAGAGCTCGCGGTGCGTGGCTCCCCGGAAGAGCGCGAGGACGGTGTCACGCCACTCCTCGTAGCTCGCGAGCGGATGCGCCGCGAAGACTTCCTTCGCGATCGCGGTGGTGCGCGGGAGTGTGACGCCGAGGTACGGCATCGAGGACTTCATGTAGCGCTGCTGGCTCTCGGCGCGCTCCGGATCGCCCTCGGCGGCGAGGTGCGCCGTGACCTCCTCGATCAGGGCGCGGTTGGCGGTCATGCCGAGAGGCGAGCGCGCAGCACGTCCGCGAGGATGCTCCGATGGCATTCCTCGTCCGGGTGTGAGCCGCACAGCAACGTGACGCCGGTGCCGGTCGCCATCCTCGCTGCCCAGTCGAGCAGGGCGGGACGGTCGAGGACCTCCGCCCGGTAACGCTCAGCGAAGTCGTCCCACGGAACGTCGCCGGCGCGATACGCCGCCAGCAGTTCATTGCTCGGCCCCAGGTCGGGCTCCCACTGGTCGACGGCGCCCTTCGCGATCCCTCGCGGCCAGCGTCGCATCACGAGCAGACGCGGGTAGGGCTCGTCGGGCGGGTGGTACACCGAGCCCAGCGCGATGCGGACGTGCGGTGCATCGGTCACGAGGGCATCCCCGCGAGCACCTCGCTCACGCGTGCCAGCGGGCCGGGCTGCCCGATCGACTGCACGCCGTAGAGGCTCGCGTGCGCCTGGATCTCGCCGGCGTGCGCCAGCAGGTGCGTCGCGCTGCGCGCCATCTGCGCCGCGTACGAGGAATCGTCTCGCCACTTCATCGGCGTCGCGCCGACCTGCGGCGTCACCGTCCCGAGCCACGGCGAGACGGCCCACTCGACGCCATCGAGGGCGTCCAGGCAGTCGCCCCACGGCAGCGGCTTCGGCTCGGCGGACGCTCCCTCGGCCAGCTTTGCGAGCGCAGCATTGGGCTCGTTGCCCTGTGCGACCTGGCTCCAGAACCGATCCTCGCGCTGGAGCACGTGGACGACGGTGTGCGAGACCGGGTTCAGCCGGTCCATGGCGCCCTCGACGGCAGGGGTTGGTGTGACCACCGCGATGCGGCGCATCTCCACGAAGGCGTCGCGCAGCAGCGCGGCGATGACGGGAACCGAGGGGTCATCCTCGGCGGTGGGGGGGCTCGAGTGCTGCAGATCGCCGGGCAGCCCGAGGTCGTCCGCCGCCATCAGCGACGCGAGGACGCTCAGCTCGCCCGCGTGGATGTAGATGTGAGCGACGGCGCGGGCGACGAGGTAGGCGCGTCGTGTCCCCGCCCACGCACCGGCTTCGGGCGGCAGCGCGGCCGGCCGGAGGAGCTCCTCCCACGAGGCGTGCTCCACCCAGCGGGCGGCGTTCTCGGCGACGCGCTCGAAGGACGCGCGGACGTCGCCGTAGGCCGGGAGGGTGTCGTCAGTGGGTGGGGCGTTGCGGTCGCCGTTCGCCTCGTACCAGGCGTCGATCCAGGGCTCCGGATCGTCCTCGGCACAGAAGACGTTGATCCACGCGTCGTGCGTGCTGGCGAGATGGGCGACCGTCCACGAGGCGGGGTTCAGGCTCCCGATGGCGCCACCACGCCCCGGGTTCGGGACGTGGTCGATCGCCTTGAGGAACTCCTCCTGCGCGTCGAGGAAGAGGCGTTGGAGCAGGGTGTCGGCTGGCATGCGCGCGAGTGTATCGCGGCCAACCTCGCGGACTCGTGAACGCGGACGCTAGGCGGCGCGGCGGAGGTAGCTCGCCGCCGGGACCGCGCGGTGGAGCGCCGCCGGGCGGGTGCGGGCCGGCGGCGCGAGGCGCGGGAAGTCGATGGGCGAGAGCGTCGTCGGGCGCGGGGCGCGCTCGGGCGTCCGGTCGGTCAGTGCGCCGGAGAGCCACTGCTGAAGCAGCGCCTTCCCAACGACCGACAGCGTGATTCCGCAGACAACAGCGAGCAGCATGGTCAGTCCCCCGTCGCGGCATCCGTGCTCCCTCGGACGGGAGTAGAACGGATGTACGTTCCGAACAGGGAGAAGTTAGAACGAGCGTTCTATCTTGTCAACACCCTCGGTGCAGGGATTGCCGCGCGGCCGCTCTCCGCGCGCTACTTCACGGGCTGCAGCACGGAGTCGCCGCCGAGGTACGGACGAAGCACCGAGGGCACCTCGATGGTGCCGTCCTCGAGGTAGCCGGACTCCAGCAGCGTCGCCATCGTGCGCGGGAGGGCGACGCCGGAGCCGTTGAGGGTGTGCAGGAAGCGCACCTTCCCGTCGGCGTCCCGGTAGCGGAGGTTCGCCCGCCGTGCCTGGAAGTCGAGGAAGTTCGAGACGCTCGACACCTCGAGCCATTCGCCGGCGCCGGGCGCCCAGATCTCGATGTCGTAGGTCATCGCCGAGGCGAAGGTGAGGTCGCCGGTGGCGAGCCGCAGGACGCGGTACGTGAAGCCGAGCGCGCGCACGATCGCGAGCGCGTCCTCCAGCAGTTGCTCCAGCGCGCCCCAGGAGGCGTCTTCCTCCTCGAAGCGCACCATCTCGACCTTGTCGAACTGGAAGCCGCGCTTGATGCCGCGGACCTCGCGCCCGGCGCTGAACTGCTCGTGGCGGAAGCAGGGGGTGTAGGCGGTGTGCAGCAGCGGCAACGATCCCTCGAGGATCTCGTCGCGGTACATGTTCGTGACGGGCACCTCGGCGGTGGGGATCAGCCAGAGGTCCGTGTCCTCCGCGTGGAACATCGTGTTCGCGAACTTCGGGAGCTGCCCGGTGCCGACGAGCATCTCCTCGCGCACGAGGAACGGCGGGTAGACCTCCGAGTAGCCCTGCCCGCGGTGGACATCGAGCATCCACGAGATCAGTGCGCGCTGGAGCCGGGAGGCGTCGCCCCGGAGGACGTAGAAGCCGGAGCCGGAGAGCTTGGTGCCGCGCTCGAAGTCGATGAGGCCGGTCTTCTCGCCGACATCCCAGTGCGGGAGTCCCTGCTGTGTCGCGCCCGACATCGAGTGCTGCGACAGCGGGATCGGTGTCGCGTGACGCTGCTCGGTTCCCGCGGCCCCGTCGCCTTCGAGGACGACCACGGAGTCCTCCTCCCCGCCGACCGGGACCTCCGGGTGCGGGAGGTTCGGGACCTGGAGGAGCAGGCGGTCGAGCGAGGTCTCTGCCTCCTTCAGCTCCGCCTCGAGGGCGTCGAGCTTGCCGGAGACCGCGCGCTGCGCCTCGATCAGGCGCTGGCGCTCGTCGTTGTCCTTGGCCGTGCCGATCGCCTTGCTGGCGTCGTTGCGGTCCTTCCGCATCGACTCGACCTGCACGAGGAGCGACCGACGTGACTCGTCGGCGGCGAGGATCTCGTCGACCGGCGCCGAGGTGCGCCGCGCCTCCAGCGCGGCGCGCAGGCGGTCGGTTTCGTCGCGGATGGTCTGGATGGCGAGCACGTCGTCCTCGATCCCAAGCGGGTGGATCCCCGCTCGTCTGGATGCGTCTAACTGGCGGCGATGGATGCCGCCTCGGCGGCATCGATGGCGGCGAAGGCGAGCTCTCGCACGTCCTCGTGGAGTTCGGTGGAGCGGCTCAACTCGTCGCGGTCGAACCAGCGCCACTGCATCTCGTTCGGCAGCGGGGGCGACGGCGCGACAGGCCGCAGGAAGTAGATGAAGTCGATGTGCTGGTGCGGCTCGTCCAGCATCGAGTCGCGCGGGATGTCGTAGACGGCCATCGCTGCCGGGGGCGCGAGCTGGGGCGGCGAGGCGTACCCGAACGCCGGGCCGCCGGAGACGATCTCGGCCTCGAGCCCGGTCTCTTCGAGGACCTCGCGGAAGACGGCCTGCACGGGATCCTCGTCGGCTTCGATGTGGCCGCCGGGCGGCAGCCAGATGCCGAGGCGGTGCCAGTGGAGCGCGGTGCGGCCGCCGTGGGCGGCCTCGGAGACGAACCCCGTCACGGTGAAGTGGCGATGGAGCGTGGCACTCGGTCCGGTCTCCGTCATGGCCGCGAGCGTACCGTCGGACGGCGGCTCGCGCACCCGAGGATCACCCGACGCCGGCCGCCGCTAGACGCGCGGGCCGACCGGGGCGCCCTCGAGCCAGCGCAGGTCGAAGTCGCGGAAGGACTCGATGACCGCGTGCGCACCGGGCTGCGGTTCGGCGGGGATGCTCGCCTGCCGGATCTGCACGACGCGCATCCCCGCGGCGGCCGCGGAGGCGACGCCGTGGATCGAGTCCTCGATCGCGATGCAGGCCTCGGGTGCGACGCCGAGCAGGGCGGCGGTCTGCAGGTAGATCTCGGGGTCGGGCTTCGGGCGCTCGATCTCGTCGAGGGTGACGACCAGCGGGAAGAGCTCGGTCAGCCCGATCGCCTCCAGCGTCGGCTCCACCCATTCGCGCTTCGACATCGACGCGACGGCGACGCGCAGGTCGCGGCGGAGCACCGCGCGCACGAGGGCGTCCGCACCCGCCATTGCCGGCGTGGGGCCGAAGCGGAGCGCCTCGACGATCGCGGGCGTGTAGCGGGCGTTGAACTCGGCCCCGGGGATCCCGTACGTGACCTCGATCCAGTTCACGTAGGGCTCCCAGCCGCCGCCGACGAACTGGAAGTACTCGTCGAGGTGCAACTCGGCGGGCGCGATGATGCGCCGGGACGCCTCGAGGTGCACCGCCTCGGTGTCGGCGAGCACGCCGTCCAGGTCGAAGATCACCGCCTCGATCTGGGTGGACTCGGCCGTGAGCGGGGTCGTCATTCGGACTGGTCAGCCTCTTCTCGCGGCCCTTCGAGGTCGCGCTTCAGGTTCCAGAGGAGGTCGCGGATCGCCTGCGTGCGCTGCGGTCGGTGCATCAGGGTCTCCATCGCACCGCCGACGAATCCCGAGGCCGGACGATAGGCGATCTCGATCGTGATGTGGCACTCACGCTGGCCCTCGGAGTGAAGACCCCATACCAGCTCCTCGATCGCACCGCCCTGGTCGAGCCGGTAGAGCACCTCGCGCTGGTCGTCGGTGGCGGCACGGCGGACGGACATCGTCTCGGTGCGCCCCGGCAGCTCGAGGTCGACGCGCAAGCCTTCGCTGTCCGCCTGGTAGTTCCCCATGCTCTCGGGGAGCCAGGCGCGGTAGGCGGTGGGATCGGAGACGGCGGCGCGTGCGTCCGCCGCGGCGATGTGCAGGTGGATGTCCTCGCGGATCGTGGCGAGCCCGTTGCGGCGGCGCGGGCCGGGGTCGTACCCGGCGAGGTGCATCGTCATTGAAGGACCAACCTCGAGGCGGGCGCCCGGAGCATCAGCTGGCGCCGTCGTCCTCGTCGGAGAGCTCGTGACGCTCAGCCTGCCGCTCGCGCATCGTCGGGAAGAGGATGACCTCGCGGAGCGAGTGCTCGCCGGTCATCAGCTGCACGACGCGGTCGACGCCGATGCCGAGCCCGCCGGCGGGCGGCATCCCGTGCTCGATCGCCACGAGGAAGTCCTCGTCCGCGATCTCGGCTTCTTCGTCGCCTTCGGCCTTCTTCGAGGCCTGCTCCATCATCCGGTCTCGCTGGTCGACCGGGTCGTTGAGCTCGCTGTAGGCGTTCGCGATCTCGTAGCCGAGGGCGAACAGCTCGAACCGCTCGACGACGCTCGGGTCGTCGACCTTCCGCTTGGCGAGCGGCGAGATCTCCGTCGGGTAGTCGAAGATGAACGTCGGCTGGATGAGCTTCGGCTCCACGAACTCCGACATCAGCGCGTCGAGGACGGTGCCCCAGGAGGCGCCGGCCTCCGTGCGCACGCCACGTTCGCGGGCGACCTCGCTCAACGCGTCGACGGAGCGGTACTGGTAGAAGTCGATGCCGGTGTGGTCGAGCAGCGCGCGGTGGTACGTCGTGCGGGCGAACGGCGCCTGCAGCGACACGGTGTGCTCCCCGTGCGTCAGGTCGGTGCCGCCGAGGACCTCGAGCGCGACGGCGCCGAGGAGGTCCTCCACCATGCGGGCGACGTCCTCGTAGTCCGCGTACGCCTCGTACGACTCGAGGAGCGTGAACTCCGGGTTGTGGCGGTAGGAGATGCCCTCGTTCCGGAAGACGCGGCCGATCTCGAACACCTTCTCGAAGCCACCGACGAGCAGTCGCTTCAGGTGCAGCTCCAGCGAGATCCGCATGGCGAGGTCGCGGTCGAGCGCATTGTGGTGCGTGAGGAACGGCCGCGCGGCCGCGCCGCCGGCGTTGTCCTGCAGGACCGGTGTCTCCACCTCGAGGAAGCCGCGGTCGAGGAAGAACCGGCGGATCGCGGAGACCACGCGCGAGCGCGTGAAGGCGACCTCGCGCGAGCGCTCGTTCGCGATCAGGTCGAGGTATCGCTGGCGATAGCGGGCCTCGGTGTCAGTGAGGCCGTGGAACTTGTCCGGCAGCGGGCGGAGCGCCTTCGTCACGATCCGCCACTTCGCGACGGCCACGGTGACCTCGCCGGTGCGGGTGCGGAAGAGCGTCCCCGACACCTCGAGGAAGTCTCCGAGGTCCACGAGGTCGATGCGGTCGAAGTCCTCGAGGCGGTCGCGCCGGAAGTGGAGCTGGATGCGGCCGGACTGGTCGCGGAGGTCGAGGAAGGCCGCCTTTCCCATCACCCGCTGCGCGGTCACGCGGCCGACGACGGTCACCGCGACCTGCTCGTCCACCTCGCCCGCGTCGAGGAACGCCTGGACGGCCTCGGCGGCGGTGTGGGTGCGCTCGACGCGCGCGGGGTAGGGATCGGAGCTCTCGAGGAGCTGCGCGCGCTTCGAGAGACGCTGATCGAAGAGCTCTCGCTCGGACGGCATTCGCTGTGTCCTCCGGTTCCGCACACGTTGCCACATTGGCCGTGTACGCGCTGCAAACCTGGCGATCGGCGGACAACGAAACAGCGGCGGGTCTCCCCGCCGCTGTCGAGTCCGCTCGGCTGTCTCTCGCGGTGGCTGGCCCGGGGGCCTGCTCGCTAGGAGACGGAGGTGACGGTGAACTCGGTCTCGCCGCGGGGGGTCGTGACCTTGACCTTCTCCCCGCGCTTCTTCCCGAGGAGCGCCCGGCCGATGGGCGACTTGTGGCTGATCCGGCCCTGGCTGGGGTCGGCCTCCGTCGGCCCGACGACCTGGTACTTGTGGCTCTTCCCGTCGGCGCCCTTCAGCGTGACGTTCGAGCCCACCTGCACGGTCTTGGACTTGTGCGCGGAGTCCTCGTCGATGATCGACGCTTGCTCGAGCGTGCGTTCGATCTCCGAGATGCGCCCTTCGAGGAACGCCTGCTGGTTCTTGGCGTCCTCGTACTGCGCGTCCAGCTGATCCGGGCCCAGCTCCTGGGCTTCGCGGATCAACGCCGCGACTTCGGGTCGCTTCACGGACTTCAGGTGGTTGAGTTCTTCGACGAGGCGGTCATATCCCGCCTTCGTGAGGAGGACAGCGTCTTCGGCCATCTCCGTCTGCTTTCGTGAGAGCGCGCGAGAATTCGCTGTTCTGCGCCGCTGCTTGTTCGATTCGAGTGGCATGCGCCTCCGAGGGTGACGCGGGGCACGTAAACCACAATGCGGACCCGCCGTGCCCGGCGAAGTCCGCGGAGCGAGATTCTACTCAGGCGCGATCAGATTTCGCAATGTGTTTGAACGGATATACGGATTTCCCGATCTTACGGACTCCGGTGGTAGACTTCGGGGCGCGGGGGAAGCACGGCCACGCCGGCCGCCGGGAGCGCGCGCCATCTTCACGGCATCCTTCGTCGTACCGCACGCCACTTCGCCCGTCAGCCGCCTCGTCGGGGCGTCCTCCGCCTCGTGCGCGGAGTCGATCGAGGCCCCCCGCACGCTGCTCCGTGCTCACCACACCGCCGTCCTGCTCGCCCGCGCTGTCCTTTCGGGCGCCCCCACCGCACTGACCCGGGAGGAGCCGGCATGACCCTGCCGCCCGACGACAGCCGCGAGTTCCGGCGTCGCGATGATCGCCCCGACTTCGAACGACCCGCATTCGATCGGCTTGACCCGGAGCGTGCCCCGGTCGACCGCCCCGATCTCGACCGGCCAGACTACGACCGGCCAGACTACGACCGGCCTGACTTCGCACGCCCCGACGTGGACCGCCAGGATGTCGATCGCCCCGACTTCAGCCGGCCGATCGAGCGGCCCCGCATGGACTTCGGGCGCGCCCCGCTCGATGAACCCCTCGCCACCCGCGAGGACGACCCCGGCGAGTACGACGAGCCGGAGCCGGACGACTACGAGTACGAGGAGTCCGAGCCGGAGTACGACGACGAAGGCGACTACGACGACGAGGGCTTCGCGACGGAGCCCGCGCGTGGCCTCCCGAACCCGATCCGCCCCGACCCGCCGCTCTTCGCGCCCGTGGTCTTCGACGATGACGACGACGGTCCGCGTCGCCCGTTCCGACCGCGCTTCGGTGGGGGTGACGGCGGCGGTGGCGGTGAGGGCGGACGTGGCCCCGGCCGCGGGCGCTACGAGAGCGATGCGGGGCTCCTCCGCGTCCTCGTGCTCATCGGTGTCCTGGGCATCGTCATCCTCGCGCTCGTCCTGCCGTTTTCGCCGATCTCCGTGGTCGGTGGTGGCGACGAGGAGTCGCCGAATGGCATCTCCGCGCACGTCAGCGACAACATGCCGGCGATGCCCGAGGGCCTCGTCGCGCTGAGCAAGCTCTACGAGATCGACGTGCAGGAGGGCATCACCGGCCCGCTCTCCGTCGAGGTGCAGCTCACCGAGAACAGCACGGACAGCTCGAACCTCGCGTACTACGCATGGGACGGCTCCACGTGGACACGCGTGGGCTCTGTCCAGCTCGCCGCTGGTGGCGGCTCTGTGACCGGCTCGATTCCCGCGCAGTCGGCGTCCATCGCCGTGCTGCGCCGCACGGCACTGGCGCACTCGATGGCGATGATCGTCGGCCCGAACGAAACACCCGATCCTGACGGGCTCTCGGCCGCGTCGCTGATCGTCGTCACCGCCGGGACGCTGGACGAAGGCGGCGCACTCCAGGTCGAGTCGGCGGCGCTGCGCTCGGCGCAGCAGGTCGCGGGCGACCGCCCGGTCTACCTCGGCGTCAGCGGGACGGTGCAGGGCGACGGCGGATCCCTCGTCGACGACATCGTCGCGGCGGCCGAGGGGCAGGACGCCGGGGGCGTCTACGTCGAACTGCAGGGGGTGAGCGGCACGCAGCTCTACACGACGCTCGCGGAGCAGCTCCACGCCGCGCAGCGGCAGCTCATCGTCGGAGTCCCGGCGGGGGGCGACGACGACTGGTCCGGCATCCTCGGCATCGCGGACGGGCTCTGGGTGCAGGCGCCCCTCAACCCGACCGAGTACTACGCCACCGTCGAGTCGCTCCTCAGTGAGCACGGCGTCTCCGACACCTCGAAGGTGTCGATTGTCCTCGACCGCCGCTCCGCGATCGTGACGGGCGACCAGCCGGTCGCGCCGATCACGCTGATCGAAGGCCTGACCATCGCCTCGAGCGTCGACTTCAACGTCGACGCGATCGGCGCCGGCAGCCCGGTCACGCTCCGCACGGCGTACCTCGGCGGCAGCGCCGACGGCCAGCTGCACTGGGACGACGCAGCCGAGGCCGTCTCGTTCACGTACACCGCGGATGGCACCGAGTCGACGATCTGGTTCCAGAACCAGTACTCGTTCGGGTTCGCCCTCCAGGCGGCCGCGCGTGGTGGCTTTGGCGGCGTCGCGGTCCGGGCCGCCGCAGCCGGTGGCTCGCAGCCTAACGTCTGGGAGCCCGTCGCCCAGTTCGTCGAGGAAGGCACCGTCAGCTTGCTACGCCCCTATGGGCCGTACCTGACCCCCTGCTGGGAGGCGCCGGACGGCGCGATCGAGGGCCAGCCCGAGTGCTGGACGACCGAGACCGACACCACGGCCGTCGTCTGGCGCGCGCCCGACGAGCAGGGCGCCTACACCGTCCGCCTCGTCGTCTCCGAGGGCACGACGTTCGTGGGCCAGGAGGTGGTCCTCCGCGTTGGCGAGACGCCGGACAACGCCGAGCCGACGGAGACTCCCACGCCGGAGCCCACCGAGACGGCTACACCCGAGCCCACGGAGGAACCGACGGACACTCCGACCCCGGAACCCACCGAGGAACCGACTGAGACCGCCACGCCGACTGCGACCGCGACACCGACCGCCACGGCGACGCAGACCCCGGCGCCGACCTCCACCGCCGGACCGCCGGGCCCGGGCGGCAACTAGGCTTGGTCGCCGTCGTGGCAGAGCGTGGCCCTCGCGTCATCGGTGGGTCGGTGGGCGGCATCGAGCTGCGCTGGCCGAAGACGGGCGCGACCCGTCCGACCACCGGGAAGATGCGCGAGGCGCTCTTCTCCATGCTCGAGGCGGCCGGCTTCTCCTTCGACGAGGTCCTCGATCTCTACGCGGGCAGCGGCGCGCTCGGCATCGAGGCGCTCTCTCGCGGCGATGGCCGCGCGACGTTCGTGGAGTCCGACCGGCGCGCTATCGGCGTGATCCGGGAGAACCTCGCGAAGGTGGGGTTCACCGATCGAGCCACCGTGGTCACCTCGAAGGTTGGCCGCTGGGCTCCCCCCGCGGACGTCCGGTACACGCTGGTGCTGGCCGATCCCCCGTACGACAGGGGCACCTATGATGGCGGCGGCGCCTGGGGTGCGATTGAGACCACGGTGCGCGGATCGCTGGCCGAGGACGCTGCGGTCGTCGTCGAACACGACGCTCGGCAGTCCCCACCACCAGTCCTCGCGGGTCTCCGACTCTGGCGTGATCGCCGACACGGGGCGGGCGCGGTGGCGATTTATCGCTCCGCGTCCGATGCCGACGAGTCACCAGAGGCCGCCCGATCGGACGGGGCGCAGCCCGAGGTAGAGGGGGACGACGAATGACGGTGGCGCTGTACGCAGGGCGCTTCGATCCGGTAACGAACGGGCACCTCGACATCGTCGAGCGCGCCGCGAAGATCTTCGACAACGTGGTGGTCGGCGTAGCCGCGAGCCGGTCGACGATCTTCTCGCTGGAGGAGCGCATCGAGCTCTTCGAGCAGGCCGTGGCCGAGATCGGGCTGACCAACGTGCGCACGACGGCCATCTCCGGCCTGACGGTGGACGAGGCGAAGTCGCAGGGCGCGCAGGTGCTCGTCCGCGGGCTCCGGGCCGGCGACTTCGCGTACGAGTTCGACATGGCGCTGATGAACCGGAACATGGCTCCGGACATCGAGTCGGTGTACCTGATGACCGCCCTGGAGCACCTCTTCGTGAGCGCGACGCGCATCCGGGAGCTGGCTTCCTTTGGCCGCGACGTGAGCCAGTTCGTGCCGCCGAACGTGGGGGCCGTCATCCGTTCGAAGTTCGAGAAATAGAGTCCTGAGCGACAGCATGCGCCGGACTGCCGCTCCCCGACAGCACCCGCCCGTACCGGGCGGATTGGAGGCCTAGATGGACCTGCTCCACCTGGTCGATCGGCTCGAGGAGCTCGTGGCGGGCGCGCAGAAGATGCCGATCGGCAACCGCGCCATCGTCGACCGACGGCGCATGCTGGACCTCATCGACCAGATGCGCATCGCCGTACCTCGCGAGGTGCGCGAAGCGCAGGACATCGTCGCGGCGCGTGACGCCATCCGCCGCGAGGCGGAGGAGGAAGGCCGCATCATCGTGGCCCAGGCGGAGGAGCGCGCCGCGGACCTCATCGAGGATCACGCGATCGCGCAGGGCGCGAAGCAGCGCGCCGAGGAGATCGCCCGGGAGGCGGAACGCCGTCTCGAGGAGCAGATCGAGGCCGCCAACCGCGACGTGCAGGCGCGCATCCAGGAGTCGCGCCGCGTCGCCCGGGAGCAGATGGCCGCCGCCGACGAGTACGCGCGTGAGCTCCTGATCCGCCTCGAGCGGCAGCTCCAGGCGTTCCAGAACTCCGTCCGCGCCGGCGTTGAGCAGCTCGAGCCGTCGCCCGCGACCTACGACCCGACGGTCCCGCTCGACGACCGCGCCGAGGACCTCGCCCGCGCCGCCGGTCCCGCGAGCGGCCTCTCCACGCCGCCCGAGGAGCGCGACCCGTACGGCGGGCGCCGCCCGGTCGACTACACCGATCCGTCCCAGGCTGCCCAGGGCTCCGAGGATTCCGGCGAGGTTGAGCAGGAGCTCGAGGACTTGCTGGGACGGCAGCGTTCGATGCGCCTCGACGAGTCGGTCGATGAGGCGGAGCCCGGGGTCATCGATGACTTCGAGAACCAGCCGTACGACGACGACCCGTTGCTCCGACCGGCGCCGCGCGAGCGCGGTCGCGAGGACTACGACTAGCGCCGAGGTGGCCGACAGCCGCCCGAGCTAGGGCGTGTGCGGAACCCAGAAGTCCGCGAGCAGCTCGTCGAACCGTTCCGAGATCGAGTGCGTGGCGTGCTCTGAGAGCAGATCGACTCCGTGTCCGCCGCCCGGGTACAGACGTGCCTCCGTCGAGTCGACGTTGCCCAGCGCCCGGAACTTGTGCAGCGAGTCCGCAGCCGAGACATCGTCCCTCGTCGCGATGAGCTGGACACGACCGTCGAGACGTTCGACGACGTCCACGGTGTCGAGCGTGTCGAAGTCCGCCGGCGTCGAGAAGCCGACGATGGTGACATCTGGCACATCGGCGGCGGCGACGAGGCCGACGGCCGCGCCCATCCCGGCGCCCACGAGCATCACCCGCTCGAACCCGCGGTCGCGAGCGAAGGCGATCGCCGCTTCCGCGTCGAGCACCATGCCGTCGATATCGTCGAGGTTGCCCTCCGACTTCCCATGCCCGCGGAAGTCGAAGGTCAGCGCTGAGATCCCCTCGCCGCGCGGTTCCCGCGCGTACGGCCACCAGGAGTCCTGGTTCTCGCGGAACTCGTGGAGGTAGATCACGAGGCGGTCGTGGCCGCGGTCCCACACCCGTCCATCGAGCGTGAGCCCGTCGACGGTCCGGATCGTGATCGTCTCGGAGCCAACGGCCTCGACGGCGTCCTCCGGCTCGTGATCCGTGCAGGAGCCGAGGAACGACACGGCCAAGGCGAGGGCGACGGCCACTGGAGTCAGCGGGCCGAGTCGCCCGAGCCGGGACATGCTGGCCTACTTCACCACGATGTTGAGCAGGCGCCCGGGTACGTAGATGACGCGGACCACGTCTCGACCCTCGAGCTGGCTCGACACGTTGGACTCGCCCTCGGCCGCGGCACGTGCGACATCCTCCGGGGCATCCGGCGCCACGGCGACGCGCGCGCGTACCTTGCCGTTCACCTGCACGGCGATCTCGACGGTGTCGCGCACGGTGAGCGCGGGGTCGAAGGCAGGCCATTCCTGCAGGTGCACGGAGTACGCGCCGCCGGTGCGATCCCACAGCTCCTCGGCCACGTGGGGGCAGGCCGGAGCGAGCATCAGGATGAGCAGGCGCACCGTGTCATTCCACGCGGCACGGTCGGCCTCGCCGGCGTCGCGCGCCTTCTGCAGAGTGTTCGTGAGCTCCATCATCGCGGCGATCGCCGTGTTGAAGCGCTTCGCCTCGTAGTCCTCGCCGACCTTCTTCAGGGTCGAGTGCGCGTCGATCAGCAGCGAGCGGCCCGCCTCCGGGGCATCGACCAGCGTCGGCGGGTCGGTGATCGCGGCCCACACGCGGCTCAGCCAGCGGTAGACGCCCACGATGCCGTCGACGTCGTACGGGCCGCCCTGGTCCCACGGGCCGAGGAACATCAGGTACGCGCGGAAGCAGTCCGCGCCCCACTTCTCGACCTGCGCGTCCGGCGCGACGACGTTGCCGCGCGACTTCGACATGCGGCGACCGTCCGGCCCGAGGATCTGGCCCTGTGAGTAGTAGCGCGTGAACGGCTCATCACCCGGGACGAGGCCCATGTCCCGCGCGACCTTGTAGAAGAACCGCGCGTAGAGCAGGTGCATCGTGGCGTGCTCGGAGCCGCCCGTGTACTGGTCGACGGGGAGCCACGCCTCGGCCGCCTCCGGGCCGACGGGGGCGTCCGGGTTGTGCGCGTCCGGGTACCGCATGAAGTACCAGGAGGAGCACACGAACGTGTCCATCGTGTCGGTCTCGCGGCGCGCCGGGCCGCCGCAGTCGGGGCACGTCGCGTTCACGAACGCCTCCGACAGCGCGAGCGGTGACTGGCCGGTGGGGAGGAACTCGACATCCTCCGGCAGGAGCACCGGGAGCTGATCCTCGGGCACCGGGACGATGCCGCACTGCTCGCAGTGGAGCACCGGGATCGGTGCGCCCCAGTAGCGCTGGCGCGAGATCAGCCAGTCGCGCAGGCGGTAGTTCACCTTGCGCTCGCCGATCCCCTGCTCCTCCAGCCAGGCGATCGCCTTCTGGATCGCCTCGCCCTTCATCAGGCCGTCCAGCCACTGCGAGTTCATCGCGGGGCCGTCGCCGGTGTAGGCCTCGTCGCCCCAGCCCTCGGGCGGGGTGACGGTGCGGACGATCGGGAGGTCGTACGCCTTCGCGAAGTCCCAGTCGCGCTCGTCCTGGGCGGGCACCGCCATGATGGCGCCCGTGCCGTACGAGGTCAGGACATAATCCGCGAGGTAGATCGGGACGGGCTGCTCGTTGAACGGGTTGATCGCGTACGCCCCGGTGAAGACGCCGCGCTTGTCCAGCGCGCCCTCCGTCGAGAGGCGGTCGATCTCGTTCGTGCGGCGCACGCGCTCGACGAACTCGTCGACCGCCGCGCGCTGCTCGGGCGTCGTGATCGCGTCGACGAGCTCATGCTCGGGCGCGAGGACGGCGAAGGTCATGCCGAAGGCGGTGTCCGGGCGGGTCGTGAAGACACGGAAGCCTTCGAGGTCATCGCGGCCCTGGATGCGCATCGTGAACTCGGCGCCCTCGGAGCGGCCGATCCAGTTTCGCTGCATCAGCTTCACGTGCTCGGGCCAGTCGAGGTCCTCGTTGGCCAGGAGTTCCTCGGCATAGTCGGTGATGCGGAAGAACCACTGCTCCATCTCGCGCTGCACGACGATCGTGTCGGAGCGCTCGCAGCGGCCGTCCACCACCTGCTCGTTCGCGAGCGTGGTGTTGCAGTCGGGGCACCAGTTCGCGGTCGCCTTCTTCTGGTAGGCGAGGCCGCGCTTGAAGAGCTGGACGAACCACCACTGGGTCCACTGGTAGTAGTCCGGCGAGCTGGTGTTCACCTCGCGGTCCCAGTCGAACATCGCGCCCATGGCCTTCATCTGGCCGCGCATGCGATCGATGTTCGCGCTGGTCCACGCCATCGGGTGCTTGCCGCCCTTGATGGCGGCGTTCTCGGCCGGCAGGCCGAAGGCGTCGAAGCCCATCGGGAACAGCACGTTCCATCCGCGCATCCGGAAGTAGCGCGCGAGGGCGTCCGACGGCGTCATCGCGAACCAGTGGCCCACGTGCAGGTCCCCGGACGGGTAGGGGAACATCGTCAGGTGGTAGCGGTTCTGCTTGCCGGGGACGTGGTCCGGCGTGTGGTAGAGGTCGTCCTGCTCCCAGCGGGCCTGCCACTTCGCCTCGATCGGGCCGGGCTGATAGCGACCGCGGTCGGCGGCGTCGCGACTCGACTCGGCGGTCTGAGACTCGCTGGCCTGGGATTCGGTAGTCATCGGTCGTCCTGACGTCGGAGGCTGGGTGGCGGGGGCGTGAGCCCAGGCGACGCGTGCCCTCTGGGGCGCGTCGCCTACGTAAGGACGAGGGTGAGCGGGCGCGGCACGCGCCGGCGGATAGGCGTCATAGTGCCCTCAGTATCCGGAGGGCGCTGAGAGAGCGTCAACCTGCAGCCGCCGCTCCGGGCGGCGCGTGGCGCTCAGATCGCGAAGATGAACGCCACCAGCAGCGGGATGCCCAGCGTCGTGCTCCAGAGGAGGCGCTTCGCCTCCTTGAGCTTCACCTCGGGGTCCTGTGCCGCGAGCGCACGGCGCATCTGCCAGGAGGTGAGCCCGACGTAGAGCACGAACAGCACGATCAGCCCGGGGATCATGCGTGACTCCGCTCGAGGGCGGCGATGCCCAGGCCGTCCCTACTCATCGACCAGACGGTACATCGGCTGGCCGAAGATCAGGACGTAGATCTGGTTCCCGACCTGCGTGATCGAGGAGATGTTCCCGAGGCCATCCGCGATGAGCACCGGCTGGAGGTCGCCGTCCGAGTCGCTGCGGAGCGCCCACAGCTCGCCGGAGCAGTAGTCGCCGTAGATGTAGGCACCCTCGACGGCCGTCGCCGCGGCACGCCGGGCGACGACGCCACCCGTCACCGAGCAGCGCTGGCCCTCGTGGTTGTACGTGGCGACGGGGGCGACGAACTGCGAGGGGTCACAGTCGCCCTCGTAGCACTCGTTGCCTTCCATCTCGCTCCAGCCGAGGTTGTCGCCCGCTTCGACGCGGTCGACCTCCTCGATCTGGTTCTGTCCGACGTCGCCCACCCACAGCTCGTCGGTGGCCGGGTCGAACGACATCCGCCACGGGTTGCGGAGGCCGAAGGCGTAGATCTCGGGGCGGGCGCCATCGGTCGCAACGAACGGGTTGTCGTCCGGAACGCGATACGGCTCATCGGCCGAGGCCTGCGAGACATCGATGCGGATGATCGTGCCGAGGAGCGTGCCCAGGTCCTGGCCGTTGCCGTCCGGGTCGCCCTGGTTCCCGCCGTCACCGAGGCCGAGGTACAGCATGCGGTCCGAGCCGAAGCGGATCGAGCCACCGTTGTGGTTCGCGGCGGGCTGTTCCTGCTCCAGCACGACCAGCTCCGAGGATCGGTCGATCGTGCCGTCCTCGTTCGCGGTGAAGCGGGCGAGGACCGTGCGCTTCGGCTCGTCGGCCGAGTAGTAGATCCAGACGTTGCGGTTCGTGGAGAACTGCGGGTCGAGGGCGACCGACAGGAGGCCTTCCTCGTTGCCCCCGGTCAGCACGCGATCGGTGAGGTCGAGGATCTCGAAGGACTGGCCCTCGCGGACGCCGTAGACCATGCCGCCCTGGTCGGCGATCGCGATCTCGTAGGAGCCCAGGGGGTAGGAGAGCACCTCGACCGGGCGCTCGAGGACGACACCCTCGTAGGCCGGCGTCACGGTCACGGGGAGCGGATCCGTCACCGGCGGGAAGGTGGGCGTCGGGCGCGGGGCGTTCGTGCTCGTCGCAGCCGGCTCGGTTGCCGTCCCGGTCGTCGCGCTCTCGGTCGCCGTCGCCTCGGACGTTCCCTCGGTGTCGCCTTCTCCATCGCCGCCGTTGCAGGCGGCCAGGAGCAGCAGGCTGGCGGCAGCGATGGTGGTCAGGAGCAGTCCTCGGCGCATGGAGCCTCCAAACGAGCAGGTGGGCTGCACCTATCGTCGCTTGCCCGCGCGGTTGCGGAAAGTTGAAGCCGGGTTGAGAAGCGCGTGCGACTTCAACTCGAACTTCACGCTGCCTTCAGGGCCGTCCGTGAATCGTCAGGTCGCGCGAGCGCTCAACGCCTCGACTGGCGACACTCGTCATGCCCAACCGACCGGGAGCACGGTTGACCGCGGCGCTCCCGCGTAGCGCGTCACCACCGAGGACCGCCATGATTCGCCGACTCACCACCGTCCTCCTCGCCGCGAGCACGCTCGGCCTGCTCGCCGGGTGCGGGAGCGAGAACCTCGAGGACATCGACCCCGAGGTGGGCGTGACGCAGGTCTCGGTCGAGGACTACCGCTACGGCCCGCGCGTGATCCAGGTGCCCGCCGGCACCGAGGTGACGTGGACGTGGGAGGGCAACGACCGCCACAACGTGGTGGGCGAGGGCTTCCGCTCGGACGTCATCCGGGGCGGTACGTTCGCCCACACGTTCACCGAGCCCGGCTGGTACCTCTACCTGTGCACGCTGCACGCCGGGATGACCGGCGCCGTCTCCGTGGTCGAGTAGCCTCGCGAACTACGTGCAGAGCCGTCGCACGATGTCGTAGGTGAGCTCGCAGCCGGTGTTGAACGTCTCCACTGAGATGAACTCGTCGTTCCCGTGGAAGCCGTTGTTCTCCTCCCGGCTGTAGACAGCCGGCGCGAAGCCGTACGAGACGACACCCCGGGCGCGCAGGAAGCGGTTGTCGGTCGCCCCGATGGTCATCGTCGGCGCGACGACCGCGTCCTCGAACACGCTCCGCACGCTCGCTTCGATCGCATGGAACAGCTCCGTGTCCCACTCCGTGCGTGGCATCGCCGTCGGCTGCGGGTCGTTCACGAACTCCACGGCGATCTCGAGGTCGGCAACGACCTCGGCCACCTGCTGTCGCCACTCCTCGGTGTCCTGCCCCGGCAGGAGCCGGCAGTCGAGGATCGCCTCCGAGCGTGAAGGCAGCACGTTCCGCTTCACGCCGGCGTTCACCATCGTGACGTTGAGCGTGTTCATGAACATCGGCGTGAGGCCGCGGCGTGCGCGGATCGAGGCGGCGAGCGCCTCGTCCGTCCCGCCGTCGAGAACGCCCGCCTCGGCGAGGCGATCGACGTAGGCGCGTGTGTCGGGCGCGAAGGTGAGGCCCCGCTGCCACTCGTCGAGGCGGACGAGCGCCTTCGCGAGTCGCACCATCGAGTTGTCGGTGTGGATGAATGACCCGTGGCCGCCGGCCCCCGTCGCCACGAGGCGGAGCGGGCACCCGAACTTCTCGTTCGCCGCCACGCTGAACACCGTCCGCCCGCCGGAGAGGCGCCCCGAGTCGCCCTCGTTGAGCGCGAACTCGACGTCCACCAGGTCCGGGCGATGCTCGACGATCCAGCCCATGCCGCGCGCCGACCCGGCCTCCTCGTCGGGCGTGCCGAGGAACCAGAGGTCGCGCTTCAGCGGCAATCCCTGCCGCTTTGCCGTGAGCAGCGCGACCAGCTGCATCACGCCGAAGCCCTTCATGTCGATCGCGCCGCGCCCGTAGACGCGCCCCTCCTCCAGCACCGCCTCGAACGGCGGCTTCGTCCAGTGGGCCGCCTCGACGGGGACCACGTCGAGGTGGTTGCTGAGGAGGAACGGGCGCTTCGAGCCGTCGCCGCCAAGCCGCGCATGCACGGCCTCGCGGCCCGGGTCGATCTCGACGTACTCGACGGGGATGCCCTCGGCCTCGAGCAGTCCACCGAGGAACCTCGCGGCGGGCGCCTCGTTCCCGGGTGGGTTCGTCGTGTCGATGCGCAGGTACTCGCGCAGGATGTCGAGCGCCTCGGCGTGGACGGCCGGCCAGTCGATGTCGGGCATGCGGGCTCCTCCCGGTCGGGAGGAGCCTACACGGACGTGATGTGGCGGGTCCGGACCGGCGCTAGGGAATGTTGAGCTGGGTCTCGCACGAGTTGTGCGCCGTGTCCGTGCCCGGGCCACCGTCGCAGGTGTCAGTGCCGGCATCGCCGCGGACCGTGTCGTTGCCGCCCTCGCCGTAGACGAAGTCGTTGCCGCCGCCGCCCTGGACCAGGGTGTCGTCGCCCTCGCCCCCGTAGACGAAGTCGTCGTTGCCGCCGCCATTGAGGGAGTCTGCGCCACCCTCGCCGAAGACGTTGTCGTTGTCGTTCCCGGCGTTCACGGTGTCATCGCCCTCGCCGGCATAGATCCAGTCGTTGCCGGCAGCCGTCGTGATGTCGTCGTTCCCGGCGCCGCCGAGGATCACATCGTTGCCGCCCTGGCCGAGGATCGTGTCGTTGCCGTCGCCGCCGACCACGCAGTCGTCGCCGTTCCCCGCGCTGATGTTGTCCGGCCCGTCCGTTCCGAGGATGAGGTTCGGTTGTCCGTTGCCGGCGGCGGCGTAGCGGATGTCCATGATGTCGATCGTCGCGCCGGGGATGACGGCGAGGCACTCGGCGGGCACGAAGTCACGCGTCTCCGTGAGCTGGGCGTAGCGACCGAGGGCGGAGGGGGCGACGGTGTTGCTCGCGCTCAGCGCGGGGCCTCCCGCGAAGAGCAGGGCGACGAGCAGTGACCCGAGACCGCCAAGCAGGACGGCACGAACCAACCGATGGCCTCACCGACCCCCCACGAGGGGGCAAGCACATGACGTCCGTCACGCACCTCGGTCGGTGGCTGCTTCAACAGGGGATGAGCCGGTTCGCCCATGCCCCGCACCGTGCCGTACGACGTGGAGCGATCGTACGAGGCGCTCCGTCGCAGGTGGCGCCTCGAACCTGACGAGGTGGGTTGAGAGTCGGTAATCGGCACTGAGCGGCATCCTGCGCGCCGGTGGCGCTTGGAGGGCGCTCCAGCGGTGGTCAGGGGATGTTGAGCTGCGTCTCGCAGTTCCCGAAGGCGGTATCCGTGTCCGGCCCGCCGTCGCAGGTGTCGACCCCGGCGTTGCCACGGAGGACGTCGTCGCCCTCCTCGCCGTACACGAAGTCGTCCCCGCCCCCGCCGCGGAGGTCGGGGTCGTTCCCGGGCCCGCCGTAGACGTTGTCGTTGTCGTTGCCGCCGTTCATCGTGTCGGCGCCGTTGCCCCCGAAGAGGTTGTCGTCGCCGGCCGCGCCGTCGACCGTGTCGGCCCCGTTGCCGCCGAGGACCACGTCGTTCCCGCCCTGGCCGTTGAGGTCGTCGCCGCCCGCTCCGCCCACGATGCAGTCGTCGCCGCCGCGTCCGGTGATCGTGTCGGGGCCGTCGGTGCCCAGCAACAGCTCGCTGCCACCCGAGCCATCGAAGTCGAGGTCGATCGTCATCGAGTTCAGCGCGACGGGATCCATCAGCGCGAGGCACTCGGGCGGCGCGAACTGGCGCGCCTGCGGCAACTGCTGCGTCTCGGACAGCGCGGACCCCGGGACGGAGTTCCCCTGCGTCCGAGCCAGCCCACCAAAGGTGACGAGCGACAGCACGAGCGCGCCGATCCCGGCGCGCACGATCGTGCTCACCGGGGTGCGCCCGGGTCGTCGACCCGGACTCCCGTCGTGGAGCTTCCGACCGCGTAGCTGTAGGTGACGTCCGGCTGGACGAGGTGGTAGCGGTGCGTCGTGCGCGTGACGCCGTACTCGTCTTCGCGCTCGTCGCGCTCGTGGACGATGAAGAGCCCGTCCTGGCGGGCGATCTTCACGAGGTCCTCGATGCGCTGCACCTCGACGCGTCGGCCGGCGAAGGTGACCTCGGTGCTCGCGGCGTCGACGATGAACGCGCCGTAGCGCGCCGCGATCAGCGCCACCTCGCCGCCGCGCGCCGCGAGCGCCGTCGAGCCGAGCACGACGCCGACGAGGGCAATCGCGAGCAGGCCGGAGCCCACCGCGATCATCCGCATCACCGCCCACTCGACGGTGATGCCGAGCACGGGCAGGTCGATCGACCACGGCCGCTCCACGGGGCGCGTCACGGTGACGGCGTCCATCGACTCGGGCGCGAAGTTCTGGGCCGGCATCAGCTGTGCGTCCGAGAGCAGGAAGCGCATGGAGGACTCGAACTCATCCTTGAACGGCTGCTGCACCACGTCGCCGCGCACCTCGGTCGTCGCGACCACCTCGACGCTGTAGGTCGGGTAGGCGAGGCCGGAGAACTCCTCCATCGTCTTGGTGAGCGCGAGGAGCTGAGCGAGGTCGAGCGCGCCCGTCACGGTCGCCTCGTCGCCCACGAAGGGCGTCCAGTCGGTGAGGGTCACTGTCCGCGACCAGCCGTTGTCCTGCGAGATGACCGCGTCGAGGCGGACCGCCCCCTCGGGGTTCGCGAGGGCGGCGTCGCTCGAGATCGGCGCGATGTCGTAGTCGAAGGTGATCGGCACCATCGTGGTCATGCGCGTGAAGACGGGATCGCCCGTGGCGACCTCGTTGCCGTCGTACACGTCGCGGCCCGCGACGCCGGTGTAGGCGAACGAGCCCATGTGCTCGTAGGCGAAGTCGTCCATGACGATCTGGCGCGCCGGATTCGTCATCACCAGCGTGGCGGCCAGCGCCGCCAGGACCAGCGCGAGTCCGGCCGCCGAGAGGAGCGTCCCGCCGGCCGGGCTGCGGTCGGCGATGCGTCCCGAGGCGCTTCCGAGCGAGGAGCGCTGACCGCCGCCGCTCTTCCGGCGCTTCCCGTCCGCGCGCCCGCCGCCGGGAGTCCGCCGGCCCCACGACAGCGCACCCATCACCAGGCTCGATCCTCCGAGGAAGATCGCGCTCGCCGGCGATTGGAGGCCGGAGAGGACGTGCCCGCCGTCCGGCAAGATCTGCCAGACCGCGCCCGTGATCTCCTCCTCGACCGGCCGGTAGGAGTCGTCCGAGTCGCGGTTGTCGCCGCGCAGGATGTAGTGGTTGCCGTCCACCGCGCGGATGCGATGCAGCACCGTGCCGAGGTCCGGGTCGGAGTAGGCCACGATGTCACCGACGTCGTAGCGGTCGCGGTCGCGCAGCAGGACCAGGTCACCGCGCGTGACCGTCGGTTCCATCGAATCGCCGACGATCTGGAAGTAGGAGAACGCCCCGCCGAGCTGGATGGGCGCGAAGAAGAACCAGGCGACCGCCACCAACACGATGGCGGCGCCCAGTGACATACCGGAGCGCACTCCGCTCCGCCGTCGCCGGGTCGCCGCCACCGCCATCAGGATCGCCGAGCTGAGGCCGCTAGTCGGTCAGGACGACGATGAGGTTCGAGGCGGACGCCACCGTCGTGCCGTTGAACGCCGGCGTGGAGCCGTTGTCGCAGGTCACGGTGTCCGCACCGGCGTTGATGCCGGCGGTGCAGTTGTGCCACGTCGAACCGTTGTCCACCGACACGCGCGCGTTGGACGGGTCGCCGGGGCTGTCGTCGTAGGTGATGACCACGGCGTCCATGTTCTGAGGGTTGGACGCGTTCAGCGTGTAGGCCACGTCCGTGATCGTGTAGCCGGAGATGGTGTTGGTGCCGGAACCGGCGACCGTGCCGGGGACGGTGTTCGCCGCCGTGAACGCGGTGCCGCCCACCGCCACGATCGCGACACCACCCACGACGCTGGCCAGGAACGACCGGCTGAACAGAGCCATCAGCATTTCAGAGCCTCCCCGCGGGCGTGCCGCCGCCCGTGTCTGAACCCGCGCGCCGAGTGCGCGGCGGAACGAGAGGAATGTGTCAGGTTTGCCGGGATTGATCTGCGGGAATGTGGTGAAGCATGCAGCCGCGAAGGGTTGAGGAACGGTGAAGAGAGGCGTTTCTGACGTCAGAAACCTGCCCTCGGCATCCCATTCCGTCAGAAATCCACGTGTTCCGTCCTACCATCGCTCATGATTTCTCGTACGAACTCGCACGATCGGCTCCGACGATTGGTCTGGCGGCCCGGTGTCGCCGAACGGAGGCACCGAACGCACGACCGCCCCCGGGGCTCCGAGGGCGGTCGCGCGGTGGTTGCGGGCGGCGGCGCGGGTGGCCGCCATGGTGACTGGGGGTGGCGGCGCTAGCGGACGGCGTCGCCCATTCGGTACTCCTCGGTGATGTCGTCCAGGCGTTCCTTCACGTCCGACGACAGCGGCTCGATGCTCGCGTTGATCGAGTCGCGGAGCTGCTCGGGGCGGCTCGCGCCGATGATCGGCGCCGTGATCGCCGGGTTGGCGAGCACCCACGCGATCGCCATCTGCGTCATCGGCAGGCCGGCCTCGTCCGCGACGAGGCGGATGTCCTCCACGGCCTCGAACTCGCGCTCGTGCCAGTAGCGGTTCTGGTAGTTCGTCGCGGCCGAGCCCAGCGTGAAGCGCGTGCCCTCGGTCGGCGGGGCGTCCGAGCGGTGCTTCCCGGTCAGGAGGCCGCCCGCGAGCGGGTTGTAGGGGATCACGCCGATGCCCTCCTCGCGGCAGAGCGGGAACAGCTCACGCTCGAACTCGCGGAAGAGGAGGTTGTAGCGCGGCTGCACGGAGTCGAAGCGGGTGATGCCGAGCGTCTCGGCCTTCCCGTTCGCCCGCGCGATCTGGTAGGCGAGCCAGTTCGAGACCCCGATGTACCGGGCGCGGCCGGAGCGCACGACGTCCTCGAGGGCGCGCAGCGTCTCCTCGATCGGCGTGTTCGGGTCGTAGCCGTGGAGCTGGTAGAGGTCGACGTAGTCCGTCCCCAGCCGGTCCAGGCTGGCATCGATGGCGTCGAGGATGTGCTTGCGGGAGTTGCCGCGGTCCCAGCGGTTCGGCCCGACGGGCGCGAAGCACTTGGTCGCGACGATGTAGTCCTGCCGCTTCCCCTTCAGCCAGCGCCCGAGGATCTCCTCGGTGCGGCCGGTCGTGTCGACGTCACCGCCGAGCGGGTAGGCGTCCGCGGTGTCGAGGAAGGTGATGCCGCCCTCGGCGGCGCGGTCGAGGATCGCGCGCGAGGTCTCCTCGTCGCACTGGAGGCCGAAGGTCATCGTCCCGAGGCACAGCCTCGACACCTGGAGCCCGGTCCGCCCGAGTCGCACGTAGTCCATCGCTCACCCCGTTCCTCGCGCGCCCTCGTCGTGAGGCGCGAGCATCGAGGGTACCCGCTCGGCGGTTGTGGTCTCGTTGGGAGTGGGGGGCTAGCCGGCGGAGCGTCCGAGGGCGACCCCGGCGACCGCCGCGAGCAGCCCGAGCGCCACGGTCCCGAGCACGTACGCGATCGCGAGGGGCCAGCGGCCCTCCTCGACCTGCCGGAACGCGTCGAGCGTGTACGACGAGAAGGTCGTGAACCCGCCCATCACCCCGAGCGAGATCCCGCTCCCGACCCACCTCGGCGTATCCGGGAACCGCGCCTCGACGAGCCCGAACACGAGCCCGAGCAGGAACGCCCCGAGGACGTTCACCGCGAACGTCCCCGCCCCGATCACGCCGGCGCGGTCGGTCACCTCGGTCGCGATGACATACCGCAACCACGATCCGAGCGCTCCACCGAGGGCAATGGCTATGGGGACGGGCATCCCAACGTTCTACGCGTCCCGGGAGTCAGTGGCGACTACCACGGCCGCTGATTCTCGCGGTCGAAGTCTTCGAAGCGCTGGTTCTGTGACTTCGACCAGCTGACGCGGTTGGGGTTGTCCTCGCGCCCCGCGGCCCGATCGGTGGCGTGGATGAGCCACATGTTGCTCGAGGAGCGCACGGCGGCGGTGAGGCCCATCACGTCCCACGCCTGGTTGATCTGCATCTTCGAGAGGTGCAGCGCGGCGCTCTCGTTGAGGGCGATGCGGCGCGCGAGCCACATCGTGGCGTCGTGGAGCTGATCGCGCGGGACGACGCGGTTCACCATGCCCAGCTCCTCCGCCTCGGCGGCGCCGAGGAAGTCGCCGGTCCAGAGGTACTCCTTCGCCTTCTTGATGCCGAGGTCGAAGAACTGGGTGACGTACTCGTGGCTCACGACGCCCCAGCGGACGGAGCGGTCCGCGAACTTCGCGTCCTCGGAGGCGACGACCAGGTCGCAGCAGGAGGCGAGCATCCACGAGCCCATGATGCAGTAGCCCTGGACCATGGCGATGGTGGGCTTGGCGAGGTTGCGCCAGCGGTCGTGGAGGCGGAAGTAGACGCCTCGGTCCATCGTGCGGATGCGGCCCTCGGGGCTCATGTCGCGCGGGAACTCGTCGAGCTCTGAGCGCATCTCCTCGGTGCCGAGGTCGTGGCCGGCGCCGAAGTGCTCCCCGATCCCGGCGACGACGATGACCTTCACGGTGGGGTCTTCCTCGGCGTGCCGGAACGCCTCGTCGAGCTCGTGGTAGACGCGGCGGCTGATGGCGTTGAGGTGCTGGGGGCGGTTCACGGTGACGGTGGCGATGTCGCCGTCCTGCTCGTAGAGGACGTTCTTGAGGTCGAGGGTCATGCGGGCGCTCCGATCGCCCTCGGGGCTTGGAGATGAGGGCGGGGCGGATGGTACGCCGTTCACCCTCACGCGATCCCTCAAGCGGGAGGGGGGCGGAGGCGGAGGGAGCCCTCACCCCAACCCTCTCCCCGGACGGGAGAGGGGTCGGATGCCGTTCATGCACGCTCGGTCGCTGCGAGGGCACACTCGGGTGAGTCGGCAGATGGCGGTATCTTCATTCTTTCGCTCACATGAGGATTCACTGATCCGGACGCTTCCAGCATGTGTGTATGCAGCATCATTACAAACCGCAAACGCCAAAATACGTTGCGTAGTTCCTGTTTATTTGAGTCGTCCAGAGAGTTTATTCAGCAAATATTTGAGGTCGCGTGGGTTAGCCGAGGAAGGACTAGGTGCTGAACTCGAGTGCGAAATGTCTCTGGAGTTCGTGGTCTAATCGAGAACCGCGCTTCGCGAATCGCGTTTCACCATAGAAGTCATCAATCGGGGTTAATCGGCACGAGGTCGATAACGCGAACAGAGTCGTAGCCACATGCGCCGTCACGTCCTGCATCTCAGCCCGGCAAGGTCTACGCGCTCGCGGGCAGAATCACGCCGGCCGAACCGTGTCCGAAGACTCTGCTGTGGTTCAACCAGGCGTCTCCGAATTCGACTGAAGCGCCTGATCTCTGCTGACACGAAGTCTGCGACCTTGAAGGTCTTGCGATGTGGAATTATACCGAACCTCCTGCTGAATAGTACCGCCATCACCACGGCCGCTGATTCGCGGTCAGTCCAAGCGCGCGCGACTGACCACGACGCGGTGGATTGTCCGAGGCGCGCGATGGTGGCGGATGACCCAATGTGCTCGAGCGCACGCGGCGGTCATCCACGTCCACTGGCTGATCTGCATCTTCGAGTGCAGGCGGCGCTCATTGAGCGCGATGCGGCGCGCGAGCCACATCCGGCGTCGTGGAGCTGATCGCGCGGACGACGCGGTTCACATGCCCAGCTCTCCTTCGGCTGCGCCGAGGAAGTCGCCGGTCCAGAGGTACTCCTTCGCCTTCTGATGCGAGGTCGAAGAACTGCGTGACGCTCGTGCTCACCACGCCCCAGCGGACGGAGCGGTCGCGAACTTCGCGTCCTCGAGGCGACGACCAGGTCGCAGCAGGACGCGAGCATCCACGAGCCCATGATGCAGTAGCCCTGACCATGGCGATGGTGGGCTTGGCGAGGTTGCGCCAGCGGTCGTGGAGGCGAAGTAGACGCCCGGTCCATCGTGCGATGCGGCCCTCGGGACCATGTCGCGCGGGAACTCGTCGATCTCTGAGCGCATCTCCTCGGTGCCGAGGTCGTGCCAGCGCCGAAGGTTCTCGATCCCGGCGACGACGATGACCTTCACGGTGGGTCTTCTCGGCGTGCCGGAACGCCTCGTCGAGCTCGTGGTGACGCGGCGGCTGATGGCGTTGAGTGCTGGGGCGGTTCACGGTGACGTGGCGATGTCGCCGTCCTGCTCGTAGAGGACGTTCTTGAGGTCGAGGGTCATGCGGGCGCTCCGATCGCCCTCGGGGCTTGGAGATGAGGGCGGGGCGGATGGTACGCCGTTCACCCGATCCTCAGGGGCGCGCGGAGTACCCCTCAGACGGGAGGGGGCGGAATGCCGTTCATGCACGCTCGGTCGCTGCGAGGGCACACCGCTCGCCCTGAGCCGGTCGAAGGGGGAGCCGTGGGGACGCCCGCCGTTCTCGAGGGCCGCAAACGCTCACGACCCTCTCCCCAACCCTCCCCCAGAGGGGGAGGGGGCCGGAATGGCCGTTCATGCACGCTCGGTCGCTGCGGGGGCACACCGCTCACCCTGAGCCTGTCGAAGGGGGAGCCGTGGGGACGCTCGCCGTCCTCGATGCTCACGAGCGTTCACGACCCCCTCCCCAACCCTCCCCCAGAGGGGGAGGGGGCCGGAATGGCCGGTCTTGCAGGAGGGGGCCGGATTCCGGAGGTCTCGGTACGGCGGCCGGAGGGCACAAAGAACCGGCCTCGGGGGCCGGTTGTGTGGGTGGTGCTGGTGGACCCGAGGGGTCTCGAACCCCTGACCTCGACACTGCCAGTGTCGCGCTCTCCCAACTGAGCTACGGGCCCACGGAACCTCACGCCCCTCACATCGAGGTGATTCGGGCGTCTGAAGAGTGTAGGGGCGGCTTCCGCTTTCGGGCTAGGGCCGCCCTCGGCCGCCTGCCTGCGTCTCGCCCCCGGGCTACGCGCCGTGTGAGAAGCGCAGGTCGACGTGGTGAGCGGCCTCGGTGGCGGAGGCGGCGCGGTCGCGCATGAGCTGCGTGGCGCGCGGGAAGTCCGTGGTGATGGCGTCGACGCCCATGCGCAGGAGGGCGCCCATCCGCTTCGGGTCGTTGACGGTCCACACACCCACCTCGAGGGACTCGCGGTGCGCGTACCGGACGACGGTCTCGTCGACGTAGGTGTGCTGGGCGTTGATGCCGGCGAGGCCGCGTCGCACGCATACGTCGAGGGCGTCGATGGGCGAGGCGAAGCGCCGGTCCGACGCGGCCCACCCGAGGTACGACTTGGAACCGGGCGTCTCGGCGGCGAGCCGCTCCGCGAGGTGGGGGTCGTGGGAGGTCCACCACGTCCACGAGGCCGCGCCCATCTGCTTCACGAGGGCGATGAGGTCGTCCGCGATCGGGGCGTCCTCGAAGTCGATGACGATGGCCGCCTTGCCGTCGATGAGCCGGAGGGCGTCCTCCAGCAGCGGGACGGGCTGCGGCTGTTGGGTCGAGTCGGGTGGGAGCACCTGCAGGGCGGTCGCCTCGGCGGTCGAGGTCTCGCTGACCACGCGGCGGTCGCCGGTGGTGCGCGTGAACGTCGTGTCGTGCATCAGCACGAGGCCGCCGTCGATCGTGCGTCGCACGTCGATCTCGATTGCCTCGACGCCGTCGTCGAGGGCGGCCTGGATGCCGAGGAGCGTGTTCTCGGGGTGCGTCCCGCAGTGGGCGCGGTGCGACACGATCGCGGTCTGGTGCTCAGCCATGGGGGGACTCCTCGGACGCTGCGGCGCGGTGCGCTGCTCTCGAACCTCGGCAATTGTCGCCACTCGGCCCGGATCGGGGAATGGGCGCGAGTCCCCGGATCGCTAGCCGACGAGCGCGGCGACACGCTCGCGGAGCGCGGGCAGGACGTCCGCCTCGAACCACGGGTGCTCCTTCAGCCAGCGTTGGTTCCGAGGGCTCGGGTGCGGCAGCGGGAGCACCTCGGGCCAGTGGTCGCCCCACGAGGCGACCGCCGCTGAGACCGAACGCCGAGGGCGGGTCGGGCCGAGGTGCCACTCCTGCGCGTACTGCCCGACGACGAGCGTGAGCCGCACCTCCGGCAGCCCGGCGAGGAGTTCCTCCCGCCAGGCGGGGGCGCACTCGGCACGCGGGGGGAGGTCCCCGGCGCGGCCGGTGCCGGGGAAGCAGAAGCCCATCGGCACGATGGCGAACTTCGAGGCGTCATAGAACGCGGTGCGATCGACGCCGAGCCACTCGCGCAGCCGGTCGCCGCTCGGGTCGTCGAACGGCACGCCGCGTTCGTGCGCACGACGCCCCGGCGCCTGGCTGGCGATGAGGATCCTCGAGGCGTCGCTCGCCTGGAGGATCGGGCGCGGTCCGAGGGGGAGCCCGTCGCACAGGGTGCAGGCTCGCACCCGCGCGAGGAGCTCCTCGACGCGTTCTTCCACGTCGGCTTCCACGTCGGGGCCTTCCGCTATCCGAAGGTGAGGCCGGAGCCGGTGACGGCGTCCCAGACCGCATCGGCGAGGAACGGGCCGGGCCCGATCTGGTTCGTGCCGGTGGAGATGAGCGACATCACGAGGAGCCAGGCCGCGAAGCCGGCGAGGTTCGCCACGAGGACATCGGAGCCGCCTCGGCCCACGGTGCGCTCGATCGCGATCTGCGTCCCACCGAACCACGCGATGAGGACGACGAGCCCGATGCCGAACCCGAGCGGGATGAGGACCATCGCGAGCCCGAGCACGAGGACCCCGGACGCGAATCCCGCGGTGCGCAGGAGTTGCTCGACCTGCAGGGTGAGGCCCGCGAGCCGCCTCAGGGCGGCGTAGACGACGAGCATCCAGCCGAGCCACGCGACGAAGCCGAAGATCGTCCCGAGGATGACCGTCTTGAGGAACACCGAGCCGGTGTCGCCGAGGTCGGACAGGAACCACCAGAGCCATCCGCCGAGCCCGAACGCGAGAAGGCCGATCGCGGTCACGGCGACGGCAGGGATCGTCGCGCTGTTGTCGCGTCGAAGCTCGTCGTAGACGGAGTCGTCGAGCATGACGAGCCGCCGCAGGCGGCCGAGGGTGTGCGCGATGGCTGGGGGCATGCGGCCTCCGATGCGGCTCTCAGCGCAGGTGGCCGCCAGCGTCGTTGGGGAGTGACCCGAGTCTAGGCGAGCGGTCGCTTGGAGGGCATCCCGGCGCGCCGCGGGTACCGGTCGTCGAGCGGCCCCTCGCGTCGCACGAGGAGCACCGTCTGTGGCGGCGCGTCCGGGAGCACCGGCAGCGAGAGCGGCTCGAGGGCCACGCCGCCGAGTGCCGCGATCGCGCCGCCTGCCTCCGCCAGCTCGTCGAGCGCGCGGCTCCCCTTGGGCGCGGCAAGGATGCCGCCGTCCCGCAGCAGCGGCAGCGCGTACTCCACGAGCACCGGCATCGCCGCGAGGGCGCGCGCGACGACGACGTCGAACGCGGCGCGCAGCTCCGGCGCCCGGCCGGCGTCCTCGGCGCGCAGGGGGTGCACGGTCACGTCGGTCAGTCCGAGCTCGCGCACGGCGACCTCGAGGAACTCCGCGCGCTTCTGGTTCGACTCGATCAGCGCCAGCTCGAGGCTCGGCTCCGCGATCCGCATCGGGATGCCGGGGAAGCCGCCACCCGGGCCGAGGTCGGCGAGGCGCCGTCGCTCGCCGGCCGGCAGGAGCCCCGCGTCGCGGAGCACCGTGAGCAGCGCGAGGGACTCGCCGAAGTGGCGGTGCTGCGCCTCTGCCTCGTCCCGGATCGAGGTGATCCCGGCGCGTTCGTTCCACTCGAGGATGAGGTCGAAGTAGCGCTCGAAGCTCGCGAGCTTCTCCGCGTCGAGCGCCAGGTCGAGGCGGTCGGCGTCCTCGAGCAGGGGGGCGAGTCGGGCCTGTGTCACGGCGGGGCGGACCTTCCGAGCGCTGTCGGCGTGCGGTGGGCGTCGAGGCCCGGTGGAACTGGCGAGGGTTGCCGCGTGATGACGGGACGGAGCGCCGTTGACACCCCTGCCCGCGCTCCCCGTAGACTGATTTGCGGCGCATCCCCATGTCGACAGCGCCGACACCTGTCACAGGATAGGTACGACAGAGCCGAGGCAGGAGGCCCCCGGTGGCGGAGCCTGTTACCGCGAGCGAGGCGCTCGCCCACTTCGAAGGCTTCATGGCGACGGAGCAGGAGAAGCTCCGCGAGGAGGTGCCGATCATCCGGCAGTTCCTCGAGGAGTACGGCCTCGACAACCAGCTCGAGGACCTCGAGGGCGAGTTCGTCACGAACTACGTGCGTGAGCACGCCCCCGGCCAGCCGTCCGAGCTGGAGCCGCTGCGTGCCTTCCTCGCGTACTGCTCGCGCCTGGCGTTCACGTCGTCCAACCTCGTCCCGTACCTGCAGCTCGGCCCCACGGCCGGCGGCGCGCGCGGCGGGCAGGGTGCGGCCGCCGAGCTCGGCGGCAAGGCGTTCTACGTGACGCTGGACGGCCTGCGCCGCCTGGAGCTGCAGCTCGAGGAGGAGCGCGGCAAGCGCCCGGACATCGCACAGAAGCTGCGCGACGCGATGGCCGACAAGGACTTCCGCGAGAACGCTCCGCTGGACGCCGCCCGCGACGAGCAGGCGCACCTCGAGATGCGCATCCGCGACCTGGAGAGCAAGCTCCGGAACGCGGTGATCATCGACGAAGAGACGAAGGCGGGTCGCGCCAACGTCGGTTCAGTGGTGAAGTTGAAGAACCTCAAGACCAACGGCGAGCAGGAGTTCACACTCGTGCCACCGAACGAGGTCGACCCGAAGTCGGGGCGGATCTCGATCGAGTCGCCGGTCGGCATGGCGGTCATCAACCACGTCCCGGGGGACGAGGTGACGGTGAACGCCCCGTCCGGTCCGATCCCGTTCAAGATCCTCGAGGTCAATGGGTAGCTCCGGGAGGAGCTAACGCGTCGAGGGCGTCCCGGACGCCCTCCCGCACCAGAGACAGACGAGGTAACGGTGGCCCAGGCACCGGGACGCGAACCCACGACCGGCGCACCCGTCATCGAGGTGCGCGGCATCACGAAGCAGTACGGTGAACTGACCGCGCTGGACGGCGTCTCATTCACCGTCCAGCCGGGCGAGATCTTCGGCATCCTCGGCCCGAACGGCGCGGGCAAGACCACGCTCGTCGAGATCCTCGAGGGGCTCACGAAGCCCACCGCCGGCGATGCCTCCGTGCTGGGGCACGACATCCGCACCGCCACCGACGAGGTGAAGAAGCGCGTCGGCGTGCAGTTGCAGGCGTCCTCCTACCACCAGTACCTGACGCTCCGCGAGATCCTCGAGCTGTTCGGCTCGTTCTACCCGCGCTCGGCGGACGCCGGTGAGCTCCTGCAGCGCGTACACCTCGCCGACCGCGCCGAGGCGCGCATCAAGCAACTGTCCGGCGGTATGCAGCAGCGTTTCTCCATCGTCGCGGCGCTGGTGAACCAGCCCGACCTCGTGTTCTTTGACGAGCCCACCGCCGGCCTCGACCCGGACGCGCGCCGCGACCTCTGGGACATCGTCCGCAGCGTGCGCGACGAGGGCTCCACGGTCGTCCTCACGACCCACTACATGGAGGAGGCCGAGGCGCTCTGTGACCGGGTGATGATGATGGACCGCGGCCGGATCGCCGCGCTGGACACGCCGCCCGGCCTGGTGCGCTCGCTGCACGCGCCGTACCGCGTCCGCATGACGACGCTCGGGCAGATCGACGTGACTCGCGTCTCGGCGCTGCCCGGGACGTCCGAGGTGCACCACTTCGCGGAGGGCAACCTCGAGGTGCTCGAGTTGCGTGCCGAGAAGGCCCCGCCGACGGTGACGGCCCTCACGGGCCTGGCGCAGGACGCCGGCGCCGAGGTCGTTGACCTCGCGGTGCTGCCGGCGACGCTGGAGGACGTCTTCCTCTCGGTCACGGGGCGGGGATTGAGCGGCTGATGCGAGCATTGTTCGGCGCCAGCCTGAAGATGGTCGTCCGCGACCGCCAGGCCCTGTTCTGGGCGCTCATCTTCCCGATCATCTTCCTCGGCGTGTTCCGCCTGTTCTCGTTCGATTCGTTCGGGACGACGGATGTCCTGGTCTCACTGGACAACCCGTCGAGCCCGTCGCAGCAGGCCCTCCTGGGGGCGTTGCAGAGCGCCGAGTTCCTCGAGGTCACGGTGGCCGATCAACCCCTCGATCGCGCCGGCGCCGAGACCGAGATCGACGACGACAACATCAACGCCGTCCTCCTCGTCAGCTCGGACGGGGCGCGCGTGGACGCCTCGCTCATCCACGGCATCAGCGACCCGATCGGTTCGTCCGCGACCGAGGCGGGCATCTCCTCGATCGTGGACAGCGTGAACCTCCAGCTGATGGGCGGGAATCCGCCGATCGCGTTCGTCACGGAACGGATCGACAGCGCGGAGAACACCTCGTTCTTCGAGTTCCTCGGCCCCGGCATCATCGGCATGGGGCTCATGAACTTCGCGACGATCAGCCTCGCCGGCTCACTCTCGCGCTACCGCGAGGAGGGCGTCCTCCGTCGCATCCGCGCGACCCCGTTGGAGCCGTGGAAGTTCTTCGCGTCAGTCGTGCTCGCGCACATGACCGTCGCCGCGATGCAGGTCGTGGTGATCTCGGTCGTCGCGGAGGCGCTCGGCGCGAACGTCTTCCGAGGTGGCCCGCCGTTCTTCATCCTCGCCGTCCTCGGGACCGTCGTGTTCCTCAACCTCGGCGTCATCGTCGCCGGGCTGGTCCACGGCCGTGGGGCCGTGGAGGGCGCGGCGAACGCGATCACCCTGCCGATGATGTTCCTCTCGGGCACGTTCTTCCCGACGGGGTCGCTCCCGGACGTCGTTCGCGCGGCCGTGCAGGTGCTGCCGCTCACGCACCTCCTCACGGCGATGCGGGCGTTCGTCGATGGCGACTCGGTCGTCTCGCAGTGGCCGCACCTGCTGGTGCTCGCGGCGTGGATCGCCGGGACGTTCGTGGTCGCCCGGTTCACGTTCTCGCTGGAAGACAGCTAGCGGGCAGACCGGCAGGGCCGGACGGGGACGCCTCGGAGCCGGGCTACTCGAGGATGAGCGAGTCCGCGACCATCGCGAGGAAGAGCACCGCGAGGTAGAGCGTCGAGTAGCGGAACATCGGGGCGGTGCCCTCGAGGCCCTGGCCGCGATACATCACGATCGATGCCCCGACGAACCCCAGCCCGCTCGCGATCGCCACGGCGAAGTACAGCGGCCCGAGGGCGGCCACCGCTCCGAAGATCAGCGTGACCATCACCGTCGCGACGGCGTACAGCACGGTCTGGCGTCGCGTCTCCTTCAGCCCGAGGACAACGGGCATCATCGGGATGCCGGCGCTGCGGTAGTCCTTCTCCAGCCGGATCGCGAGCGCCCAGAAGTGAGGCGGCTGCCAGAAGAACACGATCGCGAAGAGGAGGAGCCCCTCCAGCGTGATCGAGTTCGAGACGGCGGCCCAGCCGATGAGTGGCGGGATCGCGCCGGCGACGCCGCCGATGACCGTGTTGTGCACGGTGCGCCGCTTCAGGTAGAGGCTGTACGGCCCGACGTAGAACAGGAAGGCGGCGACCGCGAGCACCGCGGAGGCAAAGTTCACGGTCAGCCACAGCCACGGCCCGGAGGCGAAGCCCAGGGTCAGTCCGAAGATCAGCGCGTGCCGCGCCGGGACGCGTCCCGAGGGGATCGGCCGCTTCCGCGTGCGGGCCATGATCCCGTCGATGTCGCGGTCGATGTACATGTTCACCGCGCCCGCGCCGCCGGCCGAGAGGATCCCGCCGAACAGCGTCGCGAGCACGGGGCCCCACCCGGGCCAGCCCTCGTCCGCGAGGACCATGGCCGGGACGGTGGTGATCAGCAGCAGCAGGATGATCGAGGGCTTGGTGAGGATGAAGTAGTCACGCAGCAGCCGCCCCAGCGAGGGCGCCGAGGTCTGGCCGGAAGTAGGCAGGGCTGCGTTGTGAGGAGCGTCCATCGTCGCCATTGTCGTATGCGGGTGGATCAGTCGCCCGCCCGAGGTTGCTGCTGCGGGATTGCTACCGCGGGGTCGGCCTAGGAGTTCGCCCGCGACGACGCGGCGGTGCTCCCGGGAGCGGCATCCCGCGACGCCACCCTTCGGGCGCCCTCGGACTCCGCGAGCCGCTCCTCCAGCTGCTCGATCTCCTTGTGCAGCGAGCGGATCCGCGCCTGCAGGGTCAGGAGGTAGATGAAGAGCGCCGCCCAGAAGACGGCGAACCCGGCGAACAGGTACTCGATGTTATCCATCAGGCGATCTCCCGGTGGTCGAACTCGGCGCGGAGGGCGCTCACACGCTGAGCCGCGCGTTCCGTGTCGGTCTGGAGCGAGATCAGCCAGGTGGCGAGGGAGAGCACGGCGACAAACCCGATGAGCAACACCACCAGCATCTCGTTCGGCAGCGCGGGGTCCGGCCGGAACACGATGGGCTGCGGGTGGAGCGTGCGCCACCAGCGCACGGACATCTGGATGATCGGGATGTCGGCCACGCCGATGATCGCGAAGATCGCGGCGTACCGGGCGGCCTGCTCGTCCAGCGGTCCGGCGACGGACCGCGCCAGCAGGTAGGCGCAGTAGATCAGGAACAGGATGAGGGTGGACGTCAGGCGCGCGTCCCAGGACCAGTAGACGCCCCAGATCGGCTTCCCCCAGATCGCGCCCGTCACCAGCACGATGCCGCAGAGGAACACCCCCACGATCGCGGAGGCTCGCGCCGCGGCGTCCCAGCGGATGTCCCGCTTCCAGAGGAGCATCACGGACGCGAACGCCGTGAAGAAGAACGCCACGTACATGATGATCGCGGCGGGCACGTGCAGGTACATCAGCCGCTGCACCTCGCCCTCGATGATCTCGCGCGGAGCGGCGACCAGCGCGCCGACGATCATCGCCATCATCGCCACGCCGGTGATCGGCGGGAGGACGCTCCAGCGCCACGCGTAGACGCGCTCGAGGAGGGCGGTCATTGCTCGGCCGCCGTCGGGAACAGCAGGACCGCAGCGAGCGTGGCCCACACGGCGAACACCATCAGGAGCAGCATCCACGGCCCCGTGCCTGCCTCGAGGCCGAGCGAAGCGCCCGTCGCGCGCACAGCACCGATCAACAGCGGGATCAGCAAGGGCAGCGAGAGGACCGGCAGCAGGACCGAACGACCGCGCACGTGACCACCCATCGTGGCGAGGAGTGTGGTCAGCGAGACATAACCAATGGTCCCGATGAGCACGATGCCGAGCAGCTCAGGCGTCAGCAGCGCCACGTCAAACAGGATAGTGGCGAGGATCAGTTGCGAAAACTCAATGATCAGCAGGGCGATGAGGTTCGCAACGAGTTTGCCAGCGAACACGCTGGTCGCGCCGACGGGCGAGAACATGAGCGCGTCGAACGTCCCATCGTCCACTTCGTCCTGGAAGGACTGTCCGGCGGCGAAGACCCCGGCGAAGAGGAACGTGGTCCAGATCACACCCGGCAGCAGCGGCCTCACGTCGCCCGTGGCGAGGTCGAACGCGAAGGAGTAGGTGAGGACGGCGATCGTCGAGAACGCGGCCGCTGAGAGCCATCCTGAGCGGTTACGCCAGGCAAGCTTGAGGTCCTTCGCGACCACGGCCCCGAGCACGTTCACGCCGGAGCTCCCTCCGGCGCCGCGAGGCCCACGCTCGAGGTGTCCTCGATGACGCGCCCGCGGTCGAGCCGGACGATGCCCGTCGCCCATGCGTCGATGTGGTCGATGCGGTGCGTGGCCGCGATGACCGTCAGGCCGGGCGCCGCGAGCGCCATCTCGTCGAGCAGCTCGATGCCCTCGGGGTCGAGGCCGGTCTCCGGCTCGTCGGCGATCAGCACGGCCGGGCGGTGGATGAGCGCGCGGCACAGCGCGAGTCGCTGGTGGTAGCCGCGCGAGAGGATGACCGTGCGCTCGTTGCGGCGCCGCCACAGCCCCACCTGGTCGAGGAGGTCCCGGATGCGCGGCTCCGCGTCCTGGACGCCGTAGATGCGCGCAAAGAACTGCAGGTTCTCCAGCGGCGTGAAGTCTTCGTACAGCATCGGGCTGTGCCCGAGCACGCCGATCGATCGCGCCACCTCCGCGGACGGTGCTCGGTGACCGTTCACGGAGAACGACCCCGAGGTCGGCGTCAGCAGGGTGGAGAGCATCTTCAGCAGCGTGGTCTTGCCCGCACCGTTGGATCCGAGGAGCGCCGTCTTCGACCCGGCCGGCAGCGCGAGGTCCACGCCTCGGACGACGGTGACCCCGGCGTACTGGCGGGTCAGTCCTCGCGCGTCGATCGCGATCGCGGTCCCGGCATCGGTCACGCCGGGGCGCTCCGGCCCCGGGCGATCGCGTAGGCCGCCGCGGCGCCCACGACGGCGAGCGCGACGAGGCCGGCGATGATGTTCCCGGGTGTCTCCGCGAGCGGGTTGCGGTTGGTCTGCAGCGCGAGCCCATCCAGCCGCACGATCAGGCTGTCACCGGGCTTCGCGTTCTCGAGGTAGGCGGTCCGCAGCGGGATCGGATCGGAGTCGCCGAGCTGGAGCACGTCCGGCTCGCCGATGACTCCGTCGCCGACGACCTCGAGGTTGCGGACGTACGTCTCCGGCACCCGCACGACCAGGCGGTCGGCGGCCAGGGGCGTCGTCACGCGCAGGAGATACTCGTCCTTCGCGATGTCGTAGGTGACGAGGTAGCGCGTCACGATCGAGGTCGCCTCCTCGGCGCGAAGCGGAACGGTGCTCGTGAGCACGCCATCCGCGAGGCGGAACGTGCCGTCGGCATTCTCACCCGCCGCGTCGAGCGTGGAGTCCGGCGCCGGGAGGCGGAGCGTGACGCCGTTCGCATCGCCCACGAATACGCGATCCGCGGGGTTCATCACGAGGTCCTCGCGGACGAAGCCCAGCTGACCGGTGCCTCGGTCCAGTGCGATCACGGTGACCACCGTGTCGCCGATCGTGAGCGCCGGCGCTTCCGAGGTGGTCGCGTAGATGGTGGGAAGCTCCGCCGTCGCCTCGGGGGCGTCGGCGGTCACGGCGACCGGCGCGCCGAAGTACGGGACGCCCTGGTACACGACACGCGGCACATAGCGTCGCGTGTCGTCGAGCGGGACCTCCACGAAGAAGGACGCGCCGTTGACGGTCGCGTCGACGGTTCCACCGACCTCGGAGCCGACGAGGACGATGAAGTCCACCGTGAGGTCCCCGTCGAGGGTGGCGCCCTCGGTTCCGAGGTTCACCTCGCCCGAGATGCGCCCGACGGTGTCGGCAGGTGCCTGTTCCTGTGCCGCCGCGGTGTCGCCGCTCACGGCGAGCGCCGCCGCGAGCACGACGCCGACGAGGAATGCCCACGGGGTGAGGCGGATGGCGGTGCGCCTCATGCACGCTCCTCGTCGCCTGGCGCGGGAGGTGCCGACGCTCGCGCCGGCGGTGCGACGTCCGGAGACTCGCCGAGGTCGCGCAGCGCCTCCGTCACGGAGCGCAGCCGCTGGCCGAGCTGTCGCCGGGCGTCGAGGCGGTCCTCAGCGGTGATGCGGCCGGCGAGTGCGTCCTCGTCGATCTCGCGGAGCTCGTCGAGGAGGGCGGCACGCTCATCGCGCAGGTCGGCGACCGCCACGGGAACGGGATCCGCGTCGCCACGCCGCGGCCATGCGACGAACAGGGCGACGAGCGCCGCTACGGCTGCGAGGACGACCCACTCCATCTGCTACGGATCGTCGCTGTCCGCGATCTGGGCGTCCAGCCACGCGTCGTCGGTGCCCTCGGTCGATGGGGCTGCCGCGGTCGCCGTGGAACCGGCGGCGCGCCGGCGAAGCCCGAGGAGGAACCAGCCGCCCAGGGCGGCGACGGCCAGCGTCGATGCGCTGATCCACCCGTAGAGCCAGAGGTTGAAGCCCTGCGGCTCGAGGTCTGCGCGGACCTTCGGTCCGTAGCGCGTCTCGAAGTACAGGATGATGTCGTCCGGCGTCGAGCCCGCCGCGAGGCGTTCCCGGACGATCCGCTTCATGTCCATGCAGATCGCCGTGCTGCACACGTCGAGCCGCTCGTTGGTGCAGATCGGGCACAGGAGCTGTCGCTCCACGGCCAGCGCCTGCTCCTCCGTCGCGGGCACCTGCGCGGATGCCTCGCGGCCTCCGACGAGCAGGAACGCACCCACCATGAGCGCGGTGGCGGCGAGGAGCTGGGCGATGAGCGGCCGCGACAGGCGCGGCTGCGACACCACGGGCCGCGAGGTGGGGGCCTGCCTCATGCCGTCTGCGTTCCCGGCGCGGCTTCCGTCGAGGTGACCTCGACGCGGCGGCGCGAGCGGAACGGCGCGAAGGCGAGCAGGCCACCGGCGGCGTAGATGCCGGCGCCGATCCACAGCCATGCCTGGAGCGGGTTCTCGAAGACCTGGATTTCCGTCAGGCGGTTGGCGTCCCAACCCTGCACGAACATGTAGAGGTCGCGCTTGAGGTTCCCGTCGACGTCCACGATCGCCGTCGGCTGATCCGGGAAGTTCGTGAAGAAGCGGCGGCCCGGCTCCATCACCCCGACGACCTTGCCATCTTCGATGAGCGAGACCCGCGCGAGGATGTCGCTGTCGATCCCATCCACGCCGGGACGGCGGACGACGAGGTCGTCGAAGCGCATCGTGTGCCCGGCGGCCTGGAAGGTCTCGCCCGGTGAGACCACCGCGCGGGTCTGCTTCTGGTAGACGTGCGTCGCGACCACCGAGATGGCCATGACGGCGACGCCGATGTGGACGAGGTACCCGCCGTAGCGGCGCGGGTCGCGGTTGAACATGCTCCCGAAGGCGCCGGGCCAGGAGGAACGTCGAGCGGCATGGATCGCCCTCGTGCCGAGGGCGTACTCGCGGGCGCTCGCGACGAGCACGAGCGTCGCGGCCGCGAGGCCGGCGAGGGCGAACGGGTCGCGGATGCCCAGCACCGCGAGCGCGATGGTCACGAGCGCCGTCAGGGCGAGGGGCAGCGTGAAGCGCCGTCGGAGCAGGCCGGGCGCGGCCTTCCTCCACGGCAGGATCGTCCCGACGCTGATGAGGGTGACCATGATGATCAGCAGCGGCCCGACCACGTCGTCATAGAACGGTGGTCCCACGGTGATGCGGACGTTGCGGAACAGCTCCGAGAACACCGGGAAGAGCGTGCCGCCGAGGACGACCAGCGCGATGGCGACCATGACGTAGGTGTTCAGGATCAGCCCGGTCTCACGTGAGACCAGCGACTCGAACTCGTAGTCGGCGTGCATGCGCGGCAGCCGCCACACCATCAGCACGATCGAGGCCACCACGACCGCGCCGAGGAGCACGAGGAAGTACGGGCCCACCTCGGACTGCGCGAAGGAGTGCACGGACGCCACGAGGCCGGAGCGGACGTTGAACGTCCCGAACACGGCGAGCGCGAACGCCGCCAGCACCAGCACCAGGTTCCACGCCTTCAGCATCCCTCGGCGCTCCTGGACGATCAGTGCGTGGAGGAAGGCCGTGAGCGGCAGCAGCGGCAGGATCGCGGAGTTCTCCACCGGGTCCCAGCCCCAGTAGCCACCCCAGCCGAGCACGGTGTACGCCCACCAGCCGCCGAGCACGTTCCCGACGCTCAGCACGATGAACGAGCCGAGCGCCCAGCCCCGGGCGTGTCGGATCCAGGCGTTGTCGATCTTGCCGGCCATGAGCGCCGCCGCCCCCACGATGAACGGGATCGACGTCGAGACGAGGCCGGTGAGGAGGAACGGGGGATGGATGAGCATGCCGGGGTCGACGAGCAGCGGGTTCAAGCCCTGGCCGTCCGGCGGCGTCACCGGGCTGAGCCGGAACGGCGAGGCAAAGAACGCGGCGGCGATGAGGAACGCCGCGATGACCGACCCGGCGGTGGCGACGGCATGCGGACCGCCCCACGGGATCTTCGGGACGGTGATGAAGGTGAACGCCGCCATCCAGACGGACATCATCCACGTCCAGAAGAGCAGTGATCCGGGCTGTCCGCTCCAGAGCGACGCCCACTTCATGTGCGTCTGCATGTTGCTCGACGACACGTTCGCGACGTGCGCGATGGAGAAGTCGTCCGTCATCAGCGCGTAGGCGAGGAGGCCGATCGCGAGGGTGTTCAACCCGGCGACGGCGTAGATCGAGCGACGGCCGATCGCGACCGCGCCGCGGTGGTGGAACCGGTGGCCGTAGACGGACGCGCCGACGGCGAGGAAGGCCGACGCGAGGGAGACGACGAGGGCAGAGGCCCCGAGCGTCGCGACGAAGTTCATCGACGGCCCGCTACTCGTCGGACTCTGGCGTCGGAGACTCGTCGACGAAGTGCGAGGAGATCGAGTCGTCGGGCGGCGTGTCGGAGAAGAACTCGTCCTCGTGCTTGATGATCAGCGAGTCGGCGTCGACGCCGCCCGGGACGCCGCGTCCTTCCACGACCACCAGCGCGTATGGCCCGAACATGTTCGGCACCACGCCCTTCTCGAACGTGATCGAGAGCCGGTCGTCCTGGTCACCGACGATGTCGAATGCGACCGGCCGGCCGGCTTCCTCGACGACGGTGTCGCCATCGACACGACCGGCGACGCGCACGCGCGTGCCCTCCAGGGAGGCGTTCTCGAGGTACTCGTGCGGCTCGAGGTAGTAGGAGACGGAATCGCCGGCGGCGCGGAAGGCGAGCACGGTGATGGCGCCGGTCGCCACCACCAGGAGCATCACGAGTCGCGCTCGGCGGCTGGCCATGAACTGGCTCACGCGTTCACCTCGTCACCCGCGCCCGGTCGGCCTCGGCGGTGCGGCGTGCTGCCGTTCGAACTGCCGTTGGTCATGACGCGTCTCCCGCAATGCGATCAAGCTCCTGGCGGAGCGTGTCTTCGTCCAGAGGGCCGGTGTAGCGGGAGCGGATCTGGAGGCCCGGTTCCAGGAAGAAGGCAACCGGGAGGCCCTGCACTCCATACTCTACATAGACGGAGCGCTCGCCGTCTCGCGCGAGCGGGAAGCTGAGCCCCAGTTCATTGATGAACTGTTGCGCGTCCGCCTCGATGTCCCAGATGTTCAGGCCCAGGAAGACGTAGCCGCGGTCGCGGTATTCCGGCCAGAGCGCCTCGATGTTCGGTGCTTCCTCGATGCACGGGCCGCACCAGGACGCCCAGAAGTACAGGAAGACGGGCCGGTCCTGGTAGTCGGAGAGGGTGAAGTCCTCGCCGTCGAACTGCGTGACGGTGAAGTCCGGCGCCAGCGCGCCACCGATGTCCTCGCGCCCGGACTCGTCCTGGCCAACGCCCTGCCAGAGCGCGTACGCGAGTACGAGCAGGAGCAGGCCGATGAGCCCGCCGAAGCCTGCCGCGACCAGACGAGCGCTACGTGCGTTGAACATCGCACCATCGAGGCTATCCGGCGGTTCGTTCTGAATTCAACGAGCACCCGATCGCGCACGCGACGATCGCCGCCCCCCGGGAGCGAGGTGGAGCGCGGTGGAGCCCAGTGGCACCCCGCGCCGCCGCTCGCTGCATCTCGCCCGGGCGCCCTCGGTTCCCCGGCAAAGTGACCGCATCCCGACCCGATCGGCGCTTGGGACGAACGTCCCGACTTCGCGAGTTCCCTTGACCCTGTATCTGACCGATGGTTAATTCACGGTTGCCAGCCGCGGCTGGCGGTGTTCGCGCGCCGTTCTGGCGCGCGTCGGCAGGCGTCCAGTGCACGGGAGGCGCGCGTGGGCAGGTCAGGTCCGGGGCGAATCATCGCCCTGGTGGTGTCGTTGGGCATCACCCTCGCAGTCTCGGGGCTCCTGTACTACTGGTTCCGCGAGGCAGCGTTCCTCGGGAACGACTACCAGAGCACCTTCGAACCGGCGTCCGAGAACGCCGAGAAGGTGCACAGCGTCTACGTGCTGGTCTTCTGGCTGGCCGGGGCGGTCTTCGTCGGCGTCATGGCGCTCACGCTCGCCTTCTCCCTGATGTTCAGGGAGCAGGAGGGCGCCGAGGCCGTCCAGACGCACGGCAACTCGCGCCTGGAGATCCTCTGGACCTTCATCCCGGTGGTCATCGTCGTGGCCATGGCGGTCCCGACCTTCGATGCCATCGTGCAGATCGAGGGTGACGCTCCTGACAACGCGCTCGAGGTCACCGTCGTCGGCCACCAGTGGTGGTTCGAGTTCCGCTACGGCGACGAGGGCATCGTGACGGCGACCGACCTGCACATCCCGGTCGACCGCGCCGTCCACCTCAGCCTCCTGTCCGGCAACTACCAGGCGGACGGCTCCTTCATCGACAACGACGTCATCCACTCCTTCTGGGTGCCCCGCCTGATGGGCAAGAAGGACATCATGCCCGGCCACGAGAACCACCTGTGGTTCACGCCGACCGAGACGGGCACCTTCCTGGGCCAGTGCGCCGAGTTCTGCGGCCTCTCCCACGCGAAGATGCGCTTCCGGGTGATCGTCCAGACCCAGGAGGACTACGACGCCTGGGTCGCGCAGCAGCAGACCAACCCCGCCGACCCGACGGACGAGCAGTTGCTCGCGGGTCAGCAGGCGTTCTCGTCCGCGGGCTGCATCGGCTGCCACACCATCAACGGTGTGTCGCAGGGGCTCGTGGGTCCGAACCTGACCTACGTCGGTGAGCGTTCCACGCTCGCCGGTGGGTGGCTGGACAACACCCCGGCCCAGATGGAGGCCTGGATCCGCAAGCCTTCCTCGGTGAAGCCGGGTTCGCACATGCCGGACGGGCTCGTGGACAACCTCTCGCAGGACCAGGTGGACGCGCTCGTCGCCTACCTGCAGAGCCTGCGATAACCCCCGGCTCGTAGCAGAAACACAATGACAGCCCCTCGCGGTTGAGGGGCGAGTCAGGAGGTCGAGACATGGCCACGGCTGTCGGAACGGTCGGCCAGACCACAGAGCATTCGAAGATCTGGGAGTGGATGACCACGGTCGACCACAAGAAGATCGCGTCGCTCTACGGCGTCACGGGGTTCACGTTCTTCCTCGTGGGCGGCATCGAGGCCCTCCTGGTGCGGACGCAGCTAGCACGGCCCGAGGGCACGGTGCTGGATGCTGACCTCTACAACCAGCTCTTCTCGACCCACGCCCTCACCATGATCTTCCTGGCGATCATGCCCCTGGGCGCCTCGTTCTTTAACTACTTCATCCCGCTTCAGATCGGCGCGCGCGACGTCGCGTTCCCGCGGCTGAACGCCCTCGGCTACTGGATGTACCTGTCCGGCGGCCTGATGTTGACGCTGTCATTCTTCTTCGGCGGCGCACCTGACGGCGGTTGGTTCGGGTACGCGCCACTCAGCACCACGGCCTTCGCGCCGGGGCGCAACATGGACTTCTACACGGTCTCGCTGCTGATCCTCGGCTCGTCCTCGCTGATCGCGTCGCTGAACTTCGTCGTCACGATCATCAACATGCGGGCGCCGGGCATGACGATGATGCGGCTGCCCGTCTACATGTGGATGACGCTGGTCGTCGCGTTCCTGCTCGTGCTCTCGCTGCCGGTCGTGACCGTCGGCCTGATCCAGCTCTACTTCGACCGCAACTTCGGGACGAACTTCTTCACCCCGGCCACCGGCGGTGACCCGATCCTCTGGCAGCACATCTTCTGGATCTTCGGCCACCCCGAGGTCTACGTGCTGATCCTGCCGTCCATGGGCATCGTCTCCGAGGTGCTCCCGGTGATGTCGCGGAAGCCGCTCTTCGGTTACGCCGCCATCGTCTTCGCCGGCGCCGCCATCGGTGTCCTCGGCTTCGGCGTGTGGAGCCACCACATGTTCACCACCGGCCTCGGGACCGTCCCGCAGGTCGTCTTCTCCGCCAGCACGATGGCGATCGGCATTCCGACCGGCATCAAGATCTTCAACTGGCTGGGCACGATGTACGGCGGGAACATCCGCTTCACCACGGCGACGTATTACGCCGTCGGCTTCATCGCGCTCTTCACCATCGGCGGTATCTCCGGCGTCATGCACGCCAGCCCCGCGGTGGACACGCAGCACCAGGACTCGTACTTCGTCGTCGCGCACATCCACTACGTGCTCTTCGGCGGCGCGATCATGGGCATCTTCTCGGGCATCTACTACTGGTTCCCGAAGATGACCGGCCGCTTCCTGGACGAGACGCTGGGCAAGGTGTCGTTCTGGGTCATGTTCATCGGCATGAACATGACCTTCTTCCCGATGCACTTCCTCGGCATCTCCGGTATGCCGCGGCGCATCTACACCTACGAGTCCGGCCTCGGCTGGGACACGTGGAACCTCGTCGCGACCATCGGCGCCTACATCATGGCGTTCGGTGTGCTGCTCTTCGTCATCAACTTCTTCAAGTCGATGCGCCAGCCGCAGACGGCTCCCGACAACCCGTGGGGCGGCTCCACCCTCGAGTGGGCCACCAGCTCGCCGCCGCCGGAGCACAACTTCGACGTCATCCCGGAGGTCCGGGACCGCGACCCGCTCTGGTACAACCGCGACCACGGCATCGAGCTGCCGCCGAAGCCGGAGCACATGCACATTCACATGCCTCCGCCGTCGTACTACCCGCTCATCATTGGCGCGGGTGTGACCCTGGTCGGTCTCGGCCTCCTCGCGCACCTCGGTGTCGCGGTGGCCGGCGCGCTGGTCGTGGTCTACGGCGTGTGGGGCTGGGCGCTGGAGCCCACGGACTAGGCCCGAAGCGGGTCTAAACCACCACGGTTACCGAGGAGAGCGGGTCCATGGCAGCAGCGCACGAAGTGCAACATCACACGTCGACGGGCGTCGACAACCGGAAGCTCCTGATGTGGGTCTTCCTGGCGTCCGAGTGTCTCTTCTTCGGGACGCTCATCTCGACCTACCTGATCTTCAAGGGCAACTCGCTCGTCGGGCCGCTCCCCGAGGAGATCCTGGACATCCCGCTGACGTCCCTCAGCACCTTCGTGCTGCTGATGTCGTCGCTGGCCATGGTGCTCGCCGTATACGGCGCGCAGCACGGACAGCTGGGCCTGATGAAGGGGATGCTCCTGGCGACCATCCTCCTCGGCCTGACGTTCCTCGGCTTCCAGGTGTACGAGTTCCGCACCTTCGGTTCCGAGGGCCTGAACCTCACGACGAACCAGTTCGGTGCTTCGTTCTTCGTGCTCACCGGCTTCCACGGTCTGCACGTCGGCATCGGCGTCTTCTACCTGACCTCGCTGCTGATTGGTTCGATGCGTCGCAACGGCCTTGGCCGGGACCGCGACCTGTGGGTGGACACGGCGGGCCTCTACTGGCACTTCGTGGACATCGTCTGGATCGTGATCTTCACCGTCATCTACCTGATGCCGCACTAGCCGAGGGTCGGAGGGGCACCTGATGGAACACGAAGCGACCGCTCACGCCAACGAGCATCCGCCCACGACGATCCGGCAGTACGTGCTGATCGGCGCGATTCTGACGGTCCTCACGCTCATCGAGCTGTGGCTGTCGTACTCCGGCCTGCCGCACGGGCCGCTGATCGCCGCGCTGCTGGTCTTCTCGGCGATCAAGTTCGCCATCGTCGTCGCGCTGTTCATGCATCTGCGGTTCGACAACCGCCTCTTCACGCGGATGTTCCTGTTCGGCCTCGTGCTGGCGGGGTCGCTGCTGCTCGCGCTGCTCGGCCTCTTCAGCGACAACCACGACAGCCGCACCGTCGAGGCCTACGCCACCCCGGGCGCCGTCGCGGCGCACGAGGCGGCTGCTGAGGCCGGTGGCCACGGCGAGGGCGAGGGTGGTGGTCAGTCCGGTGGCGGCGAAGCCGCCGGTGGCGCCACGACCGAGGGCGGCGACGGTGGTGACCCGGCGGCCGGCATGGTCCAGGGCATCCCGGTGGCCGAGTTCTTCCAGGCCAACTGTGCCGTCTGCCACGGCCAGAACCGCGAGGGCCTCGTCGGTCCGGCGCTGACGCCGGAGCGCCTGACGCAGCCGGACGAGTTCTACCACGACACGATCCTCAACGGCCGGCCCGGCACGGCGATGCCGTCATGGGCCGCCACCAAGGGGCTGAACGACGCCGACGCGAACGCGCTGGTGCAGTTCCTGAAGCACGTGGAGCCGTAGCGGCTCCCGAGTTCGCTTGAATGCTCAGAAGGCCCGTCCTCATGGACGGGCCTTCTGCTTGTGGGGCGATCGGCTTGCGGGGCGATCGGCACGACGGCCGCAACCTTGAGTTCGACGGCCGCCGAGGCCAACCCAGGCAGGCCCTGCAGCCGTCGCGGCAGGTCACCAGACGAAGGGCACCAGACGCTCCAGGACGGCCGCCACGAGCCGCCGCTAGGCGCTCGGCGCCGGTTTCACTCGGGGCGGCGACACCGGGCACTCACACAGGGCGCACGGGCAACAAGCGAAACGGGCGCCCGAGGGCATCCCCGGCGGCGCCGCTGAGGGCGTTCCGAGGTGTGCGGTGCCGCGTGTCGGCTCGGGCTATCCGCCGCTGACCGGGACCGCCGCGCTCTCGGACTCGCGCTCGGCGTCGCGTGCCGCCTCCTCCTCGCGCTGCCGCTGGTCGGACTGGCGCCACCAGATGGCGAAGAGGATGCCTGCGACGGTGAGGTTCAGCATCTCGCCGAACGGCACCCACATGATGAGGCCTGCCAGCTGCTGGTCCTCGAGGGGCGTGCCCGGGAGGAACAGCCTCACGCGCTCATAGGTCGGGTAGAACACGGTGTCGGCGAACGTGATGAACGCCGCGAGGACGTGCTTCGGGATCATCGCGCCGTAGAAGTAGACGATGCGCGTGCCCATCGACCGGATCCGCGAGCGGCGCGGCTTCGGGTCGATGATGTTCCACCAGAAGATCATCGCCACGGCCAGGAACGAGATGTGCTGGATGTCGTGGACGAAGTCGTTCCGGAGCGCCAGGTCGTAGTAGCCGGGGCCGAGGTGCCAGATCCACTGGGACCCGGCGAACAGCACGATCGCCACGACCGGCTGCGTGAGGAAGTTCCAGGCCATCCTCGTGACGTGCGAGCGGAGGATGGGCGCCACGACGCGCTTCCGGAAGCCGCGAGGCATCCCCTTGAGGATCGGCGTCGCGGGCGCGCCGAGGTAGATGAGCGGCGGCACCCACATCATCGCGATGTTGTGCTGGATCATGTGCATGCTGAAGTGGTGCTCGCCCAGCCGGTCCAACGGCGACTCGTAGATGAACGCGAGCACGAACAGCCCGAGGTAGTACGAGAAGGTGCGCCAGCGCGAGTGCTCGCGCGAGCGGTTGTCCCAGCGCGAGAGACCCCGCGCGTACAGGAACGCCATCAGGAAGAGCGGGATCAGGTACTGGACATCGAAGTTCCAGGCGGTCCACCAGTCCGAGCCTTCGCCGATGACGTCATGGTTCGGCAAAGACGTGGGGACGGCCGTGGGGACGGGGATGAACATCGCGCCTCCGGCTTGCCTGTGGGGGCGCTACGAGTGTGCCGCCTCGCGGCGGCTGGCGCACCCCCATTCGGCCCACGAAGTCGGGACCACCGGCGCAACGGTGCGTTTCGCTCCTCGCATTGACTGCGGATCGAGGGCGTCCGTACCATCGACGCGCCCTGACTTTGCGTACTGGATACGCATACTCAGCCGGCGCATCCCGCACCGGGCAGGGCGTTCGAACCGGACGCGAGGTCCCCATGCAGACGCTACGCGTCGCCCTGGCGCAGCTGAACACGACCATCGGCGACTTCGAGGGCAATCGCGAGCTCATCCTCGCCGCAGCCCGTCGCGCCGACGAGATGGGGGCGGACGTCGTCGCCTTCCCGGAGCTCGCCATCACGGGCTACCCGCCCGAGGATCAGCTCCTGCGCCCCGCCTTCATCGAGGAAGCAGAGGCGCACCTCCAGGCGCTGGCGGCGGATGCCGCCGGCCTGCCGCCACTGGTCGTCGGCTGCCTCGACTTCACGAGCCACCTCTACAACGCCGCAGCCGTGATCCACGGCGGCGAGGTCCTCGCCCGCTACCACAAGCAGCGGTTGCCGAACTACGGCGTCTTCGACGAGGAGCGCTATTTCCAGCCCGGTGACGAGACGCTGGTCTGCACCATCGGCGGCGTCGAGGTCGGCATCACGATCTGCGAGGACGCCTGGTACCCGGAGCCGGTACAGGACGCCGCCGTCGCGGGCGCCGAGGTCGTCATCAATATCAACGCCTCGCCGTTCCACGCCGGGAAGACGCGCTTCCGCGAGCGCATGATCGCGACCCGCGCCGGCGACAACACGGTCGCGCTCGCATACGTGAACCAGGTCGGGGGGCAGGACGAGCTCGTCTTCGACGGCAACTCGCTCGTGGTCGACCCACTGGGCAAGGTCGTCGCCCGCGGCAAGTCGATGGAGGAGGACCTCATCGTCTTCGACGTGATCGTCGAGGAGATCGTTCGGCTCCAGCTCCACGACAGCCGCCTGCGCCGCATGCGCGAGTCCGGGCTGCCGACGACGCACCGTGTGCACGTCACCGGCGCCGACGCACAGAAGCAGGACCGCACCCCGCTCCCGCCGCGCGACCTCGAGCCGCCGTCCGACCTCGCCGAGACGTACCAGGCGCTCGTCCTCGGGACGCGCGACTACGTCCGCAAGACCGGCTTCGAGCACGTCTTCGTCGCGATGTCCGGCGGCATCGACTCCGCGCTCGTCGGGGCCGTCGCCGTCGACGCCCTGGGCGCGGAGAACGTCACCGGCGTCTCGATGCCGTCGAGGTACTCGTCGGAGGGCTCGGTCGGTGACGCGGTCGACCTCGCCCAGCGCCTGGGCGTCCGTCTCGTCTCGCTGCCGATCGAGGACATCCACGCGGGCGCTCTCAAGACGCTGGAGCGCGAGTTCGGCGCGGATGATGTGGGCCTCGCGGGGGAGAACGTGCAGTCGCGGGCCCGGGGCATGCTGGTCATGGCCCTGTCGAACCATCGGCCCCGCTCGATGGTGCTCACCACCGGCAACAAGTCCGAGTACGCCTGCGGCTACGCCACGCTCTATGGCGACATGGTCGGCGGCTACGCGGTCATCAAGGACGTTCCGAAGACGCTCGTGTGGGACCTCGCGCGCTACCGGAACACCCTCGGCGCCGTCATCCCCCAGAGCTCCATCGACAAGCCCCCCAGCGCCGAGCTGCGCCCCGACCAGCTCGACACGGACTCGCTGCCTCCGTACGACGTCCTCGACCCGATCGTCATCGGCTACGTCGAGGAAGACCTGTCCGTCGAGGCGATCGTGGCGCGGGGCTTCCCGGAGGACCTGGTGCGGCGCGTGATCGACATGATCAACCGCAATGAGTACAAGCGCCGCCAGTCGCCGCCGGGGGTGAAGATCACGCCGAGGGCGTTCGGTCGCGACCGCCGCCTGCCGCTGGCCTCGCGCTATCGGGGCTACTAGCCCGGCCTAGCCCACGGTCGTTCGGAGGTCGGGCGTTCAGCGGTCGGGCTACTCGTCGTCCGGTTCGCCCTCGAACAGTTCGTCGTCCTCGTCGAGGTGCGACGCGACGGCCGCGCCGAGCGTGTCGATCGCGGTGAGCTGGATCCACTGCTCGAAGGCGTGGCGCACGTCCCCGTACGCCGCCTCGATCTCTTCCTCGAACTCCGGGCGCGTCATCGATTCCTCGCGGGCCTGTGCCACGCGTTCCACGATGCGCTCGAGGCGCGGCTGCAGCTGCTGGTAGATCTTGTCGTACTCGGTGCCGCTGTGTTCGCCCTCGGCGTGTCCGCGGTCGCGCATGATTTGCAGCGCGCCCATCACCCATGCCAGCGCGCCCAGGAGCGTCCCGGCGTCGGCGCGTCGCAGCTCGACGTGGATCGGCTGCGCACGGTTGCGACGGCCCTCAGGACTCGTCATACGCCCGCTCCCCCTCGTAGGCGACGATCGCCGCGGCCTTCATTGCCCCGAGCAGCGCGGCCTTGTCACCGAGCGCCGGTGGCGCGACCTGCGCGCCGGGCAGCACCTCGTTGAGCACTCGCTGGAGCACCGGGCGCAGCGGATCGGCGTGCTCGGGTGCGCCGTGGATGATCACGACCGACGGGTCCACCAGCGCCGCGAGGTCCGCGAGGAGCGCCGTCGCCTGCTCGAGGTCCTCGCCCATCAGCGGGTGCGCCACCTCGAGCTCCGGAAACGCAGGGAGCCCGCCCGCACGATGGGCCGCGCCGCCGAGGATCCGCCCGTTGCTCATCACGGCCGCGGCGGGGCCGTCCAGCAGCGAGACGTACATCGCGTCGAACGTGCCGGCGGCGTTGCCGGCCGCCGCTTCGCCCCGGAGCGCCGCCTCGACGCGGGGCAGCGCGACGATGGGGGCATCGATGTGCCGTCGGAGCGACGCGACGACGTTCAGCCCCTCCCACTCCGGGTTCCCGAGGCATTCCTCGAGCGTTCCGGCGACCGGATCGACCGTGCCGGGGCACGCGACGCCAATGCCGAGCGCGTACCGCCTGGCGCCGTCGGCGGCGAAGAGCGTTGAGATGCGCCCGCCAACCTCCCACGACCACGCGGCCTCGTCCTCGAGGTCGGGGAGCGGGTGCTCCTCCTGGCGCAGGATCTCGCCGTCGAGGCGGCCGAGGATGAGGCGCAGCGTCGCAGGGGTGAAGTCGACCCCGACGATGGCGGATTCGGGCTCGCTCATAGACTCCTCGCCTCGATCTTGCGGAGCGCGTCCGCCACCTGGTCCATGTCCTTGGAGGTCAGATCGCCGGCCAGCGGGAGCGCGATGAGCTCGCCCGGCAGGCGCGCGGCGATCGGGAACACATCCTCGCCGACGCGCACGTCGCCGGGCAACGCGCCGAGGATGTCCGCGTCGAGGTGCAGCGGCGTGTCGCAGGCCGGCTCGCAGGGAATGCCCTCGGCGCGCAGGGCGGCGAGCGTGTCCTCCAGCGACCGCTTCCACATCAGACCGCGCAGGCGCACGACATAACGCGCATAGGCGTGGCGGATCCAGCGGCCGTGCGGCAGGGGCGTGACGCCGCGCATGCCCCGCAGGCGGAAGGTCAGCTCCCACGCGAGGTGGCGGCGGTGCTCCAGCGCCGCGTCGAGGTTCCTCAACTGCGCGAGCGGGAGTCGAACGTCATCGGTCGCGGGTGGTGTCACCTCCGCGCGCAGGCGGGCAGCGATCGCCGGGTCCTGAACGATCACGCAGGCGCCGCCGGTGATCGGATCACCCTCGCGGCCGGTGAAGAGGGCGACGGCGCCCATTCGCCCGGCGGGCGCGCCGCGGAACGACGACCCGAGGGCACCCGAGATGTCCTCGACGAGCGCGACGCCACGTTCCCCGGCGAGGCGGGTGAGCTCGCTCATCACGGCCGGGTGCCCGAAGGGGTGCCGCACGACCGCGAGGGCGGTGCGGTCGCCCATCGCGCGGGCGATGCCGCGGACGGAGAGGGCGGCGGTGTCCGCGTCGACCTCGCCCGGCACGACCGTCCAGCCGACGGTACGGGCCGCGTCGGCCGCCTCGCGTTCGAGGAGAGACGGGACGATCACCTCGTTCCGCTCGCCGACGGGCACGACGCTCAGCGCGGCGCGGTAGGCAGCGGCCGGGTCGGCGCACATGACTACCGAGGCGGCTGGGAGCTCCAGGCGCTCGGCGAGGACAGCCTCGAAGGCAGCGACCGGGTCGGCGTCCGAGGCGGGCTCCACGGGCGTCACTGGCGGCCAGGAGGCACTCCGGGCGGGCGCACCGCCGTCGATGGCGAGGGGAGCGGGCTCGTCTGGCATGCGTGGCCTGTCAGCGTTGCGCATTGGGTTGCGCATCGGGTTGCGCGTTCGTGCGGGCGAGGACGCGAGCGTAGGCGCGAGCGACCGCCAGCGGCAACGCTCCTACACTCGTCGGGCGACCATCCCCTCCGCTCACGCGGCCGGGGAGGCCGACCTCCGGAGGCCCCGATGATCCTCAAGCTCCGCGACCGCCAGATCGACGTGACGAATCGCACGGCCGTGATGGGCATCCTGAACGTCTCGGACGACTCGCCCATCGCCTTCTCGCGCGTGGGGGTCGAGCAGGCTCGCGAGCGCGCTCACGAGCTCGTCGCGCAGGGCGCCGCGATCATCGACGTCGGCGCGCATTCCACGGCCACCGGCGCGCGCGATCTGAACGCGACCGAGGAGATCGAGCGCGTGGTCCCGGTGATCGAAGCGCTCGCGCAGGATGGCCTGATCACCTCGGTGGACACGTGGACGCCCGAGGTCGCCCGCGCCGCCGCCGAGGCCGGCGTGCATCTGCTCAACGACGTCACCGGCTTCGTCGACGACGGCATGGTCGCCGTCGCGCGGGACTTCGAGATCCCTGGCTGCATCATGCACATGCGCGGTGACCCGAAGCACCACCGCGAGGTGAGCCAGCAGTACGAAGACATCGAGGCGGAGGTGCGGACGGACCTCGTGCGCCGCGCCCAGATCCTGAAGACGCAGGGCGTCGACGTCTGGCTGGACCCGGGCTTCGGCTTCGGTCGCTCCGCCGCCGACAACGCGGCGCTCCTGCGCGGTGTCCCGGCCCTCGTCGAGGAGGGTTACCCGGTGCTCATCTCCGCATCGCGGAAGGGCTTCCTCGCCGAGCTGATGGGTGAGTCCTACGGCCAGCAGCGCGACGGGCTCCTCGAGGCGACCATCGCGTTCAACTCGCTCGCGGCGTACTGGGGCGCGCATGTCGTGCGCGTGCACGATGTCGCCGAGGTCAGCGACGCGGTGCGGGTCGCGAGCGCGATCCGCTCCGGGATGGCCGGGGTCCGCTAGCGGGCTAGCGCGCGGTCGTCGTCGCCGCGGGGGTCGCGATCGACGCGGCCGTCGAGGCGCCCGTCGTCGGGTACTTGAAGTCCTCGCAGGCCAGGCCGTTCTTGTTCGTGTCGATGCGGTTCGGGTCGCTCGGGCCGTTCACCTCGAGCGCCTCCTGCGCTTCCGCCGTCGACTTGAAGTCGCGGCAGTTGTAGCGGTCCTTGCCGTCCGTGAAGAACGGGCTCGATTCCGCCGAGGTCGAGAGGACGGAGGTGTCCCCCTCCGCGGTCGTCGCCGCGGCCGTGCTGTCGCCATCCTCGGACGTCGCCGGTGACATCTGGAACGCGCCCTCGACGGGGGTCTTCGTCTCGAGCTCCGCGATCCGCGCTTCGAGGGCGTCACGCTGCTCCTCGAGGCTCGCGACCTGGCCGCCGAGCGTCTCGATCGATCCGTTCGCCGACTCCAGCTCCGCCACCACCGCGTCGAGGGTGTCCTCGATCGCGCTCGTGTCGCCACCGGTTGGGAGTGTCGCGACCATCCACCAGATGCTGGCGGCCCAGATCACGAAGGCCGCGGCGGCAGCCGCGGGCGCCCAGGTCGGGATGGTGAACGGTCGTGGCGTCATGTCTCTGCCCCTCCCCGAGTGCTGCTGCCCGCCGCGGGCGACCTCGGGGTGATGGATCGACCGTATGAGGCGTCTCACGGGGCGCGAATCGGGGGGAACCCCAATGAGGAAGGGGGAGACTGCCGACGTTGGCGGGCGGGCCATCGCCGCGAGGGTGCTCCGCTACGATGCGCGTTCATCTTCGACGGAACCCCTCCTTCCGAGAGCGGAGCACAGCGATGGAACGGCCCACATCACCCCACCAGAACGCGCTGGGACAGCCGGTGGGTGCTTCCTTGTCGGACTGGACGCCGAGGCCGTTCCCGGCCCGCGAGACGATGCAGGGGCGCACGTGCCGCCTGGAGCCCCTCGACCCGGCGCGCCACGCCGACGACCTCATCGCGGCGTTCGCCCGCGACGCCGAGGGGCGCACGTGGACGTACCTCCCCTACGGCCCGTTCGAGTCTGCCGACGCGCATCGAGCCTGGCTGCGCGAGATCTCCTCGCAGCGCGACCCGCAGTTCTACGCCATCGTCGACGAGGCGACCGGGCGGGCGATCGGGCAGGCGTCGTACCTCCGAATCGATCCGGCGAACGGCGCGATCGAGGTGGGACACCTCGCGTTCTCGCCGCTGCTTCAGCAGACGACGGCTGCGACCGAGGCCATGTACCTGATGATGCGCCGCGCGCTGGAGGAGTACGGCTACCGTCGCTACGAGTGGAAGTGCGACAGCCTCAATGGCCCGTCGTGGAGCGCGGCGGAGCGCCTCGGCTTCACGTTCGAGGGGATCTTCCGGCAGGCGACCGTCCCGAAGCAGCGGAACCGCGACACGACGTGGCTCTCGATCCTCGACGGCGAGTGGCCGGCGATCCGGGACGCCCTCGAGGGCTGGCTGGCGCCGGAGAACTTCGATGCAGAGGGGAGGCAGCGCCGTTCGCTGCTCGACTTCCAGCGCGAGACGGGTGCGCGCTCGACGGACGGATAGGCGGCGCTACTCGCCGACGAGCGCGGCGAGGTCGTGCTTCGCGTCGAGGATGTGCTCCCACAGGTCGCCGACGCGCTCCACGCGCTCGTGCGCGTTGAGGATCGTGAACTCCGAGGGCAGCACTTTGCCCAGTTCGTTCCACCGCATCGGCATCGAGACCGGCGCACCCGGCTTCGCGCGCGGGGAGTAGGCGCAGGCGAGGTTCTTGTTGCGCGCGTTCTGGTTCGCGTCGAAGAACACCTTGCCGCGGCGCTTCTCGCTCACCCACTCCATCGTGACTTCCTTCGAGTGGCCGCGCACGAGGAAGCCGCCCACCGTGTGCGCCACGTCTCGCACGGTCTCGTAGTCGTACTGCCGGAGCACGGGGACGTAGATGTGCAGTCCCGTGGCGCCCGAGGTCTTCACGAACGACGACAGCCCCGCGGAGTCGAGGAGCTCCTTGAGCCACAGGGCGACCTCGCAGGTCGTGTCGAACGCCTTGCGGTTGTACTCCGGCTCCTCGCCCTGCTTCTCGTCGCCGCGGTAGATGTACGGGTCGAGGTCGAACAGGACGTAGTCGGGGTAGTTCAGCAGCGAGCGCTCCACGGCGTCGCGTGACCCGGCGTACTCGCGCGAGTGTGTGTAGCCGTCCGGCTCCGGATCGACGCGCGCGAGTGACGTGTGGATCGCGAGGTCGGCCATCTGGGCGAGCCAGACCAGCGTCGCGACGTTGTTCACCAGCAGGAACTGCTGATCGCCGCCGCCGGTCTCCGTGTGCACCATGACGGAATCGATGTACGGCGGCGGGTCGTCCACGTGCTTCTGGTAGAAGAACTTGCCGTCGACGCCGTTCGGGTAGCGGGTCATGGTCAGTGGGCGGTCGCGCACCTGGTTGATGATGAACGGCGCCATCCGCGCGTAGTAGGCGATGAGGTCACGCTTCGTGAGCGGGCGCTGGCCGTCGTGCTCGGGCCACATCACCTTGTCGAGGTTCGAGACGGCGATCTGCTCCCCGCCCACCTCGATCGTCCCCTGCTTCTTCAGCGACTCGAGCTGTTCGAGGACGGCCTCGCCCTGCTCCTCGATGCTGTCACCGGAGGACGGTGGCGCGGCGACCAGCGGCACCGAGCGCACCGCGCCGGCGGGCTTGTCGTCGCGCAGGCGGAGGTAGACCGGCGCGCGGAGGTTCCCATCCGACGTGATCTGCGTGTACTCGACCTCGACGACGAGCTCGGGCCGGACCGGCGTCAGGTCCTTCCGCAACTCCCGGCTCAGCTCAAGCGCCGGTTCGTCCACGACCATCCCGTCGAGGCGCTTCCGCAGTCGCTTCAGCGTCGCATCGTCGAAGCCTGAACCGACGCGCCCGACGGAGACGAGGTTCCCCTCGACATCCCGCGTCGCGATGGCGAGTGCGCCGAAGGTGCTCTCGCGGGCGTTCAACCCCTTCGTGTAGCCGACGACGATGAACTCATCGGTGATGTGCTTCTTCACCTTCACCCAGGCCGCCGAGCGCGCACCGGAGGTGTAGGTCGAGCCGCGCTTCTTCGCGACGAGCCCCTCGAGGCCGAGCCCGATGACGGCGTTGTAGGCGTCGCCCCCGTCCATATCGAGCTGGTCCACGAGGTGGACGTTCGGCTGAGGCATCAGCGTCTGCTCGAGGAGGCGTCGACGTTCCTCGAGCGGCGCGCCGCGCAGGTCGATGCCGTCGAGGTAGAGCAGGTCGAAGACGAAGTAGACGACGGGCACGTCCTTCTCCGCCTGGCGGATCTCGACCGCGTTCGTGAGGTTCATCCGCTGCTGGAGCTGCTCGAACGACGGCACACCGCGGTCATCGAAGGCCACGATCTCGCCGTCGAACACGGCGCTGTTCGCCGGCTGCCTGCCGAGAGACGTCGTGACACCGGGGTACTGCGGCGTGACGTCGTTCCCGCGGCGGGTGACGAGGGAGACGCTTGCGCCATCCTCGCCGGTGCGGACCGTGGCGATGGCGCGGATCCCATCGAGCTTCGGCTCGTAGACCCACGCGGGGTTCGAGAACGGCTCGCGCGTTTGCTGCGCCGCCATTGGCTCGATCGACGTTGGGATCGCCGCGCGCTTCGCGCCCTTCACCTCGCGCGCGAGGAGCTTCGGAGGCTCCACCGGCGGCACCTTCCGCCCGCCCTGGAGGTCGGCGATGGTCAGGCCGGTGAGGACGGAGTCATCGAACTCCTCGGCCAGGTCGAGGCCCGTCGTGGCGTCGTCCTTGTGCTTGATGAGCAGCCACGAGTTCTCTGACTGCTGGGTCTTCACCAGCGCCCAGGAGCCCTTCATCCGGTGCCCGCGCATGGTCACGGAGACCTTGCCGTTGGCGATCGCCTCGCGCATGCGGCGGTTGGCCTCGGCGCGGTCTTCGAAGACCAGCGGGCCATCCTCGTCCGGTGAGTACGTCCCGCGGTCCCAGACGATGACCTCGCCGGCGCCGTACTCGCCCTTCGGGATCAGGCCCTCGAAGACCGCGTAGTCCATCGGGTGCGGCTCGGTCATGACCGCCAGGCGACGCTCGCCGTTGATAGCTGCCGGGCCCTTCGGGACGGGCCACGAGGGCATCACGCCGTCCACCTCGAGCCGCAGGTCGTAGTGCAGGCGCGTCGCGCGGTGCTTCTGTATGACGAAGGTGAGCGGGGCGTGCGGGTCGCCCTCGTCGCCCCCGTCGCCGCTGCGCCGAGCGCCGCCGGAGGGTTCCGGCGTGCGCTCGAAGTCGCGCATCGACTCGTACTGGCTGAGTGCTTCCTCGGGCGGCCGGGCGTCGGGCGGAGGCTCTGACGTCGGTCGCCGGCGCGCGGGCATGGGAGCGCCCGGTTAGCGGGCGGCGGTCTTCTTCCGGCTGCGCGTCGAGGTAGACGAGGAGGACTTCGCCGTTGAGCGCTTCTTCTTCGGCGCCTCGTCGGCTTCGTCGTCCGCGCTCTCCGCGGCGTCGTCGGACTCGTCCGCCTCCGCCTTGGCAGCGGCCTTCGAGGAGCCGGTCTTTCGCGACTTCGTCGCCTCGATCGAGGCGCGCAGCGCGGCCATGAGGTCGACGGTCTGGGCCGGAGCCGCTTCCTCGGAGGCCGTGACCACTTCGCCGCCTTCGAGCTTCGTCGTGATCATGTTCATCAGCACGTCGCGGTACTCGTCCTGGTAGCGGGACGGGTCGAAGGGCTCGTGGAGCATGTCGATGAGCGCGAACGCCATCTTCATCTCCTCCTTCGACACGGCGACGTCGGAGACGTCCGTGCCTTCGTAGGGGCGTACCTCGTCGGGGTAGAGGAGCATCTCCACGGTCAGGTGGCCGTCCTGCGGGCGGATCGCGACGAGCTGCTCCTTCTGGCGGAGCGCCAGCTTGCCGATGGCGATGAGCCCCTTCTCCTCCATCGCGCGGAGGAGCAGGGTGTACGGCTTCATGCCGGCCTCGTCCGGGTCGAGGTAGTACGGCTTCTCGAAGAAGACGGGGTCGATCTCGGACTGCTCGACGAACTGGGTGATGGCCACGGTGTGCTTGCTGGGGACGGGAAGGCCTTCGAAGTCCTCGTCCTCGAGGATGACGAACTGGTCCTTCGCGTACTCGTAGCCCTTCTTGATCTCGCCGTACTGCACCTCGCGGTCGAGCGTGGGGGACCAGCGCAGGTACTTGATCGGCTTGAGGTCCTCCTCCGCGAGCTGGCGGAAGGAGACGTCGTGGCTTTCGGTCGCGGTGTAGAGCTTGACGGGGATCGAGACCATCCCGAAGGAGATCGCGCCGCGCCAGATAGCACGAGGCATGCTGCGCTCCTCTCTGTTCCTGTCACCGACCCACGGGGACCCCTATCAGAGCTGAGGGGCGCTCCCGGTCGCGCGAAAGTACGCGACGAGTTATTCCAGTATAGGTTCAACACCTACCTGGCCGGAGGCCCTTCTGCCACGCCTGACCTACCACCTGGTCCCCGCCGCCGAGTGGCGGGGACTCACCCCCGGAGCCGTCTACCAACCGGCATCACTCGCCGCCGAGGGCTTCATCCACTGCACGGACGGCCGTGAGCGCGTCGTCGAGACGGCGAACCGGTACTACCGAGGCGATCTGCGGCTCTACCTGCTCGTCACGATCGACCTGGACCGGGTGTCCTCGGAATGGCGCTACGACGACGCCGAACAGGTCTTCCCGCACATCTACGGCCCGCTCGATCACGACGCGGTCGTGACGGTCGAGGACATGCGGCGCGCCGAGGATGGGCGGTTCCTGCAGGATCACGAGGCCTGACCCCGGATCAGCGGTGGGGCACCGCGCCCATCGGCGTGGGGCGGCGCTAGAAGCCGAGCATCGCCTCGATGGTGGCCACGGCGTCCCGGGCCTCCTCGCGCACCTCGATGTGGCCGAGCAGCATCGGCGCGAGCGCCTCGATGACACGCGCGAGCTCTTCGTCGTCGGCGCAGAGCGCGTCGTGCGCCTGGTTCGGCGTGCGGTCACCCACCCAGTAGGGCGCGAGGGCTTCGACGACGAGGGCGCTGGCGAGGGCGTGGAGTCGCTCATCGCGCGAGAGGCGTGACTGGTCGAGGAGCATCTGCAGCGCGTGGCTGAGTTCCTCGGGCGTGGAGCGCCGAAGGTCGGCGCGAAGGAGATCGCGCTTGGTCGGCGTGGCTCGACGGCGTGGCTGCGCCATGATCGGACCTCACCCCCGCCCGCTCACCGCAGTCCGCGACTCCCACCAGAGTGTCTGTTCGTCTGAACAGTTCTGATGTTCTATCGCGACGTAACGATAGAGCGCCGCACGAACGCTTGGCAAGCAAGACTGTCGCAGCCGGGCGTTGAGCTCCGGGCACCGACGGGTGATCCGCTGCCGAGGCCGACGCCGAGGTCCGGGGGGACGGCGAGGACCGGCTCAGTCGGCGCCCGGGACTCCTCGTGCGCGGGCGTAGTAGTGGTAGCTGGCGCAGAGGTCGCAGAGCGTCGGGACCGCCTCGTCGGGCCAGCGCTGTACCCACTCGGGCACCCAGTCCCAGCGCCCGCTCGGCTGGTGCAGGGTGCGACGGCAATGGGAGCACTGCGTCACGCGATCGCGGGCGTCGTAGTACTCGGCGCGGGGCCGGCCGGCTTCCTCGCCGGCGGGCCAGGGGGCGCTGGCCACGAGTGAGTTCACGACGAGCAGGCCGCGCCCCTCGCCCACCGGGTAGCTGGTCATCCGGAAGTGGCGGAACTCCGCCGGCGTGGAGCACTCGTACGAGTGACTCCAGGGGTTGCCGGACTCGGACGCCCACTCCCAGCCTTCGCGATAGAACGGCTGGAGGTCGGGCGGGATGACCTCGTACACGTTGCGCCCGAGGGGCCACCCGCGCACGAGCTCCGGCGCGCCGTTGTCTCGCGCGAACCGCTCCCAGCCGTCGTTGGTGCAGGCGAGGCGACCGTCCGTGAAGATGCCGAACACGCTGCCGGCCTCGGCATCGAGTCCCTCGAGGTCGAACGCGCCGAGGAGTGGCTCGAAAGCGGAGTCGACGCGCACCTCAGCCGCCTGCGATCGCGGGCAGGAGGAAGATCTCGTCGCCGTCCTCCACGGGCTCCAGCACGCCGTTCTCCGTGATCACGGAGTTGATCGCGATCGCGACCTCGCCGCGGAGGGCGCCCTCGTCCAGGAGGACGCGCTTCATCTCCGGGTACATCCGCCCGAGCTCGTCCACGACGGCGCCAAGCGAACGGCCGGGCACCTCTACGGTGTCCCGGCCGTCCGTTAGTTCGCGCCAGTGTGCAGGGATGTGCACCGTGGCCATGAGCGCCCTCTAGCTCGCCGAGCCGTTCTGAGGCCCGAGCTCCTCGAGGATGCGCCGCGGCGACATCGGCATGTCGTACATGCGCACGCCGATCGCGTCGTAGATCGCGTTCCGGATGGCCGGGGCCGGCGGCACGATCGGGGCCTCGCCGACACCACGCACGCCGTACGGGTGGCCGGGGTTCGGCACCTCGACGAGCTGCGTGTCGATCATCGGGAGGTCGTTCGCGACCGGCATCCGGTAGTCCAGCAGGGACGCGTTCACCACGTGGCCCTCGTCGTCGTAGTAGTACTCCTCGTTGAGCGCCATGCCGACGCCCTGGGCGACGCCGCCCTGGAGCTGACCCTCGACGTACGACGGGTGGATCGCGGTGCCCACGTCCTGGATCGCCGTGTAGCGCAGGATCTCGACCTTGCCGGTCTCGCGGTCGACGTGGAGGTCGACGATGTGGCCGGCGAAGGCGGCGCCCTGGGTGTTGCGACGCGAGGTCGCGGAGACGGCGATGAGGCCGCCGGTGCGCTGGAGCTGCTTCGCGATCTCCTTGAAGGTCATGGAGCGCGGGTTGTTGTCCGCGTCCGGCGGGCCGGTGATGACGCCGTCCGCGTACGACACGACGTCCGTCTCCACGTCCCACATGCGGGCGGCGCGCTCGACGACGCGCTTCTTGATCTCCTCGCCGAGGTCGTAGGCGACCCAGCCGCCGGCGAACGTCGTGCGGCTACCGCCCGTGACGCCGGTCCAGCCGACGCTGTCCGTGTCCACGATGTGCGGGTGCACCTCGTCGAGCGTGAGGCCGAGCGTCTCTGCCAGCTGCATCGCGAGCGAGGCGCGGCTGCCGCCGATGTCCACTGACCCGAGGATCAGCGAGACCGTGCCGTCCGAGTTCACGGTGGCGCTGGAGGAGGACTCCATGCCGCCGTTGAACCAGAAGCCGAGCGCCACACCGCGGCCGGTGTCCTCGCCGTGCAGCTCACTCGTGTAGTGCGGGTGGTTCTTGATCGCCTCCATGACCGCCGTCGCGCCGATGCGCGGCCACGGCTGGCCGGCGGAGTTCGTGCCGCCCTCGTGGGCTGCGTTCTTCAGCCGCAGCTCCATCGGGTCCATGTCCAGCTGCTCGGCGAGCTCGTCGAGCGTCGCTTCCACGGCGTGCTCCGAGGCCGGAGCGCCCGGGGCGCGGTACGCCTGCGTCTTCGGGGTGTTGGTCACCACGTCGAAGCCGTCGATGCGCTGGTTGGCGATGTCGTACGGAGCGAGGGCGCAGAGCGCACCCGCGCCGACCGGGGAGCCCGGGTAGGCGCCGGCCGCGTAGGCGAGGTTCACCTCGGCGGCCGTGATCGTGCCGTCGCGCTTCACGCCGATCTTCACGCGGTTGTGCGTCGCGGAGGTCGGCCCGGTGGCCCGGATGATGTCCGCGCGCGGCATCCACATCTTCACCGGGCGGTGGCTCTTCTTCGAGAGCACGGCCGCGATCGGCTCGAGGTAGACCGTGAGCTTGCCGCCGAAGCCGCCGCCGATCTCCTTCGGGATGACGCGGACCTGCGACTCGGGCAGGCCGAGCAGCGTGGCGCACTGCGACCGCACCGAGAAGATGCCCTGCGTCGAGCACCAGATCGTGAGCTGGCCGTCACGGTTCCAGAAGGCGGTGCCGTTCTGCGGCTCGATGTAGCCCTGGTGGGCCTGGGCGGTCGTGTACTCGCGCTCGATGACGACGTCGGCGTCCGCGAACCCCTGCTCGATGTCGCCCTTCTCGAGGCGCATGTGCAGGGCGATGTTCGTCGGGACGTCCTTGGGCGTGTCGACGCCCTTGGCGCGGACGTTCGTGCGCAGGTCGTCGAGCAGGATCGGGGCGTTCGGCAGCATCGCCTCGCGCACGTCGATCACGAATGGCAGGACCTCGTACTCGACCTCGATGAGGGCGAGCGCGTCCTCCGCGATGTGGAGGTCGGTCGCCGCGACCGCCGCCACGGCGTGGCCGTGGTAGAGCACCTTGCTCCCGGCGAGCACGTTCTCGACGAGCCACAGCGGGTTCGCGGAGCCCTCGCCGAGGTCGAGCGAGCCCGACTCCTGCTTCGGGAAGTCCGCGTGCGTCGCGACGGCCTTCACGCCCGGGAGCGCCTCGGCCTTCGAGGTGTCGATGCGCTTGATGCGGGCGTGGGCGTGTGGGCTGCGGAGGACCGCGCCGTACAGCATGCCCTCGAGCTTGATGTCGGCGCCGTACTCGGCGCGGCCGGTGACCTTGTCGACACCGTCCGGCCGGACCGGCCGCGTGCCCACGACCTTGTAGGCGGGCTTGTCCGTGTTGGGCTTCTCGGGAGTGGCGACCATGGCGGCCTCCTCGGTGATTCTTGGTGGGTGGAGGTGCGCTAGGAGCGCATCTCCTCAGCGGCCTTCTCGACCGCGCGGATGATCTTGTCGTAGCCGGTGCAGCGGCACAGGTTGCCGGCGAGCCAGAAGCGGATCTCCTCCTCGGAGGGGTTCGGCTTCCAGTCGAGCAGGGCCTTCGAGGAGATCAGGAAGCCCGGCGTGCAGATGCCGCACTGCAGGGCTGCCTCCTCCAGGAACGCCGTCTGCAGCGGGTGCAGTTCGTCGCCCTCGGCGAGGCCCTCGACGGTGGTGATGTTCGCGCCCTCGCACTCCGCCGCCATGACGAGGCAGGAGTTCACGAGCCGGCCGTCCATGAGGACGGAGCAGGCGCCGCAGTTGCCGTTGTTGCACCCCTCCTTGGCCCCGGTGAGGCCGATGCGCTCGCGGAGCGCCTCGAGGAGCGAGTCACGGCTGGAGGAGAGCCAGGTGCGCTCCTCGCCGTTGATGGTGGCGGTGACGACGATGCGTTCGTCCGTGGTCATTGGTGCTCCTCGCCCTTACTCGTCACCGCGCGCGCGAGCGGCGGCCTTGTTGAGAACGCGCTTCACGAGGACCCCCGCCAGGTGGCGGCGCTGGTCCGCGGTCCCACGCATGTCGGTGATGGGGTTCGCCGCCTGCCTCGCGGCCTCGGCGGCAGCCTCGATGGTCTCGTCCGTCAGCGGCTTCCCGATGAGGGCCTCCGCCGCGGCCGGGACCAGCAGCGGCGTCGGCGCGACGGCGCCAATGGCGACGCGCGCGTCGGCCACGGTGTCACCGTCCAGCGCGAGGTAGACCCCAGCATTGGTGACGGCGATGTCCATCTCGTTACGCGGGATGAAGCGCTCCCAGGCGGAACCGCTGTTCGCGGCCGGGTCGGGGAACGAGAGCGAGACGATGAACTCGCCCGTCTCGAGGACGTTGCGGCCCGGGGCCGTGCAGAACTCGGCGATCGGGACATCGCGGCGGCCGTTGGGGCCGGCGATGTGCGCCGTGCCGCCGAGGGCGATCATCGCGGGAATGCCGTCTGCCGCCGGGGAGGAGTTCGCGAGGTTGCCACCCAGCGAGGCGCGCCCCTGGATCGCGGTGCCGCCGATCACGTGGGACGCCTCGACCAGCGCGGGGTAATGCGCCTTCACGTCCGGGTGGTTGTAGACCTCGTACAGCGGCGTCGCGGCGCCCAGGGTGAGTCCCTGGCCGGCCTGGTAGTCGATGCCGATCAGGTCGGGGATGTGCTTGATGTCGACGAACAGGTCGATGTCCCGACGGCGCTCCCGGGCGAGGACAATGACGTCCGTTCCCCCGGCGAGGACGCGCGCGACGTCTCCTCCATCTCGGAGCATCTGCACGGCCTCGTCCACTGACGTGGCGCGCGCATACTTCACTGCCTGCATCAGGCGTCCTCTCTGCGATCCGGCACCATGGCCCGGTCCGACGGAGTTCCCGTCACAGGGTGCCACACGCTCCGCGCGAACGCGCAGCGGCAGGCCAACGGGACTACGGGGCGATTATGCCACGACTGGGAACCGACGCCGGAGGACGTTGGTCACACTCCGTCCTCGACGCTTCGGTTCGGCGGAGGATACGACCGAATGCTCGTGCGTGGGCGAGCGATTCGCCCGGGCGGCGCCGCTACTCCTGCCGCTGTCGCGTCAGCGACGAGACGATCGCCGAGGCGCCGATGGCGATCGCGACGATCGGCAGGAGCACCTCGAACCGCAGATCGACCGCGTCCAGCGCATCGAGCATGAACGCCACGCCGAGGGCGATGACGATGATGCCGGCCAGCCCGGCTCCGAAGTCGTAGCGCATCAGCGGACCCTCCCGGAACCGAAGACCACGGACATGTCGATGTCGAGGCGCGTGGGGGCTTCGTCGTATCCCGGCGACGTGTACGTCCGGCTGGTGGCCACGCCCTCGGTGTCGAACTCGGTGGCATCGATGCTGCCAAAGACGGAGTCCGCCTCGATGCGGTAGGGGACGTCCGCCGGCAGATAGAGCGTCCCGTCGCCGAAGAGGACGCTCACCTCGAGGTGGGTCGTGCCCGCATTCAGATCGAGGTCCCGCAGGTCGACGGTCAGCGAGCCGAAGGCGTGGGAGTACTCGCGGTCGAGGTCACTCGCCCGCGTGACGTGGTGCCGGGCGTCCCCGAATGCGCCGTCGACCGCGACGTTGAAGCGGCTCGCTGACGAGAGGCCGAGGAGGACGATGAGGATCGTCGCGAGCGTCATCAGCCCGCCGTGGAAGCCGTGCCGCGCCTCCACCAGGATCAGCAGCCCCACGAGGATCAGCGCGGCCGACAGGCCGACCTCGAACGGCGGCAGGTCGATATCGAGGTCCAGCTGCGCCAGCAGCACGATCGTGCCGCCGATGATGAGGATGCCGCCCCAGATGATCGCGCCGAGGCCGCCGTGCCGGTGGCGCCGCCGGCGTGGGACGCCGGGCTCCTCGCCCTCCTCTGCGCCTTCCTCGGGGATGACGATCCACGCCACGATGTAGGCGACGATGGCGAAGCCGCTCGTGACGATCGCCGCAATGACGAACAGGATGCGGATCAGGGTCGGGTCGGTGTCGAAGTACTCGGCGAGGCCGCCCGCGACGCCGCCGAACCAGTCATCGCGTCGCGAACGCGTCAGCCGCCTGGCGCGCTGGGGCTCGGTAGGCGGGGGCGGAGCAGGGGCGTCGTCCGTGTTCGGGGCGGCCGCCGTCGGCTCCGGAGCCGTCGGTTGCTCCTCGGGGTGGTCGGTTTCGTTCGTCACTCGTGCCTCGCTGACCCGGGAACGCTCCCGATGCGGCGGATGCTACGACGTGGTGCCTTCGGTGGTTGGGGCCTCAGGGCATGGCACCCGGTGACGATGGTCCCGGATCCGGCGCGAGGACGCCTAGAGCTGTGTCAGCGCCGTCGTCGTGTCCTGGCCGGCGGCGCGGCGCTTCTGCATCTTGCGGAACGACCGGAACGCCGCGAGCCCGACGATGGTCACCGCTCCGCCCATCGCGCCGAGGATTCCCACGATGATCGGCGTGATCGCCGCTCCCGCGAGGCCGAGGAAGCCGCCGGCGAACCCGATGAGGATTGACTTGAACATGGCGCCTCCGCGCTGTGTACGCCCCCGATCCTAGCCCGAAGCGGACCGGCCCCGCCGTCTCGCCGCTCAGCAGACTGATCCGGGCGCATGTTCTGTAAGAACTACCGTCGTGAAGCGCGCTCCAATGGAAGCGCAGCGAAGGAACTCACGATGCGTCACCGAAACCGACTCATGGACTCGCTGGCCGGGTTCGCGGCCGCCGCCGTCGCCCTGGGCGTGACGGAGTTGCTCGCCGCGCTCGCGGGAACCCCGTCGATCGTGGTGTCGGTCGGCAACGTCATCGTGGATCGGACGCCCGGGCCGGTCGTGAAGTGGGCGATCGGCCTCCTCGGGACGAACGACAAGCCGTTCCTGCTGACCACGGTGACGATCGCGTCGCTCGCGCTTGGATTCGCCCTCGGGCCGTTCGCGGGGCGCCGGCCGGTCGTTGGCCAGGTCGCGTTCGCGGTCTTCGGGTTCATCGGCGTCCTCGCCGGGGCCACCGACCCCCTCACGGGGTACGGCGCCTCCTTCTGGATCGCCGTTCCCGCCGCGCTCCTCGGCTGGGTCGTCCTGCGCTACCTCCTCCAGCTCGCCACGCCCGAGGCAGCACCCTCCGCGTCCATGCCCGGGTCGACGCCCGCATCGATGCCCGGCCGCGGCGTGGCCGATCGCCGCAAGTTCCTCGCGTTCGCCGGCGCCGCGACCGGCGGCGCGGCGGTGGCGGCGTTCAGCGGCCAGTTCCTCACGACGCGCGTCGACGTCGAGGAGCAGCGCGCCGCGGTCGAGCTCCCCACGATCGAGGGTTCCCCGCCGCCACAGAACATCGGCCTGAACGTGGACGGCCTCTCGCCGTACATCACGCCGAACGACGACTTCTACCGCATCGACACCGCGCTGGTGGTGCCGCGCGTGGACGCCTCGACGTGGCGCCTGCGGATCACCGGCCTGGTCGATGAGCCGTACGAGCTCACCTTCGCCGACCTCGCCGACATGGCGACGATCGAGGAGTCGGTCACGATCTCCTGCGTCAGCAACGAGGTGGGCGGACGACTGGTGGGCAACGCGATCTGGCTCGGCGTCCCGCTGGCGAAGGTGCTCGAGCGCGCCGGCGTCCAGGACGGCGCGACGCAGATCGTGGGGCGCTCCGTCGACGGCTTCACGGTCGGCTTCCCGACGGAGGTCGCCCTCGACGGTCGCTCTTCGATGATCGCCATCGGGATGAACGGCGAGCCGCTTCCGGCGGAGCATGGCTTCCCGGCGCGGCTCATCGTCCCGGGGCTCTACGGCTACGTGTCCGCCACGAAGTGGCTCCAGGAGATCGAGCTGACCCGGCTCGAGGACTTCGACGCCTACTGGATCCCTCGAGGCTGGGCGAAGGAAGCGCCGATCAAGACGCAGTCACGCATCGACGTCCCCCGCGGGAGCAACGTGACGGCCGGCATGAACCCGATCGCGGGCATCGCCTGGGCGGGGATCCGCAGCGTCGACAAGGTGGAGGTGCGCATCACCCCCGTCGACCAGGATCGCGACGCGAACCAGGAGTGGATCACGGCTCGGCTGTCCGAGGAACTCACGCAGTCCTCGTGGCGGCAGTGGGTGGTGGAGTGGGACGCCCGTCCCGGCGAGTACTACCTCGAGGTGCGGGCGACGGACGGCGATGGGGTGACGCAGACGGAGCAGCGGTCGGAGCCCGCTCCCGACGGCGCGACGGGCTGGCACATGCGTCGCGTCCGCGTCCGCGAGGCGGGCGCGTAGCCGGAGTCGGCGCCGGAGTCGTCGCCGCCTCCTCGGGCGGCTACGGCGTCGAAGTTGGCTGCGGCGGACCGTACAGGCCCGTGGTCGGGTGTGCCGATAGCCACCCGAACCAGTAGGTGAGCTGCCCGTAGAGCCGAGGCGCCACCTCGCCGTCCGGCGACACGATTCCGTCCTCGTCGACGGTCCAGGCCCGGCCCTCCTGGTCGATGACCGAGAGGGCGTCTGGGCCGGGTGCGAAGGTGACGCCCTCGGGGCGTTCGTATGCGCGGATCGCCCCGCCGGCGAAGTACCGGATCTCGCCGTAGGAGGGCATCTCGCCGGTCACGCGGATCCCGCGCCCCGTCCCCTCGCCGACGAGCACGACCTCTCGGTCGGCCACGCGATCGTTCACGACCTGCTCGCCAAGCACCGTCCGCAGCGGGAACGCCTTCGGTGTGCCGTCGAGGAGGAGCCCGTAGACCCAGGCCTTCGTGAGCTGCCGCGGGTCGCGGAGCGATACCGGGAACGCCGTGTTGCCCGAGGCGAAGTACTCGAGGTGGGGGAAGCCGGGGGCGTACCCGCGACCGCGCCCCGTGTCGTCGTCCAGCACGAGCGTGTCGGGGTGCCTCGCGAGCCAGTCGCCCCAGCGCGTCGTCACGACCGGGAAGGCGTCGAGCCACGGCGCCGCGCCCGGCCCTGCGGCGTCGACGAGCGCCCCGACGATCGGGCGGCCGGTGAGCGGGTTCCAGAGCGATTCGGTCTCCCGGTCGTACATGAGCCGGTTGCTCTCGTAGATGAGCCCTGAGGTGGAGAAGGAGTACGTGCCCCCGTCCGGCGCACGACGGTCGTACAGGGCCGAGGAGCCGGTGAGCGTGCAGTAGGCGAGGAGGACCGGTAGGCCGGCGATCGTGTCGTTCACGATCTCGTGGGCGTCCATGATTCGCAGCGGGTAGGCGCGTGCCTCGCCGTTCACGAAGACGCCGAACACCGGTTCGGTCGGGTCGAGGTAGCGAGCGGTGTCGGAATTGCCCGCCACGAACACGGGATCGTCCAGCGGGGAGGTCGCGTCGGGCATCGCGCCGCCCCAGATGATCTGCTCGACCCGGATCTCCGCCGGCCGAGCGTCGTTCAGCATCTCCCCGTAGCGCGCGTCGAGGTGGGCGAGGAGCTGCCCCTTCCAGGTCGCGAACCCCGGAGGCGGCTCGAGGGTGGTTCCTCCGTACCACTCGAACCAGCGGTCCCACGACAGCGACGGGCTCCAGCCGCTGAGGGCGCGCAGCGTGTCGATGTGCGCCTGCGTCAGCTCGGCGAGCTGCATCGGCCCGGCGCGCATCAGCTCGATGAGCGGCGCGATGAAGCGCACGTCCCGCGCGAGCGTGATCTCCGCGAACGCCTCGTCGAGGAGTCCCGGGTCCGGTTCCCGCTCCAGCAGCAGGGCAAGGATTTCGGCGACGCGCTCATCCGAGAGTGGCCGGCCCATCTGGGGTGTGCCTACCGGGCGTCCGTTGAGGGGCACCGTCCGCGCGCTCGTCGTCGCGTAGGGAGCGGGCGCCGTTGGCGACGGCGTCGCGGTCGGCGTCGGCGGGGTGGGCGTCGCGCTCGCGGCGCGGGCCGCGGACGCGGTTGCCTCGATGTTCGCGCAGCCGAGGAGCGTCAGTGCCACGAGCGACACGACGAGCGGCACCCACGCGGGGCGGGCTCTGAGCACGTCCGTGATGCTCATGCACGCCAGCGTACGCTGCGCCAGGCGGTGCGATGGCGCCGCAACGGGGTCGGCCGCCTACAGCTCGCCGGACTCCCGGGGCGTCCCGTCGCCGACGCCGGGCCAGCCATCCGTCCGCCAGTCGACGCGATCGATCAGTCCCGGCCGGACGTTGCGGAAATGCTCGCCCTCCCAGGCGTGGTAGACGATGTAGTCCCAGTCGCCGTGATGGACGATCGAGTTGTGTCCCGGCCCGCGCCAGCGGTCGTTGCCGCGGAGGATCGGGTCGCCGTGCTTCGAGAAGCCGCCGGTGGGCGAGAGCGACCGCGCGACGCCCACCGCGTACCACGGCGTGTCGTATGCGCCGCCGCTGTAGAAGAGGTAGTACGCGCCTCCCCGCTTGATGACGGACGGCCCCTCGATCAGCGGCCCCTCCCAGTCGACGTCGTTGCGGGCGATCTCCCAGCGGTCACCGGCGAAGCCGAGGCCGTCGGGGGTGAGCTCGCGTACGCAGATCGGTCCGCCCGGGTCGCCCGGCCCCGCGTCCTCCTTCCAGTAGAGGTACCGGCGGCCGTCCTCGTCCTGGAAGAACGTCGGGTCGAGGGCGCTCACGACCGTGTCGATGAGCGGGCGCCCGAGGTCGCGGTACGGCCCGAAGGGGGTGTGCGCGACCGCAGCCCCGATGCAGAGGCGCCCGGTCCGCCTCGATCGCGCCGTGTAGTAGCAGACGTACGTCTGGTCGACGCGATGTAGCTCGGGCGCCCAGAAGTGGTCGATGGCCCAGTCCGGCCGGTTCGCCCGGGTGAACACCCAGGCCGCCGTGTTCCGCCACGTCACGAGGTCCTTCGAGACGCGGATCGGAAACGCGGGGAGGACGTGGCTCGTGGACACCATGTAGAAGGTGTCGCCGTCCGCCATCACATGCGGGTCAGGGCAGTTCTCGGCGACGACGGGGTTCCGATAGAGCATCGGTGCGGTGGCCTCGTCCACCACCGTACCGTCCGCCGAGGGTGCGCGCGGACGCTCCGCGGCCAGCGCTTCGAGGTATGCGCGGTCGGGTGGCCGGAGCGGCGCGATTTCGGCGCGCCCGAGCCCGGGTTCCTTGCCCTGTGGGCTGTCCTGCGCACTGTCCTGTGCGCTGTCCCGTCTGCCGCGACTCCGCGGGTCTCGCGACGGCGGCACGCATGCCAGCGTGAACGCCGCGGCGGGGGCGACCCCGGCCGCAAGCCTCAGAAACCCACGACGATCCCATCGGCGCGCCGCGCGGGCGCGCTCGTCCTGCTCCGACGAGTCCATGTTCCCGACCCCACGTGCCCTGGCGGGCTGCCTCGTCCGCCCTCCTTCGGCGTCCGAGCTCCTTGATTGCCACGCCGCAGGGGAGGGGCACCCGGAGGCGGCCCGCGGCAGCGTCACCTGCCATTGCGAAGCCGAATTACGCGGGAGCGGCGGCGTTGCAGGACGATAACAGTATTCGGCAGGAGTTGTGGGTGGTTTTAACGAAACATTGACTATTTCGACGATCGCAGGCCGCCCTGGTCTCGGGGCGGCCCGGGATCTCGTCGAAGCCCCCGCCTAGGGGTGCAGGCGGTAGAAGCGGAAGAACGGGTGCTCCAGCGCGTCGAGGATCTCGACCCGGGCGAAGCCGGCTTCCATCGCGTAGCGCTCGAACGTCGCCGGGCGCATCACCGTGCCGGTCCCCACCGACGCCTCGTGCGAGAGCCCGTCCGGGAGGCAGACCAGGAGGCTGAAGCCGTAGAGGAACCGGTCTACGTCGCTCGCCGGGGCGGTGAAGCGTTCCTCGGCCCGTTCGTCCATCACGATGACCGCGCCGCCCGGCGCCACCATCGTGCGCATCGCCCGCAGGGCCTCGACCGGCCGAGGCATGTCGTGGATGCACTCGAACGCCGTCACGAGGTCGTAGCTGCCCTCGGTGGTATCGGCGTCGGCGACGTCCGCGGCCGTGAACCGGACACGGTCCTCGACGCCGTGGGAGCGGGCGTTCTCCCGCGCGGCCGCCACCGAGGGTGCATCGATGTCGTAGCCATCGATGGTCACGTTCGGGTACGCCCTGGCGATGCCGATCGCGGCCCAGCCCATGCCGTGGCCGATCTCGGCGACGCGAGCGCCCTCGACGAGTCGCGCGTGCACGTCCGGGATCGCGGCGAGGTAGTCCTGCGCGAGGGCGTGCAAGAACAGCGGCCGATTGGCGTCGCCCTGCGTCCGACGCATGGGATCGCCGAACTGCTCCCACGACACACCGCCACCCGTGCGGAACGCCTCGGCGACATCCGGCAGGCGGCTGAACGTCGCGACCCCGCCGCGACCCAGCCACGCCAGGAAGTCGAGGTCGTCGGGGTTGGCCAGCACCTCGGCGTGCTCGCTCGGGAGGGCGAAGCGGCGCCCGTCCGGATCATCCGAGTCGGCCTCGAGGGCGAGGACGCCGTTCGCCGCCTGGTGCTCCAGCCATTCCCGCGCGTACCTCGGAGCGATCGATGCGCGCGCCGCGAGCTCCGGCGCGTTGACCGCGCGGCCGTCCCGCATCGCTTCGTACAGTCCCAGCGTCTCACCGAGATACACCCCGGCGAGGTTGAACATCCCGAGCACGTCCCCGAAGAGGCGCTCGGCAAAGGCCTGCTTCACCCCCGGGTCGATCGTCTTCATGGTCATCGTCTGGTCACTCCCCACACCGCCCTGCGGTGCTCGTTCGTCGTGGTGTCTGGTGCCGCGGCCGCGCCCGCGTCCGCTACGCGGTCACCGGCTCGCCGGCGTATCGGAGCGCGACGTCGTCCAGCCCGAGGAACCGCCGGTAGGCCGCCTCGCTGGTCTCGAGGTCCGGGCCACGCCCGTTCAGGTCCGGGAACCGGGTCGGGTCCTGCGACCAGCCCCGAGCTGCCCGGAGCCGGCGCTGGTCGGCTTCCTCGCCCGGTGAGAACAGCAGGTCCGACTGCCAGTTCTCGACGGTGCGGACGGTCCGGTAGTACCGATCGCGCTGTTCCGCGTAGTGGTGCCCGGCCGGCTCCACGGCGCCCTCCGCGATCCACGCCTCCGCCAGCGTCCGGGCGTCGAGGAGCGCGAGCGACATGCCCATGCCCCACGTCGGATCGCTGACGCCGGCCGCGTCGCCGACGAGGGCGAGCCCGTCGCGGTACGGGTGGTCGACCCACGAGTCATCCGCCACGAAGCCGGCGAGCGGGCCTTCCTGGGTCACGTGCTCCAGGACGTCCTCCGGGATGCCCGAGGCGCGTGCCGCTTCCATGAAGAAGGCGAAGCCGTCGGGGCCGCGGAAGTCGGCCTCGGTCGCGTCCGGCAGGAACACGTAGCCGCGCGCGTAGCCATCGCCACGCGGGTAGATCATCGTCAGTCCCTCGCCGCGCGGTCGGATCAGGAAGTGGCTGCGGTCGCCCGGACCACCCACGTTTCCGAGGAGGACACCGGCGAGCATCCGCGAGGATCGGTGCGTGTGCTCCGCCAGTCCCGCGACCTTCCGCGCGAGCGACGAGCGGCCGTCCGCGCCGACGACGAGCGAGGCACGGAGCACCTCGCGCCGTCCCTGGCGCTGGATGGTCACCGATGGCCCATGTCCGTGCTGCCGCGGCGCGACGGCCTCGACGAGCGCGGGGCGGATGACGGTAGCGCCGGCGCTCCGTGCTTCCGCGAGGAGCTCCTCCTGTACGCGCGGGTGCGAGAACGTCAGCGGGACGTCCCCCTCGGGGGTCGCCTGGTAGCGCGGCCTCCCGGAGCGGCTCACATTCCACGGCAGCGAGTGCGCTCCGGCGCGCTCGAATACCTCGCCGAGGCCGAGCCGCCGGACCTCCGCCGCCCCCCAGGGAGCGAGCCACTCACCGCGGACGCGGTCGCGGAAGACGGCGGTGCGCTCCACCACGGCTACGGAGGCGCCGGCGCGGGCGAGCAGGATCGCGGCGGTCGACCCCGCGATTCCGCCGCCGGTGACGACGACGTCGAACTGACTGGATGGTGTGTTGCGCATGACCGGTTCTCCTCGCGATCTCTCGCGATGAATCGCGGACGGCGCGGCCGCCGAGCTCTCCGGAAGCTCCGGGAGGCCGGCGACCGCGCCGCCGCCTACCGCGCCTCGATGTCGATCGAGACCGGGACTCCGTTGGTGATGACGTCGAAGACGGCCGAGCGCGCTCGAGAGCGCTCGACGATCTGACGGATGGTGTCCTCGTCGGCATCGGCGTCGATGCTGAAGCGGACGCGGACGTTGCTGAAGCCGTTGCGGACGTCGTCGGCGAGGCCGAGGATGCCGCGCAGGTCGGCGTCACCCTCCACGCTCGATTCGACGGCGTTGAGCTTCACGCCGCGGGCGGCGGCGATGTTGCCGATGCCGGCGGTGAGGCAGGCCGCGAGGGCGTGCAGCAGGTACTCCACGGGCGTCGGGCCCTGGTCGGAGCCGACGAGCACCGTCGGGTGGTCCGCGTCGAGCACCGTCTCGCGGATGTGCTGCTGCTCGCCGCCGGCCGCGAAGAAGGTGCTGATGGTGCCGCGGCTGTGCGTGCCGCTCACCCACTGGTTGGTCGCGCGGAACTGGGCGCGCCCGAGCTCCGGGTTCTCCTTGACCACGTTGATGGTCTCGAACAGCGCGACGGTGTCCACGCCGTTGCGGACGCCCACCTTCGGCTCCTGGCTGATCTGGGTCATTGGGGTCTCCTCCCGAGTGGCCCCTCCGCGGTGCGGACGGGCGCGTTGATGTGATGACGTCACGCTACGGAGACGCCCCCGGGGAGGCTTGAGGAGGAGTTGCGGAAGGCCTGAGGAAGTTGTGGGCGCTCGCCCGGCGCGCGCCTAGCGGTGGCCGAGCAGCTCTCGCGCGCGCACGAGGTCGGGCTGGTAGCCGTCCTCGCTGAGCTCCACCAGGAGCTCTGCCGCGCGCTCGGCGGCGTGCTCGTCGTGCTCGAGCGTCAGGATGTCGATGAGCGCCCGCATCTCGGAGGTGTGTGCCTCGTGAGATCGGGCCGTGTCGGCGCCGCGGCGGTAGTGTTCCAGCGCCAGCTCCGGATGCTCACGGCGCTCGGCGATCCGGCCGCGCAGTCGCCACATCTCCGGCTCGTAGATGTAGCCACGCCCGGGGTCGCGGACGGCGAACGCTTCGTTGAGCGCGCCCTCGGCATCTTCGACGCGATCGTGAGCGAGGTATCCGTCCGCGAGGACGCTCAACACCCAGGGCAGGTCCATGCGCATCCCCGACGAGCGGTAGACGTTCACGGCCCGCTCCAGCAGCGGGAGCGCCGGCACGTAACCGTCGCGCGCTTCGGCCCACGCTCGCAGCAGCCCGCTCTCGACCTCGTGCGACTCGAAGCCCAGCGTCTGCGCGAGCGCGAACATCTGCCGCGCGTGTTCGCGCGTGGTCTCCACCTCGCCGGAGTACTGGGCAATCATCCCGGCGTGCGAGTGTGCATGGAGGAGGCTCAGCTCGTCGGGAGCCGTCTCGATCGCCTCCCGGACCTCGCCCATGGCCTGCCGCACCTGTCCGAGGAACCAGAGCGACTGCGCCCGCCACATCCGACAGGCAGTCGCCGGGTGTTCGCCGTAGGCGGTGTGGAACGGCGGCGGGTTCGTCGACGTCGCGATCCGCAGGCCGGTCGTGGCCTCCTCGAACGATTCCCGCAGGAGGCCCTGGTGGAAGAGTGAGCAGGCGAGGAGCTCGTGGGACTCGGGGGGCGGAGGCGTCCCCGGCGGGACGAGCCTGATCTGCTCCGTGATGATCTGTTGCGACAGCTCGTACTCGCCGCGGAACTCGTGGCTCGTCGCGAGTCCCGAGAGGATCTCGCGGATCAGCTCGCGGTCGTCGGTCTGACGCACCAACTCCAGGGCCCGCTCGTATGCCTCCTGGATCGAGGGCGCGGCCCAGCCGTCGAGGGCGACCGCGACCGCCCCGGCCATCGTGCGGCACGCGATCTCGAGGCGGACGCGTTCGGTGTCGTCCGCGATGCGCGGCAGCAGCGCGATTGCTCGATCCACGGCCGCGCGTGCCTCGCGCTGCGCGGAGCGAGATCGGGCGCGACGGGCGGCCTGCAGGAGGGCCGGCACGGCGCGGTCGGCATCACCACCCTGCACGAAGTGGTCGGCGATCTCGTCGATGTGCTGGTTCGCCTCGCCCCCGAGCCGTTCCACGAGCGCTTCGCCGGCGGCGCGGTGCATGCGCGCGCGACGACCGAGGGGGAGCGCGGCGAGGGCGGTCTCCCGGAAGAGGCTATGGATGAACTGGTACTCGTCCTCGAGGTCGCCGTTCGGCCACTCGAAGGCGCCGCGGCGGCGGAGGAACTGCCCCTTCCGCGCGCAGCCGTCGAGGATTTCCTCCACGCTCTCGAGGTCCAGGTCGCTGATCGCCGCGACGACTGCGGGCGTCAGCGTGTCGCCGGCCACGGCAGCCGCCTCCATGACGCGACGCTGGTCGTCCGAGACGTGCTCGAGCTGGCGTCCCACGAGCTGCCGCAGCGACTCCGGGACATCGTCGAAGGAGGGGATGGCGCCACCGGCGCCGCGCCAGTGCTCGATGAGGCTCGTCGCGAACAGCGGGTTCCCGCCGCAGCGGGCAGCGACGGCTTCCGCCACGGCGTCCGTGGCGACCTCCGGGGCGCGCCGCTCGACGAGCGTCCGGACGGCCGCCGGGTCGAGCGGCCCGAGCTGGATCGTCGAGGCATGCCCGCGCGCGGTCAGCTCGCTCATCAGGCCGTGGACGGGGTGGGCGCCACTCACCGCGTCCCCCGTCCGCACCGTGGCGAGGATGAGCACGCGGGCACTGGAACTGCGTCGCGCCAGCATCTCCAGCGCGTCCAGCGTCGAGTGGTCCGACCAGTGCAGGTCCTCCAGCGAGATCACCACGCGATGTTCCGCACCCATGCGGTCGAGGGCGCCGGTGAGCTCGCGCAGCATCCGCTCGCGCGTCAGCAGCGCTTCGGGCATTGGCTGATCGCCGCTGCTCAGCCCGGGCAGGTGGAGGAGCCACGTCGGGGCTTCCTGCTGCAGGGCGTGCGCAGCGATGGATCCTCGAGGCCCGCTGGCGAGCTGCCCGATCGCGTCGAGGAACGGCAGATACGCCTCGGCGCTGCCATGCCCCTCGATGCACTGTCCGCGCCCGACGAGGACATCCTCGGCCGCCCCGACGAGCTGCAGGAACTCCGCCACGAGCGTGGACTTCCCGATCCCCGCTTCGCCCGCGATGAACACGACCTGGGTGCCGCCCCGCGCTGCCGCCTCGCAGTGCTCGATGAGTCGTTCCAGCTCCGCGTCGCGCCCGACGGCCACGGTTGTCTGAGGCTCGACGCGAGACATCGGCCTGGGGGCAGGGGGAGAGGAAGACGGGACGGGCGCGCCGACGCCAGCTTCGCCTGCGCCTCCATCCTCGACCTCCACGACGAAGCGGTAGCCCCGACGGTGGATCGTGCGGATGGCCCACTGCGTCGTGCCGTCGTCACCGAGGGCGCGCCGCGCTTCCTTGATGCGGGTCGCGAGCGCCGCGTCGGACACGTAGACCGAGCCCCAGATCGCCTCGA
>JACKCJ010000049.1 GCA_020634075.1 Dehalococcoidia bacterium | reverse complement strand
CAGCTCCATCGGGATCTCGAAGAGCCGCAGGGGCTTTTGCGTGTTGTGGCTCATGCCCACCGCGGTCTGGAACGTCGGGTTGCCCTCCACGGACAGGTTCCACACGTCGCCCTCGTAGGGCACGCGATCGATGCCCTTGACGTACCGGAGGGTGTACGTGCGGCCCTCGTGTTCCACGTGGGGAATCCTGTTGCCGCGCTCCATCGTGTCCCGGTCGTAGAAGTAGAGGTGGTAGACCGCCTGCCGGTTCCGGATGCGACGCCCCTCGATGAACACCGGCTCTTCCGCCGGTTCGTACCGGAAGACGTTGGCCTTGTAGCCGACAGACTCTGCGAGCAGGGCCAAGTGAGCAGCGAGGTCTGGGGAGACGGTCTTTCCCTGCCAGTAGTCGCGGCCATGGACTTGGCAGCCATCCCCGTTGAGCCAGCCCCGCAAAACGGCGAGGCGTTTCTCGCGTGGCAGCAGGAAGACCTCAGGAGCGAGTCTCTTCGCGTGGGCGAGCTTGCTGCCGAGCCGTTCGAACTCGGCGCCGGCTTCGGGATCGAAGGCCATGACCGTCAGGCCCGACGAGAGGACACCATAATCGTTCGAGTCGTACTCGCTGACGGACGCGAAGTGCGTCGTGATCCGGTTGACGATGTCCTGTCGCTTCTTGTGGAGCGCGAAGGTCGGGTACCGGTTCTCGCCGTGACCAGCCTTCTGGAGGCTCCCTTGGGCGAGATACAGGCCGAAGAGGTACCAGTAGTCCTGGTCGCGATCGGCGAACGGGTCTTCATCCGTTTCGGCGAGGACGGGCGTCATCGTGTAGTCGCCAACCTGGATCTCGTCCGCCCGAACCCAGGCTACCTCCCCCGACTTCACGCGGCGCCCGACCCGCTCCGGACGCCAGATGAGGAAGGGATGGTTGTCGGATGCGAGGGTCGGCGCGTTTCCCCCCTTCGCGACGATCTGGATCAGCTCGGGCGAGTGGTAGGCGTGCGCGGACACGTCCGTGACCGTGTGAAACGCACCATCTGCCGCGAGCACGCGCGCGCCGACCTGTATGTCATGGATCGGCCGGTACCCCGCGTCGGTGAGCACGAGCGCGTCCGGGTGGAGACACGGGTGCTCGTTCCCCACGACGCGGGCCTTGCCCTCCCAGTCGGCCTCCCAGACCGTGTCGAGCTGCGCCGTCCCGTGCGTCGGCTTGTGGCCCTTCCGCCAGCCGAAGGCGCAGGGCTCGTGCCGCCAGCGGAAGTAGCTGTGCCCGAACACCGCGCAGGGCTTCACCCAGACCACGACCTGGTGGAGAAGCAGGTCGTGCCGCTCGAACGCGGCCGCGATCGTCGGCTGCTGGACGTGCGCGTGCCACATGTAGATCGGGGCGTCCTCCGCGACGAACGGCAGACACGCGGCCAAGACGCCGTCGAGGAACTCTCCGAGGTCCTTGATGTCGACCTCGCGGTAGACGTGCGACCAGTCCTTGCCCGACGGCTTCCCGTCGACCCCCGCCGGCCGGTCGGCCCCGGTGTAGTTCACGCAGTAGGGCGGGTCCGTCGAAAGCAGCGGCGGCCGGTCACCCGCGAGGACGCGCGCGACGTCGTCGGGGTTCGTCGAGTCCCCGCAGAGCAGCCGATGATCGCCGAGGATCCACAGGTCACCTGACCGGGAGACCGGCTTGACCGGAGGCTCCTCCGGCCCGTTGTCGTCGAGGTCCGCGTCGGGCACGAGTTCGCCGAGATCCAGCTCGTCGAGGTCATCCAGGTCGAACCCGAGGCCATCGAGGTCGATCCCCTGCTTCTGGAGCGCGTCGAGCTGCCGCGCGAGCGCGTCGTCATCCCACTCCGCGAGTTCTCCGGTCCGGTTGTCCGCGATCGCGTAGGCGGTCGCCTCGACGTCGTTCTCGTTGACCACGAGCGCGACGATGTGCGTCCAGCCCTCCTCGCGGAAGATCGCCAGGCGGTCGTTGCCGGCGCGGACGACCATCCCCTGCTTCTGGACGACGATCGGCGTCCGCTGGCCGAACTTCCTCAAAGAGGCCCGCGTCGCCTCGTGGTTCTTCTCCCCGTGGCGGCGGACGTTCGAGGGGTCGTTGGCGAGGTCGGAGACCGCGATCAGCCCGAGCCCGCCGGCGCCGCCCGCCGCGATCGCCGAGGCGGCCAGCTCCGGGTGGATCCAGGGGACATCGGCGGCGGAGAGAGGAGCCTCGGCGACGGCCGAGGACGACGAACGCTTCGAAGGCATGAGTCAACTCCCGGGACGGCGAAGTCCCTGGTACTCCGGGCCTTGGAGTTGACTTGGAGGGTCGCGGCGCCGTCGCCGCGCTTGGAGGGGTCTTGGAGGGGTGCCCGGTGGATCTGGATTTGTTCGGTGAATGTTAGGGGTCGGGCCGGGCGAACGCAAGCCCCCGCATCGTGATCGAGGTACCTCGATCGCCTGGATCCCGCGGCCGAGGGCTCGTCGACAGGAAGATGAGCGAAGCGTGGGTCGCGAGAACTGGCGTCCACGGCGGCCGGACGACGTCCAGAACGTGGAATCGTCGAGTCGCGTAGAACGGCGCCATTCGCCGATTCGAGGCATCCTGACCGTTGGGACCCGTTTAGCCCCCGGCTCGGCCGATTTGTCCACCATATAGAATGGGCCATTCACGCGCCCAGGACGGCTCCGTTGGGCGCTTCGGCGACTTTGGGAGGGTCCGGATTCACCGTTCCAATGCGCCGTTTGTAACGGTGACGGGGGTCCATGAGGTAGAGGCACCGGTCTTCGGGAACGGCTCATCGGAAGATGAGCGTCCACGGGGTAGGCGGGATCGCGACTCGGCGCTACGATCCTGCCCGACCGGAAGGGCCTGCGGGAGAGGGTCGCATGCTTCAGGAAATGGGACCTGAGCACAGGATGGCCAGGATCGGCGATCCGGCGGGGACCTCGGGGACACCAAGGTCCGATTTCCACTCGAATGGGACAGTGCTCGCGGACGCGGCGCGGCGCGCTGCGAGTCCTCGCGCCTGAGGAGCCGAACCCTGTCCTACCCGGGGGGCATTCAGGCGGTGGCCAGCATTGAGATGCTCGTGCGAGCGGTTCTGCCTCCCGTTATATGCGTGTCCTTCCCCGAGGACGAATACGGGCACGAGTTTCGCACTGAAGTTCCCGGCGGGAAGACGGCGAGGGAGGTTGCTGAGCATCAGAGGATCCAGGAGAAGACTGGAGGCGTGCCTGCGAGCAAGTCGGATCGAGTGTCCAACAAGAGGGATCCAATTGGGCCCAATCGCAAGGACCTTCTGGATGGGGACAAGTGAGATGGGTGAGGTCAAGGAACTTGCGCCACCGGCCGGGATTCACGCGGCATCACGTGCAATGGAGCTGGCACGGATCTGGATCGTCGACAACAAGCAGCAGGTGAGCCTGAGCGGCAATCTCTGGGATGACCCTGCGGCGTGGGGACTCATGTTGGTCGATCTCGCACGCCATGTTTCGAAGGCATACGAGAATCAGGGGCGTGATAAGGAGGAGGTTCTCGGCCGAATCCTGCGTGCCTTTGATGCGGAACGAGGTCATCCGACGGATGACCCGGAACAGCTTCTGTGAAGTGATATGACTCCAGGTGTGACGGACCCGCCAGGAACTTGAACCTTTTGGACGGCTTCTACTCGCCGAGGATGTCGTCGAGCACCCCACGCAGCGCCTGCTGGTCCCCGTCCTCGAGCCGCCCGAGCCTGCGCAGGACGAGCCCCTTCTCGATGGTGGCGAGCAGCGGCTTGAGGACGGCGGGCTTGAGGAGCCCGGCCTCTTTCCACTTCACG